>QHUL01000067.1 GCA_003222115.1 Gemmatimonadota bacterium | reverse complement strand
TCTGACACTGGAAGTCGAGATCTGTGTGTGGAACGGCACTGCGTGCGATGCGCTGATTGCCACCTTCAGCACCAACACGGGCACTGGGTCTGAGACCGTGCGGGTCGACACAGAAAATGAGCAGTACATCGTCAGCTGGAAGACGAGTCAATTCCGCCTCGATCCGGCGAAGACCTACCGCATACGGGTGCTGTTCGGCAGCACCGAGCTGGGACACGCGGACGTCGACGTCGTCGCTACCGGGCGTGAGCGCAAGAGCGTCAACACCGCGGAGTTCGTCCCCGTCGTCAATGGACAAACGCTGCCGATCACCTTCCGAATTGAGGATGGGGCAATCCTGGCCCTCGCCGTAGGGGCGATGCAGACCTGGTATAACACGTCGCAGGGGGGGGCCGGCGTGACTGACGCGTACGCCGGTCTCACGCTGAGCGTCATGGCGAAGAGCCACGTCGCGGCGTGGAACAACTTCAACATCCGGTTCTATACCGGGTGTACCAACTTTGCGTTTCCCGGTTACCCCGTTGGCTCATGCGGGGGCTCGAGCGAGGGCGCCCCCTACCCGCGGACCGAGTGGCAGAACGATCCGGCCGTGGCGCAACGCGCCCAGATCGAATGGTTCTGGTACGGGTACTACGCAGCCCTGTCCTCGGCCAACGACCTCCTCAGGGCCATTGGGACGAATGGCGTGGTCATCACGAACCCCAGCACGACGAACATGGTGGAGACCATGGTGCCGCTGGTGCAGGCGTTGTCCTTGAGCGACATCGCGCTGAACTACGACAAGGGCTTCATCGTCGACGAGAACAGCGACGTCAGCGCGCTGACCCTCTTCACCCGCACGCAGGTCCGCGACGCGGCGCTCACGAAGTTCAACGCGGTTATTGCGAAGGCGACCCCGAACACATTTACCGTCCCGGGGAGCTTCTTCGGGGGTCCGGGCGTAACTTACGACAACGTGAAGATCGCGCAAATCGCGAACACGATGGCCGCGCGGCTACTGGCGTACTTCCCGCGCGACGCGGCAGAGAACGCGGATGTCTCAGCAGGTGGCCAGGTGGACTGGACCAAGGTGGCGAGCTACGCCTCCAAGGGCATCAGCTCCCCGACGGGCGGGGCGCCGTTCGACTGGGTCTTCCATCAGGACGGGTGCATCGCCTGGTGCGACTTCTTCAAGGCCTGGACCAACGACATGACTATTATGCGGGTCCACAGCCGCGTGGCGCACCTCATGGATCCCGCGACCCAGCCGGACCCCTGGAATCTCGCTGCTAACTCCCCGCCCAATTCGGCGGACCACCGCCTGGGCGACGGCACCTTACGGTCGGACAGAGCGGGTCCGGCGTACGCGGACCTCATCGAGGTGAACCCAGATTTGACCGGCAACGGCGGCTACGACTACGTCTGGAGTTTCCACCAGGAGATTCAGAACAGGTCGCGCGGGTTGTGGCACCAGAGCGCTATCGGACAGGTGCGTTATGACAGCCTTGCCACGTGCGGCGACGATCCGCAGGGGGACGCAGCCGGAGTGGGAGACGCCCCGGTCGTGCTTGCGGCCGAAAACGACCTGATTTGGGCGGAAGCTCTCATTCGCCGAGCAGCTCCCGATGCCGCGACGGCGGCCACACTCATCAACTATACCCGGGTTGGCCCGGATCGCCTGGGGCGTCCGCGAGGCAGCCTCCCGCCCTCTACCGGGACCCTCGCTGACCTCCAGTACGAGCAGGATGTCGAGCTGCCGGGCTCGAACATTGCGCCGTATTTCAACCAGCGGCGGATTGACAACCTGGAGCCGCTCACGCCACACGAGATGCCGGTGCCGGCGAAGCAGTTGATCGCGCTGCAGTTGCCGCTCTACACCTGGGGCGGGGCGAACAATCCACCCAACAGCAGCCCCACGGCGACAGCGGCCGGCTTGGTCGCGAGCGCGCAGAACGCGGCGCGGGTGTGGGCGGACTTGCGACGGCAGGCGCGGGCGGAACTGAACGCCCGTCTGCACCGCCGCCAGTAGGCCCGGCTCGACACGCGAAAAATCAACGGCCGTCGCTGGTGAGCGACGGCCGTTTCTACGCCTTCTTGTACCTCCACGCCACGATCCCCGGCCCCGCGGCCTTGAAGCTGAACTGCTGATTCGTACCGGGCTGGAGCGCCGGCACGTCCACGCTCTGCGTCACGACCACACTGCCCTGCGCGTTCAACAGCTCGAAGCCCAGCTTGAAGGGGTCGTTCGCCTTCTTGCGAATGTTCGTGACCAGCCCTGTGACGCTCGCGCCCTTCTCGTCCGTGGTGAATGTGCCCACCGTGACCTCGATCGGGATCAGCTCGCCCTGCTGCAGGTAGTAGAGGGCCGAGTCGCCCTTGTTCCGAAGCTGGTAGGCGCCGGCGATCTTCACCAGCACGGACCGGTTCAGGGGATCGAGGCCGTACAGCCGCGTCGCCACGGGCAGCGCGTGCGCGCTGTCTCCCATGATGTAGTACAGCGCCGACAGCCCGAAAAGTGCTTCGTGGTCGTAGGGGCTCTTCGCCAACCCGGCCTCGTACAGGTGCGCCGTGACGCGATACTGGGGCAGGATCGACGCGTCGTAGTCGTGCAGCACCTTCATCGCCGCCGAATCGCAGCGCACCGCGATCTGGCGCGCGGTGAGCGCACGGTTCTTCCGGGCCTGCGTCCTGCACTGCCCCACGACCGGCGCCGTGTCGGGGGCCTGGGGGATGACGCTCAGGATGGTCTGAGCCGTAGCGAACAGGTCACTCGCACCGGCGGAATCGGCGTGCTCCACGACTTGGGCGAACATCGTCATCGCCTCGTCCTTCTTGTCCTGGCGTGAGTACGCCGCCGCGAGTCCCGCCATCGCCTGCACATCGTTGGGGTGGGCGGCGAGGTATTCTTTGTAGGCCGCCACGGCATCATCGAGCCGCCCCGCGCCGTGATACACCCGCGCGAGGTCCAACATGGCGCCGCGCTTCTCCTTGGCGAACTTGGGGTCGTCCGCGTAGCGGACGGCCAGCTTGAAATACTTCACCGCCGAGTCGGGCTGCCCCGCCCCGGAGAGCAACGTCGCAATGTAGATGAAGCCAGCCGGTTCGCCCGTGTAGATCGCGTTGGCGCGCCGGAAGCTCGCTATCGCCGAATCGGTGTTCCCCGCCTGCCACGCCTGGATGCCGGAGTTGAACACGGGCACCCACAGCCCGCGGCGCCGCAACTCAATCTCGTCCTTGCACTTCGGCGCGAGCTCCTGCGCCTTCGCAAACGTCGAGTCGGCTCCCCCGAGGTCGTTCTGAAACTCGTAATAACGGGCCAGGTAGTACCACGCTGCCGGGTTCTTCTCCTGCCCCCCGGTCGTCACCGCCTGGGTGAGGACGCGGTAGGCGTCCTTGAGATCCTTCTGCCGCTGGTCTTCGAACTTGGTGTCGCTCGCGCTCTTCAGATAGAGGGCGCCGCTGTTCACCAGCTGGTGCCCCGGCCTGATCTCGCACTTTTGAATCACCTGACCCTGCCCGGCGGCGCGCCCGAGTGGCGCGGCGAGCAGCGACACGATGAGCCCGACGGCTTGCCTCACGGTCATGCTCACTCCTTGGATTTGGAAACGAGCGCTTCGGCGTCCCGTTGCGCCGCCCGCGCCACTTCGAGCGGCGGTCGCCCCAGGGCCTGCGCCGCCGCCAGCACATCTTCGTACTCCGGCTTCACCCGCACGCCCTCGGCGTCGGGCTGCTCTAGCACCTTTACCCGCACCGACACCTCGGGTGCGAGCTGCACCGTGACCTGACGGCGCGGCAGCGTGGCCCGCTCCGCCACCCAGCGCCGCACGCCCGCCGTGGTGCTGTGGCGGAAGAGCGCCACCGTCACCGCGTCGGCCAGCGCCTCGGACACCACCGCCTCGATGCGGAATCCCGCCCGTCCCTTCTTCATCTGCACCGGCCAGGTCTGCACGTCCAGGGCGCCCGCCGTGGCGAGCGCCTGGCGCAGCGGCTCGACGTACTCCGGGCTCATGTCGTCCACGTCGGCGGCAATGAGCACCACCCGGGCTACCTCCGCCGCCTGCTCGGCGATGAGGAGGCGCAGCGCGTTGGCGTAACCCTTCGGGTCGCGCTGCCCGGCCCCCCAGCCGCTCTGCACCAAGCGCCACCGCGCCGGAGGCGCGCCCGCCGACAGCACCCGGACGAGCGCCGCTCCGGTCGGCGTCGTCGCTTCCCCCTCGACGGGCCCGCCGGTCGCGATCTCAAGCCCTTCGAGCAGGAGCGCCGTCGCCGGGGCCGGCACCGCAAGACGGCCATGCGCGGCCTCCACCCACCCGTTCCCGACCGCGACTGGGAGGTTGTAGATCGCCTCGACCCCGAGGCGCTCGAACCCCTCGATCGCGCCCACCACGTCGAGCACGGCGTCCACGGCACCCACTTCGTGCAGATGGACCTTTTCGGGGGCGAGTCCGTGCACCCGGCCCTCGGCTTCGCCGATCAGCCGGAACGCGCGGACGGCACGCTGCTTCACCCAATCGGACAGGGGGCAGCGCTCGACCAGCCGCACCAGCTCGCCGACGTGGCGCCCGTGGGGCTGGGGCGGGATCGAGAACTCGACCTGCTTCGCAGCCACGCCGCACCGACTGGTCTCCCGAATCGTGACGCCGACGCCCGCCAGACCGAGGCGTGCCGGGAGCTGCTCGAGCCAGGAAGCGGGGGCGCCGACGGACAGGAGCGCGCCCAGGGTCATATCGCCGCTGACGCCGGCTGACGGATCGAAGATGGCGATGCGCATAGTGCGAAGTGCCCAAATATAAACGGGTTAGGCCCGATAGAGCCACCCGGCGCCGGTGCTGAAGATCACCACCCGCTCCCCCGGCTCGATCGCACCCCGGGCCTTGAGGGCGAGCGCCCCCGCGAGCGACGCGCCTCCCTCCGGCGAAGCGTCCACGCCCTCGACGGTCTGGAGCTCGCGCGCCGCGGCCACGAGCTCGGACTCGCTCACAGCCGCCACGCCGCCCCCGCTCTCGCGCAGCGCCCCAAGCATCAGCCGGTCGCCGAACGGCGCCGGAACTCGTAAACCGGCCGCCACGGTGCGCGGGGCGGGCCACGCCTCGCAGCGCTCCGCGCCGGACTCGAACGCCCGCACCACGGGGGCGCAGCCGCTCGACTGCACGCTGTACAGGCGCGGCGCCTTCCCCTGTACCCAGCCCGCCGCCTGCAGCTCGCGGAACGCCTTCCACATCCCGATCAGCCCCGTCCCACCGCCCGTCGGATAGACGATCGCGTCGGGCAGCGTCCAGCCACCCTGCTCCGCCAGCTCGAGGCCAAGCGTCTTCTTGCCCTCGATGCGGTAGGGCTCGCGCAGGGTCGACACGTCCACGGCGCCCACCTCGGCCGCGTAGGCGCGCGCCTGCGTGCCGCAGTCACCGATGTGGCCGTCCACGAGCAGCAGCTCGGCGCCGAACGCGCGGATCTGGGCGAGAATCGTCGGCGGCGTGCTTTCGGGCGCGTACACTCGCGCGCTTGCGCCCGCGCGTGCCGCATAGGCTGCGAGGGCGATGCCTGCGTTGCCGGCGGTCGGGACGACGAGGCGCTGGGCCCCGCCTCTCACGGCGCGCGTGACCGCCGCCGAGAGACCGCGCGCCTTGAAGGAGCCCGTCGGGTTGGTGCCCTCGTCCTTGAGGGCGAGCTCCCGCAGACCGTACTTCGCACCGAGCCGCCGCAGCTCCACGAGCGGCGTGCCGCCTTCCCCCAGCGACACGGGCGCTTCTCCGTCCGCGAGCGGCAGCCACTCGCGATAGCGCCACATGGTCCAGCCACGCTCGCGTAGCCGGGCCTTGGCATCCGCGCCGGGCGCCGAGTCGTAACGGACGAGGTATGGCTGCCCGCAGCGCTCGCACACGCCGGGGAGGCCGGCGGCGTCGCGCGTGGCGCCGCAGTTCGCGCACTGCAGGGTCCAGGGAAGCGTCACACCCGCGCCTTCAAGCGGTCGAGGACCCGCTCGGCGAGCCTCGTGGAAAACCCGGGCAGGGCCGCGATCTCGGCCGGTGTGGCGGTCTTGACGCCGGCGAGCGAGCCGAAGCGCTCGAGCAGCGCGCGGCGCCGCGCCGGGCCGATGCCGGGCACCGCCAGCAGCTCGGAGGTGATGGTACGCTGGGCGCGCCGCTTGCGGCTGTAGCTCACGGCGAAGCGGTGCGCTTCGTCGCGGGCCCGCTGCAGCAGCTTGAGCGAGGGGCTGCGGCGCGACAACCGCAGCGGCTCGGCCTGGGTGGGGAGGAACACCTCTTCCTCCCGCTTGGCCAGGCTCACGATGGGCAAAGTCTCGAGGCCCAGCGCCCGCGCCGCCTCGAGCGCCGCGGCCAGCTGGCCCTTGCCGCCGTCGATCACGATCAGATCGGGGAGGGCTTTGTCCTCGCCCCGCCGCCGCGTCAGATAGCGGGTGACCACCTCCCGCACCGCGGCGAAGTCGTCTTGCGGCGCCCCCGTGATCCTGAAGCGCCGGTACTCCGCCTTCTTGGGCCGCCCCGCCTCGAACCACACGAGCGAGCCCACGGTGTCGCGCCCCTGATTCGTCGAGATGTCCACGCACACGAGCGCCCGCGGCACGGTGGCGAGGCCGAGATCGCGCCCCAGCGCGAACACCGGGTCGGCGGCGCGCTCGTCGATGTCGAAGCTCTCGATCTTCAGGCTGTCGAGGAGGTGTCGCGCGTTCTGGTCGGCCAGCTCGGCGAGCTTCACGTTCGTACCGCGCTGGGGGACGAGCCAGTCGCCGTCGGGGGCGAGCTCGCGAAGGGAATCCAGATCCTCGGGCGGGAACGGCAGGAGCACGCGGGCGGCCCGCTGCTCGAGCGGCAGGTAGAACCGGACGAGGAAGGCCGCGAGCACCGACCCCTCGGTCTCGTGCTCCACGTTCTCGAGGAAGCGGTGCTCCCGCGCCACGAGCCTCCCGCCGCGCACGCGGAGGATCACTCCGCAAGCGTCGTCCCCGTCGCGCGCGAACCCGATCGCATCGGCGTCCCCGCCCCCCACGAGCTCCACCGTTTGCGGCTGCTCCAGCTGGTCGAGCCACTCCAGGGCGTCCCGCAGCTGCGCCGCGCGCTCGAAATCGAGCTGCCGGCTCGCCGCGAGCATGCGCTCCCGCAGCCGCGCGCGCACGTCGAGCGTCTTGCCCTCGAGGAAGAGCACCACGTCCTCGATCATACGGCGATAGTCGTCCTGGCTCTGGTAGCCGACGCACGGTGCGCGGCAGCGCTCGATGTGGTAGTCGAGGCACGGCCGGTCGGGAGCCTCGCGCGGCAGGTCCCAGTGACAGGAGCGCACGGTGAAGATGCGCCGGATGATCCTCAAGGTCTGGCGCAGCGTGCCGACGTCGGTGTAGGGCCCGAAGTAGCGCGCCCCCTCGATGCTCACCCGCCGCACTACGAGGACGCGCGGGAACGGCTCGCCCAACGTCACGGCGATGTGCGGGTAGCTCTTATCGTCCGTGAGGCGGACGTTGAACCGAGGCTTGTGCTCCTTGATCAGGTTGTTCTCGAGCAGCAGCGCCTGGGCCTCGTTCGGAACGATGATCGTCTCGAGGTCGGTGATTTGACGAACCAGCGCGGCGTGGTAGGCGCTGTCCGTGTAATCCGGTCCGAAGTAGCTGGGCACCCGCTGGCGCAGGCTCTTGGCCTTGCCGACGTAGAGCACTTCGTCCGCGGCGTTCTTCCAGAGGTAGACGCCGGCCTGGTCGGGAAGGGTCTCTAGCTGGCGCGCCAGGCGGTCAGGGATTGCCATGAGCGGACGGCGTCGGGGTGCTTGAGGGCGATGGTGAGCGCGGCGTACACCATCCCAAAGATACCAAGCACGACAATCCCACGCGGCACCGGCCCGAGGGCCATGGCGAGGCTCGCCGAGCCGACGGCGGCCCCCGCCCCGACCGCGCTGCCGAGCAGCGCGGCGGCGAATGCCCGCCACTCTGCGAACGCGAGCACTCGCCCGACTCGACGGTTGAGGTCACGCACGTGCAGCACCACATTCACCCACGCGCCGAGCGAGGAGCCGAGCGCGATGCCCGCCGGGCCGTAGCGGCGCATCAACAGGTAGCCGAGGGCGCTCGACAAGAGCAGCGAGAACGACGCGATCTTCACGGGCGTCCGCGTATCGCGGAGCGCGTAGAACCCGGAGGCGAAGAGCTTCACCGTTGCCTGTCCCAACAGGCCCACCCCGTACGCGGCCAAGACGCCGCCCACCGTGAGCGTGTCGCCCTGTCCGAACCGGCCCGTCTGGAACAGCGCCGCCACCAGCACCGGCCCCAGCGCCACGAATGCGAAGGACGACGGCAGAACGAAGAACACGATCCGTCGGAACCCCAGCGCGATCCGGGCCCGCAGCTGGTCGTTCGGCATGGAGCCGACCGCGTCGCGCGAGAGCTCCGGGAGTGAGACGGCCGCGACCGAGGTCCCGAACAGGCTGATCGGGAGCACCTGGATGAGCTGGGCGTACACGAGGCTCGACACCCCGCCCTCCCCGGCGAGCGAGCCCAGGAACGTGTCCACGAGGGACGACAGCTGAGCGACGCCGGCGCCCAGCACGAGCGGCGCCCAGGCGACGAGCACGTCCCGCACGCCCGCCGGCGCCGTGCTGACCCGTAAGGCGATGCCGTGGAGCAGCCGCCAGCAGACGGGGAGCTGTACTGCGACCTGCAGGACGCCGCCCGCCACCGTGCCCCATGCGAGGGCCAGCGCGAGGCGCCCCAGCTGCTCGTCCAGGGGCAGCGCGGGGCTCACGAGCCAGGTGCCGGCCCCCGCCAGCGCCACGATCGCGGTCACGTTCCAGAGCGCCGGCGCCGCGTAGGGCAGGAAGAAGCGGCGGTGGGTGTTGAGAACCCCGAGGCACCAGGCCGAGAGGACCATCAAGCCGGACATCGGGAACAGCAGGCGCATCAGGACGACGGTGAGGGCGCGCGTGTCGGGGGCGAGTCCGGGCGCGAGCGCGGTCGTGAGGGCGGGGGCGAAGCCGACCCCGAGGACAGCCAGCACGCCAGCGGCGACGAGCAGCAGGCCGGCGACCGCGCCCGCCAGCGCCCGCGCCGCCGCCTTGTCCGGGCGCTCGTTCAGCGCGGCATAGACCGGAATGAAGGACGCGGACAGCGTCCCTTCTCCGAGCAGGTTGCGGATGGCGTTGGGGACGCGCAACGCGATGCGGACCGCGTCGGCCGCAGCGCCGTTGCCGAGGTAGTAGGCAGTCACGCGCTCGCGCACGTAGCCGAGCACGCGGGTGAGCAAGATGCCGGCGGCGACCTGGGCCGCCTGGCGACCACCCCCTCCGCGCTCGGCGCCCGCCACCGTCAGGAGGGCTTCTTCTTCTTGCGTGGGTCTTCGAGCAGGTGCTGCACGAACTGGATCTCCTCACGCGCCCCGGCGAGCGAGCGGTTCAGGTCCTCGAGCTCGCCCTCCAGCGCCTCGATGCGGCGCTCGAGCTGCCGCAGGCTCGCGCTGCCACCCTCTCCCTGAGTCTCCAGCCGACGGGCGATCGAGCGCCCCAGCGGGCTGTCCACCAGGATCGCGGCGACGGGAATCATCAAGGCGACGACGAGGATGACCGCGAGGATCCACATGGCAGGGATTCTACGAAGCGCCCGCCCAGCGCGCCACCTCCTCGGCCAGAGCGTCCACGAGACGCGGGCCGTAGCGGACGAGGAACGATGCCGACGTGAGCATGCGCTCCTGCGGCTCGCCGCGCGGGTACACCGCCGCGCGTGCCCGTGCGACCTGGCGCACCAACGTCTCGTGCTCGCGCTTCAAGCTCGCGACGAGCTTCTTCTCAATCTCCTGCGCGCCGGCGACCGCGGCGTTGCGCGCGGATATGACGGTGCGCTCGAGCGTGGCGTCGAGCCGCGTCGCCTCCCCGGCCAGCCGCCCATAGTGCCGCTCCAGCGCCTCGCGCAGCTCGGCGAGCGCGCGTGCCGTCTCCGGCGGCAAGGTCTCGCGCACCAGCCGCGCCTCGAGCTCCCCGGGGGCGCCGTTCAGGTCCGCCAGCGAGAGGCGATGGCGCTCCAGCAGCTTGTCCACGCGCGCGTCGACGAGCACCCCCGACCACCGCGGCACCGCCGCCTGCCGCACCACGCCGTTCAGGGCGCGGTACAACGGCTCTGCGTCGGGGAGGTAGCCGAGCTCGGCCGGACCGCCTGCGTAGGCGACCGTGGGCAACAGCGCCGCTTCGACCGCCGGGCGCAGCAGCACATTGGGGGAGAGCCGCTCCGGCTCCTGTGCGGCGATGCGCTCCAGCTCGACGCGTGTGAAGCGCTCGCCGCTGCGGCGCGTGACGAACGCGTCGCCCGCGGCGCGCAGCCGGTCGCGCCCCTGGGATGCTTCCACCAGTACCGGCGTGTGCCCGTCCGGGAGCGTCACAGGGAGGCCCTTCAGGATCCACGGCGCCGCCGCGCGCTTCGCCTCGCGCGCGTGCGCCCGCAGCACGACCAGGCCCCGCGGGCCGAGCAGGGCGTGCAGCGCCGCGGCGCAGGCGTCCGCGAGGCTCGTCTGGGGGCGGTAGGCCGGGGCCAGCCAGTCCAGCACCCACGCCTTGAATTCGCTGTCGGGCGTCTCGGCGCCGAGGCGCGCCAGCGCCGCCGCGATCTCGTCTCCGCAGCGCTCCCGCCACAGGGGCAGCAGCGGTGCGTCGGGCGGGCGCTCGCGCAGCACGATGCGCGCCGGCTCCCCCGAGCGGTCGAGAACCCAGGCGTGGTTGGCCTCGGCGAAGTCGTGGTCGTCCCCCGCGACCCAGAACACCGGTACGATCGGGATCTTCCAGTCACGCTCCAGCCGGCGCGCCAGTGCGACGGCCGAGAGCCCCTTGTAGATCGTGTAGAGCGGGCCGGTGAATAGGCCGGGCTGCTGCCCGGTGGTGACGGCCAGCACCTCGCCTGCCGCGAGCCGGTCGCGCCCCGGCCCCGGGAGCGCCGCCGCGATCACGTCCGGCTCGACGCGGCGCGGCTTGCCCGGCCCGGGCGGCAGCACGAGCGGCGCGATCGGCGTGCTGACGATGCGCGGGATCACCTCCCCTTCCCCCTTCCCTCTTGCCGGGCCCATTCCCCGGTCTCGTCCCCGGTTTCTTCGAAGACTTCCGCCTGAAACGTGAGCACGTCGAGACCGGGTTCCCGCCACGCGTCGGACGAGAGGTCGGCCTTGCGGCAGCAGGCTTCGAGGAAGCGCTCCGCGTCCCAGCCGTGCTCGGCCGCCACCTGCGGCAACAGGAGCGCCGTGCGACGCCCGCGCCGCACGATCAGCCCATCCCGGCCGATCACGAGCCGGGCGGGATCGACGGGCGCGAAGGGGGCAGGCTGGCGCAATACCGAGATCTCGAGCGTGAGCGCGGGCAGCTCCTCCGCCGTGACCGGCGCGAAGCGGGGATCGTCCCGCGCCGCGGCGACCGTCATGTCGCGCACGATCGCGCCGAGCGGCCGGTCGGCCGCGAGGCGCCCCAGGCAGCCGCGTAGCGCGCCCGCCACCCGGATCGTCACGAACGCGCCGGCCAGGCGCCCGCAGAGAGCGTCGTCCGGCAGCGGCGGGAGCGCCCGGCCGGCCAGGTGGGCCTCCAGCGAAGCGCGGGCGAGCCGCAGCAACCGCTTGCGGTCGCCCGGCGTGAGCTCAGCGCCCGCGATGGTAGGGCTCCCCCCGGCGGATCGTGTGGGCGCGGTAGAGCTGCTCAAAGAGGATCACCCGCGCCAGCTCGTGCGGGAAGGTGAGGTGGGACAGGCTCCAGCATTGCTCCGCCGCCCGCAGCACGGGCTCGGGAAGGGCGTCGGCTCCGCCGATGGCGAACGTCACATCGCGTCCGTCTCGCTCCCAGCGCGCCGTCCACTCGGCGAGGTCGGCCGAGCTCCACTCCTCACCGCGCCGCGACAGCGCGACGAGGCGCGACCCCTCGGGCACCGCCGCCAGGACTCGCGCCTCGTCCTTCACCTCCCGCTCCTCGATCCTCGTGTAGCGCCGCAACCGGTCGAGGTACTCGTCACAAGCCGCCCGGAGCGCCGCATCCTTGACGCGGCCCACCGCGACGACGCGATAGCGCATCAGGCATACATCCCACGCAGCCGGTGCATCGCCGCCACGCGGTCAACGGCAAGCATGTAACAGGCGATGCGCGTGCTCACCTTGTGCTTGTCGACCAGGCCGAGCACTTCGTGGAACGAGCGCTCCATGATGCTCTCGAGCCGCCGGTTCACCGTCTCGAGGTCCCAGAAATACCCGCCGCGGTCCTGCACCCATTCGAAGTAGCTCACCGTCACCCCTCCGGCGTTGGCCAGGATGTCGGGGATGACGAAGATGCCCTTCTCCTCGAGGACCTTGTCGGCCGCCGCCGTGGTTGGGCCGTTGGCGCCTTCGCAAATGACCTTCGCTTTGATGTTGGGGGCGTTCTTGCGGGTGATGACGTTCTCCGTGGCGGCGGGGATCAGCACGTCGCAGTCGACCACGAGCAATTGCTCGTTCGTGATGTGCTCGGCCTTGGCGTAGGCGGAGAGGTGTCGGCGCTCTCCAGCCCAGCGCAGCAGGTCGGCCACATCGAGCCCCTTGGGGTCGTAAACGCCGCCCGACTTGTCGGACACGGCCACGACCGTCGCCCCTTCCCGGGCCATCAGGTCCGCCGAGACGGACCCGACGTTGCCGAACCCCTGCACCGCGATGCGAGCGCCCTTGAGCGACATACCGAGGCGCGCCAACGCTTCCCGCGTCACGATCATGCACCCCCGCCCCGTCGCCTCGCGCCGCCCCAGCGAGCCGCCCATCTCGATCGGCTTCCCCGTCACCACCGCCGTCACGGTGTGGCGGTGATGCATGGAGTAGGTGTCCATGATCCACGCCATCACTCGCTCGTTGGTATTGACGTCCGGGGCGGGGACGTCCGAGTCCGGACCGAGCGTCTCGATGATGCCCGACGTATAGCGGCGGGTGACCCGCTCGAGCTCCGTCATCGACATCGCGGAGGGGTCGCACACCACGCCGCCCTTTGCCCCCCCGAAGGGGATGTTCACGAGCGCGCACTTCCACGTCATCCACGCGGCGAGCGCCTTGACCTCCTCCAGCGTCACATTCAGATCGAAGCGGATGCCGCCCTTCGCGGGACCGCGCGAGGTGTTGTACAGCACCCGGTAGCCGGTGTAGACCTCGACGTCGCCGTTGTCCCGGACGATGGGGACGGAGACGATGATTTGCTTCTCGGGATTGCGGAGGACCTTGTACAGGCCGGGATCGAGGTTGAGCAGCTGCGCGGCGTGGTCGAAGCGCTCCATCATCGCTTCGAACGGGTTCTCCTCGGCGAGGAACATGTCCTTGTCGCGGCCGATGATGCGCTGCGGCTCGGTCTTGATCGCGGGTTCGCTCATGGGGACCGGTGTGGGCGTTCGGTGTCAGGGACGCGCCGCCTCGAGCACCGCGTCCAGCGCGCGCTCGACTGCACGGCCGTTCGCCTCCCAGCGGACGGCCAGAACCGCGACGAGGGGCTCGGCAGCATCCGCCGGCCACCGCTCGCGCAGCTTTACCGCGTCCTTTTCGGTGATAACAACATAATCGGCCTCGGCGGCGGCCTGCACGAGGCGCGCAACGTCTTGCGGCGCATAGGGATGGTGATCGGGAAAGGCGAGGAGCTCCACCTGCGCGCCGAGCGAGCGAATCTGCACCGCAAAGCTCAGCGGATCGGCGATCCCCGCCGCCGCGACCACGCGCCGCTCTCCCAGGACGGCGGGCGGGCGCCCTACGCCGGAGCGCAGCCCCTCGAAGTGGTCGAGGCCGAGCTGCACCACCGCCACCGGGACGCCCGGCCGGCGGCGCGCCAGGCGGGCCGCGAGCGTTGCTGCCGCGCGGGCCGTCGCGCGCTTGCGCGTGACGATGATGCAGCCGGCCCGCCCCAGTGCCTCCCATCCCTCGCGCCACGGTCCCGCCGGCAGCGGCCAACGCGACGCCCGGTCGCTCTCCGCGCTCACGAGCACGATGTTGAGGTCGCGCGCCACGCCGAGCAGCTGGTAGGCGTCGTCCAGCACCAGCACATCGGCCCCCCGCTCCACGGCGCGCCTGGCGCCCGCCAGCCGGTCCGGATCCGCCACGACGATCCCGTCGGGCACGAGGCGTCGGTGCACCAGCGGCTCGTCCGCGCCGTAGCCGCGCAGCAGGATCGCGGGCGTCCGGCCACGCTGCCGGTAATGGTGCGCGATCCAGGAGGCAAGCGGCGTCTTGCCCGAGCCCCCCACCGACAGATTGCCGACGGCCACGGAGGGCGCGGGCAGGGCCCGCACGCGGAGCCAGCCACGGCGATATGCGGCGGCGCGCGCGATCATCACTCCACGGTACAGCAAGGCGAGCGGCAGCAGCGCGAGGCGCGCCAGCGCAGCCGCGCCGCGACGCTCCCACAGCCAGTGCGCCACCCGGTGGCGCGACAGCGCGTGGGTCATCCGGCGTAGGTGACCTGGCGGAGCGCACGCTCGGCCGCCGCGATGCCGTGGCGCAGGCCGTCCTTCCCCAGAGCCACGCCGAAGGGCGGGCTGTACGTCACATCGACGAGGGCGAACGGCTTGGGGATGCAGAAGCGGTCCCACGACGCGACCCACCACGCGGACGACGCGCGCGCGCCGGCGGCGATAATCAGGGCGTTCGCGTGCTGCGCCGCCGCGATCGCACCGGGCTTCACCCGCTCCGCCGGCCCCCGCGGTCCATCCGGGGTGAGCGCCACCTCGGCGCCCCGTTCGAGCCATCGCACCAGGCCCAGCAGACCCACATCCCCGCCGCGCTGGGACGAGCCGCGCACCACGCGATAGCCCCAGCGCTGAGACAGCTCCGCCAGGTAGCCGCCGTCGCGATGCCGGCTGATCAGGAGCGCCATCCCCTCGTCGCGCCGATGGTAGAGGAGAGGCAGGATGCGGCTGTGCCAGAGCACGTACACGATCGGGCGCCCCGCGGCGCGCGCGGCCCGCAGGTGCTCCCCTCCCTGCACGCGATAGCGCCATGTGGATGCGAGCAGGCGCAGCAACCGCGCCGCGACCCCGCTCGCGATGGGCTCCGCCCAGCGGAGCCTCACCCCACGAGCTCCGCGGCGAGCGCTGCTACACGCTCGGCCGCCCCGGGGGCTCCCAGCCGCTCGCGCACGAGGGCGAGACCCTCCCGCTGGCGCCGCGCCGCCGCGCTCGTGGGGTCGAGCAGCGGCCGCACTGCCTCGGCCAGCGCGCCGGGGTGCGCGGCCCGCTGTAGAAACTCGGGCGCCACCTCGTAGCCCGCGATGAGATTGACCAGGCCGACCCACGGCACGCGCAGCACGCGCGTGGCGATGAAGTTCGAGACGGGGTTGAGTCGGTACGCGACCACCATCGGCAGGTCGGCGAGGGCCGCCTCGAGCGTCGTGGTGCCGGACTTGCAGAGTCCCGCGTCGGCCGCCGCAAACACGGGGAGCGGGTCGCCCGTGTGGATCACAATGTCGCCCGGAGCTGGATAGCGGCCGCGGGGCGTGCCCGCCACGACGACCTGCAGGTCCGGCCGGGTGGCGCGCACGCGCTCGGCCGCCGCGCGGAACGCCGGCCACAGCCGGCCGACCTCCTGCGCCCGGCTCCCGGGAAACAGACCGAGCGTGGGACGCCCGGGCTCGAGGCCGAGCAGGCGGCGGGCCTCGTCGCGCGACGGCGGCGGCGGGCGGTCCCGCAGCGGGTGCCCCACGAACGTCGCGGCCACGCCGCGCTCGCGAAAGAACGCTTCCTCGAAGGGCAAGATCACCGCGAGCCGCGTCACCGACGTGAGCCGTCGCACGCGGGACGCGCCCCAGGCCCACATCTGCGGCGCGATGTAGTAGAGCACGGGGATCCCCGCGGCCGCCGCCGCCGCCGCCGCGCGCAGGTGGTAGCCGGGATAGTCCACCAGCACGACGAGATCGTAGCGCCTGGCCCGGAACGCGGCGCGCACCCGGGCGAGCAGCCGGAAATGCGCCGGCAGCTTCCACAAGGCTTCGACGAAGCCCACCACGGAGTAGCGCTCCATGCGATCCAGCACGGTGGCGCCCGCGGCTTCGAGGCGGGGACCGCCGAACGCTTCGACGCGCACGTCGGGGAGGCGGCGCTTGAGGGCCGCGACGACGGCGGCCGCATGCGCGTCGCCCGACGGCTCGCCCGCCGAGACGTAGATCGCGGAGGCGCGGCTCACGACCGCGCGGCGGCGAGCGGCGAGGCCTGGACGGCGTCGGCGACGCGGCAGGCGAGCGCCAGCGCCTGGACGCCGGCGGCGCCCGACACCACGACCTCCTCCTCTCCGCGCACCGCGCGCAGAAAGCTCTCGAGCTCGAGGCTCAGCGGCTCCGCCTCCGGTGCCTCCAGCCGGACGTGCTCGACGATCTGCTCGAGCTGGGTCGCGGCCATCGTCTGCCACCCGGCCCTGAGGCGGTAGAAGTCGCCGCTCCCCTGCGCGAGGTCCAGCGAGAAATACCCCGTGGGCTGAAAGATGCGGAGCTTGCGCGTGCGTTCACGCGACACCCGGCTCGCGGTGACGTTCGCGACGGCGCCGTTCGCGAATTCGATGCGCGCGTTGGCGATGTCCACGTGCGGCGTCAACAGCGGCACCCCGGTGGCGCGCACGTCGGTCACGTCCGCGCGCACCAACTCGAGCACGAGGTCCAGGTCGTGGATCATCAGGTCGAGGATGACGGCGACGTCGGTGCCGCGTGGCTGGAACGGGGCGAGGCGATCGATCTGTAGGAACCGCGGCTCCTCGAGGTAGGGGGCGGCCGCCCGCACCGCGCGGTTGAACCGCTCGACGTGCCCCACCTGGAGCACCAGGCCGCGCTCGCTCGCCACGCGGACCAGCCGCTCCGCCCCCGCGACCGAGTCGGCGAGCGGCTTCTCCACGAGCACCGGGATGCCCCGCTCGAGCACCGCGAGGCCCACGGCGACGTGGGCGGGGGTCGGCACGGCCACGGTGACCGCATCCACGCGCTCGAGCAGCGCCGCGAGGGAGGGATGGGCCGTCGTGTCGAGCTCCCCGGCCACGTGCGCGGCCCGCGCGGGATCGAGGTCGTAGATGCCCGCGAAGTCGGCGCCCACCATCCGGCGGAGCAGCCGCGCGTGGTGAAACCCCAGGGCGCCGGTGCCGACCACGCCGAGGCGGAGCGCCCCCCTGCCCCGTCCGCGTGCGCTCACACCAGCACTCCCCGCTGCGACCCCTCGATGAACTTGAGGAAGTGCTCCACCTCGGGGACCGCCGGCAGCTCGACCCGCGCCCGCTGCACGCCCTGGCCCACGGTGAGGTCGGAGTTGAACACCAGCCGGTAGGCCCGCTTCAGGGCAAGCTTGATCTCGGGGGAGACGCCGGCGCGCTGCAGCCCGACGGAGTTGAGCCCGTAGAGGTGGATCGGGTTCCCGACGGCCTTCGTATAGGGCGGTACGTCCTGGTTCACGCGGGATCCACCACCCACGAAGGCGAAGGTCCCGATGCGGACGAACTGATGGATGGGCACCAGCCCGCTGACGATGGCCCGGTCCTCGATGGTCACGTGGCCCGCCATCTGGACCGCGTTCGCGACGATGACGTCGTTGCCGATGACGCAGTCGTGCGCCACGTGCACGTACGACATCAGGAAGCAGCGCTGCCCTACCGCCGTCCTGCCCGTCGCCGTCGTGCCCCGGTTGATCGTGCAATACTCGCGAATGACCGTCCCCTCGCCGATCTCGACCCAGGTTTCCTCGCCCTGGTACTTCAGGTCCTGCGGGTCGTTCCCGATCACGCTGCCATAGCCGACCTTCACACCGGCGCCGAGCCTGGCGTTGCGCTCCAGCACCACGTGCGCCGCGATGCGGCACCCCTCGCCGATCGTCACCTTGGGCCCGATGATCGAGTACGCTCCCACCGACACGTCCTGCGCCACGTGGGCCGTCTGATCGACGAGCGCGGTTCGGTGAATCACTTGTCCACCACCATCGCCATCATCTCCGCCTCCGCCACCACCTGCCCCTCCACGTACCCCACGCCCTTCATCTTGCAGGTCTTCCCCCGGAACGACAGCATTTCGAGCTCGAAGCGGATCTGGTCGCCCGGCACGACGGGTCGGCGGAACTTCACGTTGTCGAGCGACATGAAGTACATGACCTTGTCCTCGACGTTCTGGCCCTCGAAGTGGCTCATCAGGAGCATCCCACCCACCTGGGCCATCGCCTCGATGATCAGCATCCCCGGCATGATCGGATGCCCCGGGAAGTGCCCCTGAAAGAACGGCTCGTTGATCGTGACGTTCTTGATGCCCACAATGCGCTTGTTCCCCTCGATCTCGACGATGCGGTCCACGAGCAGGAAGGGATAGCGGTGGGGCAACCAATCCATGATGCGGCCGATGTCCATTGCGGGGGCCCCCAAGCGCTGCGCGGTGCGGGACAGGGCGCGTGCCAGGGCGACGTTGCCGCCGTGGCTCGGCCGGGTGGCGATGACGTGGGCGCGAATGCGGGCACCGGTGAGGGCGAGGTCGCCCACGATGTCCGCGGCCTTGTGGCGTACGAACTCGTCCGGCCAGCGCAACTGGCCGCCGTTCGCGAGGCCGTGCTCGTCCAGCACGATCGCGTTCGCGCCCGAGGCGCCCTTGATCAGCCCCTTCGCCTTGAGCGCCGCGACCTCGTGCGCAAACCCGAAGGTACGGGCGGGCGCGAGCTCCCGCGCAAACGCGTCGGGCGTGACCTCGTACGTCCCCACCTGCCGCCCGATGAGCGGGTGGGGCCATTCGATCGTGACGGTGAGACGGAGTGCCGGGGCGGGAGCGACCACGTAGCTGGCATCGCCCTCGGTGACGGTGAAGGGTGCCTGCACGGCGAGCACGACCGGCTCGCCTCCGACGTCACCCGGGTCCGCGCGCGCGAGCGCCTCGTAGTACGGCTGCACGCTGCCGTCGAGGATCGGCAGCTCCGGCCCGGAAAGCTCGATGGTGAGGTCGTCGATCTCGTGCGCCGCGACGGCCGCGAGCAGGTGCTCGATCGTGTGGATCGTGGTCTCGCCCCGGCCGATCGCGGTGCGCCGCTCGACCGCCTGCACCTCGGTGAGCCGCGCCCGCACCTCGGGCCGTCCCGGCAGGTCGGTGCGGCGGAACACGACGCCCTGACCGGCGGGGGCCGGCAGGAACGTCGCTTCGGCCGCGGCGCCGGTGTGCAGCCCCGTGCCCCGTACCGAGGCCGTCTTGCGGATGGAGCGCCTAGCGGGGGGACTCATGGGCAGAGCGCACCAGGGCCTCGAGCTCGTTCACGATCTTCGCCAGGCGATACAGAGCCGCCTGCGCGCGGAAGTACTCGCGGTGGTCGCGCGCCGGGAAGCCTGTGACCGTGGCGCCCGCCGGGATATTGCCGATCACGCCGCCCTGCACCGTCACCCGCGCGCCGGCACCGATGCTCACGTGATCGGCGATCCCCGCCTGACCGGCGAGGAACACATCGTCCCCCACGTGCGTGCTCCCGGCGATCCCCACGCACGCGGCAATCAGGCAGCGCGCCCCGATGCGGACGTTGTGCCCCACCTGGACGAGGTTGTCGATCTTCGTTCCCGGGCCCACCACCGTGTCGTCCACGCTGCCACGGTCGATCGTGGTGTTCGCCCCGATCTCCACGTCATCCCCGATGATGCAGCGGCCGACCTGCGGGATCTTGCGCGGTAACTCGCCGTTCTCGCCCGGGACGTACCCGAAGCCGTCCGAGCCAAGCCGCGCCCCGGCGTGGATGATGACCCGGTGACCGATGCGCGTCCCACTATAGCACACGACGTGCGGGTACAGCAGCACCTCGTCGCCGAGCTGCACGCCGTCCCCCAGCACCGCGCCCGCCCCCACGCGCGCGTTCTTCCCCAGCCGCACGCCGCGTCCCAGCACTGCGTACGGCGCGATCGCGAGCGGCTCCTCCCAGGTCGTGCCGCGGCCGATCACGGCGGTGGGGTGGATGCCGGGCTGCCACACCGGCTCCGGGTAGAGCATGGGAATGACGGCGAGCAGGGCCACGTGCGGATCGCGCACCACCACCCGGCACCGGGGCCCACCCTGCTCCGCCGCGAACTCCGGCTTGCAGAGCACGATCGCGGCCCTAGTCTGTTGAAAGTACGGGAGATAGCGACGGCTGGCAAGAAAAGAGAGGTCCGCCGGCCCGGCGCGCTCCAGCGGCGCAATGCTCGACGCCGTGGTCTCCGCGGGCCCCACCAGCTGGCCGCCGGTCAGGGCGGCGATCTCCCCCGCGGAGATGCGCCGCGGACCCTCGCCTTCCCCCTCCCCTTCCGGGCGCACGGGGGCGGGACCGCTAGGGATTCTGCCGCAGGCGCTGCACGACCTTGCTCGTCAGGTCGAGCGCCGGGTCCGCCGCCACGATGTTGGAGCCGGGCGCGTCCGCGTCGAGGATCAGCGCGTAATTCCCTTCGGCCCGCAGCCCCTGCACCACCGAGTTGACGCGCTGCTGGATGGGTGCGAGCAGCTCCCGCTCCCGCTGAGCGGCCCGGTCCTGCAGTTCGTTGGAGCGCTGCTCGACGCGCTGCTGCAAGGACTGCAGCTCCTTCTGCTTCGCCTGCTTCGCGGTGGGCGAGAGCGCGATCGACTGCTGGTCGAACGCCTGGACGGCCGAGTCGAGCTGTTGCTGCAGCTTCTGCACCTCGTTGCGAAAGCCCTGCACTTCCTTGTTGAACGTGGATTCCGCGGCGGCGTAGCCGGGCGTGCTCTGGAGGATCTCTCGCGACTTGACGAAGCCGATCCGGAGTTGGGGCCCAGGGGAGGGCGCCTGCGCCGCCGCCCCCGTACCGGTCACGAGCGCCAGCGTCGCCCACACGACGGTCACTGCACGATTCATAAACGCATCTCCGGGGAGTGTCATGGTTCCAGTCTCACCGGCCGCTGCCGGCGGGGTCGATCAGAAGATGTTGCCGAGTTTGAAGTGGAGCTTCCAGCCCGGGTTGGGCCGACCGGCGATGTCCGTCCGGTCGAACCCGTAGGCCCAGTCGATCCCGATGGGGCCGAGCGGTGAGATCAGGCTCGCGCCGATGCCGGCGCCGCGGAACAGGCGGGTCGGGTCGAACTGGCCTGCGCGGGCCCACACGTTGCCCGCATCGAAAAAGGTGCTGAGGTAGAGCATCTGCGACAGCCGCAGGCCGATCTCGCCCGTCATCAGCAGGTACGCCTTGCCGAACGCGCCGGCGCTCGCCTGCCCCGAGCTGGCGTTCGGGTCGAAGCCGTTGGGGGTGATCGAGAACTCGTCGTAGCCGCGCAGCGGTATCCCGTACTGCGTGCCGCCCATCGTGAACAGCTGGTCGAAGAACGGGGCGTTCCCGAACACGAAGCCCGCGCGCGTCGTGAAGCCCATCACGAACTTGAGGGGGCTCGACCCGGGGCGGTCTCCCCCCAGCTGGCCCAGCGGCGCGTACCAGCGGCCCTCGAGGTCCAGGCGCTGGAAATCCCCCGTGCCGCCCAGGATCCCGCCGCTCTGGGAGATGCCGATCTGGTGCATCGTGCCGGCGGTCGGGAACGGCAGGTCGATGCGCGTGTCGCGCAGGATCTGCAGACCGAGCGTGGAGCGCACGCAATCGTTGCAGCTGAGGCTGGCGACGCTCTGGCTGCCGCCCGTGAACGTCTGGTGGTCGATCGCGTAGGAGGTGAACAGCCGCGTATAACGGTCGCGGAACACGGGGAAGCCGAGCTGCAGGTTCCCGCCCTGCCGTCGCACCTGCCCGAGGTCGGCGATCGTGTAGCGCAGCCGCGTGTTGTGCACGCCCAGCGTTCCCGAGATGCGCGACTCGCGGATCGCCGGGTCGCTGTAGGAGAGGTCGAAGTCGTTGATGTTCTTGCCGAACTGCCACTGGAAGCGGCCGCGCTTTCCCTGCCCGAACAGGTTGGGCTCGTCCAAGCCGAGGAAGCCGCCCAGCCCGGTGCCCTGCCCGACCGAGGCGCCGAAGTTGATGTTGCCCGTGCTCTTCTCGGTCACGCGGAAGATCACGTCGATGTCGCCCTGGTCGTTGGCCGGACGCGTGTCGGGGAACGGCAGCGGCTGCTGGAAGAACCCCAGGTTCGAGATGTTCTGGTAAGAGCGGATCAGCGCCGCCTGCCGGAACACGTCGCCCGGAATGAGCTCGATCGCCTCGCGGATCACGCGCTCGTGCGTCACGTTGTTGCCGGCGATCTCGATCTTGTTCACGATGGCCGGCTGCCCCTCGCTGACCACCCACCGCAGATCGACCACGGGCTGGCCGTCGGGGCCCCTCCGCCGGATCACGTCCGCGCTCACGTGCATGTAGATGTAGCCGTTGTTGAAATACACGGTCTGCAGCTTCTGCGTCGCGTCGTTCCACCGGTCCTGGTTGAAGTATGCCGGCCCGCGCCGCACGCCCCCCAGGCCGAGCACGCCGGTGCGGGTCTCACCGGTGAAGGGATACAGCGTCCCGAGCTCATCGGTCGAGAAGCGACGATTGCCCACGATTTCGAAGGTGCCGACGCGGTAAGGCTCACCCTCGCTGACCCGCACCACCAGCGTGGCCTTCCCGGTCGTCTCGTCCACGACGAGGGTGTCGCCGAGCGCCTGGAAATCGACGTACCCCCGCTGGCCGTAGGACTTCGGCAGCCGCTCCTGAAGGTCGGCATGCAGCTTCTCGTCGTCGTACTCGCCCGAGCGGAACCACCAGAAGCCCTCGGGCCTGGTCTTCATGTGCGCGACGATCTCCTCGTCCGTGAAGTGGGTGTTCCCCTCGATCTCGAGGCGGGCGATCGCGACGCGGCGTCCCTCCGCGATGTCGAAGACCACGCGGATGCGAGTGGAATCGGCCTCGTACACGTGCAGGGCGCGCACGGTCGCCTGCGCGTAGCCCTGGGCGCGGTACAGCGAGTCGATGCGGCCGCGCGAGCGCGCCTCTGCCGCCGGGTCGAAGGGCCGCCCCTCCACCAGCTGGACCTTGTCCTTGACCGCCCGCTCGCTCAGGCGGCTCACCCCGCGCACGGCCCATTTCACGAGCAGCGGCCGCTCGCGCACGCGGACGATCAGCAGCTGGCGACCGCCCACGGTGTCCTGCGCCACCTGCACGTCGGCGTACTGGCCGGTCGCGTACAGGGTCTTGATGGCCCGCTGAATGTCGCGGTAGCTGAGCGGTCGGCCCGGGGCGAGACCGCTGGCGTCGAGCACCTGGCGACGCTCGACGCGCCGCAGGCCCTCGACCACGATGGAGTCGGCGGCCGGCGCGCCGGGCTCGCCCTGCGCCCGGGCCGGGCGCGGGGACAGCACGACGGAACCCAGAATGACGAGGAGAGGAAGCCGGCGGGTCACGCCTTCGAGCCGGAGAGCGCGCGGAACCCCAGGCGTTCCTTGTCGGGCGCCACGTCCACCTCGACCTCGTCGCCCCGCGCGAACTCCCCGACGAGGATCTTCTCCGAGAGCGGATCCTCGACGTACTTCTGGATGGCGCGCTTCAACGGGCGCGCGCCGAAGTGCTCGTCGTAGCCGCGATCCACGAGGAAGTCGGTGGCCGCCGGCGTGAGCTTGAGCGTGAGCTCCTCGTCGCCCAGCCGTTTCTGGACGTCGGTGAGGAGGATGCCGACGATCTGGCGGATATGCTCGCGCGTGAGCGGGTGGAACACGATCACGTCGTCCAACCGGTTGAGGAACTCGGGGTTGAACGTCTTGTTGATCTCCTCCTTCACCTTCTCGGCCAGACGCTCGAAGGTCGCCTTCGAGTCGGGCTGCGCGAAGCCGAGCGCCTTGCCCTTGATCATGTCGCGGGCGCCCACGTTCGACGTCATGATGACGACCGTGTTCTTGAAGTCGATCACGCGTCCGTAGTTGTCCGTGAGATGCCCCTCGTCGAGCACCTGCAGCAGGATGTTGAACACGTCGGGGTGCGCCTTTTCGATCTCGTCGAGCAGCACCACGGAATAGGGCTTGCGACGCACCGCCTTGGTGAGCGTCCCCGAGTCCTCGTAGCCCACGTACCCCGGCGGCGCCCCGATCAGGCGGCTGACGGAGAACTTCTCCATGTACTCCGACATGTCGACCCGGATGAGGGCATTCGCATCGGCGAAGAGGAACTGCGCCAGCGCGCGCGCCAGCTCGGTCTTCCCCACGCCCGTGGGCCCGCTGAAGACGAACGAGCCGATCGGCCGTTTGGGATCCTTGAGCCCGGCGCGGCTCCGCCGGATGGCCCGGGAGATCACCGCGATCGCCTCGTCCTGGCCCACCACGGTCTTGTGCACCTCGTCTTCCATGCGGAGCAGCCGGGCCGTCTCGGCCTCCTGGAGCCGCGTCACCGGGATCCCCGTCCACCGGGACACGATGAACGCCACGCCTTCCTCATTGATCGTGGGCCGATGCGTGGCGCGCTCCTTCTCCCACTGCTCCTGCAGCCGCCGGATCTCGCTCTGGAGCTCGCGCTCCTGGTCGCGCAGCGCGGCCGCGCGCTCGAAGTTCTGGTCGCGCACCGCCGCTTCCTTCTCCTGGTTGACCTTCTCGAGCTTCACCTTGAGGGCCGCCACTTCGGGCGGCGGCACCTGGGCGGCGAGCCGCGCCCGCGCCCCGGCCTCGTCGATCACGTCGATCGCCTTGTCCGGCAGGAACCGGTCCGTGATGTAGCGCTCCGAGAGCCGCGCCGCCTCCTCAAGCGTATCATCGGGGATGACGATCCGATGGTGCTCCTCGTAGCGCTTGCGCAACCCCTTCAGGATTTCGATCGTCTCGTCCACCGTCGGTGGGTCAACGATCACCGTCTGGAAGCGCCGCTCCAGCGCCCCATCCTTCTCGATGTACTTGCGGTACTCGTTGAGGGTCGACGCCCCGACGCACTGCAGCTCGCCGCGGGCCAGCGCCGGCTTCAGCATGTTGGAGGCGTCCACCGCCCCCTCCGCCGCCCCCGCGCCGACCAGCGTGTGCAGCTCGTCGATGAACAGGATGATGTTCTTGTTCTGCGCGATCTCGTTGATGATCGCCTTCAGCCGCTCCTCGAACTGACCGCGGTACTTCGTGCCCGCGATCACCGCCGCCATGTCGAGCGACAGGACGCGGTGATCCTTGAGCGCGTCGGGGCACTGGCCGCTCGCGATGAGCTGCGCCAATCCCTCCACGATGGCCGTCTTCCCCACGCCGGGCTCGCCGATCAGCACCGGGTTGTTCTTCTTGCGCCGGGAGAGGATCTCCATCACGCGCTCGATCTCTTTCTGGCGGCCGATCGTGGGATCGAGCTGACCCTCCGCGGCCAGCTGCGTCAGGTCGCGGCAGAAGTGGTCGAGCGCGGGTGTCTTGGACTTCTTCTCGCTCTTGGGCGCGGAGGGCTGGGGGCCGGAACCGCCGGGCGCCGAGGCCGAGGGCATCTCGCTGCCGAGCAGCCGCAGCGTCTCCGCCCGCGCCTGCTCGAGGTTGACGCCGGCGTCGGTGAGCACCTGCGCCGCGATCCCCTTCTCCTCACGCAACAGCCCGAGCAACAAGTGCTCGGTGCCGACGTAGGAGTGGTTCAGCTCGCGCGCCTCGCTCATGGCGAGCTCGAGCACCTTCTTGGCGCGCGACGTGTAGGGCAGGTCCGGGCCCGCGGCGGCGGCCGCCTTCCCCTTCTTCACCGTCTCTTCGATCTTCTGTTGAATCTCCTCGAGATCGACGTTCAGGTTGGTGAGCACCGCGGCCGCGACACCCTCCCCCTCACGGATCAGCCCGAGCAGGATGTGCTCGGTGCCAACGTACTCGTGGTGCAGCCGCGCGGCTTCTTCCCGCGCCATCTGCAGCACTTTGCGTACCCGATCCGTGAAGTTGTACCCGTTCATCGCGACTCGATCGCCCTCACGCGGCTTCGGTGTCCAGCACGCGCCGCACATACGCGGCGCGCACCGTCGGCAGCTCCGGATCCCCGGTCGGGCGACCCTCGAGCGCCGCCAGGTGCGCGGGCTGGGTGAAGATCAGCAGCTTGTTGAGCGTATATACACTCAGGCCCGGAATGAGATTCAGCCCGACCCCCAGCCGCACACCGCTCAACAGGTTCATCGTCTCTTCGAAGCTGAGGCTGCGGGCGTAGCGCAGCAAGCCGTAGGCCCGCCACACCTTGTCGGCAACCGTCAGCTCGGCCGTCTTCAGCAGCACCTCGCGCGCCTGCTCCTCGTACTCGACCACCTGGCGCACGATCTTCCCAAGGTGATCCAGGAGCTCCACTTCCGACTTGCCGAGCGTCGTCTGATTAGATAACTGAAAGAAGTTCCCGACGACGTCCGACCCCTCCCCATACAGCCCCCGCGACGTCAGCCCCACCTGCGTGAGCCCTTGCAGTACTTTCTGGATCTCACGGGTCAACACCAAGCCGGGCAAGTGGATAAGCACGCTCGCCCGGAGCCCGGTGCCGACATTGGTGGGGCAAGACGTAAGATAGCCAAATTCGCCGTGGAACGCGAACGGCAGCAACCGACCGAGCTCCGCATCTATCGCTTCTACTTCGGCATACGCCTCCTCGAGCGCGAACCCCGAACGCATCCCGTGGAGCCGCAGGTGATCCTCCTCGTTCACCATCACCCCCACCGAGGCCCCCACGACGAGGGCCGCCCCGGGACGCGGCCGCGACTCGCGATCGAGCCCCGCCAGCTCCTTGGAGACGAGGTGCCGCTCATGCAGCAGCTGGCGGTCCGGCCGCTCCATCTGGTCGAGCCGGAAGGTCACGGCGCCGCGCAGCCGCTCTCCGGCCGCGGCGGCCTCCTCCACCCGGGTGAGGATGGCCGTGCGGTCGTTGTCCCGGGCGCGCTGGCCGAAAACGTAGCCCTGCAGGTTGCGGGCGAGCCGGATGCGGGTCGACAGCACGATGCTCGATTTCGGGCCCGAGGCGTCGAGCCAGTGCATCCCCCCGTCGGGCAGCAGCGCCAGGTCGATCATTCCAGCACCCGAATGCGGTCCCGCAGCTCGGCCGCCAGCTCGAAGTTCTCGTTCTCCACGGCCTTGCGGAGCTGCTCCCGCAGCTCGAGCAACAGCCGCTGCGGGTCGCTGTCCTGCTCGCCGGGGTTGACGTAGCGCTCGCCCACGTGCTGGCTCGAGCCGTGCAGCCGGCGCAGCAGGTCGCGCAAATGCGTGGCGAACGCCTCGTAGCATTGCGCGCAGCCCAGCCGGCCCGCCTCGCGGAAGTCGCGCAGCGTGCCGCCGCATTCCGCGCAGCGCAGCCCGTCTGCCGGGCTCGGCAGCATGCTGGGCGCGCCCTTCCCCATCGCCGTGATGAAGCCCCCCAGCGGGGACTTGAGCACGGTCACACCCGTTTCCACACCCTTTTCCTGGGCGCACCGCTCGCACAGATGGAGCGTCACTTTGGAATCGTGCTCCACCTGAGTGAGGTTGATGACGGCGTCCCGTTCCTTACAGTTGTCACACAGCATCAGGGTATCGCGTCCACCGAGCTCACCGCCGCGAGCCGGCCGTCGTCCAAGAGGAGGATGCGGTCGGCCCGCCCTGCGAGCTGCCGGTTGTGCGTCACCACGACCACCGCCGTCTCGTACTCCCGTGCCAGGCGGAAGAACACCTCGTGCAGCCGGTCGCTGTTCGCGTGATCCAGGTTGCCGGACGGCTCGTCGGCGAGCACGAGGCTCGGATCGTGCACCAGTGCCCGCGCCACCGCGCACCGCTGCTGCTCGCCGCCCGACAACTCCGCCGGGCGGTGCGACATCCGCCCTGCCAACCCGACCTGCGACAGCATCTCCTCGGCACGCGAGCGGGCCTGCCGGGGCGCCATCCCCCCGATCAGCAGGGGCATCATCACGTTCTCGAACGCGGTGAATTCCCGCAAGAGATGGTGGAACTGAAAGACAAACCCCAACTTACGGTTCCGGAGCTCGGCTTGGCCCCGCTCGTCGAGGTCGGCGTAGCGGGAGCCGTCCAGCCACACGTCGCCGCCCGTGGGCCCGTCGAGCGCCCCGAGCAGGTGCAGCAGCGTGCTCTTACCCGCCCCGGAGGCGCCCACGATCGCCACGAATTCCCCGCGATGCGCCTCCACATCCACCCCGCGCAGCACCTCCAGCGGCTGCCCGTCGCCGCTCACGTAGACCTTGCGGATCGCGCGGGCCTCGAGCAGGGCGCTCATTCGTAGCGGATCGCCGCCACCGGCTCGAGGCGCGCGGCCTGGACCGATGGATACAGCGGCGCGAAGGTAGCGACTGCGAGGCTCGCGGCGATCACCGCGAACACGTCCACGAGCTGCGTGCGCACCGGGAGGTGGTCGATGAAGTAGATCGACGGATCGATGTGTATCCATTGCCCCTGGTTCACCATCCCGCCCAGCACCAGCCCGAGCAGCACGCCGAGCAAGGTGCCGGTGAGCCCGATCAGGATCCCCTGGGCCAGGAAGATCCGCCGGATCGACGTGCGGCGCAGGCCCATCGCGAGCAGGATGCCGATCTCCCGCGTCTTGTCGCGCACCAGCATCGTGAGGGTACCGACCACGTTGAACGCCGCCACGACGCAGATGAGGAACACCACGACCGCCATCGCGAGTTTCTCGAGCTTCAGGGCCGAGAACAGCGAGGCATTCTGGGACTGCCAGTCGAGCGCGCGGTACGGATAGCCGAGCTCCGTTTCGAGTCGCAGGCCGAACGCCCGGGCCTGCCAGGGGTCGGCCAGTCGCACCTCGAGTCCGGTGACGGCCTTGTCCAAATCGGCGAAGCGCTGGGCGACGCGGCGGTCCATCGCGACGTAGCTGTTGTCGTACTCGTACATCCCGGTGTCGAACAGCCCCGTGACTTCGAAGCGGTGGTAGCGCGGAATGAAGGCGCCAAGACTCGGGTTGAAGCGCGAGCCCGCCGCCGCCACGAGCGTGACCACATCCCCCGGGTAGGCCGACAGCTTGCTCGCGAGCCGCGTGCCGAGCGCGAGGCCGCCCTCCACTCCCGCCCGCGTGGTGCGGAACCGCAGGTCGCCCTTCGTGAAATGGCGCGCCAGGCTCGTGACGGCCCGGGTGCCGGTGTCGGGGTCGACGCCGAGCACGAACACGCCCTCGGCGTAGTCGTGGCCCGCGGAGACGAGACCCTGCGTGAGGACGAAGGGCGACGCTGCGTCGACGCCCGAGGTGCGCCGCACCTGAGCGAGCACGCGCTCCCAGTCGTCGAGCCGCAGCCCCTCCCCGTAGGTGAGCACCCGCAGGTGCGGGCTCGCGATGAGGATCTTCTCCCGCAGGTCCGACTGCAGCCCGTTCATTACCCCGAGCACCAGCACCAGCGCGGTGACCCCCACCGTCACCCCGCCGACCGCGATCACGGTGATCAAGGACAGCAGCCGCGACGAGCGGCGGCTGCGGAGGTAGCGCAACGCCACCCGCAGCTCGAGCGAGGATGGCCGATTGTAGGCGACGACCCCGAGCGCCGTGAGCACGGCGAGCGCGAGCAGCACGAGCAGCGGTGAACCGGGCACGGTCATTCGGGCGCGGGGCGGAGCATCGGGAACAGGATGACATCGCGGATGTTCGCCTGGTCGGCAAGCACCATGAGCAGGCGGTCCACGCCCAGGCCGACGCCGCCCGTGGGCGGCATGCCGTATTCCAGGGCCCGGAGGAAGTCCTCGTCGACCTGCTGCGCCTCCTCGTCCCCGGCGGCGCGCAGGCGCGACTGTGCCTCGAAGCGGCGGCGCTGCTCGTCGGGGTCGTTCAGCTCGCTGAAGGCGTTCGCCATCTCTCGACCCTGGATGAACAGCTCCCACCGCTCGGCCTTCGTGGAGTCCCCCCGGCGGGGCTTCGCGAGGGGCGACAGCGCGATCGGATAGTCGAGCACGAACGTCGGCTGCACCAGCGTCGGTTCGGCGTAGGTCTTGAACACCTCGTCGATCAGCTTCGGTCCCGCCAGGGTCTCCGCCTCCGCCACGTTGCGACGCTCCAGCGCCGCCCGCAGCTCGCCCTCCGACGCCCGACCGAGATCCACGCCGGCCGTCGCGCGCACCAGCTCGCTGAAGTCCTTACGGGCGAACGGCCGCGTGAAGTCGAGCGTGGCGCCGTGACGCTCCAGCGTCCTCGTCCCGAACAGCTCGCGCACCAGTCCCGCCACCATCTCCTCGGTGAGCTCCAGCATGTCGTGGTAGTCCGCGTAGGCCTCGTACCACTCGGCCATCGTGAACTCGGGGTTGTGGAAGCGCGACAGGCCCTCGTTGCGGAAGTCGTGGCCGATCTCGTACACCCGCTCGAGCCCGCCCACGATGCAGCGCTTCAGGTACAGCTCGTCCGCGATACGCAGATAGCAGCTCGCCTGGAGCGCGTCGTAGAAGGTCTTGAACGGCCGCGCCGTGGCGCCGCCGTACAGGGGCTGCAGCACCGGGGTCTCCACCTCGAGGTACCCCCGGCCGTCGAGAAAGCCCCGCAGGTAGGTCACCACGCGGGCCCGCAGCCGGAACAGCTCCCGCACCTCGGGATGCACCGCGAGATCGGCGTAGCGCTGCCGGGCGCGGAGCTCCGGGTCGGAGAGCTCTCCGTGCCGCACGCCGTTCGCGTCCTCCTTGCCGAGCGGCAGCGGGCGGAGCGACTTGGTCAAGAGCGTCAGCCGGTCCACGCGCAGCGTGACCTCGCCCGTCTTCGTCTTGAAGAGCGGCCCCTCGACGCCCACCACGTCACCCAGGTCGAGCAGCTTCACCACCTCGTACGGCTCCACGCCCAGCGCGTCGAGCTTGAGGTACAGCTGGATCCGCCCGCTGTGGTCCTCGAGGTGGGCGAAGGTGGTCTTGCCGTGGGGCCGCAGGGCGACGAGCCGCCCGGCGAGCCGATGGGTGCGCGCATCGCCGTCGCGGAAGCCCTCGAGCGCGGCGCGCGCCGTCGCCGTGCGCTCGAAGCGGTAGGCGTACGGCGCCACGCCGCGCCGCACCAGCTCCTGCAGCTTCTCCCGCCGCGCCACTTCCACGAAGCTCGTCATTACGCCGCTTTGCTCCCAAAGCGCTTGAGATACGCCTCGATGAACTGGTCGAGGTCGCCGTCCATCACGCGCTGGACGTCGTTCACCTTGAGCTCCGTGCGGTGGTCGTTCACCATCGTATAGGGCTGGAACACGTAAGACCGAATCTGGTTGCCGAAGGCGATGTCGGTCTTCTGCTTGTCGACTTCGGCCTTCTTCGCCTCACGCGCCTCCACCGCCCGCTCGTACAGACGCGCCTTCAGCATCTTGAGGGCCGTCGCCTTGTTCTTGAACTGGCTGCGCTCCTGCTGGCAGGAGACGACGATGCGCGTCGGCAAGTGGGTGATCCGCACCGCCGAAGACGTCTTGTTGACGTGCTGGCCGCCCTTGCCCGAGGCCCGGAACGTGTCGATCCGCAAATCGTCGTCGTTGATCTCGATTTCGATGTCTTCGTCCACCACCGGGTAAACGAACACGGAGGCGAAGGAAGTATGGCGGCGCGACTGGGCATCGAACGGGGAGATGCGCACCAGCCGGTGCACGCCCTTCTCGGCCTTGAGGAGGCCGTAGGCGTACTGCCCGCTGATCTGGACCTCGGCGGACTTGACCCCTGCCTCTTCTCCCGGGAGCAGGTCGAGCACCTCGACCCGGAAGCCGTGCCGCTCCGCCCAGCGCACGTACATCCGCATCAGCATCTCGGCCCAGTCCTGAGACTCGGTGCCGCCCGCGCCCGGATGGATGGTGAGCAGCGCGTCGCGGGCGTCGTCGGGGCCTTGCAGCATGTTCTGGAGCTCGAGCGCTTCGAGTTGCGCGGCGATCGCGTCCACTTCGTCTTCGAGCGCCCGGCCCTTGAGCACCTCGGCCACCAGGCGGGCGCGGTCCTCGTCGGACTCCGCCTCGGTAAGCTCGTGGAGCGCGCGCGCGTCCTCCAGCCGCTTGCGCACGGCGTGGTAGGGCTCGACCCAGCGCTTGAGCTCCTTGACCTCCTGCACTACCACCCGGGCCTTGTCCGGGTCGGCCCACACGCCGCCCTCGGCCATGGCGTGCTCCAGCTCGGCCAGCCGCTTCGTCTTCCCGTCTACGTCAAAGGAAGCTCCTGAGCTCGGCAAGGCGACCGTCGAATTCGGCAAACCGATCTGACAAGGCCACGTGAGTCTCGCTCGCTAATCGCTGGTAGGAAATGAGCCGCCCGCCGGGGCCCGGGGGCGGCTCTCACTGCGACGCAATATAATCAGAACACCTTGTTGCCGCCCGCCAGGATCTCGTTCAATGCCTCGGTCCAGAACGGCGTGGCCTTGGCGAGATCCGCACCCACCTGCTCCACATACTCCTGCCAGCTCTTCTCGATTTCGTCCTTGAAGAGCTGCACCAGCGTGCCGTCGCGCAGGCCCTGCTGCCGCTTCTCAGGATGGTACACGACCAGGTCGGAGATGAGGGCGCGCGCCAGGCGTCGGGCTTTCTGCTTCGGGTCCTGCACCATGAACGGATTGACCGGACGGAGTGGCCCGGTCATGCGCTGCCCCGGTGCCCGCGCACCGCCGGTCGCGGCGGGCGCCGGCGACGCTGGGGACGCGGGAGCAGCAGGCGGCGCCGGGGGGGCGGGGGCGGCCGGGGCGGCGCGAGCGAAAGGCGCGCCGCGGGCCGCGGGGACAACCGGTGCCCCCACACGTGGGGCCGCAGGAGGACCCGCTGGCAGCGACGTGGCGGAGCGTGTCGGCGCGGGAGGCGGACGCAGCACGGGCGCCGCCGGCGGCGCGGGACGCGCAGCCGGCGCAGGGGGCGCGGGTGGCCCGGGGGGCGCGGGGGGCGCCGGGCGCGGGGCCACGAACGGACCCGACAAGCGCGGCGGGGCCGCGGGTGTGGGCGTCGGCGGCCCGGGCGCCGGGGGCACAGGCCGTGCGGGCGGCATCGCCCCCGCACTCCCAGCGCCCACCGCGAAGACGGTGCTACAGACGGTACAGCGCGTGCGCACGCCCGCCGCCGGGACCTTGGCTGGGTCCACGCGGTACACCGTCTCGCACGACGGACAGGTCACGTTCACCCCGACGGCCTCGCTAGCGCTCTTTCGTGTCGTCGTCCAGCTCCGGGTCGTGCCGGCGGTCGACCACGAACACCGACCCTGGCTGCGTCTTGGCGTAGCTCTTCATCTCGGTCGCCAGCTCGCTTACCTGCGCCGGATGCGCGAAGCGGCGGTGCTGATTCGTGACGATCCCGATCGACAGCGTCATCAGCGGCACCCGGTGCAGCTGGCCGCGGCGGTCCTTCCCAAAGTAGTACCCAGCGCGCCGGTCCTGTTCGTTGTATTGGTACGGGATGAGCGTATCGAACACTTCGAGCACGTCCCCGCACACGTCGGCGATCGACTCGAATGGAATCACGCAGATGAAATCGTCCCCCCCGATGTGCCCCACGAAGCCGCGGCGGCCCAGCTTCCCTTTCACCACGTCGTGGAGGATGCGCGACAGGATGTAGATGACGCGATCGCCGTCGTAGTAGCTGTAGCGATCGTTGTACTCCTTGAAGTGGTCGAGGTCGGCATAGCACACGGCGAACAGGTCGCCTGCCTCCATGCGCCGCCGGATCTCGCGCTCGATCTCCGTGGTACCGGGCAGGCGGGTCGAGGGGTTCACGGCCACGTCCCGCGACGAGCGGGTGAGCAGGCCGTCGAGCCGGCTCACCTGCTCGGCCGCCTCGAACAGCGGGGTGATCACCTCGTCCGCGCCCGCCTGGAACCACGCCTCCACCTGGTCGGTGGCGTGCCGGCCGCTGACGGCAGCGAGCGGCACGATGGCGGCGTAGGAGTCCGCCTTCAGCCGCGCGCACAGCTCCAGCCCCTGTTTCCCCCCGTCGGCGTCGATGACCACGAGCGACGGTAGCGACCGGAGCACCATCTGCTCCAGTAGCTTGGGATCGGGGACCGGAACGATCGTCAGGCCCTTGCCGTCGACCCAGCGGGCCAGGAGGTCGGGGACCGAACGACCAGCCGGCGAATGGAACAATATCGTCGGTCGCGTCCGCACCTGTCCTCACGTAAGGGTCGAGCGCGCCTAAACTTAGGCCGCGTGACCCCGAGTGTCAAATAAACCACACCGCGACCGCGATCAGGGCGTACAGGGCCAGCAACTGCGCTCCCTCGAACCAGTGCGACTCGCCGTCCAAGCCGATGATCGTGACGATGAGCGCGGAGAAGCCGAGGGCCGCGACTTCGAAGCTCGTGAACACGAGGTTCATCGGCCGGTCCAGCGCCACACCGACCGCGACGAGCAACGGCGCGACGAACAGCGCGATCTGGGTGCTGGAGCCCAGGGCGATGGTGAGCGCGAGGTCCGTGTGCCCGCGGTGGGCGGCCACGACGGCCGTCGCGTGCTCGGCCGCGTTGCCGACGAGGGGGATCACGATCAGGCCGAGAAACAGCTGCGAGAGCCCGAACCGCGTCACCACCGCCTCGGTCGCGTGCACCAGCAGCTCGCTCTCCACCGCGACGAGCGCGGTCGCCGCCGCCAGGATCGCGACCGCTACGCCCGGAGCGCGCGCCGGGCCTGGCCCCGTTTCGCCCGACCCCGGCCCCTCGCCGCGGAACAGCTGGCGGTGGGTCACGAGCGAGAACACGAGGCTCGCGACATAGGTGAGTCCGAGGATGAGCGCCACACCCTCGGAGAGGTGCAGCGTGGTCTCGGGCGCCGCAGCCGGGTGGTTCATCGCGAACAGCGCCGGGATGACGAGGCCCACGACGGCGAGGAGCAGCATCGCGCCGCTCATCCCCGCCGCGGTGCGGTTGAAGGTGACCGTGGGGCGGCGCCGCCCGCCCGCGACGAGCGCGAGGCCAAGGATCAAGAGCAGGTTGCCCAGGATCGACCCCGTGAGCGACGCCTTCACGAGGTCGAACAGCCCGGCGCGGAGCGCCACGACCGCCACGATCAACTCCGCGGCATTGCCGAAGGTGGCGTTGAGGAAGCCGCCCAGGGTAGGTCCGGCGCGCCGGGCGAGGGTCTCGGTCGCCTCACCCATCTCGGCCGCCAGGGGGACGACCGCGAGGCCGGAGACGACGAAGACGGCGAGCGGCGGGGCCGCGAGCCAGCCCAGGACCCACGACACGGGGACGGCGAGCAGCAGCCAGCGCACGGCGGTCAGGGTCAGAACGCGATCGTCACGCGCACCAAGGCAGCGCCGGGCGCGACCGTCGTCTCGAGCGTCAGCGCGCGGCCCGCAGCCTCGGCGAGGCGACTGGAAATCAGCGCGTCGATCGCCGAGAGCACGTGATTCGCGAGCAGCAGCCCGAGCTGGTTCTGCGCGCTCCGGTAGGCGTCGTCGCTCTTGCGAATCGCCTCACGGAACACCGCCTGCTCGAGCGAGGCGTCGCTCCACGACCACAGGAAGTCGGGCCCCACGGCGTGCGCCTGGTAGAAGTCGAGCGCCCTCAGGTAGGCGGGCGTCGACGGGTCCGGCGGCGTGTTCGGGTCGGCCCAATAGGTCACCCGCGCGAGCAGCCACACGACGCCGTTGTACGTCGTGGCATCAGCCTCGGGCACGAGCGCCGGCCCCGGAGCCTGGTTGTAGCGCCCACTCGCGGTGAAGCGCTCCATCGTCTCGTAGTACTCGAACACCGTGTCGCGGGAGGTCGGTGCGAACTGCCGCCGGGCCACGTCGAAGGCGAGCGCGCGGTAGCGCCGTGCCTCGCCGCGCCCCTGGCTCCTGAGGTGCAGGTAGCGCACGAGCCCGATCAGCTCCGCCGCGAGGTAGACGGCCCCGCGATCCTGGTGCGCCAGCAGCTGTCCCGTCCCGGGGACGAGCAGCGACGCGAAGGGCCGCAACCAGTACTGCGGCCGGCGTGCGGACGGGGCGAGCAGCGCGGGTGCGGCGGCACCCGGGGGGGCGGGGACCGCGGCGGCCGGGGGAGCCGCAGGCGCGGCCGAGTCCGGCTGCTGCGCCACGCCGGCCCGCCCTGCCAGCGTCACGACGGCGATCAGCGCCAACGCGCGGCCGCGCATCGTCAGAACACCACCCGGAACGAGAAGAAGGTCGGGTTGGCGACGACCAGGTCGGACCCGGCGAGGAAGCTGCGCGCCAGGTCCACGCCGATGGCACCGGTCTCGACGCCCACGCCGACGCTCGGGCCGCTCAGGCCGTCGCGCACGAACGCGTATCCGCCGCGTACGCGAAACAGCCGCTGGTAGCCGACGTCGAGCCCCACCCGCATCTGCGACCCGCCGTAGCTCCCCCACGGGCTGTCCACGTCGGCGGCGACCTTCAGGTCGAACCGCTCTCCCGGGCCGTCGCCGCGCCCGGCCGGGAGGACGATGCGGTACACAGCGCCGATGAGCAGGCTGGCCGGCAGGGCGTCCGCCTGGTCGCCGTTGTTGACCTGCAGCTTGAAGCCGATGTTCCGCACGGCGACGCCGAGCCGCAACGCACCGTCCTGGCCGGCGGCGACCTGGCCGCCCACGTCGACCGCGTGCGTCGTGCCCTTCGCGCTGGGAAGGTTCGTGCAGTCGCCGCTGCAGTCCACGACGAACTGCACCAGCTTGTAGTTCACCCCGAAGGTGACGCCGCCGGCGATCCCCGCGGCGTAGGAGGCGACGAACTCGAGGTTGCGCGGCGAGATGCGCCCGATGGTGTTGCCGGTCGCGTCGGTGCGATCGAGGTCGCCGTAGTCGACGAGGTAGATCGCGCCCCCGAGCACGCCGAGCCGGTGCGAGGGGAAGTACGCGGTGACCGCGTCCGTGTTGCCGGCGACGAGCGTCGCGCTCTGCAGGCCGAACTCGTTCTTCTCGAGCGTCGCGAGGCCCGCCGGATTCCAGAAGGCGGCCTCACCGCGCCCGTCCAACGCCGCCGCCGTCTGCCCCATCCCCACCGCCCGGGCGCCGACCGGGAACACCAGGAACAGGGCGCCGGAGTTGTTGACTTGCTGGGAAGCCAAACGGTCCGGCGGATAGGCGGTCAGTACGAGCGCCAGCGCCAGCCGACCGACGCCTTCAGAAGCTCTTCGCCTCATCGATCAGCATGATGGGAATGTCGTCTTCGACCGCGTACATCAGCCGGCAGGCGTGGCACACCAGGAGCTCGGCGGGAGCGGGGCGGTGTTCGAGCGGGCCCTTGCACTTCGGACACACGAGGATCGCGAGCAGGTCGGGCGCGAGACTCATAGGGCGTACCCCAGACGTTTGAGCGACGGCGCGTGGCGGCGCCACTTGGGCAGGACCTTGACGCGGAGGTCGAGGTAGACGGGCTGGGCGATGAGGGCGGTGATCTTGGCCCGCGCCGCGGCGCCCAGCGCTTTGATGGTCCGTCCGCCCTGCCCGACAACGATTCCCTTCTGGCTGTCGCGTTCGACGTAGACCGTCGCCCGAATATATACCGGCGTTTGCTCCTCCCGGAACTCGTCGATCTCGCACGCCAAGCTGTAGGGCAGCTCTTCGTGCAGCAGCTCGAAGGCCGCCTCCCGCACGAACTCGGCCGCAAAGAAGCGCAGCGGCTGCGTCGCGATCTCGTCCGCGGGATAGAGCCACGGGCTTTCGGGGAGCCGCGCCCCGAGCACGGCGAGCAGGTCCTCGAGGCCCTCACCGGTCACCGCCGACAGCGCCACTCCGTCGGACCCTCCAGGACTGCCTGGCGGTCGCGGCCGAACCAGGTCCGCCTTGGTATACACCGTCACGATCGCCCCGCGCGGCGGCCGCTCGAGCTGCGCGACCTGCTGCAGCGGCGGCGCCGGGTAGTCGGGGAGCGGATGGAGGTAGGCGACCACGTCGGCGTCGGCGAGGGCGCGCAGCGCGTGGACGCGCATCGTCTCATGGAGCCGGTACTCGGGTGCGAGCAGCCCGGGCGAGTCGGTGACGATGAACTGCGTGTCGCCGCGCGTGAGGATCCCCACGACCGGCACGCGGGTGGATTGCGGCTTGGGAGAGATGATGGCGAGGTGCTCGCCGATGAGGGCGTTGAGCAAGGTGGACTTGCCGACGTTGGGCCGGCCGGCGAGGACGACGGTGCCGCAGCGAGTCATGCGAGAAAAGCTAACGCGGAAGTGGGAACGCGGAACGCGGAACAGGAATGGAAGGTCGTGCACCCGGCACTCGCCCTAAATGTTCCGCGTTCCGCCTTCCGCGTTCAAAGCAAGAAACCCGTCCGGTTGCACCGAACGGGCTTCGAGAAGGGAAGCTGGCGGCGGCCTACTCTCCCACGACCTCGCAGTCGCAGTACCATCGGCGCTGACAGGCTTAACGACCGTGTTCGGGATGGGAACGGGTGTGGCCCTGTCGCGCTAGTCGCCAGCAAGATTTGAGACGTCAGTCATCAGACGTCAGCGCTGATGTCTGACGTCTGATGTCTGATGTCGCTGACGAGGGCGTTGTGGTATCGAGGATCACGCCGAGCATCGAGAAGAGATCAAGCCTCACGGGCAATTAGTACGGCTCGGCTGAAGCGCTCGCGCGCCTTACACCTGCCGCCTATCAACCTGGTAGTCTCCCAGGGCCCTTCAGGAGCCTTGCGGCTCGGGAGTGTTCATCTTGGGGAGGGTTTCCCACTTAGATGCATTCAGCGGTTATCCCCGCGCGACATCGCTAACCGGCGTTGCGCCTGGCGGCACAGCCGGGACACGAGCGGTCGCTTCGTCCGGGTCCTCTCGTACTACGGACGACGCCCCTCAACACTCCAACGCCCGCACCGGATACAGACCGAACTGTCTCACGACGTTCTGAACCCAGCTCATGTGCCACTTTAACCGGCGAACAGCCGGACCCTTGGGACCTTCTCCAGCCCCAGGATGTGAC
>QHUL01000038.1 GCA_003222115.1 Gemmatimonadota bacterium | reverse complement strand
CTTGGGGACCGATGTGAAGGCTTGCTCGCGTCCGACGTCCATCGCGTGTGCGGCGCTGACGACAGCCGCTACGGTGCTTTCGTCCCAGGCACCCGGCTCCACTGCACCCGATTTCACCCTCAAGACGCTCGCCAGCGACACCGTCAGCCTGTCCGGTTTCAGGGGCCATCCTGTGTTTCTGAACTTCTGGGCCTCTTGGTGTACACCATGCCGCGGCGAGATGAGCGACATCATCGCCGCGCACAACGCGCACAAGGATCAGGGGCTGCAGGTGCTGGCCATCGACCTGACCGATCAGGAGCACATGAGCGACGTGCGAAGATTCGCAGTCGAGCTCCAGATGCCGTTCCCGGTGCTGCTCGACCAGAAGGGAAAGGTGCGCCAGAGCTACGCGCTCCGCGGCGTGCCGACGTCCGTGTTCATCGACGCTCGGGGCGTCGTCCGCCTGGTGAACCCGGGCCCGATCACGAGCGAGGCGATCCAGCGCGGGCTTGCGCAGATAATGCCGGTGCAATAGAGGGACCCCAGAGAGGAGAGATTCCATGTACTCCCCGTCACTTCCGAACCGGGTCCGTCATGCGGCGACCGTCCTCGCGATCGGCGTCGGCCTCCTCGCGCTGCCGAGGGAGTCGTTCGCCCAAGGCTGACCCCCGATCCGATTCACAACCCCCAGTTTGGGGGGACAAGGCGAATCGAAGCTGACCGACGTCGGGGCCCACGAATGGCGCGTCGCGGTCGGCTACCGCTATCTCCATGGCAATCAGTTTTTCGTGGCCGATCAGGTCAACAGCACCTTCGCCCCCTTCGGCCAGCCGATCATCTACCACATCCATTCGGCGGACGTCACCGTGACGTACGCCGCGACCGATCGATTCAGCCTGAGCTTGACGGTGCCCGTCTTGGACGGAACGCAGTCCGCCGTGCGGCCGGACACTGTTCGCCACGCCGCCCACGCCTTTGGGCTCGGTGACATCAGTCTGGTGGGCAGCGCGTGGTTATTGAATCCCCAGACGCACGCTACAGGCAATGTCGCGCTCGGCGTGGGCGTGAAGGCCCCCACGGGAAGCAACAAGTACACCGACAGCTTCTTCCGGGCCGACCACAGCTCTATACAGTACCCCGTGGACCAATCGATCCAGCCCGGCGACGGTGGTTGGGGTGTCATCCTGCAGGTGCAGGCGTTCCGGAGGATGTTCGCCAGAGCCTTCGCGTACGTTGCAGGGGCCTACCTCATCAGCCCGCGCGCCCTGAGCGACGTCTTGCGACCGCCCCCGTCCACGGTGTACTGGTCGGTGCCAGACGTGTACTCCGGCCGCGTGGGGTTGATGTACGGGCTGTTGCCGCAACAAGGCTTGTCGGTCAGCCTCGGCGGACGCATCGACGGAATCCCGTACCACGATCTCATCGGCGGCGGAGACGAGGGCTTCCGACGGCCCGGGCATGTCGTCTTCCTGGATCCGGGCGTGGCACTCACCCGTGGCAAGAGCACGTTCACCTTCAGTACTCCCATCAGAGTGAGCGGGAGCCTGGCCGACAGTGCTACCGTGCGCCCCAACGGGAGCCCGAGCCCAACACGCGCTTCGGGTGATCTCGCGCGGATGCTGATTTTCGTGGGCTACTCGCGGCGGTTCTGACGACTATCGCCCAGCGCTGATCAGCGCGCCGCCTTCGCACCGTGGGGCGACCGCATCGCCGTCGTCACCTTGGTCTTCTCGCGGTTCGTTTCCCGCTATGTCTTGCGGCCCGGGCGTGAATGCCTCGACCGAGCCGAGTACGCTGGTGCCATCGAAGCCGCCGATCGCGAAGATGGTTCCGGCGCGCCCAACCGCCGCGGCGACCGCCCCGCGCGGCGTGGACAGCGGCGCTACTGCTGCCCAGGTGTCCGCGGAGGGATCGTACGCCTCCACCGTCGCCAGCTCCTGGGTACCGGGAAACCCAACTGACCCGACCGTGCCGCCCAGAGCATAGATAATGCCGCCTCGACCGAGAACCGCGTCAAGAAAGCGGCGAGGTGCCGGCATGCTCGCAACCGGCGTCCATGTATCGGCGCACGGATCGTACGCGTCCATCGTGGCGACGGTGGTGACGCCGTTGATACCGCCCATCGCGTAGATCCGGCCGTCGGGCGCCGTGATGGCTGCCAGCTTTCCCGCTCGAGGCGCAGCCAACGGGGCCAGCGTGCTCCAGGTATCGGTCTCCGGATCATATGCCTCCACATTGCTGAGCTGCACGTTGCCGTTGGCGAATCCTCCGATGACGTAGATCCTGCCGTCGAGGCCCGTCGTCGCCGCTCCGCAACAGAGGGCCACGGGCAGCGGTGACACGGCGCTCCACGTGCCGGTTGCCGGATCGTAGCGCTCCACGATGCTCCGGAACACACCTGCGAGCGCCCCGCCAATTGCGTAGACACGTCCCCGTCGGTCGGTCGCCGCCATCAGGTAACGGCGCGGCGTCGGCATCGGGGCCGCCGCAGACCAGCTGCCGCTCTTCTGGTCGTATGCTTCCACCGTGGGGACGATGGGTCCCGCGAGACCCATGGAGCCGCCGAGGGCGTAGATGATGCCATGCTTTCCGGTCGCCGCCGCGAGGCCGAAACGCGCCGTCGGCATCGACGCCACCGCCGTCCACGTCCCGGCCGACGGCGCTGCATCGACAATTGCGTCAGCCCGCGCGCGCGAGGCGCTCGGACTGACGGGCCCGCCATCTCGGTTGCACGCCTGAACCAGCGCGATAGCGAGCGACAACTGCAGGATGCTGCGAAGCGGTTTCATGACGCTCCTCCCTTTCACAGGGCCCTGATCCGCGAACTCGTCCCGAGCCGGCCTGATTGCCGCGCGAAGACGTCGCGGGTACGTTAGGGCCGACCGCACGATGCGACCCACCCGTCAGCGGACCGTGACGGGTCCGTGATGGCAGCGTCATCAAGGTGCCATGTGATCGAGCTTCGGCTGTTTGGTGGACTCGACCTGCGGAGGAGCGACGGGCGGGAGCTCGATTCGATCCTCACTCAGCCGAAGCGGCTCGCCCTCCTGGCCTTCCTCGCCACGGCCACTCCGTACCGTCTGCACCGCCGGGATACCCTGCTAGGACTCTTCTGGCCGGAGCTCGACCAGGAACACGCGCGCGCCGCGCTGCGCCAGGCGCTCCACGGTTTGCGACAGGGCCTCGGCGCGGACGTGCTCACGAGCCGAGGCGATGAGGAAGTCGGCGTCCACGAGCAACGCCTGTGGTGTGATGTTCGCGCCTTCCACCAGGCCCTCGAGGCGAGCGACTGGAGCCGCGCGCTCGAACTCTACCGGGGCGGTCTGCTCGAAGGCTTCTTCCTCTCGGATGCGCCCGAATTCGAGCGGTGGTTGGAGGTTGAGCGAGCGCGGTTGCGGAACCGAGCGTGCCAAGCCGCGTGGACTCTCGCGCAGCAGAGCAAGGCGGAAGGCGATTTCGCGGGCACCGCACAGTGGGCGCGTCGCGCAGCGGCGCTCGTCCCCGACGATGAAGAGACGCTCCGCCGCTTGGTCGCGCTCCTGGACGATCTAGGTGACCGAGTGGGCGCCGTGAAGGTGTACGAAGAGTTCGCGAGACGCGTCGCCGTCGAGTACCAGGTCGAGCCAGCGGCCGAGACCAAAGCGTTGATCACTCTCGTGCGCTCGCGTGAGGCGGCGTCACCGCCTGTGGTGAGGCCGGCTCCGCCGTCCTTCACGGCGCCTCCGGCAGCCGCACAGCGGCCCTCGGCCGCGTCCATCGAGCCGGCGGCCCGTCGATTCACGCTGCCGGGCAAGCGTTGGGTCGTCGGGACCATCGGCCTGGCGCTCCTGGCCGCCGTCATGGCGATCCGACACCAGCAAGCCAGCGCACGCTTGAGCCAGGTCTCCGTGGGGATCGTCCCGTTCGAAGACCGTTCGGAGGACACGCTCGACGCGTACCTCGGGTCGGCACTGACCGAAGACCTCAGCCGCTCGCTCAGCGCCGCCCATGTCCTGCGCGTGTTTCGCGTTCGCCAGGCCCGCCCAGGCCTGGATTACATCCTCACCGGGAGCGTGAGGCACGCAAAGGACACGCTCGACGTCACGGCCCAACTCGAGCGCAACGGCTCTGGTGAGATCGTGTGGGCGACCCGCCTTGCTCTCCGCAGCCGCGGGGCGATTACGGTCCCTCGGACGCTGACGAGCGAGGTTCTCCGCGCGCTGGGGGCCCGAGCCGGAGCTCCCACCGAGCGCCCCACACTGGCCCCCGATCCCGTCGCCTACGACCTGTTCCTGCGGGGCCGCTACGAAGCCTCGCGGCGAACCGCAGCCAGCCTGGGCCGAGCGGTGGCCCTCTTCTCCGAGTCGATACGCAAGGACTCGACGTTCGCGCCCGGGTGGGCCGGACTCGCGGCGGTGTTGCACAACGCGAACCGGTGGGGGTTCCCGGTCCGCGGCGTCCCGCCGCAGAGTCTGCTCACGTTTGAGATCATCGCGAGCGACCGCGCGCTCCAGCTCGATAGCACCAACGTCGAAGCATGGCTGACCCGAGCGGCGGTCTCGGAGGACGTGGATCCCACCAGCCGTGCGGCTCCGTTGCGCACCATCCGTCGGGCGCTCGCCCTCGATTCGGTCAACGCTGAGGCCTGGGACCAGTTGGCAATGGCGCTCGAGGAAGCCGGCAGTCGGGACGGTGCGGGAGCGGCGTGGCACCGGGCGGTCGCCTTGGATCCGGGATACGTCCGGGCCAGGGCGTTCCTTGCCATCCACTACTGGTGGTGGCGCGTCTACGACAGCGCGGCCGTGTGGGCGGACAGCGCGGTGACGACGGACCCATTGTACGGGCTCGGGCGGGTCGTCGCCGGGCAGGTTGCGCTGTCACGCGGACGCCGCGACGAGGCGGAATCGCAGTTGGCCGCCGCCCGTCGCTTGCCGACGGGCCCTGGGAGCAACGGGCTTTCGGGATTCGTCTCCCTGGCAGTCGCCGCCGGAGACACCGTCGCGGCGCGCAGGCTGCTGGTGGACGCCGAGGCTCGCACGGACCCTGCGGCGCCCGACAACCATAGTGCGGTCAACATCGCGGCTGGGTACGCGGTACTCGGCGAAGTCGCCCGGGCGCTGACCTGGCTCGAGCGCTATCGGCCGGCGCGCGACCTGCACTTCCAGTTGCACCTGAGGCTCGACCCGCCCCTCGATCCGCTGCGGCGCGAGCCGCGGTTCCAGGCGCTCCTACTCAAGGGTCGGTGACTCACCCTCCGAACCGACGTGCTCATCGCCTTCCCGAGCCTTCAAGAGGTGGCGCCATGCGTCCCGCAGGATCGACGTCCCGTCCGGGTTGAGTGGCGTGTAGGACGCTCTGAGCCAGCCGCGCCACGGAGCACCACGATCAACGGCAGTTGACGCGCGCGGCCGCACAGCGTCTTTTCGAGCCCCAGTTCTCCATCATCCGGGCTCGGAGGCTTATGCGGCGCTGCCTGTGCAGTCTCGTCGGACTGACGCTCGTGGCCACTGCGCTCGAGGCGCAGGGGCTCCGCGACAAGATCTCCGACCTCTTCATCTTTGGGGCGGGCCAGGACCCGCTCTTCCTCAGCGGCACGGCCGGCTCCGACGCGGCCACCGCGCTGCACGCCGACCACTTCGTCCCCTCCGCCGTATCCGATAACGGGACGCTCATTTCGTTCATCGGCACGGCGATCAGCCAGAACGTCGCGAACATACCGGTGAGCGCGACGAGCGGCGGGTCCACGTTCCACTTCGAGGGCGGCGCGCCGGTCAGGACCTCGGTCTCGCCCGGCCCGGTGTTCGCCGAGCGCGCCCAGACACTGGGCCGCGGCCGCGTCTTCGTCGGCGCGAACGTGAACCGCCAGCACTTCGAGACGCTGCGGGGCGTGAGCCTGAACGACATCCAGATGACGTTCACGCACGAGAACGTCACGGGCCCGAACTGCGACGCCCTCGTCGGCGCGAGCTGCGACCCCTACGGCGTCCCCACCCACGAGAACGACGTGATCGCGCTGCGCCTGGCGCTCGACATCGACATGACCGTCACCTCGTTCTTCGTGAGCTTCGGGCTGCTCGATCGCGTGGACATCGGCGTGGTGCTCCCGATCGTGTCCAGCTCGCTGCGCGGCACGAGCGACGCGCAGATCATTCCGTTCGGGGGGACGACCGCCCAGCACTTCTTCGGCGGCACGCCCGACAACCCGGTGCTCACGACCTCCCGCTTCGTGGAAGGATCCGCGACGGGCATCGGGGATGTCGCCGCGCGCGTGAAGGTCAGCATCACGCAGTCGGAACGGACGACGTTCGCGCTCCTGGGCGACGTGCGCTTTCCCACCGGAAGTGAAGACGATCTCCTCGGCTCGGGCCACCTGGCCGTCCGCGGCCTCGGCATCCTGTCGAGCCGATTCGGGGCATTCTCGCCGCACGTCAACGTCGGATTCCTACTCCGGAGCGGCGACCTGCAGAAAGACGCCCTGCTCGCCACGGTGGGGTTCGATCACGTGATGGCGCCGTGGGCGACGATGGCGGTCGACCTGGTCTCGGAGCTGCAGGTCGGTGCGAGCAAGCTCCGGCTGCCCGGCATCGTGACCTACGACCTACCGTTCCGGCGCACCGTAGATCCCACCAACATTCCGAGAGAGCGCGACGATCAGACCAACGCGTCGTTCGGATTCAAGTTCGCCACCGGCTCGGGGATCATGCTCGTCGCCAACACGCTGTGGCCGCTCAACCGTGGGGGCCTGCGGCCCAACGTGGTGTGGACCGCGGGGCTCGAGTACAACTTCTGAAGCCGATCACCGGACGGTCGCGAGACGCCACCCCGCAGTCTCCGCGATGAGGATCGCGCGGAACGTCACCGGCAGCCGCTCGGTTCGACCGGTGCGGACGTTGTCGTAGTCGTAGACGCCGGTGACGATCGCTTCGGCCGTCCCGCCGACGACCTTCACCGCCGTCACCGTCAGGCTGGCCTTGAGCCTGCGCGCCGACTGGAACAGGTCCTTCCAGCCCTGCTGCTGGGCCGGCGTGAGACCGGGATAGGCGCGTCGCACCTCGCTCAGGTCGCGCGATTCCAGCGCCCGCGCGTAGTCGGCGATCGCCTGCTCGATCTGCGGCCGTGGGTCGACCGGAAGCGGCGCGGGCGCCGGCGCCGCCGGCGGCTCCGCGGCGCGCTGCCGCGGCGTATCGCGCACCGCACGCGACCGCGACAGGCGTTCGGCATCCGCCCAGAACGACGCCGCGGTGGTGAGCTGCATCATCGCGTCGGAGACGCGCCCCTGGGTAGCGAGCGACTCCGCTCCCTTGAATGCCGTATCACCCTTCGCCAACTCGGCCGGCGTGGCACCCGCGTCGAGCGCGCGGCGCATGGCAGCGAGCGCCGTCGCGCGGAGCGACTGCATCACGCTGTCCTCTTGCCGGGCGGCGGTGGTGGCCGACGGCAGCGCGCGCGGCGACTCGCGTGGTGCGGTCGCCCGGGGGGTGGGCGGCCGCTTCGCTTGTGCGACGGTCGCGGTTGACTCCGGGGCACGGAGGGTGTCCGGCCTGGTCGCGGGCCCCGGCACGGCGGGCACACGCGACGACCGCCAGGGCGCCACCCACCACAGCGCAGCCGCGATCCCTATCACTCCGAGGCCCCACCACAGCCGCAGGCCCCTGCGGGCGCGCGGGGCCGCAGCCACGGTGGCGTGCGGCTGAGACCTCGCCAGCGCGATCGGGCTCGTCGGCGTCTTGATCTGGGCCAACACGCGCGCACCTGCACCGGCCCGTGCGAGCGTGACCATTTCGCTCCGGATGGGATCGTCTTGCCGCAACGACGGCCGGCCGCACACGGCCACAAGGTCGTCCATGCTGGGCCAGCGCCGGGCTGGATCCTTCTCCAACATCCGCATGACGGCCGCGGCGAGGTTGGGCGGGCAGTCGGGGCGGAGCTCCGTGACCGGGCGCGCTGGCTCGTTGAAATGCGCGTACATCACGGACATGATCGACTCGCCGTGGAACGGCAGCTTGGCCGTTAGCATCTCGTACGCCACGACGCCGAGCGAGTATTGGTCCGAAGCCCCCGTGACCTCGTGGGTCCCGATTTGTTCGGGACTCATGTACGTGGGGGTCCCCACCGTGACGCCGGTCATGGTGAGACCCTCGGCCTGGAGGACCTTCGCGATCCCGAAATCCGTGACCACGGCCCAGCCTTCCTCGTCCAACATGATGTTGGCGGACTTGACGTCACGGTGGATGACGCCATGGCGATGGGCGTAGCCGAGCGCGTCGCCCACCTGGGCGACAATTGCCTGCACCATGGGAATCGGTAGCGGGCCGACGTCTCGAATGACCGAATCGAGCGGGCGTCCCTGCACGTACTTCATGACGAAATACAGGACGTGCTCGCCTTCCTTGACGGCGTAGATGGGAATGATGTGCGGGTGACTCAGCGCGGCGGCGGTGCGCGCCTCGCGCTTGAACCGCTCGGCCATTCCCTCCCCCATGAGGAGCAGGGCGGGCTCCAGCACCTTGATCGCCACCTTGCGGTCGAGCGCGAGGTCGTGAGCCAGGTACACTGTCGCCATCCCGCCGTGACCAACCTCGGCGAGGACCTCGTATGCGCCCAAGGTGGCCTGGCGCAGGGCATCGAGCAGGGCATGGGACGCGCTCGCAACGGTCGCCCCCGCGTCTCCCGACCCGATCGGAATGCTCGTGCCGCACCGCGCGCAGAAGTACGCCCCCGCCGCGACGCTCGCCCCGCAGCGCGTGCACAAAGTGCCCTGCTCGCCCGTCATTGGCGTGCCTTGCCTACCATCTGGAGATCACGTGGGTGACATAATACGTGCTCGGACGGCGTGCGACTATCGGTCACCTGTACCGCGGCCCCGCTTCACCCGAACACCGGGTTCAAGGGCGGCCGGCGACTGAGCACCGCGTGGACGTTCGCCACCGCGATCCGGGCCATCTCCCGGCGGGTCTCGGGCGTCGCACTCCCGATATGCGGCACCAGCACGATGCGCGGGGCGGCGATGAGGCGCGGGTGGACGTGCGGCTCGTCGGCGTACACGTCGAGGCCCGCCGCGCCGAGCCTCCCTTGCTCCAGGGCGAGAGCGAGCGCCTCCTCGCGGATCAGATCGCCCCGCGCCGTGTTGACGAGAATGGCTGTCGGCTTCATCTGCCCCAGGGTGTCGCTGTTGATGATGCCCTCGGTCTCGGGCACCGCAGGGACATGCAGCGAGAGCACGTCGCTCTCCTTGAGGAGTCGCGGCAGCTCGACCCGTGCGGCACCCGTCTCCCGCTCGAATTCCGGGCGCGGGTTGCGCGCCGTATAGACAATCCGCATCCCGAACGGCACCGCCCGGCGCCCCACCGCCTGCCCGATCCTGCCCGCCCCGAGCAGACCGAGCGTCCGCCCTCGCAGCTCGGTCCCGAGCAGCAGCTCCGGGTGCCAGCCGGACCACTTGCCGCTCCGCACGAGCTCCGTGCCCTCCACGACGCGCCGGGCGCAGGCGAGGATGAGGGCCCACGCGAGGTCGGCCGTGGCATCGACGAGGGCGTCCGGAGTGTTCGTGACCTTGATGCCGCGTAGCTCGGCGGCCACGACGTCCACGTTGTCGTGGCCTGCGGCGCAGTTGGCGACGATCTTGAGCTTGGGGAGACCCTTGAACTCCGTGCCGCCCACCCAGCGCGTCAGCAGCGGCACGATCGCGACGTAGTCGCCTTTCGGGGTCGGCTGGTCGGCGGCGATCCAGGTGACGTCGAGACCCTCGAGCTGGGCGGGCTCGAGGAGGGGCTGCAGCTCCGCGGCGACGAGGACGGGATGGGGAGCGATGGGTCAATACTCGCCGCGCCCCCGGCTTGCGGCAAGGGCCATCCAACGTGTACGGTGACGTCATGGCGATCGCATCGATCAACCCGACGACGGGCGAGGTGCTCGAGACTTTCCCCGAGACCTCGGGCGCGGAGCTCGAGCGCATCCTGGGCCGCGCCGTCGCCGCGTTCCGCGACTGGAGCCGCTGCCCGGTGGACGCGCGCACCGGCCCGCTCGGTGAAGCCGCCCGGCTGCTCCGGGAGCGCAAACACCGCTACGCGCGCACCATGGCGCTCGAGATGGGGAAGCCGCTGGCACAGGGAGAAGCGGAAGCCGAGAAGTGCGCCTGGGCCTGCGACTACTACGCCGAGCACGCCGAGCAATTCTTGTCTCCCGTGGCCCGGCCAACCGACGCAACGCGCAGCTACGTCCGCTTCGACGCGCTGGGCCCGGTGCTCGCGATCATGCCGTGGAACTTCCCTTTCTGGCAGGTCTTCCGCTTCGCAGCGCCGGCGCTCGCGGCCGGGAACGCGGGGCTCCTGAAGCACGCGCCCAACGTGTCGCGCTGCGCGCTCGAGATCGAGCAACTGCTCCGCGAGGCGGGGTTCCCGGACGGGTTGTTCCGGGCCGTGCTGCTCCCGAACGAAGCGGTCGCTCCGGTCATCGCCGATCCCCGGATCTGCGCCGTCACGCTCACGGGCTCGGACCGCGCCGGGAGCCAGGTCGCCCAGCAGGCCGGCCGGCACCTCAAGAAGTCGGTGCTCGAGCTCGGCGGGAGCGATCCCTTCATCGTGCTCGCGGACGCGAACCTCGACGAGGCCGCTCGCACGGCGGCCGAGGCGCGGCTCCTGAACAGCGGCCAGAGCTGCATCGCCGCCAAGCGGTTCATCGTGGTGGAGTCCGTCTTCGACCGGTTTCTCGAGCGGTTCGTAGCCGCGGTGGCGGCGCGGCGGCTGGGCGATCCGCTCGCGCCGGGCACCGAGGTGGGCCCGCAGGCGCGCGCCGATCTGCGCGCGAACCTGCAGCGGCAGGTCGAGGAGTCGGTGCGGCGCGGCGCGAAGCTCGTGCTGGGCGGCCGGGTCCCCGAGGGCCCGGGGTTCTTCTATCCGCCGTCCGTCCTGACGGCAGTGGCGAACGGCATGCCCGCGTTCGACGAGGAGGTGTTCGGCCCGGTGGCCGCCGTCATCCGCGTACGGGACGACGCCGACGCGGTGCGGGTCGCGAACGCGTCACCCTACGGCCTC
>QHUL01000033.1 GCA_003222115.1 Gemmatimonadota bacterium | reverse complement strand
AAGACCGAGATCTTCTTCTTCCCCTCGACCCAGATCGCCGAGTACGACGGCAGCTACACCAACACGCAACGCATGCTGCAGTGGCACTTCAAGGCGTCGGACGCGCCGGGCGACTGCCGCACGGACACCTGGTTCTACCACAACCTCGCGAAGCGCCTCAAGAAGGCGTACGCCAAAAGCTCGCTGTCCCGCGACCAGGGTTGGAACAACGTCAGCTGGGATTTCGACCCGGATGCGGGCGTGAAGCCCCTCTATCCGGGGGAGCCCGACGCACTCAAGATCCTGCGTGAGATCAACGGGTACCAGACAGCCGATCCGAAGCAGCACTTGAAGGGCTTCGGAGAGCTGAAGGACGATGGCTCGACCACGTGCGCGTCGTGGATCTACAGTGGGTGCTATCCAGCGCCGGACCAGAACATGACGGCGCGGCGCGAGCCCGATCCCCCCGGCGTGCCGGGTGCGCACCTCAAGTGGGGCTGGGCCTGGCCGGCCAACCGCCGCGTGATGTACAACCGCGCGTCCGCCGACCTGAAGGGCAACCCCTGGAGCGAGCGTAAGCGTTGGGTGTGGTGGGACGCGAACTTCGTCAACCCGCCCGATCCCAAGACCGGGAAGCCGGTGCCCCGCGGCAAGTGGGTCGGCTACGACGTGCCCGACTTCGGCGCGACCAAGGCCCCCGATGCGAAGCCCAAGCCGGACGGCATCGCCCTCGACGCCCTGTCCGGCACGCAGCCGTTCATCATGAGAGCCGATGGCAGGGGCTGGCTGTTCGTGCCGGCGGGCCTCGTCGACGGGCCGCTGCCGACGCACTACGAGCCGCACGAGTCCCCGATCCAGAACCCGTTGTACAAGCAGCAAACCAGCCCGGTGCACAAGCTCTGGGCGCCGGGAAAGCCGTACAACAAGATCGCCTCGGTGGGCGACCCGAAGTTCCCGTACGTGATCAGCACGTACCGCCTCACCGAGCACTACCTGGCGGGCGCGATGAGCCGCTGGCTGCCATGGCTCACCGAGCTCCAGCCCGAGCTGTTCATCGAGATCGGCACGGGCCTCGCCCAAGAGAAGGGGATCAGGAACCTCGACTGGGTGCGCGTCAGCTCTCCGCGCGGTCACATTCGCGCCAAGGCGCTCGTGACCGATCGTATCGGCGTGATGCGCGTCGGCGGCAAACTCATCCACCATGTCGGCATGCCCTGGCACTGGGGTTGGATGGGGCTCTCCACCGGAGATGTGGTCAACGATCTCACCGCCTGGGTGGGTGACCCCAATGTGTCGATCCACGAAGGCAAGGCGTTCGTCTGCAACGTGGAGAAGGCGTGATATGCCCGAACCCATGGGATTCTTCACCGACACCACGGTTTGCATCGGGTGCAAAGCGTGCGAGGTCGCGTGCAAGGAATGGAACCAGCTCCCGGCCGAGAACGGCGGCATCCGGGAGCTGAGCGGCGACAGCTACGACAACACGCGCCGGCTGGACGGCATCCACTGGCGGCACGTGCGCTTCATCGAGCAGTTCAAGGGCCCCTACGACGGCCGCTGGTTGATGATGAGCGACGTATGCAAGCACTGCGTCCAGGCGGGATGCCTGGAAGTGTGCCCGACCGGCGCCATCATCCGCACCGAGTTCGACACGGTGGTGATCCAGTCCGACGTCTGCAACGGATGTCGCGCGTGCATCGCCGCCTGCCCGTTCGGCGTCATCGACATCAATCCGGTGTCCGGGACCGCGCAGAAGTGCACCCTCTGCTACGACCGGCTCAAGGTGGGGCTCGAGCCCGCGTGCTCGAAGGCGTGTCCCACGGACTCGATCCAGTTCGGCTCGATCGTCGAGCTGCGGACGCGGGCGCAGAAGCGCGTCGACCAGCTCAAGTCGCAGGGCGTCAAGGCAGAGCTGTATGGCGCCGACCCGAATGGCGCGCTGGGCGGGCTCAACTCGTTCTACCTGCTCGTGGACCAGCCGGAGGTGTACGGGCTGCCGCGCAACCCGCAGCTGCCGACGCGCAACCTCGCCAAGAGCTCTTCGTTCTCCCTGGCGAGCGCGGCCGTCCTCGGGGTGCTGGCGCTCGTCGGCCTGCGCAAGCGCCGCATGGACGACATGGGCGGGCCGGGAGCGGGGGGATCGAACTAATGTCCGACACCTTCTTCAGCGGCGCACCGCACTGGGCCTGGCTCATCATCCTGTACTTCTTCGTGGGCGGGATCGCCGGGGGCGCCTGCTTCCTCGCGGCCGTGGTGGATTGGTTCGGCGGGCCGGAGGACCGGCCCGTCGTCCGCACCGGGTACAGCGTCGCCGCCTGGGGCGCGATCCTCTCTGGCGCGCTCTTGACGATCGATCTGGGACGGCCGCTGCGGTTCTGGCACATGCTGTTCCAGTCGGCGAACGTCCCAGCGCTCATGTTCAAGGGATGGTCGCCCATCTCCTTCGGGGCCTGGGCGATTCTCGTGTTCGGACTGTTCGCGGTCCTGTCGGCCCTCGGGGGCATGGCAGAGGAGGGGCGGTTGCACAATCCGGCGCTCCGCGCGGTAGGCGGCGCCGTGCGGGGAGGGCTCGCGAAGGTGGTCGGGGGCGTGGCCGGCTTGCTTGGCGTCTTCATTGCCGGCTACACGGGGATCCTCCTCTCGGTCACGAACCGCCCCATCTGGGCGGACAGTCCGTGGCTGGGGGCCCTGTTCGTCGCGTCGGGGGCCTCGACGGGGGCGGCCGCGTTGATCCTGCTCGCTCCTGGGCGCGGGGCGACCGAGCAGTCGCTCGCCCGCTTGTCGGCGTTCGACACCAAGGCCCTCGTAGTGGAGCTGCTCGTGCTCGTTCTTTTCGTGGCGTCGCTTGGCTCGGTGAACCGGGTTTGGATCGGCTTCTGGGGCTTGGTGCTGCTCGTGGGTGTGGTGGGACTCGGGATCGTCGCACCGCTCCGCCTGCACCTGCAACGCCGTCCACTCGCGAGTGCCGCCAAGCTGGTGCTGCTGGGTGGCTTCCTGCTGCGGGTCGCGACGATCCTCGCGTCCGAGGGAATCGAGCGCTACCGCGTGGCGGCGGGGATGTGACATGAACACCAGACATCGCTGGTGGACGCCGTTGCTGCTGGCCGGGCTCGCGGGTTGCGCCAGCCCCGAGGCCACGCGCGTGCGGGGCGGCGGACCGGGCGGCGATCCGGGCAACCACGACCGCGTTACCGAGCTGCACGCGGGCGCGAGGATGTATTACCGGACGCCCTGCCGCACCGTGAAGGTGAAATGCTCTGGGCCCATGCCCGCTTTCGGCACGCGCGGAACGTAGAAACCCAGACGCGGGTGGCCGAGGTCCGCCGCGCACGCCCCGAGTCCGAAGCATGGCTCGGGCTGCTGGAGGCGGCGCTGGGCGAGAGCGAGGACGGCGCTCGATGGGAGGCCGCCGTGCCGAAACCGGCGGCGGACCGACCCGTCAAGGCGCCGTTGCTGTCTCGTGCCGAGATCACGGTGGACGGCCGCGCCGCCCGGGGCTGGGTGCGCCGTCTGCTCCGGCGCGCCGTCCCGGTGGCGGCGCGACGCCTCGACGGGCTCGCATTGCTCGAGGCCGCGGTATGCCAGGACGACACGCGCGTGGACGCGCTCGCCAGGACGGCGGGCGCGGAGCCGCAACCCGTCCGCGTGGCTGGACAGCTGGCGGCCCTGCCTCTGCTCCAGACGTGCGGCCGCGGCTTGGCGCCCGAGCTGCCGGCCGCGTGGTGGGAGGGGTACTGCCCGCTGTGCGGCGCCTGGCCCGTGCTCGCCGAGTACACGGGCCTCGAGCGCACGCGGCAGCTGCGCTGCGGCCGCTGCGGCACGGGATGGGCGGTCCCGGCGCTGCGCTGCGTGTTCTGCTCCGAGACCGACCACGAGAACCTCGGTTACCTGGCGCCAGAGGAAGACGAGCGGATGCGTCGGGTCGAGGTGTGCCAGACGTGCAAGGGATACCTGAAGGGGCTCACCACGGTGCGGCCACTCGCGCCGTGGGGGATCCTCCTGGACGATCTGATGACGGTCCCGTTGGACGTCGCCGCGCTCGAGCGCGGCTTTCACCGGCCCGAGCGGCCGGGATATGCGCTGGAGGCCCGAATCGCCGAGCGGCGGCGGCCCCTGCTGGGGTTCGCGTTCGGTGTGCGAAAGGGGGGAGCGTGAGCGACAGCCCACTGACCCGCCCGAGCGCAGTCTGCCGCGAGCTCCTCGCCGCCCTGGAGGCGTCGGAGGGGAGGCGCCAGCGGCGCAAGCGCGATACGACCCCCGACGCAATCGGCCTCGCGATCAAGCGAGGGCTGCTCGAGCAGGCCGTCGCCGCCGACCCCGCGCCGCACGAGTTCGAGGCCTGGCTGCAGCAACAGTGTTTCGCGGCGGGCCCGGGCGAGGGTGGAGTGCGGGCGATGGCGTTGTCGATCTTCGAGGAATGGCGTCTGGCACAGGATGCGGACTCGTTCCGGGACTGGCTCGCCCGCGGCGCACCGTCGGACGACGCGCCCGCTGGTCGGGCGGGTCGCGAGCGAACCGGTACGCCCGAGTCGAACTCGAGTGATTAGCGAGGGGGAACACATGCACGGCAGCGCGCGCGTACGGGTCGCGGCAGTTCTCGGGGGCGCCCTCCTGACGCTGGTGGCCTGCGGCGGCGGTGGGGCCGCCCGCGGCCGGACGTCGGCGGCAGCCGGCCCACCGCCGGAGGTGCTGAAGCCACTCCAGGTCCCGCCGAGCCCGTACTACATCATCTACTCCCCGCCGGTGAACCTGGCGAAGCAGGCGGATACGACGGCCCACGCCCGCAAGCCGCGGAGGTAGCGGCCCGACGGTGGCTGGCGTCGAGATCCGGAATCTGAGAAAGCACTTTGCTGAGCTCCACGCGGTCGACGGGGTAGACCTCTCGATCCGCGACGGAGAGTTCCTGGTCCTGCTCGGCTCCTCCGGCTCGGGCAAGACGACGCTGCTGCGAATGATCGCGGGGCTCGAACGCCCCACGTCGGGCGAGATTCACATCGGGGGCGAGCGGGTGGACGGCGACGTGCCGCCCAGGGCCCGCGGCATCGCGATGGTGTTTCAGAGCTACGCGCTCTACCCCCACCGCACCGTCTTCCAGAACATCGCTTTCCCTCTCGAGGCCGTCCGGACGCCCCGTCAGCAGATCGAGGAGAAGGTCCGGTGGGCGGCCGAGATGTTCAGCATCTCCCGCTACCTCGACCGCTACCCGCGTCAGCTCTCCGGCGGCGAGCGCCAGCGCGTGGCCCTGTGTCGCGCCCTGGTGCGGGACCCCAAGGTCTTCTTGCTCGATGAGCCCCTGGCGAACCTCGACGCGAAGCTGCGCAATACCGCCCGGGACGACCTGAAGCGGCTGCAGCGGCGGATCCAGACGACGACCGTGTACGTGACGCACGACCAGGTGGAGGCCATGGGCCTCGGCGACCGCATCGTCGTGATGGAGCGCGGGAAGGTGCGGCAGGTGGGGACGCCCCAGGACGTGTACGAGGATCCCGTCGACACGTTCGTCGCGACTTTCGTCGGCCAGCCGCCCATGAACCTGCTCGACCTGCGCGACCCGTCCCTGCCGCCCGGCACGCTGCTGGGGTTCCGCCCCGAGCATTTTCTGCCACGCAGCGGCTTCGGGCCGGGCGAGGACGTGCGGGGCTTCCGCTTCTCCGTGCGGCGCGTGGAATACCTGGGCTCCGATCGCTATGTGTACGGCTCGGTCTCCGAGAGCGACACCCCGGATGCCACGGTGATCGCGAAGCTGCCGGGGACGATCGCGCTGGCCATCCCGGAGGGAGAGACACACGAGTTTGCCGTGCCGCGGCGGGCGCTGCGGTATTTCGACGCCGCGACCGGCCTGCGGCGCCGGCTATGATGCGCCGAAGGACGCTGGCGGACCGCGAGGACGTGCTGGGCGTCGCGCTGCTCGCCCCCGCTCTCGGCTACGTGATCCTGCTCGTCGGGGTGCCCTTCGTGCTCGCGATCGCGCTGAGCTTCAGCAACGCGACCGCCGGCAGTCTGCGCTTCGGGTGGGCGGGCCTCCGGAATTACGCCGCCATCCTCGCCGATCCCGTCTTCCTGAGGGCGCTCCGCAACAGCGCCGTGGTGACGGTCGGATCTCAGGTGCTCGTCGTCGTCCTGGCCACCGCCGCCGCGCAGGTGTTCCGCGCCACGTTCCGGGGTAAGCGCCTCGCCCGACTTGTCCTTCTGCTGCCGTGGGCCGTGCCGGTGTCGCTCGCGGCGATTGCGTGGACGTGGATCTTCGATTCCACGTTCAGCGTGATCAACTGGACGCTCAAGGCCGCCGGCCTGCTGCACGGCTGGCTGTACTGGCTGGGAGAGCCCGCCCTCGCGCTCGTCGCGATCATCATCGTCCAGGCGTGGCGCATCCTGCCGTTCGCCACCGTGATCGTGCTCGCCGGTCTGTCTTCGATCCCGCAGGAGATCGTCGAGGCGGCGATCGTGGATGGCGCCGGCTTCTGGCGGCGGCTGTTCCAGATCGAGCTGCCGCTGCTCCTGCCTGTCGTCACGGTCGCGGTGCTGTTCGGCGTGGTCTACACCGCGACCGACTTGGGCGTGGTGTACATCCTCACGGGCGGCGGGCCGGCCAATACGACGCACGTGCTCCCCACCCTGGCGTTCCAGCGCGGAATCCTGGGCGCCGATCTCGGACAGGGAGCGGCGATCGCGGTCTTCCTGCTTCCCTTCCTCGTCGTGGTCGCGGTGACGATGCTGCGGTTGGCCCGGCGCGCGGAGGTGGGCGCGCGATGACCCGCCGCGACCTGCGCCGGGCTCTCAAACGCACCGGGCTGTACGCGGCGGCGCTCGGCTTCATGCTGTTCGCCGGGTTCCCGTTCTACTGGATGCTCATCACCGCATTCAAGCAGAACCGTGACCTCTACGTCGGGGCGTCAGATCTGAGCCACGTGCCCTGGATCTTCAACGACCCGCCCACGCTCGAGCACGTGCGGCTGCTCTTCGGACAAACCGACTTCCCGCGCTGGGTCCTGAACACCCTGGTGGTGGTTGTGGCGGTCGTCGCCATCACCGTGGCCGTGGCGGTGCCGGCCGGCTACAGCCTGGCCCGGCTCGCCGGCCGCTGGGGGGAGCGGATGGGGATGGGCATCTTCTTCACCTATCTCATCCCCCCCACGCTCTTGTTCGTCCCGTTCTCGCGGCTCATCTCCCTGCTCGGCCTCCAGAACTCCCTGGGCTCGTTGATCCTGATCTACCCGACCATGACGATCCCGTTCTGCACGTGGCTCGTGATGGGATTCCTCCGCTCCGTGCCCTGGGAGATCGAGGAGCAGGCCATGATCGACGGCTACAGCCGCCTCGCGGTCATCCTGAGGGTCGCGCCCCGGCTCATCGTGCCGGGGATCCTCACGGTGATCGTGTTCACGTTCACGCTGGTGATGCAGGAATTCGTCTACGCCCTGACCTTCATCAGCTCGGTCGAGAAAATGACGGTGAGCCTGGGAGTCCCGATCGCGCTGGTGCGGGGTGACGTCTACCACTGGGGGGCGCTGATGGCGGCCGCGCTGTTCACGAGCATCCCGCTCGCCGTCGTCTATAACCTCTTCATCGACCGCTTCATCCAGGGCTTCACCATGGGCGCAGTGAAGGGATAAGGGGGCTCTAGCGGAGCCGCCGGACGGGGGTCAGAATAAAGCCCCAAGCGGCACGGTAACCACCATTCACAGGAGGGGGATCTCGTGAGAACGCGATTGGCATCGTTCTCGGGGCTCGCTGTCGCTGCGGCCGTGGTCCTCGGGGTTGCGTCTCCCGCCACGGCTCAGCAGGTGGTGAAGTTCGGGGAGGGGCAGACCCTCACCATCAGCGGCTTCGTCAGCGCAACCATCTTCACCGACCATGGGCTGTTCGGCGGGTTCGGCCAGGGGCAAAACGCCGAATGGGCGGCGTCGACCGCCAACCAACCCACGAACGACAAGCTCTTCACCGACGGCGACGTGCGGAACACGCGCATCAACTTCACTTTCAGCGCGGGGCCGGTGCTCGGTAAGTGGGCACCGAAGGCCACGCTCGAGGCCGACTTCTTCGGGGCGTTCAACGGCAACCCACCGTTCGGGGACGAGCAACCGCAGATGCGCATCCGCTTCGCGTACGTCGACCTATCGAACGGCCGCACGACGGTGAGGATCGGCCAGTACTGGTCGCCCCTGTTCGGCGAGACGCCGGTGTCGCTGACACACCTCGCGTTTCCGGTGGGGTACGGTTCCGCGGGCAAAATCGGGTGGCGCTACCCGGGGATCTTTATCTATCACGACCTCACGGTGGGAAAGCCGGTCAACTTCCAGCTCCAGCTCGCGGCGTTCAAGGGCTCGGGACCGTTCGCCGCAGGGAACGCCCGCGATAGCACTAACCTCATCGGCAACGGCGAGGCCTCGGGACTGCCAGAACTCGAGGCGCTCCTCAACTTCTCGAAGAGGTCCGCGACGCTCAGCTGGAGCGGCTACGTCGTCGGCCATCTCGACTGGAAGGACACGACGGGCACCGGCGTCGCCGGTGCCAACGCGACCTCGTGGGGGGTCGAGGCGGGTCTCAACGTGGCGCCGAGCAAGCTCACGCTGCACGGCAACGTCTACTACGGAAAGGGGCTGGGACAACAGTTCGGGCACATCTCGCAGGACGGACGACCAGTCGCGACAGCGGGTGGGGCTGCCGCGGCGGTGAGGATTCGGGGCTGGGGCGCGTGGGCTCAGGCGGGCTACGACTTCGACCCCCACTGGGGCTTGTGGGCCTTCTACGGCATGGACCAGCCAGACGCGGCGCGGTACACCAATGAGACGGGCCTTACCCTCACCCGCCAGCTGAATCACGTCAGCGACGCCCTGTTGCGCTACCGGGCGGGGCGCTACGCGCTCGGCGTGGAATGGTTCCGGGCGGTAACCCGGTATAGCGCGGGTCCGGCCAGCGCCGACCAGGTCGCCCTCAGCGTGCTGTACACGCTGTGATCGATGCCGGGTGTCAGGTGCCAGGACCCTGACACCTGACACCTCCTCTTTGAGCCAATGGAGGATAGGTCCATGACTAAGCAGAACGGGATGGATCGGCGCGAGTTCGTGAAGACCACGACCGGGGCAGCCGCAGCGGTCGCGCTCGGGCCGACCGTGTGGATCAAACGTCCGCAGAAGTCGCTCAAGATCCTCCAGTGGAGCCATTTCGTCCCGTCGTACGACGCCTGGTTCGACAAGTACGCCAAGGATTGGGGGACGGCCAAAGGGGTGGAGGTGACGGTCGACCACATCTCCCTCGCCGACCTGGGGACGCGGGGCAACGCCGAGGTCGCGGCGCAGCAGGGGCACGATCTCTTCCAGTTCCTGTCCCCGCCCGGGGCGTTCGAGCCGCAGGTGCTCGACATGGCGGACGTCGTCAAGGAAGCCGAGCACCAGCACGGGCCGCTGCTCGATCTGTGCAAGCGCAGCACCTACAACCCGGTCACGCGCAAGTGGTTCGGCTTCAGCGACAACTACGTGCCCGATCCGGGCGACTACCTGAAGACGATCTGGGCCGAGATCGGGATGCCCGACGGCCCCGTGACCTGGGAGGACCTGGTCAAGGCCGCGCCGTTGATCAAGGCCAAGCATCCGGAGATCCAGATCCCCATCGGGATCGGGATGTCGCAGGAGCTCGACTCCAACATGGCGGCGCGCGCCATGATCTGGTCGTTCGACGGCTCGGTGCAGGACCAGAACGAGAACGTCGTCCTCAAGTCGGATCACAGTCTCGAGGCGCTGGAGTTCGGCGTGCGCCTGTTCAAGGCGGGGATGAACCCCTCGGTGATGAGCTGGAACGCCGCGTCGAACAACCAGGCGCTGAACGCCCGCCAGACGGGCTACATCCTCAACTCCATCTCCGCCTACCGCACGGCGCAGGACAACAAGCTGCCGGTGGCGGACGACATCTTCTTCGTCCCGGCGTTGAAGGGCCCGCGGGGGACGGGATGGGCGAGCGAGCACGTGATGGGGATCTACGTCATCTGGAAGTTCGCCCAGAGCCCCGATGTCGCGAAGCAGTTCCTGCTCGACCTCATCAGCCACTACCGTGACGCCGTTCTGGGAAGCAAGCTGTACAACTTCCCTTCCTTCCCCGGCTCTGTCGCGGATCCGGGCGCGGCCGTGGCGCAGAAGCCTGCGGCAGGGAACAAGTGGCTCGAGCAGGCCACGGCGAGCGACCCATTCGGCTCGAACCCGCCGTCCAAGCTCAAGCCGATCGCCACGGCGCTGCAATGGGCCACGAACATCGGGCACCCGGGACCGGCGAACCCGGCGGAAAGCGAGATCTTCGACACGTTCGTGCTGCCCACCATGTTCGCCAACGCCGCCACGGGGCGCATGAGCGCCAAGCAGGCGCTCGACGACGCACACCAGCAGGCCAAGAAGATTTTCGAGAAGTGGCGTAGCAAGGGACTGGTCGCCGGCGGCTCGGGCGACCGGGCGTGAAGCTTGCGGGCACAATATGGCCACGCAGCTTCTTAGCAACGCATTCGTGAGGCCGTTGCGTCTACGCAACGCTTCGGAGTGAAACTCTGGGGCGCATTCGCAACGCGCTAGCACCGGCAGCTCGAACCTCAACCACCGACCAGAGGGAGATATGACTGCGCCCCCGCTCGCCGTGAAGGACCTTCGCCGCGTCGTCATCGCCGCGGCAGTCGGGAACGTGATCGAGTGGTACGACTTCTACATTTTCGGGAGTCTGGCCGCACTCCTGTCGGTCAAGTTTTTCGCGGCAGGCGCCGCCGGAAGCGCGCTCATCAAGACGGTCGGAACCTTCACCGCCGGGTTTCTGATCCGCCCGTTCGGAGCCTTCGTCTTCGGCCGCATCGGCGACATCGTGGGCCGCAAGTACACGTTCCTCATTACTCTGAGCGGCATGGGTCTGGCCACGGCTCTGATCGGCGTTGTACCGAGCTACGCCAAGATCGGCGCCGCAGCGGGGATTATCCTGTTGTTCCTTCGCCTCATCCAGGGCCTGTGCCTCGGCGGGGAATATGGCGGCGCCATCACCTACGTCGCCGAGCATGCGCCGGACGACAAGCGGGGCTACTACACCGGCTGGCTCCAGACATCGCCTACGCTCGGGATCGTGGTGTCCCTGGTCGTCATCATCGTGACGCGCGAGACGCTGGGGACCGAAGCGTTCAACGCGTGGGG
>QHUL01000032.1 GCA_003222115.1 Gemmatimonadota bacterium | reverse complement strand
GGTCGCCCGGGATGGTGTTCTTGTTCACGGTGATGCCGGCGCGGTCGAGCAGCGCCTGCGCCTCCTTTCCGGTGAGGCCCTTGGGCCGCAGGTCCACGAGCATGAGGTGCGTGTCGGTGCCGCCCGAGACGATGGCGTAACCGCGCTGCAGCAGCGCCGCGGCGAGGGCCTGCGCGTTCTTCACGACCTGGATCGCGTACTGCTTGAACGCCGGGGTCAGCGCCTCCCCCAACGCGACGGCCTTCGCCGCGATCACGTGCTCGAGCGGCCCGCCCTGGATCCCCGGGAAGACCTGCTTGTCCACGTCCTTTCCGAACACCTCGCGACAGAGGATCAACCCGCCGCGCGGGCCGCGCAGCGTCTTGTGGGTCGTGGTGGTGACGATCTGCGCGTGCGGCACGGGTGAGGGGTGGATCCCCGCGGCCACGAGCCCCGCGAAGTGCGCCATGTCGACGACGAGGATCGCGTCCACCTCGTCGGCGATGCTGCGGAGCGCGGCGAAGTCGATGATGCGGGCGTAGGCACTGCCGCCGCCCACGAGGATGCGCGGCCGCTCCCGCCGGGCGATCTCGCGCACCTGATCGTAGTCGATGCGGCCCGTCTCCTCGCGCACGCCGTAGGAGCTCGCGCGAAACAGCGTGCCCGAGAAGTTGACGGGCGACCCGTGGGTGAGGTGGCCGCCGTGCGACAGCGCGAGGCCCAGCAGCGCGGCGCCCGGCTTCGCGACCGCGAGGTAGGCGGCCATGTTCGCCTGCGCCCCGGAGTGCGGCTGCACGTTCACGTGCTCCGCCCCGAACAGCGCCTTCGCCCGGTCGATCGCGAGCTGCTCCACCTCGTCCACGACCTCGCAGCCGCCGTAGTAGCGCTTCCTGGGGAGCCCTTCGGCGTACTTGTTCGTGAGCGCGGTGCCCATGGCCTCCATCACGGCCATGGTGGCGAAGTTCTCGCTCGCGATCAGCTCGAGCCCGTGCTCCTGGCGCTCCACCTCGCGGCGGATGAGCGCGTAGATGGCCGGATCGGCCTTGCTGAGCGGCGCGCGGCGGTCGATCATGGGCGGGCCGTTCCCGCGTCGATCTTGTGCACGCGCCGCACGTGCCGGCCGCCCTCGAAGGCCGTGTCCAACCACTTGTGGAGAATCTCCATCCCCTCCTCCTCGCTCACGAAGCGGGCCGGAAGCACCAGCACGTTGGCGTCGTTGTGCCGGCGCGCCAGCTCGGCGATCTCGGGACTCCATGCCACCGCCGCCCGCACGCGCGGGTAGCGGTTCGCCACGTACGCCATCCCGAGGCCCGTCCCGCAGGTGAGAACTCCGCGCGCGACGTCGCCCTTGCTCACGGCCTCCGCGACCGGCTTGGCGTAGTCGGGGAAGTCGTCCGCCGGGTCGAGCGCCCGCGGGCCGACGTCCACGGGCTCGTAGCCCAGCCGTTCGAGCTCGGCCACCAGCCGCTGCTTCAAGGCGAACCCGGCGTGGTCGGCCCCGACGAGGATCCGCTCAGACAAGGTTCCGCCGCACGCTCGAGACCGCGGCGATGCGCTGCTCGGCGAGCCGGTCCGCCGCCCGGTAGGCGGGAATCCCCTCCTCCCGCGCGATCTCGAACACGCGGAGGATGGTGTCGTAAATCTCGGCCGCCTTGGCCCGCGCCCGCTCCAGCGACCACCCGGCGAGCTCGGCGTTCACGTTGATCAGGCCCCCGCCGTTGATCACGTAGTCGGGAGCGTAGGTGATGCCGCGCGCCTCCAGCAGGTCCCCGTGCCGCTCCTCGGCGAGCTGGTTGTTGGCGCCGCCCGCCACGATCTCGACCTGGAGCCGCGGCAGCGTCGCGTCGTTGATCACGGCGCCGAGCGCGCACGGGGCGAACACGTCCGCCCGCACCCCGTAAATATCGTCGGGGGGCACCGCCTGTGCACGGCACTCGTCCACCACGCGGCGCACGCGCTCGGGATCGATGTCGGTGACCACGAGGCGTGCCCCTTCCGCGGCGAGCAGCTTCGCGAGATGATAGCCCACGCTGCCGCACCCCTGCAACGCGACCGTCTTCCCCGCCAGCGCATCGGAGCCCGTCCTGTGGCGGGCGCACGCCTTGATGCCGCGGTACACGCCGTAGGCGGTGACCGGGGAGGGGTCGCCCGACTTCCCGATGAGGCCCGTCACGTGATCGGTCTCGGCCTTCACGTATTCCATGTCCGCCGTCGTCGTGCCCACGTCCTCGGCCGTGATGTAGCGTCCGTTGAGCGACTCGATGTGGCGCCCGTGCGCCCGGAACAGCGGCTCGCGCCGCGTGGTCTTGTGGTCCCCGATCAGGACGGACTTGCCCCCGCCCAGGTTGAGGCCGGCCACCGCGGCCTTGTAGGTCATGCCGCGCGCGAGCCGCAGGGCGTCAATCAGGGCGTCGGCGTCGGTGCGGTAGTTCCAGAAGCGCGTGCCGCCGAGCGCGGGCCCGAGCACGGTGCTGTGAATGGCGATGATGCCGCGATAGCCGCTGGTGGGCTCGTAGGCGATGCTCACCTGCTCGTGGTCGTGCTCGGCGAGCAGGGGGAAGAGCTCGAGGGGGCGGCCGTCGCCGCTACTCCGCTCGGGGGTAGAGCCCGCGCGCGATGATGAGGCGCTGGATCTCGCTGGTGCCTTCATAGATCTCGGTGACCTTCGCGTCGCGAAACAGTTTCTCGACGGGGAAATCCCGCATGTAGCCGTACCCGCCGAACAGCTGCACCGCCTGAGTCGTCACCCACATCGCCGTCTCGGAGGCGAACAGCTTCGCCATACTGGCGTGCTGCGTGATGTCCTCGCCCCGGTCCTTCCGGGCCGCCGCCGCGTGCGCCAGCGCCCGCGCCGCCTCCACCCGCGTGGCCATATCCGCCAGCTTGAACTGCACCGCCTGGAACTCGCGGATCGGCCGGTCGAACTGCTTGCGCTCCCCGCAGTAGGCGACGCTGTGCTCGAGCGCGCGCCGCGCGATCCCCACCGCCTGGGTTGCGACGCCCAGCCGGCCCACGTCGAGCGCCTCCATGGCGTACCCGAAGCCCATCCCCTCTTCGCCCAGCAGATGCTGGGCCGGGAGCCGCAGCTCCTCGAACGTGATGGCGACGGTGTTCGAGGCCCGCAGGCCCATCTTGTCTTCGGGCTTCCCCGGACGATAGCCCGCCGCGTCCGTGGGCACAATGAAGGCGCAGATGCCGCGCTCGCTGCGGGCGATCACCACCATCAGGTCCGCCGTGCCGCCGTTGGTCGCCCACGCCTTCGTGCCCGACAGCACCCAGTGATCGCCATCCCGCACGGCCCGCGTGCGCAGCGACGCGGCGTCCGAGCCCGCGTCCGGCTCGGACAGCGCGAACCCGCACAGCCGCTCGCCACCCGCCATCGGCCGCAGCCAGCGCTCCTTCTGCGCCGCCGTGCCGTGGCGCAGCAGCATCGTCGCGGGGATCGCGCTGTGGACGCCCACGGTCACCGCGACGCTCGCGTCCGCCGCCGCCAGCTCCTCCAGCGCAAGCAGATAGGTGGTGGTGTCGAGCCCCATCCCGCCGTACTCCTCGGGCACGGTCATCCCGAGGAAGCCGAGCCGGCCCAACTCGTCGATCACGTCGCGCGCGAAATGCTTGGTGCGGTCCCACTCGGCCGCCTGCGGCTCGATGCGGGTGCGCGCGAACTCCCGCGTCAGGTCGACGATCTGACGCTGCGTCTCGGAGAGCCCGACCTCAATCCCGGTAGCCATAGAACCCCTGCCCGCTCTTCCGCCCCAGCCGGCCCGCGGCGACGAGCTTGCGGAGCAGCGGCGCCGGCCGGTACTTGTCGTCGCCCAGGTCGTGGTGCAGCACTTCGAGAATGGCGAGGCAGGTGTCGAGGCCGATGAGGTCGGCGAGCGCGAGCGGGCCCAGCGGGTGGCCCATCCCGAGCTTCATCACCGTGTCCACGGCTTCCGGCGTCGCCACGCCCTCCATCACGCAGAAGACCGCCTCGTTGATCATCGGCATGAGCACCCGGTTCGACACAAAGCCGGGAGAGTCGCTGACCTCGACCGGGGTCTTGCCCAGGGCCCGCGCGATCTCCAGCGTGCGCCGCGTCGTCGCCTCCGCGGTCTCGAGGCCGCGGATCACCTCCACGAGCTGCATCACGGGAACGGGGTTCATGAAGTGCATCCCGATCACCTGCGCCGGCCGCTCGGTCGCCGCCGCGAGCGCGGTGATCGAGATGGAGGAGGTATTGGAAGCGAGGATGGCGCCGGGCGGTGCGGTCCGATCGAGCTCGCGGAACAGCGCGAGCTTGATCTTGGAGTTTTCGCTCGCCGCCTCGACCACGAACTCGGCGTCCTTCACGGCATCGAGCGAGGTGCTCGTCCGGATGCGCCCGAGCGTCTCCGCTCCCTGCTCCTTGCTCCCCGCGCCCTTCTTGATCAGACGCTCGATATTCGCCTGGATCGTCTTGAGCGCGCGGGAGAGCGCATCCGGCGCCACGTCCACGAGCGCCGTGTCCCATCCGGCCTGGGCGAAGACGTGGGCGATCCCGTTGCCCATCGTCCCCGCGCCCACCACCGCCACCCGGCTCACGCCGCCGCAAACGAAACGCGCGCCCTCATAGGCGCGCGCGAACCGATCTCACGGTGCGCTGCAGCAGCAGCACGGCGACGGCGACCTTCCCGAGATCGCCCAGGAGGAACGGCAGCGTGCCGAGCTGCACGGCGCTCCGCAGACTGCCCGTGATGAGGAGCAGCTGGGCGAGGCCGCCCAGGTGGATCAGCGCGAGGCCGGCCAGCACGCCCAGCACGAGCGGCCCCCAGCGCGCGGCGTCGCCCGCGATGCGGCCCACGGCGAACGCGGCCAGGGGGTAGGCGAGGAGATAGCCGCCCGTCGGCCCGAGCAGTCGACCCAGACCCGGGACCCCGAACGGCGTGAACACGGGGAGGCCCGCCGCGCCGAGCGCGAGATAGAGGAGCAGGCTCGCCGCCCCCAGCGGGGCGCCGAGCAGCCCGCCCACCACGAGCACGGCGAGCGGCTGCAGCGTCACGGGCACCGGGGTGCCGGGGAGCGGCACCGATATCTGGGCCGCGGCCGCGACGAGAGCCGCACCGAGCGGCACGGCGAGCGCGCGGCGGGCGGTGAGAGCGCGCGGCAGCAAGGACAGGGCGGCGGTCTGCGCCTCGTGCATCAGAGCATCTCCACGCTGAGGGCCACGGCATTGCCGCCACCGAGACACAGGGTGGCGAGTCCGGTCGTCTGCTGCTTGTCCTTGAGGGCGTACAGGAGCGTCGTGAGGACGCGCGCGCCCGAGGCGCCGATCGGATGGCCGAGCGCGATGGCGCCGCCATTCACGTTGACGCGCGCCCAGTCCCACCCGAGCGCGCGCCCGTCGGCGAGCGCCTGCACCGCGAAGGCCTCGTTCGCCTCGATCAGGTCGTAGTCCGCGATCGTCGTCTTCGTCTGCGCCAGGAGACTCCGCACCGCGACGATCGGGGCGAAGAAGAGGTCCTTCGGATCGCCGCCCCCCGTGGCGTACGCCGTGACCCGGGCGAGGGGCTTGAGGCCATGGGCCTGGGCGAAGTCGAGCGATGCGACGACGAGCGCACTCGCCCCGTCGTTCAGCCCGGGCGCGTTGCCCGAGGTCACCGTGCCGTTCTCCTGGAACGACGGCTTGAGCGCGGCGAGCGCCTCGAGCGACGTGTCCGCCCGCGGGCCCTCGTCCTTGTCGACCACCGCGGGCCCCTTCCTGCCGGGGATCTCGACCGCCACAGTCTCCGCCTTGAAGCGGCACGCCGCCATCGCGGCGACGGCCTTCTGGTGGCTCGTCAGGGCGAACTCGTCCTGGTCCCGGCGCGACACGCCCGCCTGCTTCGCGGTGTACTCGGCGAGGCTGCCCATGTGGGAGTTCGAGAAGGAGTCCCACAAGCCGTCGTGGATCATTCCGTCCACGAGCTGCGCGTTCCCGGCCTTGATGCCGCTGCGCATGCCGTACACGTAGTGGGGGGCGTTGGACATCGATTCCATCCCGCCCGCCACAACACACCGCTCGTCGCCCGCCTTGATGGCTTGCGCGGCGAGCATCACCGCCTTGAGGCCGGACCCGCAGACCTTATTGACGGTCATCGCGGGGATCGTCCCCGGGAGGCCCGCGTGGATCGCCGCCTGGCGCGCCGGCGCCTGCCCGACGCCGCCCTGCAGCACGTTCCCCATGATCACTTCCTCGACCGCGGCGGAGTCGATCCCGGCGCGGCGCACCGCCTCCCGGACCACGATCGCGCCGAGCCGCGGCGCGGAGAGGGGCGCGAGGCCGCCCAAGTACCTGCCGATCGGCGTGCGGCAGGCGGAGACGATGACCGGGGTCGTCGCGTCGTGGCTCATCCTGACCTCAAGCTAATGGGGCCAGGGCGCGGGTGCGAATCTCGGCCTGCAGCCGGTCCACGAACTGGGCCAGCGACACGATCTCCTGCTTCTTTCCCGCGCCGCGGACGCGCACGGCCACCGTCCCCGCCTCCGCCTCGCGCTGCCCCACGACGGCCATGTATGGCACCTTCTGCATCTCGGCATCCCGGATCCTGTAGTTGAGGGTCTCGCTGCGCTCGTCCAGGTGGGCGCGGACACCGGCCGCCCGCAGCTGCGACTCCACCCCGCGCGCCGCCCCCAGCTGGTCGTCGCTGATCGGGAGCACGCGCACCTGCTCGGGAGAGAGCCACAGCGGGAACGCGCCCGCGAAGTGCTCGATGAGGAAGCCGCAGAACCGCTCCAGCGTGCCGTAGATCGCGCGGTGGATCATCACGGGCCGGTGCGGCCGGTTGTCCGCGCCCGCGTACTCGAGCTGAAACCGCTCCGGCAGCTCGTAGTCGAGCTGGATGGTGGCGCCCTGCCACTCGCGCCCGATCGCGTCGTTGAACTTGACGTCGATCTTCGGGCCGTAGAAGGCCCCGCCGCCCTGGTCGACGCGATACGTGATGCCGCGCCGCTGGAGCGCGCGCTCGAGGGCCCGCTCCGCCGTGTCCCAGGTGGCGTCGCTCCCCAGCTTCTTCGCCGGCCGCGTGGCCAGGTCGAGCCGATAGGCCAGCCCGAACGTCCGCGCCATGACCAGGTCCACCAGGTCGAGCAGCTGGAAGATCTCGTCCTCGATCTGGTCCTCGCGCAGGAAGATGTGCGCGTCGTCCATCGTCAGCCCGCGCACCCGCAGCATCCCGTGCAGCGTGCCCGAGCGCTCGTTGCGGTACACGTTCGCCACCTCGGCCAGCCGGACGGGGAGGTCGCGGTAGCTGCGCTGCTGCGAGGCGTAGATCAGGATGTGCATCGGGCAGTTCATCGGCTTCACGCGGTAGCGCACGTCCTCGCCTTCCCCCTCCCCCGCCCCGATCGCGGGGAACTGGTTCTCGGCGTAGAGCGGCAGGTGTCCCGAGCGCAGGAATAGCTGCTCCCGCGTCACGTGCGGCGTGTACACGAGCTGGTAGCCGCGCTCGAGGATCGTGTCCTCGATGAAGCGCCGCAGCTGGAACTGCAGCATCGCGCCCTTGGGGTGCCAGAAGACGAGTCCCGGGCCGACGTCCTCCTGGATCGAGAACAGGTCGAGCTGCTTGCCGAGCAGGCGGTGGTCGCGCTTCTTCGCCTCCTCGAGCCGGCGCAGGTACGCCTCGAGGTCCTCCTTCGAGAACCAGGCCGTGCCGTAGATGCGCTGCAGCATCTGGCGCCGCTCGTCGCCGCGCCAGTAGGCGCCCGCCGCGTGCAGCAGCTTGAAGTGCTTGATCCGCCCGGTGCTCGGTACGTGGGGCCCGCGGCACAGGTCCACGAAGGGGCCGTCGGTGTAGACCGAGATCACCTCGTCTGGACCGAGGTCGCCGATGCGCTCCAGCTTGAGCGGGTCGTCGGCGAAGCGGCGCTTCGCCTCCTCGCGGCCCACCTCCTCGCGCACGAACGGGTAGTCCGCCTGCACGACCTCGCGCATCTTGGCCTCGATCCGCGCGAGGTCCTCCGGCGTGAACGGCGTGGGCACCTCGAAGTCGTAGTAGAAGCCGTCCTCGATGGGTGGACCGAAGCCGATCCGGGCGTGCGGGAACAGCTGGCGCACCGCCGTGGCGAGCACGTGCGCGCTCGAGTGGCGTAGCACGTCGAGCGCCTGCGCGTCCTTGTCGGTCAGCAGCGCGACCTTCATCCCGTCCGGCAGCGGCCGCGACAGATCCCACACCTGCCCGTCCAAGCGCACGGCCAGGGCGGCCTTGGCGAGCCCGGGACCGATGGCCTTGGCGAGATCGGCCCCGGTGGAGCCGGCGGGCAATCGCCGCTCGCTCCCGTCGGGGAGCGTGACGCGGATCTCGGGGGCGGACATCGGCTTCAGTTCGCCGGCTGCGCAGTCGCCGGGGTGGGCGCGGCGGGCGGGGGAGACGGGGGGGACGAGGGGGACGGGGGGGGCGTCGTGAGTGGCGCGAGCCGCACGCCAGCGCGGAAATACAGCGCGACGGCGAACCCGATCGCCAGCGCGAGCGCGACCCAGCGGACGATGCGACTGGTGGGCAGTTCGTTGGATTCGTCAGGCATGGGAGGGTATTCTAGCAGGAACGGGGACGGGGGACGAGGGACGGGTAGGCGTCGACCACCCCTCCCCCGTCCCCCGTCCCTCGTCCCTGACTACTATAAAGGAAGAATGAAGACGAAGCCCTTCCAACTTCCCCCGCAGTACGCGCCCCACGCCGTCGAGCGCCGGCTCTACCAGCGCTGGCTCGACAGCGGCGCGTTCACGGGCCACGCCGATTCGCCCAAGGAGCCGTACGTCATCGTGATCCCGCCGCCCAACGTGACGGCGGTGCTGCACATGGGACACGGGCTCAACAACGTGATCCAGGATGTGCTGATCCGCTTCGAGCGGATGCGCGGCCGGGAGGCGGAGTGGCTCCCCGGCACGGACCACGCCGGGATCGCCACGCAGAACGTCGTCGAGCGCCTGCTGGCCGAGGAGGGAAAGACCCGCGCCGACGTGGGGCGTGAGGCGTTCGTCGCGCGGGTGTGGGCGTTCGTGCGCGAGACGGGAAACGCGATCCTGGAGCAGCTCAAGGTGATCGGCTGCTCCTGCGACTGGAGCCGCACCCGCTTCACCTTCGACGCGGCGTACTCCCGGGCGGTGCGCGAGGTCTTCGTCACGCTGTGGGAAGAGGGGCTGATCTACCGCGGCCACCGGGTGATCCACTGGTGCCCGCACTGCCGCACCGCGCTGTCGGACGAGGAGGCCGAGTTCGCCGACGAGATGGGGACGCTCTACTACATCCGCTACCCCGTGGAGGCGGGACCGAAGCCGTTCCTCACGGTCGCGACCACGCGCCCCGAGACGCTGTTGGGCGACACCGCGGTCGCCGTGCATCCTCGCGACAAGCGGCACGCGGGCTTCATCGGCAAGACCGCCCGGCTCCCGATCGCGGACGTCCCCATCCCCATCATCGCGGACGAGGCGGTCGATCCCAAGTTCGGGACCGGGTTCGTGAAGGTCACGCCGGCGCACGACGCGAACGATTTCGAGATCGGGCTCCGGCACCACCTGCCGATGCCCCTGATCATGCGGGAAGACGGATCAATGGGTGAAGAGGCGGGGACCCCTAAAGGACTCCCTGACGGTCGAGGGGAAGGGGGAAGGGTCCCCCCGCCCCTCCAAGGGCTCGACCGGTTCGAGGCCCGCGAGAGAATCGTGCAGATGCTCAGGGCCCAGGGGCTGCTCGAGAAGGCGGAGCCGCACCAGCATGCGGTGCGCCACTGCTACCGCTGCGACACGGTGGTGGAGCCGCGGCTCAGCGACCAGTGGTTCGTGAAGATGCGGCCGCTCGCCGAGCCCGCGCTGGCCGCCTACCGCTCGGGCGAGATCCGGCTCGTCCCGGAGCGCTGGGGCGCGACCTACGAGCACTGGATGGAGAACATCCGCGACTGGAACATCTCGCGCCAGCTCTGGTGGGGGCACCGTATCCCCGTGTTCAGCTGCACGACGTGCCGGCATCAGTGGGCCGACCGCGAGGACCCGACCCGCTGCCCCAAGTGCGGCGGGCCGGTGACGCAGGACCCCGACGTGCTGGACACGTGGTTCTCCGCGTGGCTGTGGCCGTTCGCGACCTTCGGCTGGCCCGAGCGGACGCCGGACCTGGCGCGCTTCTACCCGGGGCACACGCTCGTCACCGCGCCCGAAATCCTGTTTTTCTGGGTGGCGCGGATGATCATGGCCGGCTTTCACTTCATGAAGCGGAAGCCGTTCGCGACCGTCTACCTCCACGGCACGGTGCGCGATGCGCAGCACCGCAAGATGTCCAAATCGCTGGGCAACGGCATCGACCCGATCGACGTGGTGAAGCTCTACGGTGCGGACGCGCTGCGCTGGACCGTGATCGGCGGCGGCTCGCTCGGCGCCGACGTCATCCTCGACCCGAACGACCTCGAAACCACGTTCGCGCCGGGCCGCAACTTCGCGAACAAGCTGTGGAACATCGGGCGCTTCATCCTGGCGCAGCTGCCGGAGGGGGTGCAGCCGATCGATCAATTCGAGCGGGCGGGGCTGCAGCTGGCCGATCGCTGGATCCTGATGCGGGCGAACGACGCCGTCCAGGTCGCGACGTCATATCTGGACCAGTTCAAGCTCGATGAGGCCGCCAAGCGGTGCTACGAGTTCGTCTGGGGCGAGCTCGCGGACTGGTATGTCGAAGCCGTCAAGCCGAGACTGGCCGGCGAGGACGCCGGGGCGGCGGCGGCGCAGGCGGTGCTGGCGCATTGCTGCGATGTCGCCTTGCGTCTGCTCCATCCCGTCGTGCCGTTCATCACCGAGGAGCTGTGGCAGAAGCTCCCGGGACGGAAGCCGGACGAATTGCTGCTGACGGCGAGCTGGCCGACATTCCACCCGGAGCTGGTCGACTCCGACCTCGACGCCGCGTTCCTGCGCGTGAAGCAGGCGGTCGAGAAAATCCGGATCATTCGCGCCGAGTACAAGGTGCCCCCGAGGACGCGTCTCCGGGCGAGCATCAAGCCGCGCGGGCGCGATCGCCGCAGCGTCTTCGAAGCGGAAAGCGAGACGATCAAGCGCCTCGCCCGGGTCGAGGAACTCACCTTCGACGGCGGCATGAAGGGCCCCGTCGCATACGCGGTCTTCGGCGACGGCAGCGAAGTGTTCGTCGCCCTGGAGGGCGCGATCGACGTGCAGCAGGAATGCAGGCGCCTGTCGGGCGAAGTGACGCGGCTCGACGGCCAGCTGGCCGCGCTCGCGGCCAGGCTCACCAACCAGGACTTCGTCGCGCGCGCGCCCGCCGACGTGGTCGCGAAAGAGCGCGACAAGGAGCGAGCGTGGCAGGAGCAGCGCCGGGCACTCGCCGACAAGCTCACGGTCCTGGGCTGCTCATAGCCTTGGCGCTCGCAGCCTGCGCCAAGCTCGGCGACCCCCCGGGCGGCCCGCCCGACACCACCCCGCCCACGGTGGTCGCCGTGCGGCCTGAGTCGGGGGCGGTGGTGCCCGATTTCCACGGTGACGCGGTCGTCCAATTCGAGGGGGGGGGGGGGGGGGGGGGGGGGGGGGGGGGCGTCGGCGGCCTCGGACGCCAGGTGGTGCTGTCCCCCGTCGCGGGCGAGGTGAAGGTGTCGTGGCACCGCACCGCCATCCACGTGCGGCCCGTGGAAGGGTGGCGGCCGGGTCGGGTGTATCGCCTCGAGCTGCTTCCGGGGATCGCGGACCTGCGCCGTAACGTGATCAAGCAGAGCAAGACGGTGATCTTTTCCACGGGCCCGGCCATCGGGCACGCGGTCCTCACCGGGACCGCGCTGCAGTGGGTCGAGCAGCGGACGCTCGTCGGGGGCGTGATCCGCGCCGCGCGGCTACCGGACACCGTCGCCTACGTCACCGTAGCCGACTCGGCAGGCGACTTTCGGCTTCCCGAGCTCGAGCCGGGGCGCTACCGCGTCCTCGCCATCCAGGATCAGAACGGCAACCGCGCGCTCGACCGCCGCGAAGCGTTCGACACGGCCACGGTCACGCTCGACACGGCGGCGCACCTGGTGCTGTGGACGTTCATGCACGACTCCGCCGGCCCGAGACTCCGCACCGCGGACCCGCTCGACTCGACCAGCTTCCGCCTCAGCTTCTCGCAGCCACTCGACCCGGCGATGCCGCTCGATACCGCGCGCGTCCGCGTGCTTGCGCTCCCCGACTCGACGCCCGTCGCCGTGACCGCCGTGCTGACGCCCGCGGCCTACGACTCGCTGACGGCCCGCGAGAGCGCGCGGGCCGACTCGCTGCGGCGCGCGGCCGACACGACCGCGAAGCGCGACACGACCGGGCCGCCGCGGGCGCCGAACCTCGCCCAGGCCGTCGCCGCCGCCCAGGCCGGGGCGGCGGCCACTCCCGCCCGCCCCGCCCCGCCCGCCGGGTCCGCCGCGGACACGTCGCGCATCCGCCGGCTGCTGCGGCAGCGTCCCGCGCCATTCGACCGGCTCGTGGTGCGGGTGCGGGAGAAGCTGCTACCCGGCTCGAAATACCTGATTCGGGCGCGCGGCGCGACGAACCTGAACGGCGCCGCGGCCGATGGGCAGGCCGTGCTGGCGATCCCGGTCCCGAAGCCGGCGCGCGCGCCACGCGATACCGCCCCCGCCCCCCCACCCACTCCCCGGCGTCCCGGGCCCCCGAAGCCCCCATGACCGACCCGCGCCGCTCGCTGCCGGCGGTCGACGCCCTGCTCGCCGCGCCCGACGTGACGGCGCTGGCGCGCGCCCACCCGCGCAGCCTCGTCGTGCGCGCGGTGCGCGAGACGCTGGAGTCGGCCCGCGCCAACGGCGGGGCGGCGCCCCCGGAGGGGTGGGGGCCCGCCGTCCGAGCGTGTCTCGAGCGGCTCGCCGCGCCGTCGTTCGTTCCCGTGATCAACGCCACGGGTGTGGTGCTGCACACCAATCTCGGCCGCGCGCCGCTCGCCGCTGCGGCGCTCGCCGCGATGCAGCGCATCGCGGCAGGCTACGCGTCGCTCGAGTACGACGTCGGGCGCGGCAGCCGCGGCTCGCGCCAGCGCCACTGCCGCGATCTGCTGATCGAGCTGACCGGGGCGGAGGACGCGCTCGTCGTGAACAACGCGGCGGGGGCGCTGCTCCTCGCCCTGAGCGCCTTGGCGCGCGGCGGCGAGGCGGTCGTGTCCCGCGGGGAGCTGGTCGAGATCGGCGGGTCGTTCCGGATCCCGGACATCCTGGCGCGCTCGGGCGCGCGGCTCGTGGAGGTCGGCGCGACGAACCGCACCCACCGCGCGGATTACGACGCCGCCCTGACGCCGGGCACGCGGCTGCTCCTCAAGGTCCACCGCTCGAATTTCCAGGTCACCGGGTTCACGGCCGAGGTGCCGGCGCGGGAGATCGCCGCGCTCGGGCACGAGCGCCGCCTGGCGACCCTCTACGACCTGGGCAGCGGACTGCTGGTCGATCTGTCGGCCTGGGGCCTCGCCGGCGAGCCGGGTGTGCGCGACGCGCTCGCGAGCGGGGTCGACCTCGTCGCGTTCAGCGGCGACAAGCTGCTGGGCGGCCCGCAGGCGGGCCTGCTCGTCGGCACGGCCGCCGCTGTCGGCGCCTGCAAGAACGATCCCATCGCCCGGGCCGTGCGCGCCGACAAGCTGACGCTGGCGGCGCTCGAAGCGACGCTTGCGCTGTATCGCGATCCGGAGGCGGCGCGCCGGGAGATCCCCGTGCTGCGGATGCTCACCACGGACCCGGCCGAACTGCGGCGCGCCGCGGAGGTGCTGGCCGGGGGCGTGGGCCGCGGCAGCGACGTGATCGCCGGCGAGTCCGAGGTCGGCGGCGGCTCGTTCCCCGGTGCGAAGCTCAAGACGTGGTTGGTTCAGCTAACGGCTAACCGGCTAACGGCTGACGATGTGGCGGCCCGGCTGCGGGGACAGGACCCACCCGTCGTGGCCCGCATCCAGGACGACCGTGTGGTGCTCGACCCCCGCACGATCCTTCCCGGGCAGCTCGACGTCCTCATCGGGGCGGTACGGGCCGCGCTCGATGGCTAGGGCCGTCTTCCTCGACCGGGACGGCACGATTCTCGAGGACCCCGGATTCCTGCACCAGCCCGGCCGCGCCCGCCTGCTCCCCGGCGCGGGCGAGGCGATCCGGCGGCTCAACGCCGCCGGCTTCCTCGTCGTCACGGTCAGCAACCAGTCGGGGATCGCGCGCGGGCTGTACGATGTGGCGGCCTACCACGCCGTGCAGCGGCGGCTCGGCGAGCTGCTCGCCGCGCACGGCGCGCGCATCGACGCCGCCTACTTCTGCCCGCACCACCCGGAGATCACGGGGCCCTGCGAGTGTCGCAAGCCGGGCACGCTGCTGTTCCGCGAGGCGCAAGCCGCGCTGGGGATCGACTTCGGCCGTTCGGCCTTCGTGGGCGACCGGCCCAGCGACGTCGAGCCGGCGCGCGCCCTCGGGGGGCGTGGCATCCTGGTGGAGACGGGTGCCGGGGGAGCGCACGTCGCGCAGGCGCGCGTGCTGAGCGCGACGGTGGTGCGCGACCTCGTTGCGGCCGTGGACGAGATTGTGCGGGCGGCCTAGGCGCCGCAGATTTGCTGCGTGATCGCCGTCCGCCGCCCTGCCCTGCTCCTCGTAGCGGTCGCGCTCGGCACGCGCGGGCTGGCGGGGCAGACGCCGCTCCGGATCGGGCAGAGCATCACGGCGCGCCTCACCCTCGCGGACCGGCAGCTCGCGGACAGCTCCCGCTACAAACTGTACACGTTCGACGCCCGCCTCGGCGACACCGTGAGCGCCGACATGTCGTCGGACGACCTCGACGCCAACCTGATCCTCACGGATGCCTCGGGGAACCCGCTCGCCCGCAACGACGACGCGGGCGGCGCCTGCAACGCGCACCTGAGCTTCGTCATGCCCGCCGCCGGAACCTACGAGCTGTTCGCGAACTCGAGCTCGCCGGGCGAGCTGGGCGACTTCACCGTCTCGCTGGTACAGGGGGTGACGGCGGCGGCGCGCGACACGACCTGCCGCGGGTTCGGGCGGGTCAAGGGCGTGATCCAGGTCGGTCAGACGGTCAAGGGCCAGCTCACGGCGGGCGACCAGCTCTTGCGGGCCGACTCGAGCTACTACCAGCGCTGGGTGCTGCCGCTCGAGGCGGGCCGCACCGTCACCGTCGATCTCGCGTCGGACGACTTCGACTCCTACCTGCTCGTCACGCGCGGCCGGGGCCAGAAGCTCGTCGAGAACGACGACGGCGGCGGGGGCTGCAACGCGCGCGTCGTGTACGCGGCGACGGACGACCATCCGGTGCGCCTCGTGGTGAACAGCGCCGGGAAGTTGCAGACCGGTCACTTCACGCTGCGCGTCGCAGACGGCGCCCGGCCGCTCGAGCCGAAGGGGAGCTGCCGCTTCCGGGCGCTGCGACAGCAGGCGGAGGCGCGGGCCGTCACCGCCGCCGGGGCCCACCAGATCCGCGTCGGCCAGACGCTCCCGGGACAGCTCACGACGAGCGACTCGCTCTATCCCGACACCACCTACTACCAGTTCTGGCAGTTCTCGCCGCGGGCCCGGCAGCAAGTCACGATCGACCTCGCCTCGGACGAGTTCGATCCCGTGCTGATCCTGCGCGGGCTGGACACCACGGTCGTGAACCACCACGGTGGCCCCGGCTGCAACGCCCGCGTGTCGCTCGCCTTCCCCGAGACGGGCCCCTACACCATCCTCGTCAACACGTCGAGCGAGCCGCCGCGCCAGACGGGCCGCTTCACGCTCTCGCTCAGCGAGGGACACAAGGACCGGGTGTCGGACGAGTGCCGGCCCCCCAGGCCTTCGCGCCCGGCCGCCTCGGGCGACGGCCAGGGGGCGCACACGATCGCGGTGGGACAGGCCATCGAGGGTGTGCTCACCGGGACGGATCACCTCCGCCCGCGCGACAGCACCTACTCACAGAGCTGGACCATCGCCGGGACCGCGGGACAGGTGGTCACGGTGGACCTCGAGTCCGCGGCGTTCGACCCTTACCTGTTCGTGGCGGGCCCGGGGATCGGCACGAGCCTCCAGGACGACGACTCGGGCGGGAACTGCAACGCCCGCCTCACCCTGACGTTCCCACAAACGGGCGATTACGTCATCGTGGTGAACAGCTCCACCAAGCACGGGACGGGCCCCTTCAACCTCAGCGTCACGAAGGGGGCGAAGGCGAAGTCCCTCACCCGCTGCGACCGCCCAAGCTGAGCCCCGCGCCGGCGCGCGTCGCCGTGCTCGTCTCGGGCAGCGGGACGAACCTGCAGGCGCTGCTCGACGCGCTCGGGCCCGCGGGCCCGGCCCGCGTGGTGCACGTCATCTCGACCCGGCCGGACGCGGGCGCGCTGGAGCGCGCGCGTGCTGCCGGCGTCCCCACCACAGTCCTGTCCGACGCCCGCGACGCGGTCGAGCTGCTCGCGGCCCTGCGCGACGCGGACCTCGCCGTGCTCGCCGGATACCTGCAGCGGATCCCGCCGGCCGTGGTCGCGCGGTTTCGCCTGCGGCTGATTAATATCCACCCGGCCCTGCTCCCCGCGTTCGGCGGCCCCGGCATGTACGGCCGCCGGGTGCACGAGGCCGTGCTCGCGAGCGGGGCGGCGATCTCGGGAGCCACCGTCCACTACGTGGACGAGGAGTACGACCGCGGGCCGATCATCGCGCAGTGGCCGGTCCCGGTGCGCGCCGGAGACACTCCGGAATCGCTGGCGGCGAGGGTGCTCGAGGTCGAGCATCGCCTGCTGCCGCGCGTGGTGCTGGAGCTGGTGCGCCGGGGGCTGCCGGAGGTGCCGGTGCGACTGCTTGCCGTGGGTTCGACATTCGTCGCGGGAGACCAGCTTGGGGTGGACTTCGAACAGGGCAGCTAGGCGGCCAGGCGGCCAGGTTGTTAGAGTTACGGCCCTAGCGGGGGCCTTGTTAACCGCCTATCCGCCTAACCGCCTATCCGCCCAGACCGTCGACCAGCTCGCGGTGCGCCTGTCGGCGATGACCGCGGTCACGGGCCTCGAGCAGGCGATGGCGGACTCGCTGCTCCTGCTCGTCCCCGGCAGCGCCCGCGATCGCGCCGGCAACGTCACGCTCACGCTGGGCGCGGCGGGTCCCAAACGGCTCGTCGCCTGCCCACTCGACGAGGTGGGCTACGTCGTGGGCAACGTGACGGACGACGGCTACCTCACCGTGCGGCGCGTGGGGGTGCGGATCGCCTACCCGCTGTTCGACCAGCAGCTCGAGGGCCAGCCCGTCACCGTGTTCGGCGCCGGGGGAGCGGCGGTGCCGGGCGTGGTCGCGGTCAAGTCGACCCACCTGACGCGGGGCCGGCCGGCGGCATCCGATCCCGTGTTCACCGCGGACAACGCCTACGTGGACGTGGGCGCCAGATCGCGCGACGACGTGCGCGCGCTCGGGATCGCCGTGCTCGCTCCCGTCGCGCTCACCAAGCGCCCGCACCGCTACGGCGACCGCCTGCTCGCCGCCCCCGCGGCGGGGCGCCGCGCCGCCTGCGCCGCGCTGGTCGCGGCCGCGCGCGCGAAACCCCGCGTGAAGGGCACCGTCGTCGTCGCGTTCACGGTCCAGAGCCTCTACGCCACGAACGCAGGACTCAGTACCGTGCAGGCGCTGCGGGGGCCGTTCGACGAGACCAAACAGCTCACGCTCGCGACGCGCTACACCGACACGGCCGTGGAGACGGTGTCGCTCAAGGACGCCGAGGAGCTGGAGCGGGAGCTCGTCAAGTGGATGGAGGGGAGATGAGACAGGCGGTTAGAAAGGCGGGGCTGGCAGCGATTCTGCTAACCGCCTATCCGCCTAACCGCCTAACCGCCCAGGACCCCGCACGGATCTCCGAGACGCAATCCGTCCTCGCCACCCTCGTCGAGACTTACGGCGTCTCCGAGGCCGAAGGGCCGGTGCGGGAGGCCGTGAAGCGTCTCCTGCCCCCGTGGGCGAAGAGCGAGACCGACACGGCAGGCAACTTGTGGGTGCGGGTCGGCCAGGGTGATCCGGTGGTCGTCGTCATCGCCCACCTCGACGAGATCGGCTTCCGGGTGACGGCGATCCGTGACGACGGCGCGCTCGAGCTGCAGGCGCGCGGCGGCTTCTTCGCCTCCCTGTACGAGGCGAAGCCCGCGCTCGTGCACACGGAGCGCGGCCCCGTGCCCGGCGTCTTCGTCCCCCGGGACACCGGGTTCTCGCGCCACACGCCGCCGCCGCTGCGCGTGGACGTGGGCACGACGTCGCGCCAGGCGACGGAGGCGCTCGGGATCAGGCCCGGTCACACGGTCACGATGCCGAAGCAGTTCGTGCGGCTCGCGGGGACGCGCGCCACGGGGCGGTCGTTCGACGACCGCGTCGGCTCCGCGGCGCTGGTGCTCGCGCTGCGCCACCTGGACCGCGCCGCCGTGAAGCATCAGGTGATCTTCATCTGGAGTACGCGTGAGGAGATCGGGCTCGAAGGCGCGCAGGGCGCCGCCGCGATCCTCGGCACGACGCCGCGGCGCGTGCACGCGGTGGACACGTTCGTCTCCGCCGACTCACCGCTCGAGCTGGCGAACTTCGCCGTCGCCCCGCTGGGGCAGGGAGCCGCGGCGCGGGCGCTGGACCAGTCCTCCGTCACGCCTCCCTCCTACGTGGACTCGCTCGCCGCCGTGGCGAAGGCGCGCGGCGTGAAGCTCCAAATCGGCACCACGATGGGCGGCAACGACGGCTCCGTGTTCACGCGCTATGGCGTCGTGGACGTGGCGCTCGGCTGGCCGCTGCGCTACGCCCACTCGCCGGCCGAGCTGGTGGACCTCGGCGACGTGGCGAGTCTCGCCGACCTGGTCCAGGCAATCGCCGAGTCCTGGTGAGAGCGCTGCTGTCGGTCTCGGACAAGCGCGGCATCGTGGAATTCGCCCGGGCCCTCGCCGCGCTCGGCTGGGAGATCGTCTCGACCGGCGGCACCGCGGCCGCGCTCAAGGAGGCGGGCGTGCCCGTGCTCCCCATCGAGCAGGTCACCGGGTTCCCCGAGATCATGGACGGCCGGGTGAAGACGCTGCACCCCAAGGTGCACGGCGGCCTGCTCGCCCGGCGGCGCCATCCGGGCGACGCGGCGGCGCTCAAGCAGCACGGCATCACGCCGATCGACCTCGTGGCGGTGAACCTCTACCCCTTTCGCGACACGGTCGCGCGGCCCGACGTCCGGTTCGAGCAGGCGATCGAGCAGATCGACATCGGGGGACCCTCGATGCTCCGCTCGGCCGCGAAGAACCACCAGGACGTGATCGTCGTCGCGGACCCGGATGACTACCCCGCGGTGATCGCGGCGCTCAAGGCAGGTGAACTGAGCCCGGGCGCTAGCCCGGGGTTGCGCCGGGAGCTCGCGGCCAAGGTGTTCGCGCACACCGCGGCCTACGACGCCGCAATCCACGCGTACCTGGCGAAGGACGGCGCCGCCTGGCCCGAGCAGCTCACGCTCGCGCTGGAGCGGCGCCAGACGCTGCGTTACGGGGAGAACCCGCACCAGGCCGCGGCGCTCTACGCGACCGAGGAGCCCGGCATCCGCGACCTGCGGCAGCTGCACGGCAAGGAGCTGTCGTTCAACAACCTGCTCGACGTGGACGCCGCCGTCGCCGCGGTCGCCGCGTGGCCCGACCGCATCGCGTGCGCCGTCATCAAGCACACCACGCCGTGCGGCATCGCGCTCGGGCGCTCGCCGGCGCAGGCGTACGAGCGCGCGCTCGCGACCGACCGCATCTCGGCGTTCGGCTCGGTGATCGCGTTCAACCAGGCCGCTGACCGCGCGGCCGCGGACGCCATGCGCGAGCTGTTCGTCGAGGTGGTGGTCGCGCCCGAGTTCAGGGACGACGCCCTCGCGGTGTTGCGGGAGAAGAAGAACCTGCGGGTGATCGCGCTGCCCCGGCTCTCAGACCGGCCGAGCTGGGACTTCAAGCGCCTGCGCGGCGGCTTCCTCGTCCAGGAGCGGTTTCGGCCGAGCCGGGCGATGGACGAAGCGGCGTGGAAGGTGGTCACCCGCCGTGCGCCGACGACGGACGAGTGGCGCGACCTGCGGTTCGCGTGGGCGGCGGTGGGGAGCGTCAAGTCCAACGCCGTGCTGCTCGCGCGGGACGAGGCCGCCATCGGGATCGGCGCGGGGCAGATGAGCCGGGTGGATGCTTCCTTCCTGGCCGTGCACAAGGCCCGCCAGCAGGGCCACGATCCGGCGGGTGCCGTGTTAGCTTCCGACGCGTTCTTTCCGTTCCCCGACGGGGTAGAAGAGGCCGGAGCGGCCGGGGTGCGGGCCATCATTCAGCCGGGCGGCTCCGTCAAGGACGACGAGGTCACGGCCGCCGCCGATCGCCTGGCCCTCGCCATGGTGTTCACCGGCGTCCGGCAATTCCGTCACTGAACCGCGGACCGACATGACCGACCTGCTCGCCCCGACTCGCATGGAACCCGCGCGCGAACCGGCCCCGGGCCCCCTCGGTAGGCTGGGCGACTGGCTGCGCGGCCCGGACGACGGCACGCGCCCGCCCTACGGCATCGCGGCTCTCGTCTCGCTCGCGGCGCTCGTCCTCTACGTGGCGACGCTCGCGCCCACGACGCAGTTCTGGGACACCTCCGAGTACATCGCCGCCGCCTACGTGCTCGGCGTCCCGCATCCGCCCGGGAATCCGCTGTTCGTCCTCATCGCCCACGCGTGGGGCCTGCTGCCGCTCGCGGCAAGCTACGCGCAGCGGATCAACCTGCTGGCGGCGGTGACGAGCGCGCTCGCCGCCGGGTTCTGGTTCCTGGTGGGCGAGCGCTGGCTCCGGCCCATCGTTCCCGCCGTGTGGCCCCGGCGGCTCGCCGCGCTGGCGGGCGCGATCTGCTCCGCGACCGCGTTCACCGTGTGGAATCAGTCGGTCGTGAACGAGAAGGTGTACACGCTGAGCCTGCTCTCGATCGCGCTCGTCCTGTGGCTCGCCGTGCGCTGGGGCGATCAGGCGAGCGAAGACCGGCGCGACCACCACTTGCTCGTCATCGTGTACCTGCTCGGCCTCACCGCGACGAACCACCTCATGGGCCTGCTCGTCGTGCCCGCCGTGCTCGTGTACGTGTTTTACACCGACCCCAAGATCCTCATCAGCCCGCGGTTCCTCGTCGCGGCGGCGGTCGTCGCCGCGGTGGGCATCAGCGTGTGGCTGTTCTTGCCGATCCGCGCCGGGTTCTTCCCCCCCATCAACGAGGGGGAGCCGACCAACTGGGCGGCGCTCAAGGCGGTGCTGAACCGCGAGCAGTACGGCAAGCCGTCCGTGTTCGACAACCCCACCTACGCCCCCGGTGCCGGCAACCCGGGGCACACCGTGTCGCTCTACTGGGCCCAGATCATGATGTGGTGGCAGTACTTCACCTGGCAGTGGGGGCACGACTGGAACGAAGGGCTGCGGCGCGGCCTCGCCGTGGTGTTCGGCTCGCTCGGGCTGCTCGGCGCCTGGCGCCACTGGAAGGCGGACAAGCGCTCGGCCCTCGCGATCACGTCGCTCATGTTCACGTTCACGCTGCTCCTCATCTTCTACCTGAACTTCAAGTACGGCTTCTCGCAGTACCTCGACAAGCCGCAGCTCGCGCGCGAGGTGCGCGAGCGGGACTACTTCTACATCGCCTCGTTCGCCCTGTGGGGCATCTGGGTCGGGATGGGCCTTGCGGCCCTGATGGAATGGGGCCACGAGTTCCTCGAGGAGCGCGAGCCGGACGACGCGAGGCGGTGGCTGCTCGCGACGCCGGTGCTCGTCGTCTGCTTGATCCCCCTGTTCGGCAACCGGCTCACGGCCTCGCGTGCTCACGAGACGATGGCGCGCGACTTCGCCTACGACCTGCTGCAGTCGGTCGAGCCCTACGGGGTGCTCGTGACCGCGGGCGACAACGACACCTTCCCCCTGTGGTACGCCCAGGAGGTGGAGAGCATCCGCAAGGACGTCACGGTGGTGAACCTGTCGCTCGCGAACACGGACTGGTACCTGCGGCAGGTGCAGCGGCGCCCGGTGTTCGAGTTCGACTCCACCCGGGCCCCGGCCTCCTACCGCGGCCGCACGTGGCCCAAGCCGACGACGCCGGTCCTGAGCTACACCGCGGACCAGCTCGCGGCGCTGCAGCCGTACTACGTGCTCGACAAGAAGACGCCGGTGAACCTGGGTCAGATCGCGACGACGCTCGACCCCGAAGCCCTGGGGCGGCAGTACGTCGAGCGCGCCGACGTCGTCGTGCTACAGGCGATCAAGGACAACTGGGGGAAGCGGCCCTTCTACTTCTCGCGCACCGTGGGGCTGTACGCCGACCAGTTCGGGCTCACGGCCTACCTCGAGGGCCAGGGATTCGCGCGCAAGCTGTGGGCCGCGCCGATCCCCGCGTCCGACAGCATCAAGCCGATCCAGTCGCTCG
>QHUL01000066.1 GCA_003222115.1 Gemmatimonadota bacterium | reverse complement strand
AGAGGTGGCGGGGCGCGAGGCGTTCGCGCGCACGCTCATCGGGGATTACGACGAGGCCCTCAAGCTCCTGAAGCGCTACATCGCCGGGAACCCCGAGCACCTGTTCCGGGCCGGGGGCGACCTGCACTGGTGGTGGCGGCCGCTCAAGGATCTGCCCGGCTTTCGCACCATCTCAGGAGCGCGCAACTAGCCGTTCCCTTATCGGTTCTGGCGATTCTTCCCGTTCTATGTGTTTGGACTGCCACGCGCACGCGACAGGCGCTACTTCCCATGTCTCCCAAATGGGGACACATTAGCGACTGCCATAGCGCCCTGGTAGCCGTCCCGGATGTCGAGGAAGCGCCCCATGAACCGATCCCGGTTGTTGCTGTGCGCGGCGGCGCTCGTCGCCGCGGCGTGTCAGGACCGTCAGTCAGTCACGTCACCGCCTTCCTACATGATCCAAGACCACTTCAACAGCGGAGGCAACCCGCACTTCTACCTGCTGCCGCCGGTTGTGTCGAACCCAACGATCAACGAGAAGTTCAACCACGGTCTGTCGCCTCTGGTGCGCGTTACCCAAAGGGCGTCGTTGACGGATCCGTCCGCAAGCTGTCCGGCCCAGTCGATCGCTGTCTTCACGACCACGAGCGGTCCGGACTTCAGGGTCGTGATGGATGCCTCGAACAAGCAGTACGGGATCGTTTGGAAGACGAGGAACTTCAGCGCCGTCCACGCCCCCTGCGTGTATCGGCTGGCTGTGGAGCTCGACGGCACGGAGACCGTGCCGGGCCTCGGGCTCGGCTTCGCAGACCTGGAGATCGTAGACAACGGGAAGGCGTTCAAGAACGCCGCCTTTCTGAGCAACGACGCGGTCCCGCTGCTCGACGACGGATCGCTGCCATTCAAGTTCTTCATCGGGTTCGGGGCGGCGTTCTTCGCGCTGACGGGGGACGATGCCTGCCGCCCGGGTCGGGACTGCGGCGAGGCCATCGTGACCGCAGGGCAGAACACGACCATCCTCACCGATCAGCAGCTGGCTGGCGTCTTCATCCCCGGGCCAGCGACGACCAACCTGGGAGACCTGGTCGTTGCTATCGAGCAACGGACGATGAGGCCGTGCGTCCCCCGGGACGTCATGAGCGTGCCGCAGTTCGACGATTGCTACCGGTACGTGGCCTTCCCGATTTCGTCGAGCGAGATTCTGTCGGTCACCCGTCAGGCCACCGAGGGCGAGTTAAACCCGCCGTTCCGGTTCAATACGGATGTCACCATAGGGATGTGCGTCGAGGTCGGCAACCTCACCCCCGCGCAGCAAGCCAGGTTGCAGATCTTCCGGTTCGAGCCGCAGCCTACAGAGGGCATCCCTCAGCTAGAAGCGCTCCCGGACGCTCCCGCGACGTTCCTGCCCTGCGATCCGAACTTCCAACCCGGACCGTCAGGCGGCCTTGCAGGTGCGCTGCGCGAAGGCTGGCGTCTTGCGATGACCACGGTCCGCGCGATCGTCGGCCCTCAGCCGTTGTACGCATCTGCGGCGGTCGTTCATCTCGGGCTCGGTGGCTCGTCGTGCTGCTTCAGCTACGTCACCTGGGGCCTGCCCGAGGCGCCGACGCTGCTCTACGGCGTGAACGCCGGGGACGACGGCCTGTCGACATATGACGTTGCAACTGGTGCCGCGAGCTTCGTAGGTCGCTTGGGAGGCTCTAACCTGAACCTGTACATGACGCCCGTCGCGATGGCCGTCCGGCCGGACCACGCGATGTTTGTGTGGAACAATTCGGGAGACGGGACGACTGGAGGCACGTCCACCGGGGACCTGCTTACGGTGAATTCGTGCTCCGGGCTCGCGACGAAGCTGAACTCCACGGCGACATTGCGTGATATTGGCGCCCTCGCCTTCGCGGGCGGTGTGCTCTACGGCGCCGAGGATTTTATCCCAGACGGTGGTTCGCTGACCTCGAGGCTGGTAACGATCGACGCGGCGACGGGCGCCGTTTCGGGGCCAATTGGTTCGATGGGACTGCGTATCGGTGGCATGGACGCCGACGCGAACGGGACGCTGTACGGTCTCGAGCTGACTACGACGGGCACGCAGCGGCTCGTGACGATCGATAAGACGACGGGCGCAGCTCTGACGCAGGTCACGCTCAATCAAAACATCGGCGTGGCCGGGTCAATTGTGTTCGGCACGAGCGGGACACTGATCGGAGCTGGCTTTGGTGGGCCGAGTGGTGACATTCTCTTCGACATCGCCCCGGGCACGGGTGCCGTTTCCAACGTCCGTGGTGTCACGGGAGGCTCGGCTCCACAGGGTATGGGGTTCGCGCCGGCATGCGGGGGTTAAGGAACCCAGGGACGGTCAAGTGATTGATGAGGGGCGGTTCCTTCGGGAGCCGCCCTTTCTCGTTCATCGGCGGCCAGTGCCGCTAGCTTCCATCCCGTGCGTCCCACCTCGCTCGGCGTCATCGGCCTCGGCGCGATCGGCGGCTCGCTCGCCTGGCAGGCGAAGCGGGCCGGCGTGGCACGGGTGCTCGGCTGGTCGCCCGAGCCCGCCGAGCGCGCCGCCGCGGCGCAGCAGGGCGCGGTGGACGACGCACCAGCGCGCGTGGAGGAGGTCGTGCGCGGGGTCGAGCTGCTCGTCCTCGCGGCGCCTCCCGCCGCCAACGTCCATCTGCTCGAATCGCTGCGCGCGACCCTCACGCCGCGCACGCTCGTCACCGACGCGGGCTCCGTGAAGCGCGCCATCGTGGCCCGCGCGGAAGCGCTCGGCTTGGGCCCCCGCTTCGCCGGCAGCCACCCCCTCGCGGGGACGCAGGCGCACGGGTTCGCCGCGGCGCGGGCCGACTTGTTCCGGGACGCCGTCGTGTATGTGACCCCGGCGCAGGGCGGGGACGACGCGGCGCGCGAAGTCGCCCATTTCTGGGCGGACACGCTCGCGGCGCACCCCGTCACGATCGACGCCCGCCAGCACGATCGCCAGCTGGCCGTCACGAGCCATCTCCCGCAGGTCGTCGCGTCGCTGCTCGCGAACAGCCTGGCGCGGCTCGCTCCCCCCGGCGCCACCATCGGCCCCGGTGCGCGCGACACCACCCGACTCGCCGCGAGCGAGCCGGCCCTGTGGACCGAGATCCTGCTCATGAACCGCGACGAGCTGCTCCCGACGCTGCGCTCCCTGGAAGAGCCGTTGGGCGAGCTGCAGCGCGCACTCGAGGTGGGGGATGCGGCTGCCGTGAGGGCGTGGCTGGGGCGCGCCGCCGAGTGGCGGGGGAGGCTCGAGACGTGAAGGTGCGGGGCGCGGTGCGGCCCCCGGGCGACAAGAGCATCTCCCACCGGGCGCTGTTGCTGGCGGGGCTGGCTCACGGCCGAAGCGAGCTCGACGGCCTGCTCACGGGCGCGGACGTGAAGAGTACGGCGCGCGTGCTGCGCCAACTCGGTGTGGACATTTCGCCGGTGCGCGCGGGCGGCCCGGTCCTGGTGCGGGGGCGCGTCCTCGCCCGTCCCGCGGCGACGCTCGAGTGCGGCAACTCGGGGACGACGGCGCGGCTCGTGCTGGGCGCCCTCGCGGGGCGGCCGTTCGCGGCGCGGCTCAGCGGGGACGCATCGCTGCGCCGCCGCCCGATGCGGCGCGTCACCGAGCCGCTGCGGGCCATGGGGGCGCATATAGAGGAAGAGGGCGGCGACTCCCTGCCGCTCACGATCCGCGGGGGCAAGCTCCGCGACTTCACCTACACGAGCCCCGTGGCGAGCGCCCAGATCAAGAGCGCCCTTCTCTTGGCGGGGCTCGTGGGCGGCGTGGCGGTGACGATCCGGGAACCGTACCTCTCTCGCGATCACACCGAGCGGCTGCTGGTCCACCTGGGACTCGCGCTCAGCTATCACGACGGCGCGATCGGCTTTCGGCCGTCAGCGGTCAGCCTTCCTGCCTTCCGGCTCTCAGTCCCGGGTGACGCTTCCAGCGCGGCGTTCCTCGTGGCCGCCGCGGTGCTCGCGGAAGAGGGCGAGCTGCTCGTCGAGAACGTGGGCGTGAACCCGACCCGCACCGGCTTCCTCGTCGTGCTCGGGCGGATGGGCGCGCGCGTCGAGCGGCTGAACCTGCGGGACGAGGGTGGGGAGCCGGTCGCGGACCTGCTGGTGCGGCCCGCGGCGCTCGTGGGCACGGAGGTCACGGCGGCCGAGGTGCCGACCCTCGTGGACGAGGTGCCGATCCTCGCCGCGCTCGCGAGCCGCGCCGCTGGCGAGACGGTGTTCCGGGAGGTGGGGGAGCTGCGGGTGAAGGAGAGCAACCGGCTGGAGCTCGTGGCCGCGAATCTGCGCGCGCTCGGCGTGGCCGCCGAGGCCCGGGCGGACGATCTCTTCGTGCGCGGCACGGATCGGCCGCCGCGTGGACGGGTGGACACGGCGCGGGACCATCGTCTGGCCATGGCCTTCGCGGTCCTCGGCACGGTCCCCGGGGCAGAGGTCCGGCTCTCTGAACGGGCTTCCGTCGCCGTCAGCTACCCTACCTTCTTCGCCGACCTCAGACGAATTGGGGAAGGGGGAACCCTAAAGGACTCCCTGACGGTCGGGGGGAAGGGGTGACCCTGCGCGTGATCGCGATTGACGGCCCGGCGGCGTCGGGAAAGTCTTCGACGGCCCGGGCGGTCGCGCGCCGGCTCGGCTGGGCGCACCTCGATTCGGGAGCGCTGTACCGGGCCATCACGCTCGCGGCGTTAGACAACCTCGGGGAAAAGGCCGGGGAAGGGGGAACTGCCGGGGAAGGGTGGAGCGCCCAGCGTATCGTCGGGCTCGCGGACGGCCTGCCAGTGCGACTTGTGCTCGTCGGCGACGTGTTTCGACCGGAGGTTGCCGGTGTGGACGTGGAGGAGGCGATTCGCTCCGAGCGGGTCACGCGCCGGGTGTCGGAGGTCGCGGCGATCCCCGAGGTGCGGCACTGGGTGAACGTGCAGCAGCGCGATGCGGCGCTGCGGCACCACGCGGGGGTGGCGGGGGTGGTCGTGGACGGCCGGGACATCGGGACCGTGGTGTTCCCCGACGCCCCGCTGAAAGTGTTTCTGACCGCGAGCCCGGAAGAGCGCGCCCGGCGCCGCCTGGCGCAGCGGGGAGGTCGGGTCGACCCGAGCGAGCTGCAGCGGGAAGCGGCAGCGCTGGCGGCGCGAGACCAGGCCGATTCCACGCGGGCGGTGGCCCCGCTGCGGGCCGCCGCGGACGCGGTCGTGCTCGACACGACACGTCTGTCGCTCGACGACCAGGTGGCCCGGGTGGTGGCGCTGGCGCGGGACCGGCTCCCCGGCTAGGTTTCCGCCCTTCCTCGGGCAGGGAGCCCGGGGTTACAGGCCCCAAACCCACAACCGAACCGGTACCACGGAATGCTGGTAGACACCCAGGAACTCCCGGACTCCAAGGCCGAAAGTCCCGCCACACCGAGCCGCCACTCCCCCCTGCGGGTCCGCGCCGATCTCCACGAAGAGTACTCCCCGGACGAAATCGCGAAGATGACGGAGCTGTACGAGGGGACCCTCTCGAACATCGAGGAGGGCGAGATCGTCAAATCGAAGGTGCTCCGCGTCACCGATACCGCCGTCATCCTCGACGTCGGGTTCAAGTCGGAGGGCGCGGTCCCGATCGACGAGTTCAAGGATCCGCGGAGCCTGAAGGAAGGGGACGAGATCGAGGTCTTCCTCGAGCATCTCGAGGACCAGGAGGGCGCGGTCGTCCTCTCGAAGAAGAAGGCCGATTTCATGCGGGTGTGGGAGCGGATCCGCGAGGCCTACGAGAAGGACGAGCCGGTGCAGGGCACGCTCGTGAAGAAGATCAAGGGCGGCGTGGTCGTGGACCTGATGGGGGTCGATGCCTTCCTGCCGGGCAGCCAGATCGCGCTGCGCCGCGTGCCCAACATCGACGAGCTGCTCGGGCAGACGTTCGAGTTCAAGATCATCAAGCTGAACAAGCGGCGCCGCAACATCGTGGTGAGCCGGCGCGTGCTGCTCGAGGCCGAGCGCAAGACCAAGCGCGAGGTCCTGATGAAGGAGCTGCAGGTCGGCCAGGTGCGGAAGGGCGTCGTCAAGAACATCACCGATTTCGGCGCCTTCATCGACCTGGGCGGCGTGGACGGCCTGCTGCACATCACCGACATGAGCTACGGACGCGTGTCGCACCCGTCGGAGCTGGTGCACATCGGGCAGGAGCTCGAGGTGAAGGTCCTCGATATCGACTGGGAGCGGGAGCGCATCAGCCTGGGGCTGAAGCAGCTCCTGGCCTACCCGTGGAAGAACGTGGCCGAGAAGTACCCCGTCGGCACGCGGGTGCAGGGGAAGGTCGTCTCGATCACCAATTACGGCGCGTTCGTCGAGCTCGAGCCGGGGATCGAGGGCCTGGTGCACATCTCCGAGATGAGCTGGACGCGCAACGTCCGCCACCCCTCGAAGATCGTCTCGATCGGCGAGACCATCGAGGCGGTGGTGCTCAAGGTCGACGAGACCGAAGAGAAGGTGTCGCTCGGGATGAAGCAGACCGAGGAGGACCCGTGGATGGCGCTGCCGCAGAAGTATCCGGTCGGCACGCGCCTCCGGGGCAAGGTGCGCAACCTCACCTCGTTCGGGGCGTTCGTCGAGATCGAGCCCGGCATCGACGGCCTGATCCACATCTCCGACATGTCGTGGACCAAGCGGGTGCAGCACCCCTCGGAGGTCGTGAAGAAGGGCGACGAGGTCGAGGTGCTGATCCTGAACGTGGACGCCGAGAACAAGCGCATCTCGCTCGGTCTCAAGCAGGCGCAGGAAGACCCCTGGCTGAAGATCGGCGAGACCTATCCGGTCGGCACGGAGTTGCGCGGCCGGGTGCTGCGTCTCATGGACAAGGGCGTGGTCGTCGATCTGGGCAGCGACATCGAGGGCTTTGTGCCGCAGTCGCAGCTCGGCATCCCCGACATCACGAACCCGGCCGACGCGGTCAAGGAAGGGCAGGCGGTGGAGCTGAAGGTGCTGGAGGTGGACCCCATCCACCACCGCATCGTCTTGGCGGCCACCGGGTGGCCCAAGGAAGAGAGTGCGCAGGAGCCGAGTCAGCAGGCCTAGACGGGTAGACGGGTAGACGCATAGCGGCGTGTAGTGGTGGGTGGTCAGGAATGGCTCTTCCTGGCCACTTTTTGCTGCGTACCGCTACCCGTCTGTCCGTCTACCCGTCAGAAGCGCGCCGAAGCCGAGCTCGGCGGCGGCGCCGAGCGCATCCAGGCACAGCACGACAAGGGCAAGATGACGGCGCGGGAGCGGCTCGAGGTGCTGCTCGACCCGGGCAGCTTCGTGGAGCTCGATCGTTTCGTGACGCATCGCGCGACGGACTTCGGGCTCGCCGACGAGCGCTATCTGGGCGACGGCGTGGTCACGGGCCACGGCCGCATCGACGGGCGACTCGTGTACGTGTTCTCGCAGGACTTCACCGTGTTCGGCGGATCGCTCTCGGAGACGCACGCCGAGAAGATGTGCAAGGTCATGGACCTCGCGGTGCGCAACGGCGCGCCGATCATCGGGTTGAACGACTCCGGCGGGGCGCGCATCCAGGAGGGCGTCGTGTCGCTCGGCGGATACGCCGAGATCTTCCTCCGGAACACGCTTGCCTCGGGGGTCGTGCCGCAGATCAGCGCCATCCTCGGGCCCTGTGCCGGCGGCGCCGTCTACAGCCCCGCCATCACGGACTTTGTCTTCATGGTGCGGGGCATCTCGTACATGTTCGTCACGGGGCCGAGCGTCGTGAAGACGGTCACGCACGAGGACGTGACGTTCGACCAGCTGGGCGGCGCGGACGTGCACGCGAGGACCTCGGGCATCGCCCACTTCGCGTACGACTCGGAGCTCGAGGCGCTGGCCGCGATCCGCACGCTGCTGTCCTACCTCCCGTCCAACAACCTCGACGATCCGCCCGTGCGCCCGACCGTCGATCCGCTGGATCGACGCGACGAGGAGCTGCTCGCGATCGTGCCGGACAGCGCGACCCAGCCCTACGACATGCACGAGGTGATCCGGCGGATCGTGGACCAGGGGGAGTTCTTCGAGGTGCACAAGGCGTTCGCCGAGAACCTGATCGTCGGGTTCGCGCGGCTGGGCGGCCGCCCGGTGGGCGTGGTCGCGAACCAGCCGGCGGTGTTGGCCGGCGTGCTGGACATCAACGCGTCGCTCAAAGGCGCACGCTTCATCCGCTTCTGTGACGCGTTCAACGTCCCGCTCGTGACGTTCGAAGACGTGCCCGGCTTCCTGCCCGGCGTGGCGCAGGAGCACGGCGGCATCATCAAGCACGGCGCCAAGCTGCTGTTCGCCTACTGCGAGGCCACCGTGCCGAAGCTCACCGTGATCACGCGGAAGGCGTACGGCGGCGCCTACGACGTCATGAACTCGAAGCACGTGCGCGGGGACTACAACGTCGCCTGGCCCACGGCCGAAATCGCGGTGATGGGACCGAAGGGGGCGGTGGAGGTGCTGTACAAGGGCGATGCGACGGAGGCGCAGGAGACCGAGTATCGCGAGAAATTCGCCCACCCCTACCTCGCGGCCGCCCGCGGCTACCTCGACGACATCATCGATCCCCGCGACAGCCGGCCGCGCCTCATCGAAGCCCTTACGACGCTCGCCACGAAGCGCGACCGCAATCCCCCCAAGAAGCATGGCAACATTCCTCTCTAGCGTGGTGCTCGCCGCGGCGCTCAGCCAGGCGCCGGGGGGCGCGCCGGCGGCCACGGGGCCCGACGCCATCGCGGCCGCGCAGGCCCGGCTGGCGCAGGACTCGGGTGACGGACGCGCCTGGCTCGCGCTCGGGCGCGCGTACCTGACGGCCTTCGACGAGGCGCAGGCCCGGCGGGCGCGGTCGGACAGCAGCGCGCCCCGCGCGGCGCTCGACGGGGCCGAGCAGGCGCTCGCGCGCGCCGCCGCGTTGCTCGGGCCGGCGGGTGCGAGCGCAGAGGGCGACAGCGCGCGGGTGCTGCGCGTGGCCGGCTGGAGCGGCCGCGCCCGGCTGGCGGTGGACGGGGGCGGGGTGCGCGCGGGGACGGACGCGTGGGGGCCGCCGCCTCCCGATCTGCGGCTCACCCCGGTGCTCGAGGAGCTGGGCGAGAACCTGTTGCGCGCCTGTCCCACCGGCGGCGTCCTCGTGACCGCGGGCGACGTGGACGCGCCGGCCGCCTGGTACCTGCGGTTCGTGCGCGGCCTGCGACCCGACCTCGGGTTCGTACCCCTCGCCGCCTGGCGGGGAGACCCCGTGTGGCGGCAGCGCCTCGCGGCCGAGTGGAAGCTCGGGACGCGCGGCGCCGGCGACGGCTGGCTCGGGGCGCTCGCGCAGCGCCGCCCCGTGTGCGTGAGCATGGCGTTCGAGCGGCCGCCCCCGCTCCGCGCCGGGATGCAGTGGGAACCCCGGCCGCTCGTGTGGGTCGCGGGACCAGAGCAGGGGGACCGCGTGCCGTCCGGGGACTTCGTGTTCGCCGCGCTGAAGCTCGCGCTCGACGCCCACGAAGCCTGGGCGCAAGCGGCGCTCGCGGTCTACGGCCGGGCCGCCCGCCTGACGCCGACGTTGTGCGAGACGCTGGCGACGTATGGACTGTCCGGTGACCAGGTGGGATGCGACGAGTGAGACGTCAGACATCAGACGTCAGACTTGAGACGTCACCACTGATGTCTGAGGTCTGACGTCTGATGTCTCCGTTCAAACGCGTCCTCGTCGCCAACCGGGGCGAAATCGCGCTCCGCATCATCCGCGCCTGTCACGAGGAGGGGCTCGAGGCGGTCGCGGTCTACTCCGAGGCCGACCGCCTCTCCCCGCACGTCCGGGCTGCCGACCGAGCGGTGCCGCTCGGCGCCGCGCCGGCGTCCGAATCGTACCTCAATATCCCGAAGCTGATCGCCGCCGCCCGGACGACTGAGTGCCAGGCGCTCCACCCCGGCTACGGGTTCCTCTCCGAGCGGGCGCCCTTCGCCGAGGCGGTGGCCGCGGCGGGCCTCGTGTTCGTCGGGCCGCCGCCCGAGGCGATCCGCGCCATGGGTGACAAGACCGCCGCGCGCCGCCGCATGCAGGCGGCCGGGGTGCCCATCGTCCCCGGCACGACCAAGCCGCTGGGCAGCGTGGTGGAGGCGCGCCCCGAGGCCGCACGGCTCGGCTACCCGGTGCTGCTCAAGGCGGCGGCGGGGGGCGGAGGGAAGGGGATGCGGCTCGTGCGTGAGGAGCGGGAGCTGGGGTCGGCGTTCGAGGCGGCCCGCAGCGAGGCGCTCAAGGCGTTCGGCGCCGGCGAGGTGTACCTCGAGAAGTATCTCGAGCGGGCGCGGCACGTCGAGGTTCAGATCCTCGCCGACGCGAACGGGCGCGTGGTGGCCCTGGGCGAGCGCGAGTGCAGCATCCAGCGTCGCCATCAGAAGCTGATCGAAGAAGCCCCCTCGGTCGCCGTTACGCCGGCGCTGCGACGCCGCATCAGCGATGCCGCGACGGCCGCGGCGGGCGCCGCGGGGTACCGCAGCGCGGGAACGATCGAGTTCCTGCTCGCGCCGGGCGGCGAGTTCTACTTCCTCGAGATGAACACCCGGCTGCAGGTCGAGCACCCGGTGACGGAGCTCGTGTACGGAGTGGACATCGTGCGCGAGCAGCTGCGGATCGCGAACGGGCTACCCCTGCGGATCCACGGCGGCCCGCTGCAGCCTCGCGGCCATGCGATCGAGTGCCGCATCACCGCGGAAGACCCGTTCAACGACTTCCTCCCCGCGACCGGGGTCGTGCGCTACCTGCGCCCGCCGGCGGGGCCGGGAGTGCGCTGGGACGGCGGGGTGGAAGCGGGCAACGAGGTCACCCTCTTCTACGATCCGCTCATCGCCAAGCTGATCGCGTGGGGCGAGACGCGGGAGGTCGCGCTGCAGCGCATGCGCCGGGCGCTGCGCGAGCTCGTGATCGTGGGGCTGCCGACGTCGCAGGCGTTTCATCTGCGCGTCATGGACGAGCCGCGCTTCCGGAGGGGCGAGGTGGACAGCACGTACCTCGAGCGTGTGGGGAGCGAGTTGCTGGCGCAACAGGTGCCGGCGGAGCTCGCGCGCCCCCTCGCCGCCGTCGCCGCCCTGCTGGCGGAGGAGCGCCGCGCGGCGGCCCATCCCCCGGCACCGTCCGACGGCAGGGGCGGCCGCGAGTCGGCCTGGGTGCAGACGGCGCGCCGCGAAAACCTGCGCGGAGGCGCGGAGTGAGCGACCTGGTCGCCATCACCGGTATTGCCGCCGGTGGGGACGGCGTCGGGCGGCTCCCCGAGGGGCGTGCCGTGTTCGTGTCGCGCACCGCGCCGGGCGATCGCGTGCGGGTCCGCGACGTGAAGCTCCGCAAGAACTTCGCGCATGCGACGCTGCACGAAGTCGTGACGCCATCGGGCGCCCGCGTCACCGCGCCCTGTGGCCACTACCAGCAGGACCACTGCGGCGGCTGCCAGCTGCAGCACCTCTCCTACGACGCCCAGCTGGCCGCGAAGCGCGCCATCGTGGGGGACGCCCTGCGCCGCATCGGGAAGCTCGACGTGGCGGACCCGGAGATCGTCGAGGCCGTGGAGGAGTGGCGCTACCGGGCCAAGATCAGCCTGGCGGTCAAGCAGGTTGGACGGACGGATCCCAAAGGACTCCCTGACGGTCGCGGTCGGACGGCCGGACTGCACCCCTATGATCGGCCCGGCAGTCTCTTTCCCCTCATGGACTGCCACATCACCGACTTCCGCCTCATGGCCCTGTGGCGCGACCTGAAGCAGCACCTGGACCTGCTCCCGCCCCGCTGCACGCGCCTCACCTTGCGCCTCGACCGGGAGGGACGCCGCCACGTCCTCGCGGAATCCTCGGGCGAGCCGTGGCGCGATGCCGGGCGCCTGCGCGCGGCGCTCCCCGAGGGCGAGCGCGTGGTCTGCTGGTGGCAGCCGGTGGACGGGGCGGCGCGCGTCGTGGCCGGTCCCGAGACGGGATACCCCGCCACGGCGTTCGAGCAGGTCAACCCCGAAATGGGGGCGCTGGCGCGCCGCTGGGGCGTGGAGCAGCTGGGAGACCTGCGGGGCTGCACGGTATGGGACTTGTACGGCGGGATCGGCGACACGGCGTCGCTGCTCGCCGGGCGCGCCGCCCTGGTCGTGAGCGTGGACGTGGACGAGAAGGCGATTGAGTGGGCGCGGCGCCGCGGCGTCGGAGACGGCCAGTCCGTGCGCTTCATCGCGGCGAAGGTGGAGGACGTGCTGCCGAGCCTGCCGGAGGCGTATGCGGTCGTGTGCAACCCGCCGCGCGGGGGGCTGCACTGGGACGTCACGCTGCGGCTCACCGGCCAACCCGTGCCGCGGCTCGCCTACATCTCGGGCGACCCCGCGACGCTCGCCCGCGACCTGCACCGACTGGGCGTGAACTATCGGCTGGTGGCAGTGCGGGCGTTCGACCTGTTTCCCCAGACCGCGCACGTGGAGACGGTGGCCGTGCTGGAGGCGGCGTGAAGTACTTCGTCCGCATCGGCGCCCAGACCATCGAAGTGCAAGTGGAAGGGACCCGCGTGCTGGTTGGCGGGGAGGCGCTCGAGGCGCACCTCGTCGCCGTACCGGGCACTCCCCTGTATCACCTGCTCTTGGGCGGCCAGTCGTGGACCGTGGCGGCCCAGCCGCTTGAAGGGGGCGTGGGGCGTTGGGCGTTGGGGGTCGTCGGCGAGCGGGTGGAGGTAGAGGTGGTGGACGAGCGGACCCGCCAGATCCAGGCGCTCACGGGAGGCCGGGTCGCCGCGGCGGCGCCGGGAACGATCCGGGCGCCGATGCCCGGGCTCGTCGTGCGGGTCGAGGTAGAGCCCGGGCAGCGCGTAGACGCCGGGGCAGGGCTCGTGGTGGTGGAGGCGATGAAGATGGAGAACGAGCTGCGCGCAGCGGGCGCGGGCGTCGTGGCCGCGGTGCACGTGGCGCCGGGACAGGTGGTCGAGCGGGGCGCGGCGCTCGTGACCCTCGAAAGCGCGGAACCCTCGGGTTGACAGGGCCTTACGGCCCGGGTATCGTTCCCGGCTAACACCGACCGGGCCTCACTTGGGAATCTCGGGAATGAACACGTTCAGCCTGCGCAAAGAGGACGTGACGCACCGCTGGTACGTGGTCGACGCGGCCGGGCAGCCGCTCGGCCGGCTGGCGAGCCGCGTGGCCCAGGTACTACGCGGCAAGCACAAGCCCACGTTCACGCCCCACATCAATGGCGGGGACTGCGTCATCGTCGTCAACGCCGAGCAGGTCAAGCTCTCGGGGCGCAAGATGGAGCAGAAGCGCTACTTCCGCCACACGGGCTACATGGGCCACGAGCGGTTCACGCCCGTCAAGGTGCTGCTCGCCAAGCATCCCGAGCGCGTGATCGAGAAGGCCGTGTGGGGGATGTTGCCGAAGACCACGCTGTCTCGCCAGAAGGTAAAGCAGATGCTCAAGGTGTACGCCGGGCCCACGCATCCGCACGCGGCGCAGCAGCCGCAGCCGCTCGCGCTGCCGGTGACCGCATGACCGCGATCACGCCGGAGCTGCGCTGGCACGCGGTCGGGCGCCGCAAGGTGAGCGTGGCGCGGGTGTACCTGACGCCGGGCTCGGGGAAGTGGAACATCAACGGCCGGACGTTGGGCGACTATTTCCCGCGCCCCTCCCTGGTGTCGCACATCCAGCAGCCGTTCACCGCGACCGACACGCTCGGCGCGTTCGACGTGCGGGCGCTGGTGCGGGGCGGGGGGCTGACCGGGCAAGCGGGGTCGCTGCGGCTCGGCATCGGGCGCGCGCTCGTGCTCGCGGACGAGCGGCATCGCAAGAAGCTGCGGGAGCAGGGCCTGCTGACGCGCGATCCGCGCGTGGTGGAGCGCAAGAAGCCGGGTCGCGCCGGCGCGCGGAAGCGGTTCCAGTTCTCGAAGAGATAGAGGCAGACATCAGACCTCAGACATCAGTTGCTGACGTCTGATGTCTGACGTCTGAAACCACACACGTCGCCCGATTCGGTGCTGGGTCCCCCCGGGGTGGCACCGGAGATGACGGCGGCGGCGGATCGAACCCATGAAAGGAAGGGCATGACGCAGCCCCAGTTGCAGGACCTGCTCGAGGCGGGGGTCCATTTCGGGCACCAGACCCGACGCTGGAACCCGAAGATGCGCCGCTTTATCTTCGCCGAGCGCAGCGGCATCTATATCATCGACCTCCAGAAGACGCTGCGTCAGCTCGAGGTCGCGCAGGAGCTGCTGCGGGGAGTGGTGCTGAAGGGCGAAGGTGTCCTGTTCGTCTGCACGAAGAAGCAGCTCAAGAACATCATCCAGGCCGAGGCGCAGCGCTGCGGCGCGTACTGGGTGACCGAGCGCTGGCTGGGCGGCACGCTGACCAACTTCCAGACCATCAAGAAGCAGATCAAGCGGCTCAAGGAGCTGGAGCAGGGCGTCGCCGAGGGCGAGTTCGAGCATTACACGAAGAAGGAGCAGCTGCTGTTCGACCGCGAGCGCGCCAAGCTGGACAAGTACCTCTCGGGGATCAAGAACATGAGTCGCCTCCCCGGGACGCTGTTCGTGGTGGATGCGAAGAAGGAGCGCATCGCGGTGGCCGAGGCGAACAAGCTCGGCATCGCGGTGGTGGCGATCGTGGACACGAACGCCGATCCCGACCTGATCACGGTCCCGATTCCGGGGAACGACGACGCCATCCGGGCGGTGTCGCTCATCGCGGCGGCGGTCTCCGACGTGATCGCCGAAGCGCGGCGCCAGAGTCCGCTGCGGGAGGCGGTGGAGGAGGGGGAGGCGGTGACCTACTCGACGGAGACGGGCGTCGAGGCGGAGGCGGAGGGCGACCGCAAGAAGAAGCCGGCGCGTCGCAAGCGGCGGCCGAAGCCCGAGGCGATCGCGGCGCGGATGAAGACCGAGGAAACACCGGCCCCGGCGGAATCGAGCGGCGGGGGCGAGTCCTAGGCCGACGCCGGGTCGTGACCGGTCAAACCATCCGCCGCCCGTCGCGCCCCACGGCGCGAGGGCGGCGTTCTCATGAGGAGTGAGCGACGGTGGCGAGCGTGAAAGAAGTCAGTGCGAAACGGGTGGCCGAGCTCCGGGCCCGCACGGGCGCCGGAATGATGGACTGCAAGCGCGCGCTCGAGGAGGCGGGCGGCGACCTCGAGAAGGCGGTGGACGTGCTGCGGAAGAAGGGCGCCGCCAAGGCCGACACGCGCGCCGGACGCGAGGCGTCCGAGGGGCTGGTCGAGGCCTACATCCACTTCAACGGCCGCGTCGGCGTGCTGGTCGAGGTGAACTGCGAGACCGACTTCGTGGCGCGCACCGAGGACTTCAAGCAGCTGGTGCGGGACGTCGCGCTGCACATCGCCTCCGCGAAGCCGCTCGCGGTGCGGGTCGAGGATCTTCCCGGGGAGCTGGTCGAGCGGGAGCGGAAGATCTACGAAGCCCAGGCCGCCGAGGAGAAGAAGCCCGACGCGGTCAGGGCGAAGATCGTCGAGGGGCGCCTCAAGAAGTTCTTCGAGGACGCCGTGCTGCTGGAGCAGAAATTCGTCAAGGACGACACGCGCACGGTGGGCGATCTGGTGAAGGCGCTGGTCGCGAAGACGGGCGAAAACGTCCGCATCCGCAGGTTCGCGCGGTTCGAGCTGGGAGGCCGCTGACGGTGAGCGCCGCGCCCAAGCTCGCCTACCCCCGCGCCCTGCTGAAGATCTCGGGGGAAGCCTTCGCGGGGGAGCGCGGGGCGGGCGGAGGGCTGGACTTCGGGTTCATCGACCGCCTCGCTGGCGAGCTCAAGGCGGTGGCGGCACTGGGGGTGCAGCTCGGTCTCGTGGTGGGCGGCGGCAACATCCTGCGCGGCTCGGCCGCGAGCGAGCAGGGGATGGACCGCGTCTCGGCCGACTACATGGGGATGCTGGCGACGGTGATCAACGCCCTCGCGCTCCAGGACATCCTGGAGAAGAAGGGCGTGGACACGCGCGTCATGACGGCGATCCGCATGGAAGAGCTCGCCGAGCCCTACATCCGCCGGCGGGCGGTGCGCCACCTCGAGAAGGGCCGCATGGTCATCTTCGCGGGCGGCACGGGAAACCCGTACTTTTCGACCGACACGGCCGCGGTGTTGCGGGCGCTCGAGATCGAGGCGAAGGTGATCCTCAAAGCGACGAACGTGGACGGCGTCTACACGGCCGATCCCAAGAAAGACCCGAAGGCGAAGTTCCTCTCCGCCCTCACGTTCCGGGACGCGCTGGTCAAGGGGTACGCCGTGATGGACGCCAACGCCTTCGGGCTGTGTCAGGAGAACAACCTCCCCATCGTGGTGTTCAACATCAACCAGCCCGGCGCGACGGCCAGGGTGGTGGCCGGAGAGCGCGTCGGCACCATCGTCCAATGACGACCGGGACCTCGCTGCAAGACCACAGCAAAAACGCGAAGCAGCTGATGGACAAGGCGGTGGACGCCGTGAAGCGCGAATTCTCCACCGTGCGCACGGGCCGCGCGACCACGGCGCTGCTCGACCTGGTGAAGGTCGAAGCGTACGGTAGCGAAATGCCGCTCAACCAGGTCGGCACCGTGGCGGCCCCCGAGCCGAAGCTCCTGACGGTGCAGCCGTGGGACAAGAGCCTCCTCAAGGCCGTCGAGAAGGCGATCCTCGCTTCCGACCTCGGCCTCACGCCCGCCAACGACGGCAATATCATCCGCATCCCCATCCCCTCGCTCACCGAGGAGCGCCGCAAGGACCTGGTCAAGGTGATCCACAAGTTCGCCGAGGAGGGGCGCGTCGCGATCCGCCACGCGCGCACCGAGGCGATCAGCCGCATCAAGAAGACCGAGCACGTCTCCGAGGACGAGAAGAAGCACGCCGAGAAGGACGTGCAGAAGCTGCACGACGACCACCTGAAGCTCGTCGACGCCGCGGTGAAGACCAAGGAAGCCGAGATCATGGAGGTCTAGCGTGGCCCCCGACCTCCTCGCCCGCATCAAGGGGCACGGCGCGGTGCCGCGCCACATCGCCATCATCATGGACGGGAACGGGCGCTGGGCCCGCGAGCGCCACCTGCCCCGCCCGCTGGGACACCGGGCCGGCATGAAGGCGGTGCGGGAAGTGGTGGAGGGAGCGATCGCGGCGGGGGTCGAGGTGCTCACGCTGTTCGCCTTCTCGGAGGAAAACTGGCAGCGGCCTCCGACCGAGATCTCCGCGCTGATGGAGCTGCTGGAGGAGTACATCGCGGCGGAGGTGGAGGAGCTGCGGCAGCAGGGCGTCCGGGTCCACGTGCTGGGGGACCGGGCGCGGCTCGGGCCCGGTGCCCGGGCCGCCGTGGAGCGGGTGGAGCGGGAGACGCGCGACGGCGCGCGCCTCGTCCTGAACCTGTGCATCTCGTACTCCTCGCGCGCAGAGATCGCCCGGGCGGCACGGCTGCTCGCGGAGGAGGTCCTCAAGGGGACGAAGCGCCTCGAGGAGATCGACGAAGAGGCGGTCAGGGAGCGGCTCTATACGGCGGCGTGCCGTGATCCCGACCTCCTCATCCGCACCTCGGGCGAGCGTCGCCTGTCGAACTTTCTGCTGTGGCAGCTCGCCTACACGGAGCTGTACATCACGCCGCTCTTGTGGCCGGACGTCACGCGGGGCGAGCTGTTCGAAGCGATCCTCGACTACCAGCGGCGCGACCGGCGCTTCGGCAAGGTCACGGTGTAATGTCTCGCAACCTGCTCGTGCGAATCGCCTTCGCCGTCCCGGCCATCGCCGCTACGGTGATCGTGCTGCGGCTGGGCGGCTGGGTGCTGGCGACATTTCTCGCCTGCCTCGGCGTGCTCGGCACCCGCGAGCTGTACGACCTGGCGCGCCGGCAGGGGGTCGAGCCGCTCGAGGGATTGGGCTACGCGGCGGCGGCGGTGATTCCGTTCGCGACCGTTTGGGCCAAGGGCTCCACCGAGCGCTGGGCCGAGCCGGCGATCTTCGCCGGCGCGCTGTGGCTCGTGGCGGTGCTCACCACGGCGACGTTCGCGCGCGGGCCGGAGCGCCGCCCGCTGACCGCCGTGGCGGTGACGGTGTTCGGGGTGCTGTACGCGTCGGCCTTGCTCGCGTTCACGGTCGCGATCCGGCACGGCGACCACAGCGAGGCGCACCCCCTGGGCTCCACCGCGCTCGTGGTGATGCCCCTCGTCCTCACGTGGGTGTGCGATACTTGCGCCATGGCGGCCGGGACGCTGCTCGGCGGCCCGAGGCTCGCGCCGGTGCTGTCCCCCAGGAAGACGTGGGCGGGCGCGATCGGCGGCACCGTGGGCGCGCTCGCCGCCGCGCTGTTGTACGGCCCGCTCGTGCTGGACCGCGTCGCCATGCAACTCGGCAGCCTGCAGCTCGTGACGATGGGTGCGGCGGTCGCGCTGGCCGCGCAGACGGGCGACGTGGCCGAGTCGCTGTTCAAGCGCGAGGCCGGGCTCAAGGACTCCTCGTCGCTCATCCCGGGTCACGGTGGCGTGCTCGACCGGCTCGATTCGCTGTACTTCGTGGTCCCGGTCACGGCCGGGCTCTTCAAGCTGTTCGGCGTGGTATGACCCGCGGCGTCGCCATCCTCGGCTCGACCGGATCGATCGGCACGTCCACGCTGCAGGTGCTGCGGCGCCAGCGCGAGCGCTTCCGCGTGGTGGCGCTCACCGCGCACTCGAACGCGGAGCTGCTGGAAGGCCAGGTCGCCGAATGGCATCCGGCCTACGTAGGGATCGTCAACGGCGGAGGCATCCTAAAGGACTCCCTGACGGTCGTGGGGCGTGGGGCGTGGGAAGGGGGCACCGGGAATGCCTGCCTCGTGGAGGCCGCAACGCACCCGGACGTCGGGATCGTGGTGAACGCAATCGTCGGCGCGGCGGGCCTCGAGGCGACGCTCGCCGCGCTGCGCGCTGGCAAGCGCGTGGCGCTCGCCAACAAGGAAGCCCTCGTGATGGCGGGGGAGCTCGTCACCGAGGCCGCGCGGGCGGGGGGCGGGGAGATCGTGCCGGTCGATTCCGAGCACAGCGCCGTGCTGCAGTGCATCACCGGCCGCAGGCCCGGCGAGCTCGCGCGCCTCATCCTCACGGCGTCGGGCGGGCCGTTCCGGACCTGGACGCCGGAGCGCCTCGCCGGAGCGACGGTGGCCGAGGCGCTGCAGCACCCCACGTGGAAAATGGGCAAGAAGATCACCGTGGACTCCGCGACACTGGTCAACAAGGCGCTGGAGGTGATCGAGGCGCACTTCCTGTTCGGGCTGCCCTACCCGGCGGTCCAGGTGGTCGTGCACCCCCAATCGGTGGTGCACGCGTTCGTCGAGTTCGTGGATGGCTCGGTGCTCGCCCAGGTCGGCTTCCCCACGATGGAGCTGCCCATTCTCTACGCGTTGACCCATCCCGAGCGGGTGCCCGACCGCGGCGCGAAGCGGTTCGACCCGGTGGAGGCGGGTGCGCTCACCTTCGAGCCGGTGAGGCCGGAGCTCTATCCCGCCTACGCCCTCGGGCGGGCGGCGGGGGAGCAGGGAGGGACGGCGCCGGCGGCGTTCAACGCCGCAAACGAGGTGGCGGTGCAGCTCTTCCTCGAGGGGCGGATCCGCTTCGGCAAGATCGCGGAGACGATCGAGCGCGTGCTGGCGGCACCCTGGCCGTCCAGCGCGCGGAGCCTGGAGGACGTGCTCTCCGCGGACGCCGTGGCGCGCCGCCTGGCGCGGGAGGCGGCGTGCTCCTGACGCTGGCCGCACTCGCGGTCGTCCTCGGGCCGCTGATCTTCGTGCACGAGATGGGCCACTTCCTCGCGGCGAAAGCGGTGGGCGTCCAGGTGCTGCGCTTCTCGATCGGGTTCGGGCGGCCGCTGTGGCGTCGGCGCTGGGGCGAGACGGAGTACTGGCTCTCATTGCTCCCCCTCGGAGGCTACGTCAAGCTCGCGACGCTCGAGGAGGAAGGTCCGGCGGGCGCGCTCGAGGGCGGCGCCGCGGCCGCGCCGATCGATCCCGCGCGGGTGATCGAGAGTAAGTCGGTCCCCGCGCGCCTCGTCGTGATGCTGGCGGGCGTGACGATGAACCTCGTGCTCGCGTTCGCGATCTACGCCGGCGTCGCGGCCACGATCGGCTCGCCGCAGCTCGCGACCACGCAGGTCGACTCGGTCACCGCGGCGGTCCTGCCGGCGGGGGCGGAAGCCCTCGCCGCGCTGCGCCACGGCGACCGCATCGTGAGGCTCAACGGCGATACGGTGCGCACCTGGAACGACCTCATCGAGGGGATCGTGAGCGGCGGAACGGACCTCGACTTCGCGGTCGCCGGACGCACCGAGCCGCTCCACGTGCACCTGGGGGACGGGTCGCTGCGGGCGCGCCAGCAGCTCGCCCAGGCGCTCGTGCGACTCGAGCCGCCGCGCCTCGGGCTGCTCGAGCCGGGGCGCCCGGCGATCCGGGCGGGGCTCAAGCCCGGCGACCTGCTCCTGCGCGCCAACGGCGACACCATTCGCTCCTGGAACGACGTGCTGCACGCCGTGTGGAGCAGCCCCGACAAGCCGATCCGCTTCGACGTGCGGCGCGACACGGCGCTGCTCCGGATCACGGTCACCCCCGAGCCGCGGACGGAGACCGACACTGCGTCGCCGCGGCCGCACGTGTACGGCGCCATCGGCGCGGGGCAGGATCCGCCCACCATCCACGTGCGCGAGTCGATCGGCCGCGCCGTCGTCGTCGGCTACGAGGAAACGATCGGCCGGGTCCGCGTCGTGCTCGGCTTCCTCAAGGGACTGGTGCTCGGCCAGCTTTCGCCCAGGGACGTCGGCGGTCCCATCCTCGTGGGCCAGATTACCGGCCAGGTGGCGCGCCTCGGGATCGATTGGTTCCTCACGTTCGTGGCCTTTTTCTCGGTGAACCTCGCGGTCTTGAACCTGGTCCCCGTCCCGGTTCTGGACGGCGGCCAGGTGCTGTTCCTGCTGATCGAGGCCGTGCGGCGCAAGCCGCTCCCGGTCGAGGTGCGGACGCGCCTCACCCAGATCGGTTTCCTCGTGGTGCTCGGTCTCATGGCACTCGCCCTCGTCAATGACGTCCTCCGCATCCTCCCCCGTTAGCCTGGCGATCGCCGGGTACGTGGCGGGCCGGGTCAAGCCGGAGGGGCTCGTCGCGCTTGTCTCCGCGGCGTACTACGGGGACGGGGGAAGGGGGACGAGGGACGGGTTGAAGCCACTGATCGACGTCATCCAGCGGGCCGCCCCGGGAGTCGTGGAGCTCGCGGCGAGGCCCGGCGGAGCCGGGTTCGCGATTCGGCTCGCCGAGCGGCCGTTCTCGAAGCAGTACGAGGCCGAGCTGCGCCGCGCGGCGGAGAACTACCTCCTAAAGAACTCCCTGGCGGTCGAGGGGAAGGGTGACGGCCTAGTGGGCCGCGCGCTGGCAGCGATCCGCCGGCTGTTCAGCGCATCAGCTTGACCACGACCAGCACCAGCAGCGCCACTCCCAAAACGATCGCCGCCACGAGCCGCCACGGCACCCGTTGCTCGTTCGTGCCCACCGGCGCCAGCCCGACGTCCTCCGTGGCGCGCTGGTGCGTGGCGAAGTCCCCGAGATCGGCGAGCAGCGCCGCCGCGTCGGCGTAGCGGTCGTCGGGGTGCTTGGCGAGGCACTTCATCACCACCCGCTCGAAGCGCTTCGACAGCTCCGGCCGCTTCTTGCGGAGCGATGGGGGCGGGGCCTCGACGTGCAGGCGCGCCAGCTCGAACCAGTCGGTGGATGTGAACGGCACCTCGCCCGTCGCCGCCTTGTACAGCGTAACGCCGAGGGCGTAGAAGTCGGCTCGCTGGTCCACGGGGCGGCCCTGGGCCTGCTCGGGTGAGAGGTAGTGCGGCGTGCCGATCGTCATGTTCACGCCGGTGGAGGCGACGTACCCCGACACGGCCCGGGCGATCCCGAAGTCCGAGATCACCGCACTGCCGTCCGAGTGGATGAGGATGTTGTCGGGCTTCAGATCGCGATGGACCACGCCCTGCCGGTGCGCGAAGTCGAGCCCCCGCGCTACGTCCGCGGCGATGGCCAGAATGTCGCGCTCGGCGAGCGGGCCTTCGCGGGCGAGCCGGGCGCCGAGCGAGTCGGTGCACAGGTCCATGGCGAAGTAGACGTAGTCCCCGGAGCGCGCCACGAAGCGGATGCGGATGATGTTGGGATGGTCGAGCTTGGCGGCCGTCTCGGCCTCGTTGCGAAACCTGATCTCGAACTGGGGGTCGGCTGCGTAGCGGGGCTTCAGGATCTTGACCGCCACCGGAGTCCCGTCGAGCTCCCGCCCGACGAACAGCCAGGCGAAGCCGCCCTGGCCGAGCAGGCGCTCGAGGTGGTAGGGGCCGATCGTGTGATCGACGAGGTCGGTGGGTGTGTGGGTCACGTGTGGGCTTTACATTCGGGCGTTGGGCCTCTAACTTACTGCGATCTCGATAATTAGGAAGCCGGAACAGATGTACGACAAGACGACGCCGGTCAGGAAGTACGGGCTGCACGACCGCGACACGGGCTCCGCCCCGGTCCAGATCGCGCTGCTCACCGAGCGGATCAACAGCCTGACCGATCACTTCCGGGCGCACGCCAAGGACAACCATGGGCAGCGCGGCCTCTTGAAAATGGTCAGCAAGCGCCGCCGCCTGCTGGAGTACTTGAAGCGCGTGGACCTGGAACGCTATCGGCAGCTCATCGACGAGCTGGGTCTCCGCCATTAAGCCAACGGCGTCGCGCCGGCGCGCCCCGGGAAGAGCACCGGGGCGCTCGGCGTATTTTTCTGGTGCTCTAGTCAGGCGACATAGTGAAGCACGTTGACAAGACTTTCGCGGGACGGTCGTTGCGGCTCGAGACCGGCCGGCTGGCCAAGCAGGCCGCCGGCTCGTGCCTGATCCAGTTCGGGGACACGGTGGTGCTCGCGACCGTGACCGTCTCGGACAACATCTCGACCCTCCCCTTTTTCCCGCTGACCGTCGAATACCGCGAGAAGGCCTACGCCGCCGGCAAGATTCCGGGCGGCTTCCTCAAGCGCGAAGGCCGGCCCTCCGACGAGGAGGTGCTCGCCGCCCGGGTGATCGACCGCTCGATCCGCCCGCTCTTCCCCGAGGGGTTCAAGAACGAGGTCCAGGTGTTCGTCTACGTCCTGTCGGCCGACCAGGAGAACGACGCCGACGTGCTCGGGCTGACCGCCGCCTCGGCCGCGCTGACGATGTCCGTGGTGCCGTGGAAGGGCCCGGTCGCGGCGGTGCGGGTGGGGCGCGTCGAAGGGGCGTGGATCCTCAATCCCACGTTCCAGCAGCTCGAGTTTTCGGACGTGGACCTGACGGTGTCCGGCTCGCGGGACTCGATCGTGATGGTGGAGGGCGGGGCGCTGGAGCTGACCGAGGGGGAGATCGTGAAGGCGCTGGAAGTGGGGCAGCGCGGCATTCGCGAGCTGCTCGACGCGGCGGACGAGCTGGTGGCGGACAAGCGCCAGCCGAAGATGGAGTGGACCAAGGTGGAGCCGCCGGCCGCGCTGGTGGCGCGGGTGCGGGAGCTCGCGGGACCGCGCGTGACCGAGGCGACCAACCTGCCCGAGAAGGCGCAGCGGGCGCAGGCGCTCGCGGCCCTCAAGGCGACCGTGCAGGAGCAGCTCGGCGCCGAGTTCCCGGACAACCCGAAGGACATCGGCGCGGTCCTCGAGGAGATCGAGTACACCACGATGCGCGAGCAGGTCCTGACGCGCGGCGAGCGCATCGACGGGCGCGACCTGGACACGGTGCGCCCCATCAGCTGCGAGGTGGGGGTGCTGCCGCGGACCCATGGATCGGCGCTGTTCACGCGCGGGCAGACGCAGGCCCTCGTGTCCGTGACGCTCGGCACCGTGAGCGACGAGCAGCGCATCGACTCGATCGACGTGGCGCAGGAGACGTCGAAGTCGTTCATGCTGCACTACAACTTCCCGCCGTTCTCCACGGGTGAGGTGAAGCCGATCCGCGGGACGTCGCGGCGCGAGGTCGGCCACGGCGCGCTGGCCGAGCGCGCGCTCCAGGCCCTGCTGCCGCCCTACGACCAGTTCCCCTACACCATCCGGATCGTGTCGGACATCCTGGAGTCGAACGGCTCGTCGTCCATGGCGACGGTGTGCGGCGGTTCGCTCGCCCTGTTCGACGCCGGCGTGCCGATGACGGGGGCCTGCGCCGGCATCGCGATGGGGCTCATCAAGGAAGGCGCGCGGGTCGCGGTGCTCACCGACATCCTGGGCACGGAGGACCGCCTCGGCGATATGGACTTCAAGGTCGCGGGCACGCGCCAGGGCGTGACCTCGATCCAGATGGACATCAAGATCGAGGGACTGGACTTCAAGATCATCAGCGAAGCGCTCGACAAGGCGCGCCGCGCGCGCCTGCACATCCTCGACATCATGGATCAGACGATCGCCCGGCCGCGCTCGCAGCTCTCCAAGTACGCGCCGCGCATCATCACGATCCAGGTCCGGCCCGACAAGATCGGCGACGTCATCGGCCCCAAGGGCAAGATCATTCGCGGCATCCAGGAGCAGACCGGCGCCGAGATCAACGTGGACGACTCCGGGCTGGTCACCATCTCGGCCGTGGGCGAGGGCGGCGAGCGGGCGCGCGACATGATCGCGGCGATCGTGCAGGAGCCCGAGGTGGGGAAGGTGTACGAGGGCGTCGTCAAGAGCACCACCGCGTTCGGGGCGTTCGTCGAGATCATCCCGGGCGTCGAGGGACTGCTGCACATCTCCGAGCTGCAGCACGGCCGCACCGAGCGCACCGAGGACGTGGTGAAGAAGGGCGACAAGGTGCGGGTGAAGCTGCTCGAGGTGGATGAGCGCGGGCGGATGCGGCTGTCCCGGAAGGCGCTGCTGGAAGCGCCGGAGCCCGCCCGCTCGCGTTGATGGAGACCGTCCGGCTCGACCGGGAGATCTTCCAAACCACCGCCCCGAACGGGCTCGTCGTCCTCTCCGAGCGCGTGCCGAGCGTGCGCTCGGCGGCGGTCGGCGTGTGGGTGCGCACCGCCAGCGCCCACGAATCGGCGCCCACGATGGGCGTGTCCCACCTGCTCGAGCACATGGTGTTCAAGGGGACCGAGCGGCGCACGGCGCAGGAAATCGCGCTGGCGCTCGAGGCCCGGGGCGGCTCGCTCGACGCCTACACCTCCCGCGACACGACCGCGTTTCAGGCACGCGTCCTCGATGCCGACCTGCCGCGCGCTCTCGACGTCCTCACGGACCTCGTGCGCCACCCGCTGCTGCGCTCGAGCGACCTCGAGCTGGAGCGCAACGTCGTGCTCGAGGAGATCAACACCGTGGAGGACACCCCCGACGACCTGGTGTTCGATCTGTCGGCCCGGCAGCTCTGGCCGTCCCACCCGTACGGCTACTCCATCCTGGGAACGCGGGAGTCGGTGAGCGCGCTCGCCACGAAGAACCTGAAACAGCTCCACGAGCGCGCGTACTTCCCGGGCAACTGTGTCTTCGCGGCCGCCGGCAACCTCACCCACGAGCGGCTGCTCGAGCTCGTCGCGGGCCTGGGGTGGTTCGACGGGGAAGGGGGAACGGGGAAGCGCGAAGGGGTGCCGCCGGTCCCCCCCGTCACGCCGGCGGTGCGGGGCGGCGAGCTGCGCCACCCCAAGGACACGGCCCAGACCCACATCGTGTTCGCGACCGACTCGATCCCTTACGCCGACCGGCGCAAGTACGCCCTGCTGGTGCTCTCCAACGTGTTCGGCGGCGGGATGTCCTCCCGGCTGTTCCAGCGGGTGCGTGAGGAGCTGGGGCTCGCCTACGCGGTCTACTCCTTCACCAGCCTGTATCGCCAGATGGGCGTGGCGGGCGTGTACGTGGGCACGCAGCCCAAGACGGCCGCGCAGGCGGCCGGCGCGATCCACGAGGAGTACGCCAAGCTCGCGCGCGAATCGCTCGCGGGCGACGCGCTGGCGGAGGCGAAACAACAGGCCCAGGGCCAGCTGATGCTGTCTCTGGAGAGCCCGTCCGCCCGGATGTATCGTTTGGCGGGCTTCTCGGTCTACGGGGAGCCGTATCAGAGCCTCGACCAGGTGGTCGCGACCGTCGGATCGCTGACCGCGGACGAGGTGGCGGCCGTCGCCGCCGAATTCTTCGCGCCCGAGCGGCAGACGGTGGTCTGGCTGGGACCTGAGAATAACAAAGGCTGAACAGCAACGGCGTATCACGAACGGCGTATCAAATACTGCGTATCACGACGGAGCGGGCATGATCGTCGGGGTCCCGAGAGAGATCAAGACGGCCGAGCACCGTGTGGCGCTGGTGCCGGCGGGGGCGGAGTCGCTGCGGGGCGACGGGCACACGCTGTTTGTCGAGCAGGGCGCCGGCATGGGGTCGGGCTTCCCCGACGACGCCTACCGCGCGTTCGGCGCGACCATCGTCCCCACGGCGGCCGACGTCTGGGCCCGATCCGAGATGGTGCTCAAGGTGAAAGAGCCGGTCGAGCCGGAGTGGCCGTGCATGCGGAAGGGCCAGGTCGTCTTCACCTACTTCCACTTCGCCGCGTCCGAGCCGCTCACCCGGGCCGTGATTCGGTCGAACATCGTGGCGATCGCCTACGAGACGGTGCAGCTCCCCTCCGGCGAGCTGCCGCTGCTCACGCCGATGAGCGAGGTGGCCGGTCGCATGGCCGTGCAGGAGGGGGCGAAGTACCTGGAGAAGGTGTACGGCGGCAGCGGCGTCCTGCTGGGTGGCGTGCCGGGCGTGCTGCCGGCCGAGGTGCTGATCATCGGCGGGGGGACGGTCGGCGCGAACGCCGCGAAGATGGCGGCGGGGCTGGGCGCGCACGTCACGCTGCTCGACCTCTCGCTCGACCGCCTGCGCTACCTCGCCGATATCCTCCCGCCCAACGTCGATCCTCTCTTCTCCAATCGCCACAACCTGGTCGAGCAGCTGCGCAAGGCCGATCTCGTGATCGGCGCGGTGCTGCTCCCGGGGGCCAAGGCGCCGAAGCTGGTGCGCCGCGAGGACCTGAAGCTGATGAAGCCGGGCTCGGTGATCGTGGACGTCGCCGTGGACCAGGGCGGCTGCATCGAGACGATCAAGCCCACGACCCACGAGAACCCGACCTACGTCGTGGACGGGATCATTCACTACGGGGTGGCCAACATGCCGGGCGGCGTGCCGCGCACGTCCACCTTGGCCCTCACCAACGCCACGTTCGCGTATGCCAAGCGGCTGGCGAAGCACGGCTGGCGGCAGGCGTGCCGCGAGGATGCGGCGCTGTTCCTCGGGCTGAACGTCGTCGAGGGGAAGGTGGTCTACCCGGGTGTGGCGGAAGCGTTCGGGCTGCCGCTCGCGGATCCCAAGACGCTGGTGTGACGGCTACGGCGCGACGATCGTCGCCCGGGTGACGGAGTCCAGCTGGGAGAACCCGCGCTCGAGGTACGCGTTGCCCTCGGCCTGGATGCGGCCCTGGTCGGGGCCACGGCCGCGCGGCGCGCCTTCGCCATATCCCGCGTACAACCGGTCCACCACGTCCATGCCCTCGACCACGCGACCGAACGGCGAAAACCCCACGCCGTCCAGTGCGCTGTTGTTGCCGTAGTTGATGAAGAGCTGCGTGGTGCGCGTACCCGGGCCCGCGGTCGCGAAGCTCACCATGCCGCGCGTGTTGTGCTGCCGCACCGGGTCGTCCGCAATCCGCGCGTCGCGCCACACGGCGGCCACCCGCGGATCGCCGTGGATGCCGAACTGCGCCATGAAGCCCGCGATGACGCGGAAGAACCGCGTGCCGTCGTAATAGCCGCTCTTCACGAGGTTGTAGAAGCGGTCGGCCCCGAGCGGGGCCCACTCGCGCTGGACCTCGATCACGAAGGCGCCCTTGCTGGTCTCGAAGCGGGCTCGGAACGTCGCGGGAGCCCGCACTCTCATGGCGGCACTCGCGGGATTGCGGAAGTCGGGGGCGCCGGTGGTCGCGGCGTCCCGATGCTCGGCTCTGCGGCAACCGGCACCGAGGAGGGCGAGAGTCAGCAGCGGGACGGGTCTCCAGGCGAGGCAATTCATCGGTGCTCCGTCGCTCGGGGGTAAGCAAGATAAGCGCGGCGGCTGCGAGGCGCTCGGCCGAGCCCGCCGTTGCGGCGACGGGCGTGGGCCTGCACTTTAAGCGCCGAACCCTCTCTCTGCCTTGGAGGTCGCTTATGCGCTTGCGGCCACCTCTCATCGATCGACGAGCCTTCCTCGAGGACGCGGCAGCCGCCGCCGTTGCTATCGCATTGCCGGGCCGACCCCGGAAAGCCGAACCCGACCTGACCCCCGTGTTCGCGCAGATCGCGAAGCGGCACGACGAGGGCGTCGAGCGTCTGCAGCAATGGATCCGGCAGCCATCGATCGCCGCCGAGAACCGGGGCATGAACGAGGGCTGCGAGCTCACGATGCGGATGCTGCGGGAGGCGGGGTTCGGTCAAGTCACGAAGCTGCCCACCGACGGTCAGCCCGGCATCTTCGCCACGCTCGACGCCGGGGCGCCCCGCACCCTGGGGCTCTACTTCATGTACGACGTGAAGCAGGCGGATCCCGCCGAGTGGACCTCGCCGCCCTGGCAGGCCGCGCTCGTCGACAGGCCCGGTCTGGGCAAGGTGCTGGTCGGCCGCGGCGCGGTGAACCAGAAGGGGCCGGAGGCCGCGTTCCTTGCCGCCCTCCACGCCATCCGCGGGGCCGGCCGCAAGCCCCCGGTGAACTTCGTGCTCGTCGCCGAGGGCGAGGAGGAGATCGGCTCGCCGCACTTCCCCCAGATCGTACGGCAGCCGGAGGTGCTCGCGGCGCTCAAGCGTTCCATCGGCATCTTCATGCCCTCCGCCGCCCAGGGACTCGACGGACAGGTGACCATCACGCTCGGCGCCAAGGGCGTGATCGAATGCGAGCTGACCGCGAGCGGCGAGCACTGGGGCCGCGGGCCGCGGCAAGACATTCATTCGAGCAACAAGGCACGCGTGGACAGCCCGGCGTGGCACCTGGTGCAGGCACTCGCGACACTGGTGTCGCCCGACGGTAACGATCCCGCGATCGAGGGCTTCGCCGACAAGGCGCGCCCCCTTTCTGCCACCGAGCGGGCGATGCTCGCGGATGCGGCGCGTCGCCTCGACGAGCGCGCCGCGAAGCAGTTGCTCGGTGTGGAACGTTGGGTGCGCGACGTGAGCTGGCCGGAGGCATTGGAGCTGCTGATGTCGCGCCCCACGGTCAACATCGAAGGCCTGGTCGGCGGGTACACGGGGCCCGGCGGGAAGACGATCTTGCCGCACAAGGCCGTGGCGAAGCTCGACCTGCGGCTCGTGCCGGACATGACCGCCGCCGAGGCGCTGGCTGCGCTCAAGGCGCACCTGGCGAAGCGGGGGTTCGGGGATATCGAGGTGAACATGACGGGCGGTTACGACCCCACGAGCACGCCCGCCGACGCGCTGCTCATCCGGGTGCAGGAGACCGTGTACCGACGCTCTCGGATCGACCCGATCGTGCTGCCGCGCAACGCCGGCTCATGGCCCGGTTACGTGTTCACGGGGGACCCGCTAAGGCTCCCCGCAGGTCACTTCGGACTCGGCCACGGCAGCGGCGCCCACGCCCCGGACGAGTACTACGTCATCGAGTCGACGAACCCGAAGGTGCAAGGGATTGACGGTGCAGTGCGCTCGTACGTGGAGTACTTGTACGAGGTCGCGTCGGCGAGCTGAGCACACGATTGCCCGGAGCCCGAGAGCGAATGCCCGGCACGCAGGACCAGGTGTATGCGCGGTGGCGCAACGAGCCCGAACGGTTCTGGGCGGAGGCCGCCGACAGCGTCCACTGGTACAGGCGTTGGAACCGGGTCCTCGACGCGTCGCGGCCGCCTTACTATCGCTGGTTCTCGGGTGGCGTCGTCAACACGTGCTATAACGCCCTCGATCGGCACGTGGCGTCCGGCCGCGGCGACCAGCCGGCTCTCATCTACGACAGCCCCGTCACTCAGACGATCACCTGCTTCACGTATCGCGCCCTGCTGGAGCAGGTCTCCCGCTTCGCGGGCGTGCTCAAGGGGCAGGGCGTCGGCAAAGGCGACCGGGTCATCATCTACATGCCGATGGTGCCCGAGGCGGCCGTCGCGATGCTCGCGTGCGCCCGGATCGGCGCGATCCACTCGGTGGTGTTCGGGGGCTTCGCGTCCCACGAGCTGGCGGCCCGCATCAGCCATGCGGCGCCGAAGGTCATCGTCTCCGCCTCGTGCGGCATCGAGGGGAACCGCGTCGTGCCCTACAAGCTGCTCCTCGACAAGGCAATCGAGCTCGCCGCGGCCAAGCCGAGCCGCTGCATCATGCTCCAGCGACCGCAAGAGCGGGCCTCGCTGGTCCCGGGTCGCGACGCGGACTGGTCGGAGCTCATGGCGGGAGCGCAGCCGGCGGAGTGCGTGCCGGTAGAGGCGACCGATCCGCTGTACATCCTCTACACCTCGGGGACGACCGGCATGCCGAAGGGGGTCGTCCGCGACAACGGCGGGCACCTGGTCGCGCTCACGTGGAGCATGAAATACATCTTCGGCGTGGAGCCCGGAGAGGTCTACTGGGCGGCGTCCGACCTGGGGTGGGTCGTGGGCCACTCCTACATCCTGTACGGCCCTCTGTTCAACGGCAACACGACGATCCTCTACGAAGGAAAGCCGGTCGGCACACCCGACCCGGGCGCTTTCTGGCGCGTGATCTCCCAGCACGGCGTGCGGGTCCAGTTCACCGCGCCCACGGCGATCCGGGCCATCAAGCGCGACGACCCCGGCGGCGAGCACGTCCGGCGCTACGATCTCAGCCGCTTTCGGACCCTGTTCCTCGCCGGCGAGCGGTGCGACTCCGACACGCTCGGCTGGGCGGAGCAGCGGCTTGGCGTGCCCGTGATCGACCACTGGTGGCAGACCGAAACGGGGTGGCCGATCGCCGCGAACTGCCTCGGCCTGGGGATGCTTCCCGTGAAGCCCGGCTCGTGCGCGCGGGCGGTCCCCGGGTACGACGTGCGCGTGCTGGGACCGGATGGCAGCGAGGTTCCCGCGGGCCAGACCGGGAGCATCGTGATCAAGTTGCCCCTGCCGCCCGGCTGCCTGCCCACCCTGTGGAACAACGACGCGGGCTTCGTCCAATCCTATCTGAGCGCGTATCCCGGCTACTACCTCACAGCCGACGCCGGTTACAAGGACGCCGACGGCTATCTCTGGGTGATGAGCCGGACGGACGACATCATCAACGTGGCCGGTCACCGGCTCTCCACGGGTGCGATGGAGGAGGTGCTGGCCTCCCATCCCGACGTGGCCGAGTGCGCCGTGGTGGGCGTGGCGGACGCGCTCAAGGGCGAGATCCCGCTGGGATTCATCGTGCTGAAGGCAGGGGTGCGCCACGCGCCCGAGGCCGTCGCCCACGACCTGGTCGCCATGGTGCGCGAGCGGATCGGGCCGGTCGCGTGCTTCAAGACCGCGACGGTCGTGCCGCGGCTGCCCAAGACGCGCTCCGGCAAGGTCCTGCGCGGCACGATCAAGAAGATCGCGGACGGGATCGAATATCGCGTCCCGCCCACCATCGACGACCCGGTGATTCTGGACGAGATCACGGCGGCGCTGGCGACACTCGGCTATCCCCACCGCTGACATGTGACGCCCCCCGTCCTCTGCTACCACCGCATTGCCGGCCGCCGCCGTTGCGGCGACGGGCGTCGGCCTGCACCTTAAGCGCGATCCCTTAGGCGGCGACAGGTATCCTCGTTGGAGAAGGTTCGGAGGATCGACCGATGGCAATCAACATCAAGACACCCGGCGTCCATCACGTCACGCTTCGCGTCGCTGATTTCCGCCGCGCCAGGCAGTTCTACGCCGAGACGCTGGGGTTTCCGGTCGCCCTCGAGCAGCCAGATCTCCTCGTCATCCTGGCCGGAAACACCGCCGTTGGCATCCGGGCTCCGGCCAAGGGGACACCCAAGGGCGATACGTTCAATCCCTTTCGCGTCGGTCTCGATCATCTTGCCGTTGCCTGCCAGGACGAGACCGAGCTCACTCGGGTCGCCAAGGCGCTGACTCAGGCCGGCATCGAAAATACTGGGGTGAAGAAGGACGAGACGCTTGGCAAGCGCTACGTCGCGTTCAAAGACCCCGATCGGATTGCGTGGGAACTGTACATGGCGTAGCCGCTCCTCCCGTCCTCTGCTACCACCGCATTGCCGGGCCACCCGAGCTCGGCGTCACCCGGATCGGCCGTTCGGTGTTCGCGCGCCAGATGCGCGCGCTGGCGGAGGCCGGCTGGCGCACGTTGACGCTCGCCGAGTTCGCAGCTGCGGTCCGCCGTACACGCCACGCCCCACTCCCCCACGCCCCCACGCCTTCGAAGGTTTTCTTGTTGACGTTCGACGACGGCTACGCCTCAATCGCCGACCACGCCTATCCGCTGCTCGCCGAGCTGAGTTTCACGGCGACGACGTTTTTGATCACCGATCACGTCGGCCGTACCAACACGTGGGACGTCCGCTACACGTGGCGCCGGCTGGCGCACCTCGACTGGCCGGCCATCGAAGCGTGGCGCGCGCGAGGGTTCGATTTCGCCTCCCACAGCGCGTCGCACGTGCGCCTCACCTGGCTGGCCGACGCGCCGGCGGCGGCGGAGCTGGCTCGCTCGCGCGAGACGCTGTGCGCGCGGTTGGGGGAAGCAGCCGGCCGGGCGGTGGCGTATCCGTTCGGGGCGAGTGACGCGCGCATCGAGCGGCTTGCGGCGGCGGCCGGCTACGAGCTGGGGTTCGGGGGAGTGCGAGGGGGCAGGGGGAGGGGGAGGGGGGGAAACGGGAACACGCTTAACGTGGCAAGAGTGCCGGTCTACGTGTGGGACATGGGGAGTCGGCCGCTCGGCTTGCGAGGGGATCGCCTTGGTGCGCTGGGGATACTGGTTGCCGATCTTGCCAATCGGTGCGCCGTTGGGACCAGCCTAATGCTGACTTTGAGACGTCAGACGTCAGACATCAGGGGCTGACGTCTGATGTCTGATGTCTAATGTCAGACGAAATACCGCGCCGCCACGGGGATCAGCTGGGGATGCTTCACGAGCGCGTGCGCGAACACTTTGCGAAGCGAGCGCTTCGCTTCCGGGATGCCGTTCACGGTACGGGCCAGGGCGTTGTAGAACCCGTCATCCAGGCCATCCAGCGCCTGCTTGATACGGTAGTACGTGCGGTGGTCGTCTCCTAACAGCTCCATCCACGCCTGATGATAGGCGGACAGCCGGCGTGCGCCGGTGTCCCCGACGCGGATCGCCGCCGCCGCGGCCCGGCCGGCGAGCCGCCCCCCCTTCATCGCGTTCACGATCCCGGCGCCGGACAGCGGGTTGACCATGTGCGCAGCGTCGCCGGCGATCAGGACGCCGTCGCCGTAGGTCTGCTTGATGGTCGGGTTGACGATGACGCCACCCACTGTGGCTCCGACGGTCGCGCTCCCGGGGTAGCGTCGCGCGATCCAGGCGTCGAGGTACTCGCGCGCGTTCCGCCCGTCGGCCCTGAGGGCCACGATCCCGAGCCCCACGTTCGCGATCCCCACGCCCTTGGGGAACAGCCAAGCGTAGCCCCCGGGAGCGATGCGATCACCGAACTGGAGGTACACCGCGTCGGGATCGAATTGGACGTTCTGCACCACGTACTGCGCGCAGGATTCCATGTCGCGGGCCGGCACGCGCGTGTCCAGGCCTGCCCACCGGCCCACCATCGCCTCGACCCCGTCCGCCCCGATCACGAGCCGGGCGCACAGCGTCTCCTCGTTCCCCCCCGGTCCCCGGACGCGCACGTGCCAGCGACCGTCGGGGTCGCGCTCCATCCCCGCTGCCTCCGTCGCCACGCGGACCTCGACGCCGGCGGCCGCCGCCCCCGCGGCGAGGAAGGCGTCGAAGCGGGTGCGGTCGAGGATCCACGCCACGGTCCTCCCCTCGGCGACGGGCACCTCGGTGTCGTCCGGCGCGACGAAGATGATGCGCGTGATGCGGCGCGCCACCCAGGGCGCGCCGTCGGGATCGACGAACTCGCGCAACCCGGCGTCCCCCACGCCTTCGGCGCACCGCACGGGGAGGCCGACCACGCGATCGCGCTCGAGTAGCACGACGTCGAGTTCGGGAGCCGCGCGCTTCGCTTCCCAGGCCGCGATGGAGCCGGCGGGCCCGGCGCCCACGACCAGCACGTCGCAGTCGGGCATCAGGCCGGGACCATCGCCAGCGCGCCCACGGGGCAGGGCGCGATGCACTTACGACAGCCGGTACAGGCGTGGCGATCGATGACCAGCTCGTCGAGCGCCAGGTGGATCGCTTCGGGCGGGCAGAGGGGCAGACAGAGACCGCAGCGGTCGCAGACCAGCAAATCGACGCTCGCGACGTCGGAGGCGCGGGGATGCGGCATGCGGCCAACCTTAGCGAGCCGGATGAGGAGCGTCAAGCATCAGCCTTGCTTGGAGTTAGCGTTTTTAGTAGGTTGAGGCGCTCGTTACCGCGCCCCGCCCACTCTTTTATCAAGACGACACGTGCCGCTACGCTGGCCGAACTGGAAAATCGGTTCCTGGAGCGCCGCCAACGAGATCGCGGTCGATCTCGGTACCGCCAACACCCTGATCTACGTGAAAGGGGAGGGCATCGTCCTCAACGAGCCCTCCGTCGTCGCGATCGAGAAGGCCACGGGCAAGATCGTGGGGATCGGCCTCGAGGCGAAGCGCATGCTGGGGCGGACGCCGGACGGGATCCTCGCGGTGCGGCCCCTGAAGGACGGCGTGATCGCCGACTTCGACGTGACCGAGAAGATGCTGCGCTTCTTCCTGAAGTCGATCATCGAGCGGCATCTGTTCCGCGTGAAGCCCCGGGTGATCGTGTGCGTGCCGAGCGGGATCACCGAGGTGGAGAAGCGGGCCGTGCGGGACTCGGCGCAGTCGGCGGGGGCGAAGGAGGTCTACATGGTGGCGGAGCCGATGGCCGCCGCCATCGGCGTCGGCCTGCCCGTCGAGACGCCGACCGGCAACATGGTGATCGACATCGGCGGTGGCACGACGGAGATCGCGGTCATCGCGCTCTCGGGGATCGTGTCGGACACGTCGATCCGGACGGGCGGCGACGAGCTGGACCAGGCGATCGTGCAGTTCATGCGCAAGAACTACAACCTCCTGATCGGCGAGCCGACGGCGGAGCAGATCAAGATCCAGATCGGCTCGGCCGCGCCCGTGGGCGAGGAGCGCGAGATGGAGGTCAAGGGGCGCGACCTCGTCTCCGGGATCCCCAAGATCGTGCGGGTGCACTCGAGCGAGATCCGGGAGGCCGTGCAGGAGCCGATCCAGCAGATCGTGGACGCGGTGCGGCGCGCGCTCGAGATCACGCCACCCGAGCTGGCGTCGGACATCGTGGATCGGGGTATCGTGATGACGGGAGGCGGGGCGCTGATCCGCGGCCTCGACGTGCTGCTGCAGCAGGAGACCGGCCTTCCCATCCACCTCGACGAGGATCCCATGACCTGCGTCGTGCGCGGCACCGGCCGGATCCTCGACGATCCGGAGAAATACCGCAACGTCCTGACCACGTAACGGGATGGCGCTCGGAGCGGATCGCTACGCGTCGCGAGCCGACACCCTGCTCTTCGTCGGGTGCATGCTCCTGTCGATCGCCGCGATGAGCCTGCCCGATCGCTGGCGGGACCCCCTCGCGAAGGGCCTGCGCCAGACCGTGCTCGCGCCGTTCCTGTGGCTGCAGCAACAGACCGGGCTCCTCGCCGCCGCCCTGTCGAGCTACGACGCGGTGGTGGCGCAGCGGGACTCGGCCACCCTCGCCGCCACCTTCGTGCCGGAGCTGCGCGCCGAAAACACGCGGCTGCGGGGGCTGCTCGGCCTGGGAGTGCGGCTCGCGTCGGGCTACGTCCCGGCCGAGGTGCTGCACGAGGCCCTGCCCACGAATCCCCTGACGCTGATCGTGTCGGCGGGGCGCCGCCAGGGGGTGAAGCCGCTCGCGGCCGTGGTGAGCCCGGAGGGGCTGGTCGGCGTCGTCAGTACGGTGGATGCCCGGACCAGCGTCGTGGTCACGTGGGCGCACCCGGAATTCCGCGCCAGCGCGATGGCGGCGGACGGCAGCGTGTACGGCATCGTGGCACCGCACGGCACCGAGGGCCCCAAGGTCTGGCTGCTCGAGCTGCGGGGCATCCCCTACCGGCAATCGGTCGCGCTCGGCACGAGCATCCTGACCTCGGGGCTGGGCGGCGTGTTCCCGCGCGGCATTCCGCTCGGCACCGTGGTGGACAGCGCCGCGACGGAAGAGGGGTGGCAGCGCACCTACCTGGTACGCCCGGCCGTGCATCCTTCGGCCGTGTCGCACGTCATGATCCTGACCGGGGGCCGGAGCGGAACGCCGGGCGACCTGCGCGGCGTGTTCGAGCGCGGGGAGCAGGGCCCGTGAGGTGGAGCGACCGCTACCGCTTCGTTCCCATCCTCGGGGGACTGGTGCTGCTCCAGTTCTCCCTGCGCGCCCGGCTCGGTGACGACCGCGTGGCGCCGGACTTCCTGCTGCTCGCGCTGCTCATCTACACGATTCGCGCGCAGCCCGGGAGGAGCGCCGGCGCCGGGTTCCTGGTCGGGCTGCTGCGGGACGCGCTGACGCCCGCGTCCTTCGGGGCGGGGGCGCTGGCGCACACCCTGGTCGGCTACCTGTCGTCCTGGGGCAAGGCGGTGTTCTTCGCCGAAAACGTCATCGTCAACGCGTGCCTGTTCTTCGCGGGCACCTGGTTCCGCAACCTCATCGTGGCACTCGCCTCGGGCCGGTTGAAGGGCGGGCAGCTCGGGTGGGAGCTGCTGGTGTGGTCGCCGCTGCAAAGCCTCACGACCGCCGTAACGGGCGTGATCGTGCTGCTCCTGTTCGGGCGCTACCTGGCGATCCGCCTGAGCGACGTATGAACCCTTATCACCCGCACCTGCTCGACCGCCGGCTGGGCGTGGCCCGGGGCGTCCTGTGGGCGACGATGGGGGTGCTGGCGGTGGCGTTCTTCCGCACCCAGATCCTGGAGCACGGCAAGTACCAGCTGCAGTCCGAGACGAACCGGTTGCGGCCCATTCCGCTCCCCGCCCCGCGCGGCGTCATTCTGGACCGCAACGGCAGGGTGCTGGCGGAGAACGTGCCCGGCTACACGGTCTCCCTGTTGCCGGCGGAAGAGGTGACGCTGCGGCGCATCCTCGGGCGGATCGCGCCGATTGTCAGGCTCGACAGCGCGGGCATCGATCGCGTCCTGGTCCGCTACCGGCGGGCGCCCTACCTGCCGGCGCTGGTGCTCGCGGACGCTCCCTTCGATATGGTGTCCGCGCTGGAGGAGCGGCGCCTCCTGTTCCCGGGCCTCTTGATCCAGCCGGAGCCGAAGCGCTACTACCCGGACAGCTCGCTCGCCGCCCACCTCATCGGCTACGTGGGCGAGGCGACGGAGACCGAGCGGGCCCAGCGGCGCTTCGCCCCGGTGCGGCTGGGCGGGCTCGTCGGGAAGGACGGCCTGGAGCGCCAGTACGACGACTCGCTGCGTGGCGGCGACGGCGTGCGCTTCATCGAGGTGAGCGCCCTGGGCCACGTGGTGCGCGAAGCGGGTGCGGCACCTACCCTCAAGCCGGTCCCCGGCACGCCGCTGCACACCGCGCTCGATCTCGACCTGCAGCGCTACATCGGCGAGATCTTTCCGGCGGGGCAGCGCGGTGCCCTGCTCGCGCTGAACCCCAATACGGGGGAGGTGCTGGCGCTGTACAGCGCGCCCGCCTTCAACCCCAACGCATTCGTGGGCGGCGTCAATCCCGAGTACTGGCGGCGTCTGAACGAGAGCGAGACGCACCCGCTCCTGAACCGCGCGATCCAGGCACGCTATCCGCCGGGCTCCACGTGGAAGCTCGCGGTTGCGGCGATGGCGCTGAAGCGCGGCGTCGTCACCTTCCGCAGCCGCATGCCGATCCCGTGCCGCGGCGGCCTGGCCTACGGCAACCGCTACTTCCGCTGCTGGGAGCCCGCGGGGCACGGCGCATTGACGCTCAGCGAGGCGATCGCCCAGAGCTGCGACGTCTACTTCTACCAGCTGGGCCTGAAGCTCGGGCTGACCTCGCTGCTCGAGGACGCGAGCCAGTGGGGGCTGCGCGCGCGCACGGGGATCGATCTGCCTGGCGAGACCGCATCCGAGTTTCCCTCGGGCATCGCGTACTACGATCGCGCGTACGGGCCGCGGCGCTGGACGTCCGCCGTCACCCTGAACCTCGCGATCGGGCAGGGAGAGAACGCCCAGACGCTGGTCGACATGGTGCGCCTGTACCAGATGCTCGCGAGCGACGGTCGCTCGCGCTCGCCCTACGTGGTGCACCCGGCAGCCACGGGCGACGTCGGCGCCGACATGGAGCTCACCGCGCCGCAGCTCGCCGGGTTGCGCCAGGCGATGATCAACGTGGTGCAACAGGGGACGGCCCGGAGCGCGGGCCGGGTCGGGGCGATGTCGATCGCGGGCAAGACCGGCTCCGCGCAGAACCCGCACGGGCCGGCGCACGGCTGGTTCATCGGGTTCGCCCCCGCCGACAAGCCGGAGATCGTGGTGGGTGCGATCGTCGAGCACGCCCAGCACGGCTCCGGGGTCGCGCCGCTCGTCGCGCGCGTCATCGCGCGCTACCTCGGCGCCGACACGACGGTCGCCCGCACCATCCGGCTCGCGCTGCCCACGGACACCGCGCCCCACGCCCGCGACATCCTGCCCGGAGCGCCCGCGGATACCGCGAGCGTGCGCGACACCGTGCCCCTGGACACCGTACCCTCCGATACCACCCATGCTGTCACGCCTCCGCCGGATCGATAAGCCCCTCGTGGGCGTGACGGTCGCGCTGCTCAGCTACGGGCTCGCGGCGCTCTACTCCGCGGGCCAGACCGACGTGCCCACCATCGCGGCCACGATCTGGCAGAAGCAGATCGTCTGGATCGCCGTGGGGCTCACCGCCCTGGTGCTCGTGTCCCGCGTGTCGCCGCGGCTCGTCGAATGGGCGACCCCCTACGCATACGGGGCCACTGTGCTTCTGCTGCTCGTGACCCTCGTCGTGGGCACGGGGGCGGGAACGGCGGCGGGCTCCCGGTCCTGGCTCGCGATCGGCGGCCTGCGGGTCGGGCAGCCTGCCGAGCTCGCCAAGCTCGCGGTGATCCTGATGCTGGCGCGCTGGCTCGCGGCCCGGCGCGAGGCGCCCGCCACGCTGCGCGATCTGCTGCCACCGGGCGTGATCGTGGGGGTGCCGTTCGCGCTCGTGCTGCTGCAGCCGGACCTGGGCAGCGCGGTGGTGTTCATCGCCATCCTGTTCGCGATGCTGTTTTGGGCGGGCACGAAGCCCTCCCTCCTCGTGCTGCTCGCCTCGCCCGCCATCGGCCTGATCCTCGCCTTCTCCACAGTCGCCTGGGGCATCTGGATCGCCCTGTTGTGCGGGCTGCTCTTGTGGTGGCGCCCGTACGTGTGGGAGGGACTGGCCGTGATGGCCGCCAACGTGGCCATGGGGATCGTCGCCCTGCCGTTCTGGAAGGCGCTCGCGCCCTACCAGCAGAGCCGGCTGCTCACCTTCCTCAATCCCGAGGTCGATCCCCGCAAGACCGGGTGGCACATCATCCAGTCCAAGGTGGCGATCGGCTCGGGCGGCTTCCTCGGCAAGGGCTTCACCCACGGGCCCCAGAAGCGGCTCGCGTTCCTCCCCGCCCAGCACACGGACTTCATCTTCCCCGTGGTGGGGGAGGAGCTCGGGTTCGTCGGGGTGCTCGCGGCCCTGGCGCTGTTCGCCGCCCTGATCCTGGTGATGCTGCGGATCGCGCGCCGCGCCCCCGACCCCTACTCCAGCCTGTGCGTGTTCGGGATCGCCGGGATGCTGTTCACGCACATCATCGAGAACGTCGGCATGACGGTGAAGCTCCTGCCCATCACGGGCATCCCGCTGCCGTTCTTTTCCTACGGCGGCTCTTTCCTGCTCGCCTGCAGTCTCGCGGTGGGGATCGTGCTGCGGGTCGCCTGGGAGTCGCGCCGGTCTGGCTATGCCGAGTCTTGACAACACGTTACGCCGTCGGGGCTGGCGCGCGCTTCGGGCCCCTCCCAGATTGTCCGCTTCCAGAATCCTCCTATGGCGCGAATGGCCTGGTTCAAAAAGGAACGTAAACCGCGCACGTCCGAACGGGTAAAGCTCGAGATCCCGGCGGACGCGTGGGAGAAGTGCGACCGCTGCGGCCATATCGACATCCGGGACCGGTTCCTCCGCGCCTTCAACGTCTGCCCCAACTGCGGCTACCACCGACGCATCACCGCTCAGGATTACATCGACGTCTTCGTGGACGAGGGCTCCTGGCACGAGCTCGACGCCCACCTGCGGTCGACCGACCCGCTCGGGTTCGAGAATTACCGGGAGCGGGTGGAGCTCGCGATGAAGAAGGCCGGGCCACTCGAGGGGGTCCGCACGGGGTACGCGCGGCTGGACGGGATGCCGATCGACCTGGGCGTGATGGACTTCAACTTCATGGGCGGGTCGATGGGCTCGGTGGTCGGGGAGAAGATCGCCCGCCTCACGCGGCGCTCCGTGGAGAAGCGTGTCCCCCTGATCATCGTCTCGGCCTCGGGCGGGGCGCGCATGCAGGAGGGCGTGCTGTCGCTGATGCAGATGGCGAAGACGTCCGTCGAGATCGCGCGGCTGCGCGACGCGCGCATTCCCTTCATCTCGATTCTGACGAACCCCACGACGGGGGGCGTTTCGGCCTCCTACGCGATGCAGGCGGACGTGATCGTGGCCGAGCCCGGAGCGGTGATCGGCTTCGCCGGGCCGCGGGTCATCAAGCAGACGATCGGCCAGGATCTGCCGGAGGGGTTCCAGACCTCGGAATTCCTGCTCGAGCACGGCATGGTCGACGCCGTCGTCCCTCGCAGCGAGCTGCGCGATACGGCCGCTCAGCTGTTGCGGCACATGGCCGGACGCAAGCCGGCGGAGGCGGCCGACTGAGCCGGCTGTCCTTCGAGGACGCCTGCCGCTTTCTCTTCGCGCGACAAGGGAGCCGCATCAAGTGGAGCCTCGGCCCGACCGAGGGGCTCTTGGACGTGTTGGGCCATCCCGAGCGGCGCCTTCCCTCCATCCATATCGGCGGTACCAACGGCAAGGGCTCGACCTGCGCCTACACGGCGGCGGAGCTCGAGGCGCAGGGCTTCCAGGTCGGCGTTTACACCTCGCCGCACCTGGTCTCGGTGCGCGAGCGCATCGTGGCGCACGGGGTGCCGATCGGCGAGGAAGCCTTCGCCGAGTGGACCGACTTCCTCAAGCCCCACATCGAGCGCCTGGATGCGAGCTTCTTCGAAGCCACGACCGCCATCGCCTTCGCCGACCTCGCCGCCCGGGGTGTGGACGTGGCGGTCATCGAGGTCGGGCTGGGCGGCCGCCTGGACAGCACCAACGTGATCACGCCGCTGGTCAGCGTCGTGACCAAAGTCGCCCTCGAGCACACGGACTATCTGGGTCCGGACCTCGCGTCCATCGCGCGGGAGAAGGCGGGCATCGCGAAGCCGGGGGTTCCTTTCGTAACGGGGGAGCAGGACCCGGCGGTGCGGGCCGTGCTTTGCGGCGTGGCGGAGCGGCGCGGAGCGCGCCCGGTGGTGCTGGTCGATACCCACCGCGCGCCGACCGGTCCGCTGGGGTTGCGGGGCTCGCACCAGCACGCAAACGCCTGGGTGGCCCTCGCCGCGCTGAACGCGCTGCCGCCGCCGTTCGGCCGCCCGGGCGAGCGGTGGCCGGCGAGCTTCGCGCGCGCCTACGCCCCGGGCCGCTTCGATGTCCGGGGCCGCTGGATCTTCGACGTCGCCCACAACCCGGACGGCATGGAGGTCGTGGTGCAGACGCTGCGCGACGAGCGGCCGCCGCGGCCGCTCCATGCACTCGTGGGGATCCGCAACGACAAGAACTGGCGGCCGATGCTCGACCGATTGATACCGGAGGTGGATCGGCTGATGCTGACGGTGGCGCCGTCCGTGGCGCCGGAGAAGCGTTGGCTGCGCGAAGAGATGGCGAGCTGGGCGGCGACCCAGGCCGGGGGCGGGGCGGGGGCGGGGGCCGGCACGCCGGTGGACTTCGAGCCGGATTTCGCGCGCGCAGTGGAAGCGGTGCAGGAGGGCGCCGTGTCGGTGCTCGTGACGGGATCGTTCCACACCGTCGGCGACGCGCTCGCCCGCTTGCCGGGCTTCGCGCCCGTCGGCTAAATTGTTTCGATGCAGGGACAAGCCTTACCCGGCTTCCGCGACTTTTACCCCGAAGAACTCGCTCTCCGCAATGCCATCTTCACCACGTGGCGCGACGTGGCGCGCCGCTACGGGTTCCAGGAATACGACGGGCCGCCGCTCGAGCCATTGGAGCTGTACACCGGGAAGAGCGGCGAGGAGATCGTGCAGCAGCTGTACGCCTTCGAGGACAAAGGCGGGCGCAAGGTCGCACTCCGTCCCGAGATGACCCCGACGCTCGCCCGCATGGTGGGCGCCCGGGCCCAGGCCCTGAAGAAGCCGATCCGCTGGTTCTCTATTCCTCAGCTGTTCCGCTACGAGCGGCAGCAGCGTGGCCGGCTGCGGGAGCATTTCCAGCTCAACATGGACATCATCGGGGAGCCCGGTCCGGCGGCCGACGCCGAGATTATCGCCGCCGCCATCGACATCGCCAGGGCATTCGGACTCGGTCCCAAGGACGTGCGGCTGCGGGTCTCCGACCGCAGGATCGTGACCGCGCAGCTGGCCGGCAGATACCAGGTCACCGATGGCGAGATGCCCGGCGTGCTGGCGGGCCTCGACAAATGGGACAGGAATCCGGCCGACGCGGACGCCATCCTGAGGAAGGTTCTCCCCGCGAACGACCCCCGGATCGGCGCCATTCTCGAGTTCATGTCCGGCCTGCGGGAGGGCGCGGCCGAGCTGCGTCGATCCGAGCAGGCGGAACCTCTGAACGAGTGCATCGCGCGACTCGACGAGATGAAGTTGGCGGAGTTCGTCGAAGTGGATTTCCGCATCGTCCGAGGGCTCGCCTATTACACGGGCATCGTGTTTGAGCTGTTCGACGCCAAGAGCTCGCTGCGCGCAATCTGCGGCGGTGGCAGATACGATGACCTGATCGAGCAGGTCGCGGGCATCGATCTGCCTTGCGTCGGCTTCGGCATGGGGGACGTCGTCCTCGGCGAACTCTTGAAGGAGCACGGCAAGCAGGTCAAGGCGCCGACCGAGCTCGACGCCTTTTTAGTGGCGGTGGGCGGGGAGGACGTCGCGCCGGTCGTGCAGCTCGCCGCCGAGCTGCGCACGCGGGGAGTGTCGGTGGAGTACGCGCTGCACGGGCAGCCGATCAGGAAGCAGCTCGAGCTCGCGGCGGCGCGCGGGGCTCCCAGGGCGCTGATCCTTGGCCCCGATGAGCGCAAGGCGAAGGTCGCCATCGTCCGCGACTTGAAGACGGGGCGCCAGAAGAAGGTGCCGCTCACCAAGGTTCGCAAGGGAATCTTCAAGTAATGCCCCCGCCCAAGGCGCAGAAGATCACGCCACGCGCGCGGGACTTCAGCGAGTGGTATACCGACGTCATCCAGCAGGCGGAGCTGGCCGATCACTCGCCGGTCCGCGGCTGCATGGTCATCCGGCCCCTCGGCTACCGCATGTGGGAGCTGATGCAGGGCGCCCTGGACGCGATGTTCAAGGCGACGGGGCACGAGAACGCCTACTTCCCCCTGTTCATCCCCCAGAGCTTCCTCGCGCGCGAGGCCGAGCACGTGGAGGGATTCGCGAAGGAAGTGGCGATCGTCACCCACACGCGGCTGCGGGCGACGGGGAAGGGGGGCGCGGGGGCGGTGGAGCCCGATCCCAGCTCGGCCTTGGAGGAGCCGCTCGTCGTGCGTCCGACGTCGGAGACGATCATCTACGCGATGTTCGCGAAGTGGATCCAGAGCTACCGCGACCTGCCGCTGCTCCTGAACCAGTGGTGCAACGTGGTCCGCTGGGAGTTCCGGACGCGGCTGTTCTTGCGCACCACCGAGTTCCTGTGGCAGGAAGGGCACACGGCGCACGCGACGGAGGCGGAAGCGGAAGCGGAAGCGCGCCAGATTCTCGGCGTGTACCGGCGGTTCCAGGAAGAGTGGATGGCGATGCCGGTGTTGACGGGCCTGAAGACGCCGAGCGAGAAGTTCGCGGGCGCGCTGCGCACGTATGCGCTCGAGGCGCTGATGCAGGACAACAAGTCGATCCAGAGCGGCACGTCCCACAATCTCGGTCAGAACTTCGCCAAGGCGTTCAACGTGCAGTACCAGACGGCGGCGGGGGGGCTCGAGCACGTATGGAACACCTCGTGGGGCGTATCGACGCGGCTGATCGGCGGGCTGATCATGACGCACTCGGACGACAACGGCCTCGTCGCGCCACCGAGGCTGGCGCCGATCCAGGTCGTGATCGTGCCTATCTACAAGACGGACGATGAGCAGCGCGGCGTGCTACAGGCTGCCGAGAAAGTGCGGGGCGACCTGGAAAAAACCGGCGTCCGGGTCAAGCTCGATGGGCGTCCGGAGCTTAAGCCCGGGGCAAAGTACTTCGAGTGGGAGGCGCGGGGGGTGCCGCTGCGACTCGAGATCGGCCCGCGCGACGTCGCGGCGGGGCAGGTCACGATGGCACGGCGCACGGGCGGCAAGGCGCCGGTGCGACTGGATGATCTTGCCGCGAAGGTGCCCGAGGCGCTGGCGGAGATGCAGGGGGCGTTGCTCCAGGCGGCGCGGGAGCGTCGGGAGCAGCATTCGATCCGCGGTGTCACGAAGCAGGAGTTCATCGACTTCATGAAGGCCCAGGGCGGGTTCGCCTACGGCGGCTTCTGCGGGTCCGCCGAGTGCGAGGCCGAGATCAAGGATGCGACGGCCGCCACCATCCGGGTGCTGCCCGATCCCGAGTTCCGGTCTCCCGAGGCGCCGAAGACGTGCATGTGGTGCGGCAAGCCGAGCGTGGCGGAGGCGGTGTGGGCGCAGGCGTACTAGACGGTCTCGGGCGGCGGTCCCCCCTGCGCGAATGTCGCGGCAGTAATCTGGTAGACGATGCTGTCGTGACCGTTTGCGTCGGGCCGCGACCCCACACGGACGGCGCCAAGTTTCTCAACGGCACGCTGCGAACGGCGGTTGTGGAGGCCGACGAGGAAGACCACGTGGTCTACGAACCTGAATGCATGCCGAAGCATGAGTTGCTTCATTTCGCCATTGTAACGACCGCCCCAGTGAGACCTCGCTAAGAACGTCCAGCCGATCTCGACTTCGCTCCTGTCCCCGTCGTAAGCGTGGAACCGTGACGATCCGATGATTCGGCCATCGCTCGTGTCGATGGCGATCAACGTGCCGCCACACTCCAAGGCTTCACGGAAGAAGGTCCGGAAGTGCTCCTGCTGGTAGCGATCCTTCGCCGGATGTTGCTCCCAAATGAGGGGGTCCGCGGCCACGAGGAAGAGATCATCGAAATCCTCGGCTCGAAGCGGCCTGAGCTCGAGGAGCTTGCCTTTCAGGACGGGCTGGAGGTCGAACGGCATACTTGAGGCTGTCCCGGGAGTCTGGGTGTGCGAGGTCTGTCGCCGGCCGCCAGCTTCAAGCGCTTGTCAGGCCGTGGCATTCGGGCGCCGCAGGGCTCGCCACGTCCAAGTGGCGCCCAGGGCATCGACTATTCCGAAGAGGAGGATAGGCCACCGCACCCATCCGGCCGCGACAAAAATGAGAAAGAACGCGGGCACGGTGAACCGAGTCAGCAGTGTAGCCCGAAAGAATGGCGTCAGCTCCGCAGCCGCCGCCGTCCAGTAATAGACACCGACGAAGGCCACGAGCATGCCGACGACTCGGATCCACACTTCGGACGTGGGTGGGAGCCCGAACGCTTGCAGCAGGGGGTTCGGCGCGATGAGAAGGACAAGAGCCAGGAGGAGCAAGTAAACTGCGAAGACTCGGATCGAACGGGCGGCAGGCGTCATTAGAGCCTTCCGGTTGGGAGAGGCGGTGCCATCGGTCTAACGGATCGGGGTTAAGCTGCGCCCTGACGCTCAGGGCGCTGTGTAGTGCCGCATGAGGACATCCTTGACAGCATTGTATGTGAACGCCACACCCCGGCGCTTCACCGGCTGCGCAAGGCTCGGGTCCGCGTCTTCCGGGTTGGTAAAGCTCGTCCACCGCCAAAATGCCCCGCCATCCACCCCGTACTGTGTGAAGAGCTGGATGAGGCTCTCTAAGGCCTGGTCGGTACTCCACGTAGGTTCCACGGGAGGCAGGAGGCCCATCTCGGGGGCCACCACACGCGCGCCGCTGCCGCTCCCGATGGTGGCCAGCACCCCCTGGAGAGTTTGCTCTGCCCACGGACCCGGATCGGCGTCTACGCACGGCAGCGACTGTGCCGTCGTGCACTTGCGGTGCTCGTAGAAAGAGAGCGCATACGTCCGTTCGGCGTCGGGGATCCCGAGATTGTCCAGAATCCCCTTCAGCACGGCAATCGGCTTCCACAGGTGCCCATCCGTTGCCTCGGGCCCGGCCGGCGCCTCGCTCTCGACGAAGAAGTCTCCGACGATCGCCTCAGCAGACAGCTTCCGAGCAGGAACGCTGAGCGAGCGAGCATAGCCAATCGCCCACTGGACGTACTGCGCGGGCACCGAGGTCGGCCCCAACCAGAGCGGCGGCTCGGCGGGGGTACCACACGCGTCCGCCGTCCCGTCTCCATTCGTATCAACGAAGTGGGTGTTGCCTTCGAAGAGGACGAGCTCGAGGGCGGGATGGAGCTTGACAGCGCCCAAAATCGCTCCCAGCCAGGTCGCCGAGTTCGTGGGCGGTTGCTCCTCCATGTGCGTGTTCGTGAGCCGCAAGAGGATCCGCATCCCCTTCGCGTGGGCGAGGTCAAACAAGGCCACCAGGTTCTTGAGCTCCGTGGAGGTGGGCTCGGGCCACTGCAGCCCTAACACGGGCTGGATATTGCACGTGGGGAAGGCCTCGCCACCGGGAATGTACACCGGGTCGGCGGTGCGCAGTTCATAGGTGATCGTGTTCACACCTATCTCGCGCATCGTATCGAGCTGGAGCGCTACCTCGGCGGCCACCGTGCTGCCGACGACCGCATCGAACTGGTCGAAGTTCTGGATGACCTGACCCGGCGAGTACTCGGCGGGCCAACCCCGTCGCTCGAACTGGACGTACAACCCCCGCACCGGCAACGACGACAAGTTCGCCGGGCCGAGCTTGTCAGTTCCGCAGCCCACGGAGCTCCCGATCGCGATACAGACTGCGATCCAGAAGACCCAGGTGGCAGCGTCGGGAGCTGGGCTGCTCGTTGGCGAGCATCCTGTCTGGGGAGCGGCAAGCGCGCTCATCGGCCTCGTTCGAGATAGCCGCAGCGGATCGGCACGGTCAAGGATGCGTCGAGAACTTGCCCAGTCGCTGACCTGCACCTCAGCGTGACTCGCGCCCTACAGCGCACGAAGCGGACCCACCGGGAGGAGCCGGTGGCGCTGGTGCCGGTCTAGCGGATCGCGGCTAACCTGCGGGGGGGTCGCCTGCCGGCGCAAGAGGAGTGGACGATAGTCCGTGCGCGCCAGGGCACAACACTCATGGTTCGCGTAGGGCGATCAGCGCCCGCCAGCTTCAAGCGCTTGTCAGGCGGCCAAGCATTGCCTAGTGAAGCCACTGTGCGACCCCACCGTGATGTGAGCAGGTGCCACGACGACTCCGACTGAAACTGTAAGTCCCATCGCGGCACCGCGCGGACGCGCCCGGAGGTGGAGTGTCATTTGGAGTCCGCGTTGGTGACGGAACCCACTCCCCGCGGGAGTTGACGTATCCCGGTCCAGTGCGTTGTGTGACCGGGCTCGGCTGGGAAGTGAGATACTCCTGAAGCACGTACCCGGAAAGGCGACCCGTCGCGATACTGCACCACCCCGCCGAGCACGTGTAGAGGCGGACAGGAGCCGCGGCGTCCACCCGTCCCAGTCCCTGTGCGTTGGCGAAGGGCTTCGCCCGGACGGTGACGATGGTCGTCGTGTAGGCGAGTGTGTCTCGAGCACTCGTCGTATCCTGACCACGAGCAGATGTCGTCGCGAGGGCAAGACTGAGGAATGCGAGGAAACGCAGTGAACGCATGCCGAGCCTCCCATACGCTAGAGGCTGTTTGGAGTTGGCCGCCTAACGGCTCGCGCTTAAGATGCGGGCGACTCGCCCGCAGGCGCATCTGTCGTTGAACGATAGTTCGTTCGCGGCCGCGCACAACACTCCGCTTCCCCAAAATGTCAAACGCCCGACAGCGTCAAGCGGCTTGTTAGGCTGCGGTGTAAGCGCGCCGCCTCCGACCTAGAAGCCGATCGAGATGCCCATCGAGAGACTGTGTGTCACCGCAACCGCTTCCACGACCGTGACGGCAACATACCAGATTCGGCGCGGGGTCTTCGGCAGCAGGAAAGCTGCACCGTTCCACGCCAGGTAAAGCGTTTCCATAGTGTTCACGTGACCCTCGCTTGGGTGATGGCCGAGAAAGGGATTGGCCTCAGCCCAACGGCTCGGGTTATCGGCAATCCGAAGCGCCTGCGACCAGCCGGCTATGATGAGCGCGGTCGAACCCACCGCGAGACCGTAGTCGACAGCCGTACGATGCTGGGCTGCCGCCAGACTCGGCAGCCCAAGCAGCATAGGCAAGACGAGCATTCGGCGCCAACCTAGGCCCGAATTCGTGCGGTTCTCTAACCTGCAAGCCACGAAGCTGCGAGCCTGCAGCCTAATCGCGCGGTTCATCTCGGAACCCCGTGAAAATGCAGCAAGGCAGCCGAACTACTTGCTCGTCTTACAGGCAGCTGCGACGCGGCTGCTATCGCTTGGGATGTAGATTGCGACCGCATTGCCCTTCCGGTTCGCGCTGGTGCCGAAGATGCTGCTTGCGATCTTGGCGCCGGTGCTCGGGTCCTTCATGGTCCCAAGAATCAGCCCGTTCGCCCCTAGCTCGGCTGCCTTCTTCCGCTGGGAGTTGATCATCCCGCTCTCCGACGTCACGTCGCTTCCGCCCTTCGAGTTCAGCACGGCGACCTCAGTGTACGGCCTACCTACCTTGCTCGTGTCAGTGAATACCTGCACTCCATCGGGGCAGATCGGAGCAAGTTTGAGCGACGGGTTCAACAGAGCGGCATTGGTCGAGACACAGGCAGCGAGGACGAGGACGGCGAAAGCAATCCTGGTGGACATGACGACCTCCCGACGCGCGAGGGAAGCCAGAACGGGACCCAACTGGACCACCTAAGAAAGGTCCCACAATGACCAACTTGGGAGGAAGCGACCACGCGGGATAGGGCGTTTTTGCGGCAGGGACGGGTGGGAATGCGACATACCGCGTCGACCAGCACCCGACTATCTTGCGCCAGCGGCTAGCCGCTCTGACAACGACTCTATTCCTGCGAGGACACGCTAACTCATTGCCCCGATACTCCTTCCGACAATGGGCGCAGGCGTACTAGGGTTCGATCCCGCGCTGCTCCGCTCCATCGCGGAGCGCGTGGGCACGCCGGCCTACGTCTACAGCGCGAACCTGATCCGGGCCCAATACCACGCCCTGCAGGACGCGCTCAAGGACGTGCCCCACCGCATCTGCTACTCGGTCAAGGCGAACGGCAACATCGGGGTGCTGCGCGTGCTGCGTCAGCTCGGCGCGGGCGCCGACATCGTCTCAGCGGGAGAGCTTAAGCGGGCGCTCGCCTCGGGCTTCGATCCCGCGAGCGTCGTGTTCTCGGGCGTGGGCAAGACCGCGGCCGAGCTGGAGGAGGCGATCCGCGCGGGTGTCGGATTCCTCAACGTCGAGTCCACGAGCGAGCTCGAGGCCGTCCAGGCGGCCGCGAAACGGGTCGGGAAGAAGGCCTCCATCGGCATCCGCGTGAATCCCGACGTGGCCGCGGACACGCACCCCTACACGAAGACGGGCGAGAAGACCGCGAAGTTCGGCGTGCCGTTCGACGAGGTCCTGCACGCGGCCCAGCGCGTGGCTGCGGACCCCCTGCTCACGCTGCGCGGGCTCGCCATGCACCTCGGCTCCCAGATCACCGACGTCGAGCCGTATCACCGGGGCACCGTCAAGCTGCTCGAGCTGGTGGCGGCGATCCGCGCCTCGGGCATCACCACGCTCGAGGCCCTGGACGTCGGCGGCGGCCTCGGCGTGCGCTACCACAACGAGCGCGCACCCAGCCCCGACCAGTTCGCCGCTGCCGTGGCGCCGCCCATCAAAGCGGCGCAGCTCGCCTTGATCTGTGAGCCGGGCCGCTACCTCGTCGCCAACGCGGGGGTGCTCGTGACCCGCGTCCTCTACCGCAAGCACTCGGGCGGCAAGGACTTCGTGGTCGTGGACGCGGTAATGACCGACTTCGTGCGGCCGAGCCATTATAACGCGCACCACGAGATCATCCCGCTGACGGACGGCGCCCGCGAGGAGGAGACGGTCAGCGTCGTGGGGCCGATCTGCGAATCCGGCGACTTCCTCGCCCTC
>QHUL01000048.1 GCA_003222115.1 Gemmatimonadota bacterium | reverse complement strand
GTCCACCCCGACCCCGAACACGGTGACGGTGTCACCGAAATGCACCGTCTTGGGCCGGATGCTGTCGATCTCGAGCCGCTCGGCGACCCGCAGCGTGATATCACCGGGCTGGGAGCGCTTGTCGAAGTTCGCCGCGGCGGCGCGGATCGTCGTCGTGCCGGACTTGATGCCCACGATGTGCCCGCTGGGGTCCACCGTCGCCACCGACGCATTGCCGCTGGACCAGACGAAGCTGATGTTCGTGATCTCAGCGGAGTCGCCGGTGCCGAGCACCTGCCAGGCGCGGGCCGTGGCCAGCGCGTCGTTCCCGCGGATCAGGATCGGGAGCGCCGTGACGCTGACGTGCACATCGGCATCGTGCTCGGTGGGGTACACGCACGCGCCCGCCGCGAGCGCGGCGACGAGGGCGACGAGCGGGGCCAAGCGTTGTGGGAGGCTCATGCTGGCACGATCCGGGTGAGCCGCGACTCAATCTACAGCGGGCCCTATCCAGGTGCATATGACCGCAGTCACTACAGCCGCCCGCGCCGCTTCAGGTCCAGATATCCCGCGACCACGGCGTGCGCGGCGCGCTCGGGTGGCACGTCCAGCACCAGCACGCCGGCGCGCCGCATGTGGCCCAGCGCCTCGTCGCGGGCCCGTAGCAGCTCCTCAGCGGCCGCCTTGCGGAAGGCGTCGGGCGGCGTCTCCGGCCGCAACGCCGCCACCCGATCGAGCTCGGGGTTGCGCAACGTCACGGCGAGCGGCAGGTGGCGAGGGCGGAGCGAGGCCACGTTCGCGACGAGCGCGTCGGAGGCGAACCGGTCGATGACGTCGGTGAACAGCACCGTGAGCGCGCGTTTGCGGCTGCGCGCCGCGAGGTAGCGGAAGGCGCCGGGGTAGTCGGGCTCGACGAGCACCGGCTCGAGCACCGCCAGCACGTCGAGCGCGCGCTTCAGCCCGACCCGGCCGCGCTGCGGCGCGACGTAGTGCTTCACGCCGTCCGCGAACGCCATCACCCCGACGTTGTCATCGTGCTGGGCGGCGGCGTAGGCCAGCTCCAGCGCCGCGCGCACGGCGTAGTCGAGCCGCGCGGTGCCCGCGATGTCGGCGGTCATCAACCGGCCGGTGTCGATGACGAGGAGCACCTGCTGCCGCCGCTCGGCCTCGTATTGCCGGGTGATCACCTTGCGGCGCCGGGCGGTGGCCTTCCAGTCGATGTGCCGGATGTCGTCGCCGGGCACCCACTCGCGCAGCGACTCGAACAACCGGCCTTCGCCCAGCCGGCGCACGGCGGTCGCTCCCTGCTCGCGTCGCCGCACGGACTGCGCCACCGACGCCCGCAGCCGCATCGAGACGATCGGCGGGTAGACCGTGACCTCCCACGGCAGCGGCACGGTCTCGCGCCGCAACCCCAGCCCGAGCGGCCCCTCGCTGTCCACGACGAACCCTCCCTCCCCGCTCCCCCCGCTCCCCCCGCTCCCGTCGCCGCCGCGCGCGCGGCCGCGCCGCACGGGCACGACGGCCAGGGTTTCGCGCCGCTCGCCGCGGGGCGGCACCGTGAGCGCGCGGGGCGGCTGGACGCCGCCCAGCAGCTCCGGCCGCACCTCCCGCACGCGCAGCCGGGCCCGCCGCCCGGAGCGGTTCGCCCAGAGGTACACCACTTCGCCCCCGCGGCCGACCGAGAGGGCCGGCGGGGCGTCCCGCACGATCTCGAGCCCCGGCGCACGCGGTCGCGGCGCCCACCGCCCGTCGAGCCACACGCCCGCCAGGAGGACGACGTCCGCGACGAGCATCGCCGGCAGGGCCCACGCGGCCCAGTAGCCCGCGGCGCCGAGCGCGGCGACGGCCGCGCCGAGCGCCAGCGCGCGGCGGGTGCACAGGATCACGCCGTCGGGACCTCGGTGCGGTCGAGGATCGCCTTGAGGGCCACGTCGGCGGTGACGCCCTCGAGCTCGAGCTCGGGGGCCACGCTGATGCGGTGTCGCAGCACGGCGGGGGCGAGCAGCTTCACGTCGTCGGGCACCACGAATTCGCGGCCGTCGAGCAGCGCCGCGGCCCGCGCCGCCTTGAGGAGCGACACGCCCGCGCGCGGGCTCGCGCCGAGCGTGAGCGACGCCGCATCCCGCGTGGCGCGCACGATGGCCGTGATGTACGCCGTCACCTGGGGCTCCACCCGCACGGCCTCGACCCCCTGGCGCAGCCGCTCGAGCCCGGCCGCGTCGGTCACGGCCGTGACGCCATAGGTGGCCGGCCGGTCGGCCTCGAAGCCCTGGACGTATTTGGTCAGGATCCCCTGCTCCACAGGTGCCGGGGGGTAGCCGAACTGCACCTTGGCCGTGAAGCGATCCAGCTCGGCCTCGGGGAGCGGATACGTGCCCTCGAACTCCACCGGGTTCTGGGTCGCGAACACGGTGAACACGGGCGACAGCGCATGGCTCGTGCCGTCCATCGTGACCGTGCGCTCCTGCATCGCCTCGAGCAGCGCCGCCTGGGTCTTGGCCGGCGCGCGGTTGATCTCGTCCGCGAGCACGAGGTCGGCGAAGATGGGGCCGGGCCGGAACGTGAACTCGTGCGTCCCCGTCAGGAGCGAGACGCCGGTGATGTCGGCGGGCATGAGGTCGGGCGTGAACTGGATGCGTTGGAACCGGACGTCGAGCGCCAGCGCGAGCGCGCGGACGAGCAGCGTCTTGGCCGTCCCGGGGACGCCTTCGAGCAGCACGTGACCGCGGGCGAGCAGGCACACCACCACCTCCCGGGTGGCGGCTTCCTGGCCCAGCACCACCGACCGGATGGCCTCTAGGATGCGGCTCGCGTCGTGCGCGGGTGCAGCTCCTCCCACACGTCCTCCACGGCTTGGGCGGCGGCGAGCACGCGCTCGGCACCGCCGGGTTGTCTCAGGGTCTGCTGGATGCGCCGCGCCGCCTCGCGGCCCCGCGGCGTGGGCAGTGCCAGCTCCAGCGCCGGCAGCCAGGACTGCGCGTCTCCGGGCCGGATCTGGCCCGTGCGGCTCAGGCGCCGGCGCAGCCCGGAGACCGTCAGCGCCACGGCGGTGTCGACGCCCGCCGCGCCCTCCAGCCCCGCCGCCAGCGCCTCCAGGTGCTCGAGCGGCGAGCGGCGGCGCACGTCGATCACGCGGCGCGCCGGCCCGAACCGCACCGCGGCGACGGCGAGGGCCACCAGCAGCACGGCCGCGAGCTGCAGCATCGCCCAGCCGGCCGGCGCGCCCGCGAGCCACGCGAGCGTCGCCGCCGTCAGCGAGCCGCCGCGCCCGAAGCGCTGGTGAAACTCGTCCCACACGATCGCGCCGCGCCGGCCGGCCAGGAACAGAGGCACCGCGAAGGCCGCCACCCCCGTCTGGCGCCAGACGATGTTGCGGAAGTAGCCGGGGTCGGCCGCGAGCGTCACCTGCCCGCCGCCGGGGTAGCGCAGTCGCAGCACGACCGCGCGACCGTCGCGCCCCGCGAGCAACGTGTCCGCGCCGCTCGCGACGAGCAGCGGGCACGATGCGTCGGGGGGCGGGATATCCTCCCGCTCGACCGGCTTCAGCACGGTCGCGACGGCCGGAAGGCGGGGCTCGGGCCCGCGCGGGACCACGGGCAGGCTGTCCCTCAGGCCCCGCCCCGCACGGGCCGGGACCCAGCCCGCACAGGGGGCGATCCCGCCGCCATCGCCCGCGGCGAGCACCGCCCCGCCGCCGCGCACGTAGCGCACGACCTCGGCGATCTCCGCCGCCTGGAGGTCGAGCGGTGGGTCCAGCACTACGAGAAGCCCCGGCCGCCGCGCTCCCTCGCGCGTGAGACCGAACAGGGGGCGCCGGCGGCGCTCGACGGGAACACCCAGGCGGGCGAGCACGTCGTAGGACGCCTTGCTGCCCCGTGGCCCGGCCAGGAAGGCCGACGTGCGGCGCTCGAAGGCGGACTCCCGGGACGGGCTGCGGCCGCGGCCCGCCAGCACCGCCACGGTCACGGCGACGGCGAGCAGTGCGGCGAGGGCGAGCTCACGCTGGTGCGACATGTCTCCCCAGCTCGTCCGCCGCGGCCCCAAACTCGCGATACCCGCCCTCATCGCAGGGAACTCCGCCGAACAGGTGGCGATAGAGGCGCGCCACGAGCTCCGCGAGCGACGCGCGACCCGCCGCGTCGAGCCTGGCCTCACCCACGTACTCGGCCGGCGTCTTGGACGGGTGGAACGCCAGGGCGCGGCGGCGCTCGAGCTCGAGCACGAGGGCGACAAACCGGTAGGCCAGCGCTTCCGCATACCGCCCGGCACGCGCCAGCTCCTCCGCCCGCGCGCGGTGGGCGCGCGCATCCGCCAGCTCGCGCCCGCCGATTCCCTCCGCCCCCCCGGCCGGCGTCCGCGCCGTGGGCCGGGTGATCCGCCAGACGACGTAGCCCATGTGGGCGAGCAGGCCGACGAGCACCAGCGCCAACACGGCGAGCAGCACCTTGAACCCCGCGGGATGCCCCCGTTGCACCGTGTCGAGCCAATCGAGCAGCCGGTACCAGACGCCGACGATCCAGCCCCACGGATCCGGGCGCTCGCTCCAGCGGTACTCGGGACGCGCAAACACGTCCCGCAGCGCTGCCCGGAGCGAGTCCGGCGGGACGCCCTGTCCGAGCACTTAGCCGATCCCGAGCTGCTGGCCCAGCACCTGCAGGTCGAACGCCTCGCGCCGCACCCGCAGGTCGTAGTACATCAGCGTGAAGATGCAGGAGAGCAGGGGGGTCATCACGATCGGCAGCAGCGCCGCCAGCACAGTGAAGGCCTGACCGACCGGCGGCGCCGGCTGTCGCAGGGCCTCGGCGAGCACCGCGACGCAGGCGGCGGGCAGCGAGAAGATGATCAGCGCGACGGCCGCCGTGGCGAAGACCTTGCGCTTGAAGCCGCGAGTCAGGTCCCAGGAGCGGCCGAAGGCGTCGAACGAGCCGCCCAGCTCCTCCAGCACCACGACCTGGGTCGTCAGCGCGTAGCCGCAGGCCACGAACACGAGAAACCACACCGCCCCGGCGAACAGGGCCAGCCCCACGATGAGGGCGGGGATCGCCGCACCGCCCTTTGCCAGAATCGGAATCAGGACGGCCGCGATCACCCCTGGCACCAGCATGCACACGAACACCACGACGGCGTACCCGATTCCCACGACGAACAGCGGCCAAATCTTCGAGAAGCCGAGCGACAGGGCGTCGTGAAGCCGGGGCGGGTGGCCCAGGTAGGAGTCGGAGATAACGCGGACCGCGCCCGCCGTCAGGAGCAGACTGGCGAAGTACTGGATCAGGAGCGTGACGGCATAGAGAACCGGGTGCAGCTGCGGCCCGCCCGACAGCTGGAGGTAGATGGTCAGCGCGACGGGCAGCCACAGGGCGACCACCCCGAGCTGCACGAGCAGGCTGAAGTGCCGGCGGTACACCGTGAGCCCCCCGTCCAGAATCTCCCCGAGATCCATCGGCCTGATGTCGGTCATACGCGCTCGCTCCAGGGAGTCGACCGCGCTAAGATGGGGACGTGATGGACCTGCGGCAACAGCTGGGCGTCGAGACCCCGGAGCACGTCGAAGTCCACCTCGAGCTGGCGGGCGTCGGCTCTCGGACGGCCGCCGCCTTCTTCGACACGGTGCTCCTCAACCTCGGCGTGATCCTGATCGTCGTGGTGGCGCGCACGATCGGCACGCGCCTTTCCGGCGCCGTCGAGGGCTGGCTGATGGCGGCGCTCGTGCTGCTGTACTACTTCGCCGTGCTCGGGTACTTCGTGCTGTTCGAGGCCCTGAACGGCGGGCGCACGCCCGGCAAGCAGGCGCTGGGAATCCGCGTCGTGATGGCGACCGGGCACCCCGTCACGCCCACCGCGGCCGTGGTGCGCAACGTGGTCCGGCTGCTCGACTGCTATTTCCCTCTGCTCCCCGTGCTCCCGGGCCTCCTGTTCGTCTTCCTCCAGCGCCGCAACCAGCGCCCGGGCGACCTGGCGGCGGGGACGGTCGTGGTGCGCGACCGTCCGACAGACTGGAGCCTGGGGGCAGCGAACGAGATCCCGGTGGAGGAAGTCGTGGAGACGGGGCCGCCGGATCTCTCGGACGAGGAGTTCCGGCTGCTCGATCAGTTCATGGCGCGCCGCGACCAGCTCGAGCCGACGGTGGAGGTGCGGATGGCAGCCGAGCTGGCCCGCCGCTTCGAGGCGCGCGTGCCGCGCCGCACGACGGACACGGAGGCGTATCTGGCGACGCTCTTGGCGGAGGAGCAGCGCAAGCGCCGCAGCCGCTTCGCGACGCGGGCGCGCGAGCGGGGAGCCGGGCGCACCACGGTGGCCGCCGAGCGGTTCGTCGCACGCAAGCGCGCGGCCTGGGAAGCGTTCCGGGCGGTCGCCACGCGCGTTGAGCGGGCCGGCGTGGGCGCGCTGCCGCCCGACGAGATCCCCGTGTTCGCCGCGCGCTACCGCGAAGCGGCCGCGGACCTCGCCCGGGCGCGGACGTACGGCGTCGATCCCCGCGTCATCGAATACCTCGAGCGACTCGTCGGCGCGGGGCACAATGCCCTGTACCGGGCACGGGGGCGGCGTCGCACGCCCGTGCTCCGCTACCTGCTGCGGGATTTTCCGGCCGCCGTGGTGCTGTCGTGGCGCCAGGTGGTGGCCGCCGCCCTGCTGTTCGTCGTCCCGGCGGCCGTGGGCTACGTGATGATCCGCGAGCGCCCGCAACTCGCCGAGGAGGTGATGTCCCCCGTCATGGTGGGGCGCGCCGAGCAGGCGGCCGAGCGCCAGGCCCGCGGGATCGGCTACGCGCAGAGCCCGGAGGAGGAGCTCCCCGTGATCGCTTCGGCCATCATCGGCAACAACGTCCTGGTCGCCTTCTGGACCTTCGTCGGGGGTCTCGTGGCCGGGACGCTCACGGTGTGGGCGCTGGTGATGAACGGGCTGCAGCTCGGGATGGGCTTCGGGCTGTTCGTGAATCACCGCGCCGGCGCCTACCTCGCGACCTTCATCGCGGGCCACGGCGTGCTCGAGCTGACGGCGATCTTCATCGCCGCCGGCGCGGGGTTCCGGATCGCCGGGGCGCTGATCGCCCCCGGAGACCGCACGCGCCGGGACGCCCTCGTGGTGGAGGGGCGGATCGCGGCACAGATGCTTGGCGCCGTGGTTTCGCTGCTCGTCGTCGCGGGAACGATCGAGGGCCTGCTGTCGGCCAGCGACGCCCCTGCCGCGCTCAAGTACGCCGTCAGCGCGACGAGCGCGGTGCTGCTCGTCCTCTATCTGAGGAACGGGTGGGCGGCCTCCATCGCAGCCACCGCCCCGGCACCCTGAGGGACTGAAAGCGCCACCACACGGCGGGCGGACAGAACCGCGGCCGGTGCCGCCGGCTCACTTGTCCAAGGCTTCCAGCATCTGGCGCATCTTGCGGGACAGCGTCTCGATCTGGCGCAGGCCCGTGACCGTCTCCTCGTCGTAGCGCTCGGCGTTCAGGAGCAACAGCTGCGTCTCGGCGAGAATCGCCGCCAGGGGATTGGACAGATCGTGCCGGACCTTCTGCAGCGCTGCCCGCAGCTCCTCCATCAGAGCAGCGATCGGTACAGGTCCCGGAAGTGATGATCCCGGAGATCCCGTACCGACTGCCACAGGTCCGCCTCGGACGCGGCGCAGAAGATCTCGGCCGTCGCCCGCTCGGCTTCGGTGTCCGGCTCCCCGAACAGCACCCGCCCGCGCCAGATCCCGTCCTCGCTGCGGCGCACGGCGAGGCGAATGGTGATGAGTTGTCCGTCGAACCGGATGGGGGGGAGCTCGTGAACGACCGCAGCAGCATCGGGGGAACTGTAGCGCGCCGGTTGTGCGGGCATGCCTACCCGTGGGCTGGTTTGTCCAAAGATATAAGCCGGCGAGACTTACGCAATACGTCAACTACAAAAGGCGTGGGGGAGTGGGGAGTGGTACTGAAGAGGCGTGGGGAGTGGGGAGTGGGGAGTGGTACCCGACGGTGCGAGCCGTGCGGCCGGTGCGCGCCGGCAGGTACCACTCCCCACTCCTCACGCCTTTCAGATTCTAAACGGGATCGGAGTAAACGTCGCGATGAAGAGGAGCAGCGCCGCCCAGGCGACCGCGCGCCGCCCCGGCGGTAGCGGGCGCTCGACGTCCAGGACCGGCGGATGCGCGAGCCTGCCGCGGGAGAGGGCGAGCACCAGGAACCCCCACACGTACCATCCGGGCCAGAAGCGCCCCAGCAAGATCACCAGCACCCAGAACGCCAGCGCCACGCGCTGGTGCCAGCGCGGCAGCGCCGCGTACAGAATGTGGCCGCCGTCGAGCTGGGCGATCGGCAGCAGGTTCAGCATTGTGACGAACATCCCGATCCAGCCGGCGAAGGCGATGACGTGCACCCTGATCGCGGGCACGGATCCGAAGATGAGATGGCGCAGCGCCAGCGTCACCAGGGAGTCGCCCAGCCCGGCCGTGTCCGATCCGATCGCGAGCAGCAGGCCGGCCTGCTCGCCGTGGCCCGGGAGTGGATGGCTCAGCGCCAGCCCGAAGGCGAGCACCGGAGCGGCGACGACGAACCCCACGATCGGCCCCGCGACGCCGACATCGAGCAGCTGCCGCCGGTCGGAGAGCACCGTGCGGAGCCGGATGAAGGCGCCCATCGTGCCGATGAACGACGGCACGAGCGGCACGGGAATGAAGTAGGGCGGCGACACGTCGAGGTCGTAGGAGCGGGCGGTGACGTAGTGCCCGAGCTCGTGCACGAGCAGGATCGCCACGAGCGGCAGCGAGAATTCGAGGCCCGCCGCCCACGCCCGCGCGACGTGCGGCGGGAACGGATAGGCGCCCGTGAAGAGATCGAACGGGTTGGGGTCGTAAGGAATGACGCCGCTGAAGACGGCGCCCGCGAGCGTGGTCGTCGCCAGGGTCGCGAGGAACAGCGTGAGGTGCAGGGCCCACGTCTCGCGGCGCCGCGTGAGCGGGCGGGTCAGGACGAGATGGCGCCCGTCGGCCTCGTCAGACCAGTAGTAGCTGCCGGGCCAGAGTGCGAGCGCGCGCGCGAGCGCGGGGGCCGGCTGGGCCTGGTCCGGATGTACAAGCGCGTCAATGACTTCCCGATCCCGCAGCGTGATCGTCCGCCACGCGAGCAGGAACCGGGTCAGGTCCACGGTCGCCCTTGACTCGCGGTTCGGCGCGGTCTACTATAGACTGATAGCACTCCCGCACTTCCCAATTTTCCACCTGCGACGCGTTCATTCCCCTGGATCGGGGTCTTCCCTGCCGTAGCAGAACGGAGCACAGGCACCCGTGGACATTGCCGAGTTGAAGAGGAAGTCCGTCGCGGAATTACACGCGATGGCCGAAACGCTGAACATCACCAACTACTCGGGCCTTCGCAAGCAGGACCTGATCTTCCGCATCGAGCAGTCGCTGCTCGACTCCGACACCGTGCTGCGCGGAGAGGGCGTGCTGGAGATTCTCCCCGAGGGGTACGGCTTCCTGCGCAGCCCCGACTGGAACTACCTGTACGGCCCCGACGACATCTACGTGTCTCCCAGCCAGATCAAGCGCTTCGACCTGCGCACGGGCGACACGATCATGGGCCAGGTGCGGCCGCCCAAGGAGGGGGAGCGGTATCTCGCCCTCCTCAAAGTCGAGTCGGTCAACGACGAAGAGCCGGAGAAGGCCAAGCACCGCGTCGCCTTCGAGAACCTGCGGCCGCGCTACCCCGAAGAGCGCGTTCGGCTCGAGCGCTCGGACGGCGACCTGTCGATGCGCGTGATGGATCTCCTCAGCCCCATCGGGAAGGGTCAGCGCGCCCTGATCGTATCGCCGCCGAAAGCCGGCAAGACGATCCTCCTCCAGAAGCTCGCGAACTCCATCATCGAGAACCACGCCGAGATCTACCTGATCGTGCTGCTCATCGACGAGCGACCCGAAGAGGTGACGGACATGGAGGAGAACGTGAAAGGGGCGCACGTCGAGGTGATCTCCTCCACGTTCGACGAGCCGGCCGACCGGCACGTCCAGGTGGCCGACATGGTCATCGAGAAGGCGAAGCGCCTGGTGGAGCACGGGAAGGACGTGGTCATCCTGCTCGACTCCATCACGCGGATGGGTCGCGCGCACAACGTCGTCGTGCCCCACTCGGGCAAGATCCTGTCGGGCGGCGTGGACGCGAACGCGCTCCAAAAGCCCAAGCGCTTCTTCGGCGCCGCGCGCAAGATCGAAGGAGGCGGATCCCTCACGATCATCGGGACGGCGCTGATCGACACCGGGTCGCGGATGGACGAGGTGATCTTCGAGGAGTTCAAGGGCACCGGCAACTCCGAAGTGATCCTCGACCGCCGCATCGCCGAGCGACGCACCTTCCCCGCGATCGACGTGCAGCGCACGAGCACCCGCAAGGAAGAGCTGCTCCTCAGCAAGGAGGAGCTGAACAAGGTCTACCTGCTGCGCAACTTCCTCGCGGACATGCCGCCCGTCGAAGCGATCGAGTTCCTGCTCGAGCGGCTGAAGCGCACGAAGAACAACGCGGAATTCTTCCAGACGATGGCACAGGGGTGACGGCGGGGCGCTTGCTCGCCGTCGACTGGGGTGAGCGCCGCATCGGCCTCGCCCTGTCCGACGAATCCCGCACCCTCGCCCAGCCGCTCGCCACTCTCACCCGCCGCGCCGGCAAACGTTTCCCCATGCGGCGACTCCTCGCGCTGCTGGACGAGCACGCGGTGACCGGCGTCGTCGTGGGGTTGCCGCTCGCGCCCGATGGGTCGGAGGGCGACGCCGCGCGGGAGGCCCGGGTGCTCGCCGCCGACGTCGCCCGCCACGCGGGGCGCCCGGTGGATCTCTGGGACGAGCGCCTGACCACGGCGCGCGCGCTGCGGGCCGTGCGCGAGCTGGGAGGCTCGACGAGGGGGCGGAAGGACGACGTGGACGCACTCGCCGCGGCGGTGTTGCTCCAGCACTATCTCGACGCACGGCGGGGGTCGGCGACGTGAGAACGCGGAACAGGCCCTGGAGGGTCGCGTGCCTGTTCCGCGTTCCGCCTCCCGCGTTTCGCGTTCTGCTGGCGGGCGCGCTGATAGCCGCTGGCTGCGCGCGTCCGGCTGGCGAGTCGGTCCCGGTCACCATTCCGCCCGGGGCCACCCTGGAGGCCGCGGTCGATTCGCTCGCGGCCCGCGGCATCGTCGAGCACGCCGGGCTCTTCACCCTCTACGCGCGCCTGCACGGGCTGCGCGGGTCGCTCAAGACCGGCGTCTACCTGCTGGCGCCGGGCAGCCCCTGGAGCGCCGTGGTCGACGCGCTCGAGCGGGGCCGCGGGGTCGAAGCGCGGTTCTTCGTGCCCGAAGGGCTGATGCTCGCCGAGGTGGCGGCGGCCGCCCGCGCCCAGCTCGGCGTGCCGCGCGACTCGTTTCTCGCCGCCGCGCGGGATCCAGAGCTCGCCCAGGGTCTCGGCTTACCCGGGGACGCGCGCTCCGTGGAAGGCTATCTCTTCCCCACGACCTACCTCGTGCCCCTGCACATCCACGCGCGCGATCTCGTGCGGCTGATGACGCGCGAGTTCGCGGCGCAGTGGCAACCGGAGTGGCAGGCCCGGCTCGACTCGCTGCACCTCTCGCGCCACGCGCTCGTGACGCTGGCGTCGATCATCGAAGCGGAAGTGCGCTACGACCCCGACCGGCCCTACGTGTCGGCCGTCTATCACAACCGCTTGACGCGTGGCATGAGGCTCGAAGCCGACCCCACCGTGGCCTACGCCTACGGCCGACGCCTGCGGCGCGTGTGGGAGAAGAACCTGGCCATCCGCTCGCCGTACAACACCTACCAGCACGCCGGGCTGCCCCCGGGGCCGATCGGGCAGCCGGGACGCGCCAGCCTCGTGGCGGCGCTGTACCCGGCAGGGGTCCCCTTCCAGTACTTCGTCGCGCAACCCGACGGCAAGCACATCTTTTCCACGACCTACGCCGAGCACCTGGCGGCGATCCGCGCGGTCAAGCGGCAGCGGACCGAAGCGCGCGCGCAGCCCGTTCCGGGTCGCTAGCGCCCCAGATCGCCCTGATCACGGCGACCCCCACCGCGCCCGCGCGCCGGATCGCCGCGGCGTTCGCGGCGGTGATCCCGCCGATGCCGATGACCGGCACGCCGGCGGGGGCGAGGTGGGCGAGGCGCGCGAACCCCTCGGGACCGAGCGGGGACCCGGCGTCCGGCTTGTTGTCCGTCGCGTAGCACGGCCCGATGCTCCAGTAGTCGGCCGGCCAGGGCCGCACGCGATCCGCCTCGGCGGGGGAGCCGACCGAGGCGCCGAGCAGGAATCCGGGCGGCACATGCGGCCGCACCGCGTCGAGCGGCGGATCGTCCTGGCCGAGATGGGCCCCGGCCGCCCCCGCCGCAAGGGCGACGTCCACGCGGTCGTTCACGAGAACGGGCACCGAGAGGGCGCCGACGAGCGCCCGGGCGAGCGCCGCCAGCTCGCGCGCCGGCGCCCCCTTGTGGCGCACCTCCACGATCGTCGCCCCGCCGGCGACCGCCCGGCGGCAGGCCTCCACGGGATCGCGCCCCTTGAGAAGGCCCGCATCCGTGAGCACCATCAAGCGCAACTGATCGGCCAGGGCCATGAGCAAAATCCTGCGGGGCCTGCGCGGCGCCACCACGGCGCGCGCCAACACGAGCAAGGCGATTCTCCAGGCGACGGCGGAGCTGCTGCGCGCGCTGCTGGAGGCGAACGGCTTTCAGCCCGAAGACGTGGAGAGCGCCATTTTCACGTCGTCGCCCGACCTCACGGCCGAGTACCCGGCACGCGCGGCGCGGCTCCTCGGGTGGCGCGACGTGCCGCTGCTCGGCGCTGCGGAAGTCCCCGTGGCCGACGGACTGCCGCGCTGCATCCGCGTCCTGCTCCACTTCTATACCACGAAACCGCAGCGCGAGCTGAAACATATCTACCTGCGCGAGGCGGCCAAGCTGCGACCGGACCGGGAGAAATGACGGGCGGTCGGCTGACGGCCGAGCGCGCCGTCGTCGTTTCCGCGAAGGGGGCCGCCCGGTGGCAAGCAGGTCATCCGTGGATCTACCGCACCGACATCTACGACGAGCCGCGCGACGCGGCGGGGATCGTGACCGTCGCCGACCGGCGCGGCCGCCGCCACGGCCAGGCGCTCTATTCTCCCAAGTCGGAGATCCGGCTGCGGCTCCTGACGCGCGGCGGCGAGCCCATCGACGCCGCCTGGTGGGAAGGCCGCATCCGTACGGCCGCCGCCCTGCGGTCGGGCATCGACGCCACCGCCTATCGCGTGGTGCACGCCGAGGGCGACGGGCTGCCGTCGCTCGTGGTGGACCGCTACGGCCCCTACGTCGTGGCCCAGCTCCTCTCCGCGGGGCTGGAGCGGGTCCGCGACGACGTGGTCGCTGGGATTCGGGCCGCCCTCGAGCCGGACGGCGTGCTGCTGCGCAACGACGCCGCGATCCGCCGCCACGAGGGTCTTCCCCTCGAGGTCGTCCTGGCCCACGGCGTCGTCCCCGACACGGTCGAGGTCGCCGAGCACGGGGTCCGTTATCTGGCGGCGCCGCGCACCGGGCAGAAGACCGGCGCCTTCCTGGACCAGCGCGAGAACCGCGTGCTCGTCGCCGGGGCGACGCGTCCCGGAGGCGGGGGCCGCGCGCTCGACGCCTTCGCCTATCACGGCTCGTTCGCGCTGCACCTGGCGCGCCGCGTGGCCGAGGTGGTCGCAGTGGACTCGAGCGCCGAGGCGCTGGAGCGCGGGCGCGCCAACGCCGCGCTCAACGGCGTCGGGAACATCACCTTTCGGGAGGCCAACGCCTTCGACCTGCTGCGCGAGCTGGAGCGGCGGGAGGAGACCTTCGACGCCGTGGTGCTCGACCCGCCGGCGTTCGCGAAGACGAAGCAGAGCGTCCCCAAGGCGCTGGGGGGCTACAAGGAGATCAACCTGCGCGCGATGCGGCTGCTCGCGCCGGGCGGGATCCTCTTCACCTGCAGCTGTTCGTACCACGTGCACCGCGAGCAGTTCGCGGCGATGCTCGCGGCCGCGGCGGAGGACAGCGGGCGCCGCCTGCAGCTCCTCACATGGACGGGAGCCGGCCGGGATCATCCCGAGCTCTTGAACGTGCCGGAGACGGGATACCTGAAGGGGGCCCTGCTGCGGGCGGCCGACTGAAGGTGTTGACTTGGGGGCGGGCGTTTACAAGCTTGCACGCCATGCCGCTGCCCCGGCCCGAGGCACGCGACCGCCACATCCGCGTCCGCCGAGTCCTGACCGGAGTCCTCCTCGCCAATCTCGCCGTCCTGGGGAGCAAGCTGTTCGTGGGCATTTTCTCGGGCTCTCTCGCCGTCATGGGTGGCGCGCTCGACTCGGCGGTGGACGTCTTGAACAACGCGCTCGGCGTCGTGCTGGTCCGCGTGGCCGGTCAGGCGCCCGACGAGGACCATCCCTACGGCCACGGCAAGTTCGAGACCCTCGGGGCGCTCGCCATCGTCGTGTTCCTCGCGATCAGCTGCTTCGAGCTCGCGCGAGGCGCAGTGAACCACCTCCTGAGCGGGGGGCACGCGGTGCTCGTGACCGATCTCCAGCTCGCGATCCTCGTGCTCATGCTCGGGGTCAACGTGCTCATCGCCTGGTACGAGCAGCGCCGCGGGGGCGAGCTGAGGAGCGAGCTGCTGCTCGCGGACGCCGCGCACACGCGCACGGACGTGTACGTCACGACCGGAGTGCTGACGGGCGTGCTGCTCGCGCGGCACGGGTGGTGGTGGGCCGACCCCGCCGTGGCGATCGCCGTGGCACTGTTGATCCTGTGGGCGGCGTACCGGATCCTCGCCCGCGCCGTTCCGGTGCTGGTCGACCAGCGGGCCCTCCCCCCCGACGCGATCCAGGAGACGGCACAAGGGGTGGTGGGCGTGAAGAGCGCCTACGGAATCCGCTCGCGCGGCGCCGCCCCGGTGCGCTACGCCGAGGTCACGATCGCGGTGGACCGGAATGCGAACGTCCAGGAAGCACACGCCATCGCGGACGCGGTCGAGGAGCGCCTCAAGCAGGACCTGCAGCTCGCGGAAGTCACGGTGCACGTCGAGCCGTGCTGACGCCCCTCTCCGCCAGCGGCTCGCCCGCCCCCGCTCCGGCCCCCGCTCCCCGCCGCCCTCCCCGCTCGCTCAAGCAGGAACACCAGGAGTTCATCCTGCAGCGCATCGAGGAGTACAAGAACACGCTCACGCGCGAGCAGCTGCTGGAGATCGGGGACGAGGCCGTGCGCGAGCTGGAGGAGAACTCGGCCGGGCAGTACCTGCTCACCGAGGTGCTGCTGCTCGAGCACGTGGACCGGATCATCGCCCGGCGGCTGCGGCTGCCGTCGTTCCCGCGGTGGCGGCAAAAGCACCGGGCGCTGCGCGCCGCACAACGCGAGCCGACGCACTGGGGCCTGGACGCCGGCGGGCCCCTCGTCGCCTACGCGCGCCGCCTCGAGCCCGGCGACCTGGCGGTGGTCGTGGGGACGGGCGCACTCTCCGCCGGGCTGTTCATCGCCGCCTGCGAGGCCGAAGTGTTCCTCGTGGACCAGGAGCTCCACGCCGTCGAGGCGGCGGAGAGTCGAGCCGTCACGGAACAGCTCGCCGGGCGCTTTCAGGCGCTCGTGATCAACTTCGGGCGCTGGTTCCCGGACGTCGCACCCAGTCTCGTGGTGATCGATCCCGCCGCGCTGGCCGCCGCGCGGCCCAAGGACCGTCACGCCCTGCTCTACGACCTCCAGGCGCGCACGCGGGCGGGCGGCGTCCATGTCGTCCTGCCCACGGCCGCGACCCGGGAGGTCATCCCGCTCGCGCCGGAGTCGCTCGAGGCGCAGTACGCGGGATGGCAGCTCACGCGCCGCCGCCGCACACGCCGCGGCGCGGGGTTCGTGGCGGTGAAGCCCCTGCGTCCGCTCGACACGGCGGCGAACGTGTCGGACTAGCTACTCCGCGCCGACCCCGCCCCAGTAACCAGTTGTAAGACGGCAAGTTGTAAGAACGCCCTTGTGGCGGGAAGCTTGCACTTACGTCTTACGGCTTACAACCGGGAACTGCCCATGACGACCCTCCCTCTGGTACTGGACGACGAACCGCTCGGGATCATCCTGCGCGCGGGCCGGCGGATGCTGCGCCCGGCGAAGATCTGGGCCTACTGTTGGTTCACCGATGAGGGTGAGGCGGGCGACCACACGCACCGACACCTGCCGGATCACACCGACTGAAATGACAAAGGGCCGGCATCGCGCCGGCCCTTTGTTCACTCTCGCCTCATTCTCACCGCGCGCCGCGAGGCTCGCGACGCGGCCGCGGCATCACAAGTCGCAGCGGGCACCCTGCCAATTGCCCATGTTACCAGCGCCGTCGTCGAAGGTGCCGGCGACTGAGCTGCCGTCGGTGCTCACCGTGCCGATCGCGAGGGGTGGCCCAGTGGGGGCGTTGGGGTTGACGACGGTGACGCCGCTCCCCGAGACCGTCCCATCCAGCGCGAGAACGGTCCCGGCGTCACCCGTAGCCATGCCGAAGAGGATCGCCCCGTGGAGCGTCACGTTGAAGATCCCGTTCTCCCCGGCGGTGGTGCTAGTGAACGTCCCGCAGTAAGCCTTCGGGCCGTTCGTAGCCCGCTCGGTAAGGAATGTCCCGCTCAAAGTCGGTCCGGTGAATGTGCCCTGAAGACGGGAGCTGCCATCGTATGCGCCGTCGAACGTGTACCCACCGCCGGTGGCCGAGAAGGCCTTGGACGAGGTGTTGTAGGTGCCCGTGATCGCGATTGTGGTTTCGATGAGGTACTGGGACGTGCCGTCCGGCGTCTTGGTCCAAGCTGGCGAAACGGTGAGAATGTTTTCGCTGTTGGAGGACACCGTGCGCGTCTGGCCGGCGCCCGTTCCGGCGGCGATGAAGACCGGTTGCGCCGCCCATTCGTTCTTGGTCCACGATTTGCTCGGGTCCCCGAGCGTGGTGCTCGTCAGAATCTTGATGACGTACTGGGACGTGTTGTCCGGCGGCGTCGTCCAGGCTGAGGCGAGGACGAGCGTATTGGCGTTGTTGGAGGACACCGTTTTCGCCTGGCCCGCGCCGGTCCCGACGGCGATGCTGTCGGTGCGTCCCTTCCATACGTCGGTCGCCCACGTCTTGGTGTTGTCCTGGAGCGTGTTCGTCCGCGTAATGTCGTAGGTGGACGTGCCGTCCGGCGTCGTGGTCCAACCTGGCGAGACGGTGAGCGTGTTGGTGGTGTTGGAGGACACCGTGCTCGTCTGGCCCGCGCCGGTTCCGGCGGTGATGCTGACGGCGGCTCCCTTCCATTCGTCGACCGTCCACGTCTTGGTGTTGTCCTGGAGCGTGGTGCTAGTCTGCGTCCCGGTGGCGGTGCCGTTGTCGCCGGGGGCGATGCCACTGGCAGTGCCTGTCTCGTTGGCGGCGGTGCCGGCGTCAGCGCTCGGCGTGCGGATCTTGAACGTCGCCGCGACCCGTGTTTCGTCGATCGTCAGCACGACCGACCCACTCAAGGTGGCGTTGGCGCCGTTCACGGTGCCGACGAATACGAGGGTGTTGGCACCAATTGGGCCGGTCTGGTTGTTGTCGTTGCACGCGGCCAGCGCCAGCGTGGCCAGCGCGATAACGCCGCAGGCGAGCCGCACGCCGCGACGCGTCGTCTGGTCCCCACGAAGCAGTTCCATGAGCGCTCCTGTTGACGGTGTAGCATCTTCAGATGCTAACAGGTTTCCTCGGCACCTTGCGGTGCGGGCGTGAAAAAGTGCACTGCTTCAGATGGCCCCGCTAGGGGGGGCCTCGCGCCTGCAGGGCGCGTCCGAGTAAGGGTTCTTTCGAGGGGTTGGGTCCGGTAGCTTCGCTGCTGACAGTATCTGCAAGCACATAGCGGACCGGTGGTTGCCCTGCTCCGCTTCGGGTTGCTGAGGCGCGCTACAGCGTCTAACCTTCTCGCCATGACCACGCTTACCATCGACGGCCGCAGCGTCACCGCCGACCCCGATCGCACCATCCTCGAGGCGGCGCGCGCCGCCGGGATGTCGGACATCCCGACGCTGTGCTGGTACCCCAAGCTGCCGATCGTGGGGAATTGCCGCATCTGCCTGGTCTCGGTCGAGGGACAGCCCAAGCTGCTCCCCGCCTGCGCCACGAAGGTGGCGGACGGGATGGTCGTCAACACCGAGTCGCACGCCGCCGTCGAGAACCGCAAGGGCGTGTTGCGCCTGCTGCTGGAGCGCTACCCGGCGGACCACCTCCGGAACGGCGGCCGGGTGAGCCCCCGCAACGAGTTCGAGCAGTACGTGGTGCGCTACGGGGTTGTGCCGACGCCGGTGGCGGAGCGCGACCTGGCGCTGCGCCACGGCGACGAGCGCCCGGGTGACCCGATGATCCGGCACGACATGAGCACCTGCATCCTCTGCACCCGCTGCGTGCGCGCATGCGAGGACATCCAGGTGGTGGGGGTGCTGGACGTGGGGCTGCGGGGCGAGCACACCGAGATCATCGTCGGCGCGGACGGCGACCCCGACAGGGCGGGGTGCACCTGGTGCGGTGAGTGCGTCCGGGTGTGCCCCACGGGCGCGATCTTCGAGGTGATGCCGCGCGAGCGGTTCACGCCGGAGCAGATCCGGCACCCTGCGAAGGTCGTTCGCTCCGTGTGCCCGTACTGCGGCGTGGGCTGCCAGCTGGACCTGCACGTCGCCGACGGCAAGGTGGCCCGCGTGACCTCCCCGGACATCGAGCTCAACACCCCGAACCAGGGCTCGACCTGCGTGAAGGGGCGGTTCGGGTACGATTTCCCGCAGCACCGCGACCGGCTCACGCGGCCGCTGATCCGCAAGGGCTGGTCGAAGCAGCGCGGGCGCTGGGCGTGGCAGGGCGCTTCCGGCCCGGACCGCCGCGGCGGGCCCTGGCGCACGATCGAAGGCGAGGGACAGACGGAGAAGCCCGCCGGGCCGCCGCGCGCCGTGGGCAAGTCGGTGCGCGAGCTGCCGCTGCTCGAGCGGCTCGACCTCGACATCCGCGACCGGGGCGCCACGCCACCCTCCTGGTACGAGCCGTTCCGCGAGGCCACGTGGGACGAGGCCTTGGAGCTCGTCGCGCAGGAGCTGTCGCGCATCAAGCGGGAGCGCAGCGGCGACGCGCTGGCGTGCTTCTCCTCCGCCAAGTGCTCCAACGAAGAGAACTACGTGATGATGCGCATGTTCCGGGCGGCGCTCGGGACGAACAACATCGACCACTGCACGCGGCTGTGCCACTCGACGTCGGTGGCCGCGATGCAGCGGGCGCTCAATACGTCCGCCGCCTCGGGCTCGATGCGGGAGATCGAGGAGGCGTGCAACGTCATCTTCATCGCGGGCGCGAACACGACCGAGTCGCACCCGGTCTTCGGTGCGGCGATCAAACGCGCCCACGAGCGGGGCGCCACGCTCATCGTGGCCGACCCGCGCAAGACCGAGCTCGCGGCCCGCGCCGACCTCCACCTGCAGATGCAGCCGGGCACGGACGTGGCCTTGTTCAACGCGATGCTGGGCCACATCCTCGCCCGGGGCCTGGAGGGCAAGCGGTTCGTCGCCGACCGCACGCGCGACTTCGGCAAGCTGCGCGACTCGGTGCGGGCGATGACGCCGGAGGTGGCGGCGAAGATCACGGGAGTGCCGGCGGAGAAGATCAAACGGGCCGCGGAGATCTACGCCCGGGGCCCGAACACGAGCACGCTGTGGGCCATGGGGCTGACGCAGCACGCCAACGGCACCGATCTCGTCACGGCGCTGCTCAACCTGATGCTCGCGTGCGGCATGATCGGCCGCTGGGGCGCGGCGATGCTGCCGATCCGCGGCCAGAACAACGTCCAGGGCGCCTCCGACATGGGCGCGATCCCGTTCGTCTACACCGATTACCGCACCGTCAAGGATCCCAAGATCCGTGACGAGTACGCGCGCGCCTGGGGCGTGGCCCCCGAGTCCCTCTCGCTCAATGAGGGGCTGATGGTGACGGAGATCGTGAAAGAGGAGAGCGGAGTCCGCGGGATGTACATCATGGGCGAGAACCCCATCATCTCCGATCCCGACATCGCGCACGCCGAGCACTGGTTCCGGGAGCTCGAGTTCCTCGCGGTGCAGGACCTCTTCCTCACCGAGACCGCCCGCTACGCCGACGTCGTGCTCCCCGGCTCGAGCTTCGCCGAGAAGACCGGGACGTTCGTCAACACCGAGCGGCGCATCCAGCTCGCCCACCGGGCGGCAGACCTGCCGGGGCAGGCACGGGGCGATCTGGAGATCCTGATCGAGCTCTCCAACAGACTGGGACTGAAAACCCCACACCGGTCGGCCGAAGACGTCATGCGGGAAATCGTACGGGTGACACCGTCCTGGAGGGGCGTGACCTACGAGCGGCTCGAGGGCGCGGGGCTCCAGTACCCCGTGCCGACGTCCGATTCGCCGGGCACGGCCTTCCTGTTCGACGTCCGGTTCCCGACGGCGGATGGCAAGGCGAGCTTCGTGCCGGTCGAATACGCCCCGCCCGTGGAGCTGCCGGACGAGACATTTCCGTTCGTGATGAACACCGGGCGTCAGCTCTACCACTGGCACACCGGCACGATGACGCGCCGGGCCGCGGGGCTGGACCAGCGCGAGCCGACGCCGATCATGGAGATCCACCCGGCCGATGCCGCGGCGCTGGGCCTCGGCGACGGCGATCCCGCTCGCGTGACGTCGCGGCGCAACAGCCTCACGATCTCGTGCCGTATCTCCAAGCGGGTGGCGCGCGGCCAGGTCTTCGTGCCGTTCCACTTCCGCGAGGCCGCGGCGAACCTCCTCACCAACCCGGTGCTCGATCCCTACGCGAAGATGGCGGAACTGAAGTGCTGCGCCGTGCGGATCGAGCCGGTGGACTGAACGTCTAACCGGGCTTCGCTTTCGCCTCTAGATTCCGACGCCTATGGACCTCGGTCTCGCCGGCCGCGTGGCGCTGGTGTGCGGCAGCACGAAAGGCCTGGGCCGCGCCGTGGCGAAGGCCCTGGCGCAGGAGGGGGCGCGCGTCGCCATCAACGGACGTCATCAGGACTCCGTCGAGCGCGTGGCGCAGCAGCTCGAGGCCGAGACGACCCGCACCGTCGTGCCGCTGGTGGCGGACGTCGGGATCCCCGCCGAGGCGGAGGGGATGGTGGAGCGGGTCGCCCGCGAGCTGGGCCGGCTCGACATCCTGTTCTGCAACGCCAGCGGCCCGCCCGCCGCGCCGTTCAGCCACCAGACGGGCGACGCGTTCCACCGCGCCGTGGAGCTCAACCTGCTGTCCACCGTCCATCTCGCCCGCGCGGCCGTGCCGGTGATGCGCAAGGTCCAGTGGGGGCGCATCATCTGCCTCGCCTCGGTGGCGGCGAAGCAGCCGGTGCCCGGCCTCATCCTCTCCACCACGGCGCGCGCCGGCGTGCTCGGCTTCGCCAAGGCGCTCGCCGACGAGGTGGCCCCGGAGGGGATCACGGTCAACGTGGTGTGCCCCGGATTCATCGCCACCGAACGGATCGAGGAGCTCACCGAGACGCGGGCGAAGCGGGAGCACCGCAGCTCCCAGGAAGTGATGCGCGAGATGGTCGCAGACATTCCGATGGGACGCATGGGCCGCACCGACGAGCTGGCTGCGGCCATCGTGTTCCTGGCCTCCGAACGCGCCAGCTACATCACGGGCGTCGTGGTCCAGGTGGACGGGGGCTTCACGCGCTCCATCTTCTGACCCTCCCCGTTCCGCTTCCCTGATGCCCGCCATGCACGCCATCGTGAAGGACCGTCCGGGCCCCGGCCTCAAGGTCGCGACGGTCCCGAAACCGGCGGCGGGACCGGGCGAGGTGCTCATCGCCGTGCGCCACGCCGGAGTGTGCGGCACCGACCTGCACATCGCCGAGTGGGACGCCTGGGCGCAGGGCCGCCTCAAGCCCCCCCTCGTCATCGGGCACGAGTTCGCGGGGGAGATCGTGGCGGTCGGTGACGGCGTCGGCGAGCTCAAGACCGGCCAGCTGGTGACGGCCGAGGGGCACATCGTGTGCGGGCACTGCCTGCAGTGCCGCACGGGCAACGCCCACATCTGCCGCAACACGCGCATCATCGGTGTGGACCGGGACGGCGCGTTCGCCGAGTACATCGCCATGCCCGCGAGCAACGTGCTGCCGCTCGACGGCATCCCGACCGCGGTCGGGGCCGTGATGGACCCCATGGGGAACGCGTTTCACACCGTGCTCTCGGCCGAGATCCCCGGCAGCACGGTGTTCGTCGTGGGCTGCGGACCGATCGGCTGCTTCGCCGTGGGGATCGCCCGGGCGGCAGGGGCCGTCAAGGTCATCGCGTCGGACGTCAACCCCATTCGGCTCGCGCTCGCCGCCAAGATGGGCGCCCACCGCACCCTCAACGCGGCCCACGACGACGTGGTACGCGCCGTGCTCGCAGAGACCGGGGGCGAAGGAGCGGACGTGGTGTGCGAGATGTCGGGCGTCCCCACCGCCCTGCATCAGGCCTTCGCCGCCGTGCGCCGCGGAGGGCGCGTCCACCTGCTCGGCATTCCCACGGGCGAGATCCCGGTGGACTTCGCGAGCGAGATCATCTTCAAGGGGATCACCGTGTACGGCGTGATCGGACGCAAGATGTACGAGACGTGGCACCAGATGCGTCGCTACCTGACAGCCGGCTTGCTCGACCCCCGCCCCGTCATCACCCACCAGTTTCCGCTCGCCCAGATCGACCACGCCCTCGCCGCCATCCGCTCGGGCGACGCCGGCAAGATCATCCTGGAGATCGCATGAGTTTCGCCGCACGGCTCGCCAGCGAGCTCGACCAGTTCAGGCGGGACGGCGTCTACAAGCGTCTCAACTACCTCACGTCCCCTCAGGCCGCGCGGGTGCGCATGGAGGGCCGCGGCGAGGTGGTCATCCTCTCGTCGAACAATTACCTCGGACTGTGCGACGTCCCCGAAGTCGTGGAGGCCGGCAAGCGCGCGCTGGATCAGTACGGCGCGGGAACCGGCTCGGTGCGGTTCATTTGCGGGACGTTCACGATTCACCGCGAGCTCGAAGCGGCGTTGGCCCGCTTCGTCGGCTGTGAGTCATCACTCACATACGGCAGCTGCTGGAACGCAAACGAGGGTCTCTGTCCCACGCTGCTGGGTGAGCAGGACATCGTCATCTCCGACCAGCTGAATCACGCCTCCATCATCGACGCGATCCGGCTCGCCAAGACCATCACGAAGTGCCAGACCGCGGTGTACCGGCACTCGGACATGGCGGACCTCGAGGAGCGACTCAAGGCGGCGAAGCACCACCGCCTCAGGCTGATCTTCACGGACGGCATCTTCTCGATGGAAGGCGACATCGCGAAGCTGCCGGACATCGCGGCGCTCGCGCGGCAGTACGACGCCGTCGTGGCCGTCGACGACTCGCACGCCACCGGCGTGCTGGGGCAGACGGGCCGGGGCACGGCCGAGCATTTCGGAATGACGGGCGAGGTGGACATCATCACGTCGACCCTGGGCAAGGCGCTGGGCGGGGCCGCGGGAGGATTCACCGCGGGGCCCGCAGCCCTCACCGACTACCTCACCCAGCGCTCCCGGCCGCAGCTCTTCAGCAACGCGCTCCCGCCCACCGTCGCCGGGAGCGCGCTCGCCGCCCTCCGCTACGTCGAGCAGCACCCCGAGCTGGTCCGCCGGCTGCACGAGAACGCGCGCTATTTCCGCGAACAGCTGACGGCACTGGGGTTCAAACCGCTCGCAGGGGAGACCCCCATCGTGCCCATCATCCTGGGGGAAACCTCGCAGGCGATCCAGATGAGCGAGCTACTGCTCGGCGAGGGGGTGTTCGTGACCGGCTTCGGCTATCCGGTCGTTCCTCAGGGCCAGGCGCGGGTGCGCTGCCAGTTGTCAGCCGGCCATACCCGTGACGATCTCGACTTCGCCCTCCAAGCATTCCGCCGCGTGGGAACCAAGCTCGGCCTGATCTAGATACGCACATCTTCGGTTTAGTTTCGGGTTTTGTAGCGCGGTCGCCTGGTTGGCACCTCAAGTACTTTCAAGACTCCGTGGCTTAACCTTATGGCAAGTATGGACTTTTTGCGACCAACTCCTATTTTGGGGGTCGCTTGTCGGGCGCAGCTTAGCCCTTTCCGACCTGATGGCGGCTTTCGCCCGCTCGCGGAGGCCGTGGGAGGTAGTCCGATGCGGGTACTCTCGATGCTCGGGATGGCACTGGCCTGCGGGGCGACCACCCTCGGCGCCCAGCGCAGCCACCGGATCGAGCTCGGTGGGTTCGGCACGTACACGCGCTACGACCCCATTTTCGGCCTCGAGAGACAGTTCGGCGGCGGCGGCCGGCTGGGCTTCTTTCTTACCAACAACATCGGGCTCGAAGTGGACGGGAGCGTCACGAAGGCGGCCCCCACCGCCGGCGGCCCGACCACGCAGGTTCGGTTCGGCAGCGTGAGCCTAGTCCTCAGCACCGGCGGTACATACCTCCTAGGCGGCTATTCCCGGCTCGAGATGGGAGTCAACCCACCCTACAACTTCTCGCTCAACGCCGTCCACGGTGGCCTCGGCCAGCGGTTGTTTCTCACCGACCGGGTCGCCCTCCGCATCGAAGCCCGGGCTTACTACCCGCCCAACAACCCTTATTTCGCCGGCAAGAAGTCCCTGGACGCGACTGCGTCGGCGGGGCTCTCGGTCTTCCTCCTCGGCGGCGGCCCGCACGAAGCCGCCCCGCGTCCGCTCCCCCCAGCGCAGCGGGAGTCGGTCGTGGTGGCGGCCGGCAGACCACCCGCGCCCGCGGTGGCCCCGACGCCAACGCCCGCGTTCGCGCCCGCGCCCGCGCCCGCGCTAGCGCCTGCGCCCACTCCGGCGGTTGAGCGCCGCACTCCGGCGGTCCACTTCGTGGGCGAGGGCGGGCACGCCGACCAGTTCGAGTTCGGGGCGTTCGGGAGCTACACGCGCTACGACCGCGCCTACAACCTAAAGAACCAAGTGGGAGGAGGCGGGCGGCTGGCGTTGTTCATCAGTGACAAGGTCAGTATCGAAGTCGAGGGGGGCTTTCAGCGGCCGACCCAGAAGCTAGGCACGCTCTCGCCGCAGCTCGTGCTCGGGAGCGTGAGCCTGGTGTTCAACGCCCCGGCGGGCCGCAACCTGTTCTACCTGCTCGGCGGCTATACCCGGTTCACGTTCCGCGACACCCTGCCGCCCTACGACTTCACGGATAACGCGCTGCACGGCGCCATCGGAGATCGGTTCTTCCTGACTGACCACTTGGCGCTGCGGGTCGAGGGGCGGGCCGTCTGGTCGCCCACGACCAATCTCCCCGGCGGCAAATTGGGCGGCCAGATCATCGGCACGGCCGGACTGTCATACTTCACGGCCAAGGGGCGGCTCGCCCAAGCGCGCGCGATCGGCTGGCAGCATCAGTGGTTCTGGGGCGGCCAGGGCGGGGTGCTGATCTACAAGACCAATCGCCAGCCTCTCACGTACGACCCCATCATCGGCGGCCATTGGCTGATCACGGGCAAGCGCACGGCCCTCTACACGAGCTTCGAGCAGGCCTTCTTCGTGAGCCCGGTGCTGGCCGACGTGGCGATCCCCAACACGGACTTCGTCGGCACGTTCTCCTTCAGCAATGTGCGCCGCATCATGGGCGGGATACTCGCCTTCCCGACCCAGCAGCGGATCCAGCCGGTCACGGGCGGCGGGTTTGCACTGATGCAGATCCTCACCCCGGAGCTGCAAGGCTGCTCGGGCTGCGTCACCAAAGCGGACACCGTCGCGGCGTTTGATGCGGCGGACGCCAACGCGAGCAAGGCGTTCTTTTGGGTGATGGGAGGGGTCGACATCAGGCAGGGGCGGCTGTCGATCTTCGGCCACTACATCATCACGTCCTCGGCCAAGGGATTCCTGCTCCAGGGCCCGACTCACACGTTGCAGGGCGGTGTCCGCTACAGCCTAGGGACAGCGAAGGAAGAGGTCACCCAGGAGCACTGAGGACCCGCAGGAAGTTCTCTCCCAGGATCTTCCGAACGTCGTCGTCGCTGTAACCGCGGGCCCGCAGGGCCGCAACGACCAGCGGCAACGACGTCACGTCTTTCATGGGGGCGGGCAGCACGCTGATCCCGTCGAAGTCCGAGCCCAATCCGACGTGGTCCACCCCCATCACCTGCACCGCGTGATCGATGTGCGCCACCAGGCGCTCGATCCCCGGCACGGCGAGCTCCGCCGCCACGCGCTCACCCACGAGCCGGTCCACGGCGAACGCCGACTCACCGGGACGGTCCTGGTAACGCGCGTGGATCGCGTCGGTCTCGGGCTTCAGACGGGCGCGGAGCCTCTCGTACTCGCGGCGAAAACGGTCGTCGAGGAAGACCGGGTAGAAGTTGATCCCCACGACGCCCCCGGTCCGGGCGAGCGCGCGGAGCTGGGCGTCGCTCAGGTTCCGGGGATGTCGCGCGAGCGCCCGGCAGGCGGAATGCGAGGCGATCACCGGGCGCGTCGTGACGGCGATGACGTCCCAGAACGTCGCGTCCGACACGTGGGAGACATCCACGAGCATCCCGAGCTCGTTCATGCGACGCACGACCTGCTTCCCGAACGGGGACAGGCCGCCTGAGCGACGGGGGTCCATCGACGCTCCCGCCCAGTCGTTCCCGTTGTTCCACGTGAGCGTCATGTAGCGCACGCCCAGGCGGTACAAGGAATCGAGGCGTTCGAGGGAGTTCTCGATCGCGTGCCCGCCTTCCACGCCCAGGAGCGCGGCCACGTGGCCCCGCGCCGCCGCACCGCGGACCTCATCCGCCGTGGTCGCGAGCTCGACCTGCGGATCGGTGTCGGCGAGCGCCCGCACGGCCGCGATCAGGTCCAGCGCGCGCTGGAACGCGCCCGCTCGCCGATAGCGCGCGTCGACCCAGATCGAGAAGAACGCCGCGGTGAGCCCTCCCTCCTTCATGCGCGGAACGTCGATGTGACCGTCGGAGAGCCGGGCCGAGATGTCCGTGCGCATGTCCAGCATGCGCTGAGGAGTGTCGATGTGGCCGTCCAGAATGACCGGGGGCTGCTGGAGCACGAGCAGCAGTCCTAACGCGAGACCCATAGGGAGCCCCCGATCAGGAACCGGAGCGGCCAGGTGCGCGCCCGCGTGATGCCAATTCGGGGTGTCGTGATGATGTCGAGCCGCTGGCGAGCCGGCCCCCGCACGATCCGCAGCCGGCCCCGTTGCAGCGAGACCCCGTCGAGGCTGCCGGTGACCGCGAGCGCCTCGCACAACCGCGCCGGACCGGAGCAGAGCCCGCGGTCAGTCGCTCCGCGGCGCCGGCGGCGCATCGTGTCCAGGCCGTCGAGCGGCTCGAGCGCGCGGATCAGAACGGCGGCGGGGAAGCCCTCGGCCTCGGTGACCGCGTTCAGGCACCAATGCATGCCGTACGTGAAGTACACGTAGGCGGTGCCGGGGGGGCCGAACAGGTGCCGGTTGCGGCGCGTGCGGCGAGCGCCGTAGCCGTGACACGCGGGATCGTCGGGGCCGACGTAGGCTTCGGTCTCCACGATCCGACCCGCCACGCGTCGCCCGCCGACCTCGCTCACGAGAACGTGCCCCAAAAGCCGACGCGCGACCTCGGGTGTCGGTCGCGCGTAGAAGCTCGGGGCGAGGGCGCGCGCCTTCACCCGCCGCCGGTCAGCCCGCGCTTCACCTTCGACCAGAAGGACTCTTGTTCCCCGTCTGCCTCACCCTCTGGCGCGGGTGACGGCGCGGGTGGCGGCTCGCCCGGCGCCCGGTCGGTACGGGGGGGCCGTTCGGCCTGGTCGCGCATCTCGGTCTCGCCGCCGCGCCCGCCGCGTCCTCCCCGACCTCGCCCACCCCGGTGCCGTCGGCCACCTCGTTCACCTCGTTCACCTCGTTCGCCGCCTTCGCCGCGTTCGCCCCGTTCCTCGGGCGGTCCTACCACCGCCGTCGGACCCCGCGGGTCGTCCCGGTCGCGCCCTCCCAGGCCCTCGCCGCCCTCCCTGCCACCCCTGCCCCCTCGGCCCCGGCCCCCCCGGCCCCCCCGACCCCCCCGGCCCCCCCCGCCCCCTCGGCCGCCGCGGCGATCGCGGGAGCCCTCGCCGCCACTCTCAGCGGCGCGACTCGGCTCGACCACGGGCATCTCTGGGGGCTTCACGGGCACGAGCTCGATGCGAGGTGTGAAGTTCGGGTCCACCTCCACCACTCCGACTTTGGGAATCTCGGGAGGGGCGACGGCGACGCGAGGCCCGCGCGAGCCGCGGCGGAACCGCGCGCTGCGCGACGGCACCGCCACGACTGCCGGCGGCGTCGCTGGAGCCGCGGGCGGCGCGGTGGCCGCGTTCGGCGGTTGCGACATCTCGACGACCGCTTCCTCCCCTGCGTCGGGGGCGGACGCCTCACCGGGGCGCAGCTTCACGGCGTACGCGCCGTCTTCCTCCTTCGAGAGGTCGATGATCTCCGCGTCGTGCGCCTGGCGGAGCAGGTTGGGGAACCGCTCGGGCTCGAGCGGCTCCGCCGCCTCGCCCTTCAGCTCGATCATCGTATCGCGCAGCTCGTCGGCGCTTACCGGCTGCTCGCCGCCCAGGCGGCGCAGCGCCTGCTTGATCAAGCCGAAGCCCTCGCCCAGGGAAAACCCGCTCCCGCCCCCGCTCGCGCGGCGGCCGTCGTCGCGGCGGGCCCCTTCGGCGGCGCGGCGGCGCGGCCGCTCCTCGCGGGGCGCTTCGCCGCGCGGCGCGCCCGTCGCCGTGGGTTGGGCCGCCGCGCCGGGCACGCCCGGGCCGAGCGAGATCTCGTACTGGCCGTTGTCCAGCTTCTTGAGGTGGATCAGGCCGCGGTGCGCCGCCTCGACCACGAACTTGCTGAAGCGCGAGAAGCCGATGTCCTTCTCGTTGAACGACGGGTCGATCTCCTGCATCACCTGCTTCAGCCGGTCGGAGCGCATCACGTCGTTGTGCGCCGTCATCTGCTTCACGGCCTCGACCACCAGCTCCCACGGATCCCGGCGCTCGGTGGTGACGTCGCTTTCTTTGGTCAGCCCCGCGAGCTCGTTGTAGGAGAAGTACTCGTCGCAATTCTGGATCAGCAGGTCGCTCGACGACTCCCGGATGCCGACCCCGATCACGTACTTCCCATACTCCTTGAGCTTGATCACCAGGGAGGAGAAATCGCTGTCCCCCGAGAGCAGGATGAAGGTGCCGATCTCGGGCCGGGTGAACACGAGCTCGAGCGCGTCGATGGCGAGCCGGATGTCGGTCGCGTTCTTCTTGTTCGATCCGTACGCCGGGGCGAAGATCAGGTCGATCGACGACTCGGACAGCGGAACGATGTACTGCGGGTAGCGCCGCCAGTCGGCATAGGCCCGCTGCACGGCCACCTTGCCGCGGATGATCTCCGATTGCAGCAGCCGCTTCAGCTCCGATTGGAGATCGGAGCGGATCCCCATCGTCACGTTGTCGAAGTCGATCAACAGCGCGGCGTTGGGTGCGTGGGCGGGGGGCTCTTTGTGAACGGGTCGCGGTAGATGGGCATGTTGCTGCGGGGTCATGTGGCGCTCAGGTAAGCGCGCCCGAATGGCGCGGGCATGCGGCTCGCCGGCCGGCCCCAACCAGGGGCACCGGACGGCGCAAGCGGGGCACTTCGGGCACTATGTGGTTGGCGACTGCTTCGCGTCGCAACGCGTTCGTCAAAAGGGGTCGCCTATCAGTTGTGGCTGGAGCGGCAGGCAGGGGGGTCGCCGCGTTCACCGCAGCGCGCCGGGGCCGATTCCTCGGCCTTCCGCCGAGGTCGCCGAGCGCCGCTGGATGAGCCGACGCCACCCGTGCCACCCTCCAACTCCGTGATCGCATTGAAGATAAACAACTTGCGCGATATGTCTAGACCCCCAACACCTTGATGATCACACGTTTCCTGCGCTGGCCGTCCCACTCACCGTAAAACACCCGCTGCCAGGGGCCGAGATCGAGCTTTCCCTCCGTGATCGGTACCAGCACCTCGTGGCCGATCGTCAGGCTCCTGAGGTGCGCCGCCGCGTTGTCTTCACCGGTCTGGTTGTGCCGGTAGCGGCTCGGGTCCCACGGCGCGACCGTCCGCTCCAGCCATTCGAGGATGTCCTGCCACAGCCCCGACTCATGGTCGTTCACGAACACCGACGCCGTGATGTGCATGGCGCTCACGAGGACGAAGCCTTCCCGCACGCCGCTCTCCCGCACCTGCTCGGCCACCGCGTCGCTGACGTCGATGATCTCCTGCCGCGCCTTGGTGTTGAACCACATGTAGTGAGTGTGAGACTTCATTGGTGCTCCCCTCTCCCGGTTCTTGGCTGTGTCGAATTGTCACACGGGCGCTCAAGCCCTAGATTGCGCCTCAATATGGCGCTCCCGTTCCGCCAGCGGATCTTCCTCATCCTCGTGGCGCTGACCGCCACTCCCACGACGCTCGCCGTGATCGGCTGGGCCCTGTCGGTGCGGTCGGCGGGTCCGTCGGCCGGCGCCCTGGCGTCGCTCGAGGAAGTTGGCAATTCGGCCCGCACGCTGGCCGAGCGAGTCGACACGCTGCGGCTCTCCCCCGGCCAGCGTGCCGCCGTGCGCCAGCATTTCGCGCAGGTCTCGAACACGGTGACCCTGGCGCGGCGCGCCGACGTCTATCTCCGGTACTACACGGCCGGCGTGGCGGTCGTGATCCTGGTGCTGGGCGGGCTCGTCGTGTTCGCGTCGGTGCGGCTGGCAGGTCACCTGTCGCGCCAGCTTTCGCGGCCGATCGACGAGCTGGTCGGCTGGACGCGGCTGATCCGGCGGCGCGAGCCGCTGCCCGCGGGGGAGTCGGCGCGCGGCGCTCCCGACTTCGACGCCCTGCGACAGGGGCTGCGCCAGCTCGCGAGCGCGCTCGACGCCGCGCGCCAGAAGGAGCTCGAGGCCGAGCGGTTGCGGGCTTTCCGCGAGGTGGCGCGCCGGGTGGCCCACGAGATCAAGAACCCGCTCACCTCGATGCGGATCGCGGTGGACCAAGTGAAGCGGTCGGGCGGTCAGGCGGACGGGGGGTCCGCGATGGCCGTGGAAGTCCTGAGCGCCGAAACCGACCGCCTCGAGCGTCTGGCGCGGGAGTTCGCGGATTTCGGCCGTCTCCCGGAAGGGCCGCAAAGCGAAGTGGACGTCGTGGAGCTGCTCCAGGAGTTGGGCCGCACGGCGGTGCCCGAGGGCGTGAAGGTCTCCGTCGAGGCCAACGGGGGGCGGCGCACCGTGCAGGGCTACTACGACCCGCTGCGTCGAGCGTTGAGCAACCTGCTCCGCAACGCCGCCGAGGCGATGGGGGGCCGGGGCGCCATCGAGGTGCGGGTGACGGGCGACGGGCGTGGCATGGCGATCACCATCGCCGACCACGGGCCCGGCATCCCCCAGGAGATGCGGCAGCGGGTGTTCGAGCCCTATTTCACGACCAAGCGCGACGGCACGGGCCTCGGGCTGGCGCTCGTGCGGCAGACCCTCGAGGCCCACGGCGGCACGATCACCGCCGGCGAGACGCCGGGTGGCGGTGCCACCTTCTCGATCGTGTTGCCCACGTGAGCCCGCGCATCCTGCTGGTGGACGACGAGGCCAACATCCGCAAGATGGTGGGTGCGCTGCTGCAGTCCGAGGGTTTCGAGACCGCGGAAGCGGGGAACGGGACCGCCGCCCTGGCGGCGGTGGAGCGCGGCGCGCCGGACGCCGTGCTGCTCGACCTGATGATGCCGGGCGGCCCCGACGGGCTCGCGACGCTGGAGCAGCTGAAGCGCGTGGCCCCGGACGTGCCCGTCGTCATGATGAGCGGCAAGGCCAACCTGACCGACGCGGTGCGCGCCACCAAGCTCGGCGCGTTCCAGTTTCTCGAGAAGCCGCTCACGCCCGAAGGGCTGCTCGTGGCGATCCGCGGGGCGCTGGAGCTCGCGCGCACCCGCGCCGAGAACCGGCGCCTGCACGAGGCGCTGGGGCACAGCGATCCGCTCGTCGGCGTGAGCCGCGCGATGGATGAGCTGCGGGCGTTGATCGCGCGCGTCGCGCCGACGGACGCCCGGGTGCTCATCACCGGCGAGTCGGGCACAGGGAAGGAGCTCGTGGCTTCGGCGATCCACCGTCAGAGCGCGCGCGCCGCGAAGCCCTTCGTGTGCGTCAACAGCGCCGCCATCCCGAAGGACCTGGTCGAGTCGGAGATGTTCGGGCACGAGCGGGGCGCCTTCACCGGAGCCACCGAGCGGCGCGTCGGTCGCTTCGAGCTGGCCGACGGCGGCACGCTGTTCCTCGACGAGGTGGGGGACCTCGGACCAGAGGCCCAGGCGAAACTGCTCCGCGTCTTGGAGTCGGGAGTGATCGAGCGGCTGGGCGGCGAGAAGCCCGTCACGGTGGACGTGCGCGTGATCGCGGCGACCAACAAGGAGCTGACGAGGGCGGCGCGCCAGGGTCACTTCCGCGAGGACCTGCTGTTCCGCCTCAACGTGCTGCCGGTGCACATCCTACCCCTGCGGGAGCGTCCCGAGGACGTGCGTCCGCTGGTGGAGCACTTCGCGGGCCGGCAGGCGGCGCGGCGGGGGCGGCCGCTGGGCTGCGACGCCGGTGCGCTGCAGCTGCTCGCGGCCTACCACTGGCCCGGGAACGTGCGCGAGCTCGCCAACATCGTGGAGCGGCTGGCGATCCTCGGGTCGGGTGACGCCATCACGGCGGACGCCGTCGCCCGGGTGCTCCCGGGGGACGGGGTCCGGCCCCCGGCCGGGGGGGAGCGGGCGGGAGAGTGGACCGACGTCGCGCTCTCGGACGCGCTGGACCAGTACGAGCGCGCGCTCATCGCGCGGGCGCTGTCGGCGGCGCACGGCAACGTGGCCGAGGCCGCGCGCCGGCTCGCCACCGACCGCGCCAATCTGTACCGTCGCATGCGGCGCCTCGGGATCGAGCCGCCGCGCAACATGACGGGATGACAACGCCAACCAGGGTTCGTCCCATGCGCACGAGCGTCCTCGTCACGGTCCTGTCGGGCCTCGGGCCCGCGCTGCTCGGCGCCCAGGACACGGCCATCGTCATCATTCCCGAGAGCGCCGGGGTGAGCGTGCAGCCACGAGAGCTGCCGCGCATCGTGGCCGAGGAAGCGATCCGGCTCTACAACGCGTCCACCACGACGCGGCTCGTCGGCCGCACGCGGCTCCCGCCCGGGAACGAATGGCGCGGCGATGTGGCGGTGCGCAACGGCTCGATCGCCGTCGGCGGGCGGATCGCGGGAACGGTGCTCGTGATCAACGGCGACGCGGCCATCGACTCGACGGCCGAGATCACGGGCGACCTCATCGTCATCGGCGGCACCGTGACGGTGGCGCGCGCGTCCGCCGTGCGCGGCGAGGTGCGCCAGTACCGCGAGCCGCTCGCCTATCGCACGCAGGGCGACGAGATCGCGCTCGCCCCCAACCTGCGGCGCCGCTTCCCCAGTCTCGGCGCCCAGAAGAGCTGGGGCACGGCCGAGTCGCGCTCGGCGCTCACCATCGCCACGAGCGGGACGTTCAACCGCGTGGAAGGCCTGCCCATCGTGTTCGGGCCGACCTTCGACTGGAAGGTCGCGGACGGTCTCCGGATCCGGTTCGACGCATTGGGGATTTTCCGCACGGCCGGCAATCTGTCGGACCGCGGCAGCGACCTCGGCTACCTGGTGCGCTCCGAGCTGCGCGCCGGCGACCGCCAGGCGCTGGGGCTCGAGCTGCGCGCCTACAGCATGGTGGCCTCCGTCGAGGATTGGGGGTTGCACAATGCGGAGGTAGGGTGGAGCGCCTTCCTCTTCCAGCGGGACTACCGCGACTACTACACGAACAAGGGCGTGGCAGGCCGCGCGTTCGTGCAGCCCGAGCCCTCGCTCAACTTCGCGCTGGAGCTGCGCCGCGACGGCCAGACATCGGCCCCGACGCGCGATCCCTGGACGGTATTCCGGAACGCCCAGGCGTGGCGCCCGAATCCGCCGATCGACGACGGCCACTACGTGACCCTCGGCGGCTACTTCACCCTCGACACTCGCAACGACCAGCTCGATCCGACCGCGGGCTGGCAGCTGCGGGCGCAGCTCGAGCACAGCTGGAGCGCGGACGTGAGCCCGCAGGCCGGCGTCCCGCCCGCCGTGCGGCGCACGATTCCGAGCGACGGCTCCTACGCGTTCAGCCGCGTCTTCTTCGACTTCCGTCGCTACACGCGCGTGAGCCCTTCGGGGCGCGTCAATCTGCGTCTCCTGGCCGGGGGATGGCTGGGCGGCGACCCGTTGCCGCTGCAGCGGCGGCTCTCCATCGGCGGACCCGACCCGCTGGCGGGGTACGGCTTCCGCCACGGCGCGTGCAACCGCGACATCGTCGATCCCGCCTTCCAGCGCACCCTGGTCGCGGCGTGCGACCGCGTGATCCTCGCCCAGGCGGAATACCGCGGGCACATCTCGCTCCACTGGGCCTACGGCGCCGCGCGGCCCGAGGACGAGCAGGCTCGGCCGTTGTTCGCGCTCCAGGGTCCCGACCTGGTGGTGTTCGGGGACGCCGGGCAGGCGTGGCTCGTCGGCAACGGGCCGGGACGGCTGCCCAGCGATCGGCTGCCGACGCCCGGCAGCTGGCTCGCCGATCTGGGCCTCGGCGTCGATTGGGGAGGGTTCGGCGTGTATGCGGCGAAGGGGGTCACGGCGGGCGAGCGGCTGCGCTTCACGTTGCGACTCGACCATCGCTTCTAGGTGCGGCCGGGGCTCGTACTCCTCGCCCTCCTCGCCGGTGCCGCCGTTCCGGCCGCCGCCCAGGCGCCCACCCTGACGATCACGCTGCAGAGCGAGACCCCGCGCATCCAGACCACGCAGCTGCTCGCCGACGGCAAGTTCACCGCGCTGATGCGCTCCGGCTTCCCGCTCCGGCTCCACTACCGCCTGGAGCTGTGGCGCAACCGGGCGACCTGGTTCGATCAGTTCGTGCGCGAGGCTTCATGGGACGCGGTGGCGCACCACGACCCGCTGGCCGACGAGTTCGTACTGATCCGCACCGGCGGCGGCGTGGCGCGCTACGCCACGGCGGAGGCCCTCGAGCGCGCGCTCGAGCTCCCCTACCGCGTCGCCCTCAGCCCCAAGAGCGCGGGACGATTCTATTTCCTGTGCCGGCTCGAGGTGACCACGCTGAACGACACCGACTTGGAGGAGCTGACGCGCTGGCTGCGGGGTGACGTTTCGCCGGCGGTGTCGGGTCAGGGCAGCCTGGGGAGCGCCCTCGCGCGCGGCGCGCAGCGAATCATCGTCCGCATCGCCGGGCTGCCGCGCCTCACGCTGGAGGTGCGGTCGGAGGCTGTGACGAGGGAAAACTAGCGCCCGTACTGGGCGTCGATGGCCTGACGGATCCCGGCGAGCCCGCTCCCCTGGGCCGCGAGCCGCGTCGCGAGCATCGCCTCCCCCATGCAGATGTCGCAGTGGGAAGCGTGCTCCGATTCGAAACAGGTGAGGAGCGAGCGGTGCCCCGAGTGCCGCGAGCAGTCGCAGTGGCAGTAGATGCCGTCGAGGATTTGCGGCGCGCCACGCGCCGCGGCGTATGCCTCCGCGGCCCCGGGAGTGTGCGGCACCGCCGCGGGCGGCAGCACGCGCTCGGCCGTCACGCCGGGTCGCGGCTCGGGATGCGTCGCCGCCCGGCCGGTCCGAGCCAAGACCAGCGTCCCCGCCAGGGCCGCCACACCGGCGGCCGCGACCAGCCACGGGCTCTTGGCCCCGCTCACAACGCCTCGAGCGTGGCGAGCACGTCGGCCCCGTAGAACAGGCGGATGTACTTCGACTGCGTCAACGTCAGCCGGCGCACGGCCCACGCGAGGTGTACGAAGTGCGGCTCGAAGGGAGGGCGCAGCGGCTGCATCCCCGCCTCCTCGGGCAGCAGGTTCCCCTTGCGCGTGTTGCAGCCCGAGCACGCCGTGAGCACGTTGGCCCACGCGTTCGTCCCGCCCCGCGACAGCGGCACCAGGTGATCCCGCGTCAGGCACTCCCGCGGCCGGAGGTCGCGCTGCGTGCGACCGCAGAACTGGCAGCGGTAGTCGTCACGGGCGAAGAGGAAGGTGTTGGTGACCTGGCGGCGGAAGCGGCGGGGGACGTGTACGAACTTCACGAGACGGATGACTGCTGGTCGCGGCAGCTCCAGCCGCTCACTGCGGACCGGTTGCCCCTCCGACTCGACGATCTCCGCCTTGTGGTCGATCACGAGACGCAGCGCCCGGCGCACGGGCACCATCGTCAGGGGCTCGAACGAGGCATTGAGGGCAAGGCAGCGCAAGGCAGTCTCCCGGCGAAAAAACGGCCGTCTCGCTCGTCACGACCGAGACGGCCTCGTATGCTACACAGCCGGGTAACACTCGGCAAGAGCGAGGGTTATCCCGCGCCGCCAAGCGTAAATGCCTTGCGCAGTTCCTCCAGCTGCTGTGCGACCGACTGGCGCGCGGAGCCGCCGGGCGTGGCGCGCCCCTCGATCGAATCCTCCCAGGTTCCAAGTTGCGCCAGGGCGGCGCCGAGCGCGGGGTGAATGACTGCCGCTACGGCAGGGAGCACGCGGTCGAGCGGCACGCCGGCTCGCTCCGCTTCGAGCACCAGGCGGCCCACGAGACCGTGGCTTTCGCGGAACGGCACGCCCGCCTCTACCAGCAGGTCGGCCACATCGGTGGCGTGGAGCGAAGCATCCAATGCGGCCCGCATCCGCTCGGGGTCCGTGGCGAGCGAGGCGACGGCTCCCGTGACGGCCGGCAGTACCAGCGCGACTGTGTCGAAGGCGTCGAACAGGAGCGCTTTGTCCTCCTGCAAGTCCTTCGAGTACCCGGCCGGGATCCCCTTGAGGGTGGCGAGCAGCGCGACCAGGTCGCCGAGCAGGCGGGCCGACTTGGCGCGTGCCAGCTCGAGCACGTCGGGGTTGCGCTTTTGCGGCATCAGGCTCGAGCCGGTGCTGAACGCGTCGGACAGCTTCACGAAGCCGTACTCGGCGCTGGCGTAGGTCTGCAGCTCCGCCGCGAGCCGCGAGAGGTGACTCCCCACCAGGGCAAGGGCGAACAGCACCTCCGCCACGAAGTCGCGATCACCGGTCACGTCGAGGGCGTTGGGCGACAGGGCCCGGAACCCGAGCGCCTCCTTCAACAGGACCCGGTCCACGGGGAAGCCCGACCCCGCGAGCGCGCCCGAGCCCAGCGGCAGCTCGGCCGTGCGGCGGCGGGCGTCCGCGAGCCGCTGGCGATCGCGTACCAGCGGCCACGCGTGCGCCGCCAGCACGTAGGCCCACCGCACCGGCTGCGCGCGCTGGCCGTGCGTGTAACCCGGCAGCAGGTCGTCCATCCCGTCGCGCGCGCGCGCCACCAGCGTGCTGCCGAGCTGTGCGAGATCGGCGTCCAGCTGGTCGATCGCGCCCAGCGTCCAGAGTCGCAGATCGGTCGCGACCTGATCGTTGCGCGAGCGCCCGGTGTGCAGCTTGCCCGCCGCCGAGCCGACCTCTTCGTACAGCAGCCGCTCGACCAGCGTGTGGATGTCTTCGTCCGGGGCCCCGACGGCGGCGCCGTCGGCGAGCCGCTCGGCGACGCGGTCCAACCCGTCGAGCAGGGCGGCCTCCTCGGCGGGGGCGAGCACGCCCAGGCGGCCGAGCGCGTGGACCCACGCCTTGCTCGCCGTGACGTCCTGGGGCCACAGCCGGTGGTCCACGGGAAGGCTGCGGTTCAGCGCGTGCAGCGCCTCGCTCGGGCCGAGCGCGAAGCGCCCGCCCCACATCTGGTGCTGCGGCGTCTCGGTGCGGTGCTGGGACGCCATCAGTCGGCCGCCGCGCCGAGCTCGGCCTTGCGCGCCGCGTCGAGCCCCGCGCCGATGCGGATCGCGAGGCCGTACAGCCGGATGAATCCCGCGGCATCCCGCTGGTCGTACACGTTGTCCTTCCCGAAGGTGGCGTAGGACGGCTGGTACAGCGCGTGCGGGCTCTCCCGCCCCGTCACCGTCACGCCGCCCTTGTAGAGCTTCAGCCGCACCCATCCCGTCACGGGCCGCTGGGTGGCGGCGATCGCCGCATCCAGCGCCTCGCGCTCGGGAGTCCACCAGCGGCCGTCGTACACCAGGTCGGCGTACTGGAGCGCCAGCTGGTCCTTGAGGCGGAGCGTGCGGCGGTCGAGCACGAGCTGCTCCAGCTCGCGGTGCGCCGCGTGCAGCAGCGTGCCGCCGGGCGTTTCGTACACGCCGCGCGACTTCATCCCGACGAGACGATCCTCGACCACGTCCGCGCGGCCCACCCCGTGCTCGCCGGCGACCGCGTTGAGAGTCTCCAGCAGGTCCACCGGGCCCTGGGGCACGCTGTCCACCGACACGGGCGTCCCCTCCTCGAAGCCGATCTGCACGACCACCGGCTCGTCCGGCGCCTCGAGCGGGTTGGAGGTCATCACGAAGATGTGTTCGGGAGCTTCTTTGGCGGGATCTTCCAGAATGCCGCCCTCGTGGGAGCAGTGCCACAGGTTGCGGTCGGTCGAGTACGGCTTCTGGGCCGTGGCCTGCACCGGGATCCCCTGGGCGTGCACGTACGCGATGAGATCTTCGCGGCCCTGGAAGTCCCACTCCCGCCACGGGGCGATCACCTGGAGGTCGGGGGCGAGGGCGGCGTAGGTCAGCTCGAAGCGGACCTGATCGTTCCCCTTGCCGGTGCAGCCGTGGGCCAGGGCCTGCGCGCCCAGCTGCTTCGCCAGCGCGACCTGCCGCGCCGCCGTGAGCGGCCGGGCCATGGCGGTTCCGAGCAAGTAGGTGCGCGCGTACACCGCGCCGGCGCGCAGCGTCGGGAAGACGTAGTCGCGCACGAAGTCCTCGCGCAGGTCCTCGACGACGCAGTCGACCGCGCCGGAGCGCCGCGCCTTTTCCTCGAGGCCGTGCAGCTCGCCCGCTCCCTGCCCTACGTCCGCGGCGAAGCACAAAACCCTGGCCCCGTACCGCTCGCGGAGCCAGGGAACGATCGCCGAGGTATCGAGCCCGCCCGAATACGCCAGCACGACCAGCGGACCCATCGACTCGCCTCCTGTAGGTTTATGCATGGTGATGCATAAAAATACGGGGGCGGCGGGGCCTGTCAAGGCGTCAGGCGGGGAGCCCGGCGGCCTCTTTCAGCCGCTCCTGCACGGCGCGGCGGGCGCGCTCGCTGCGCGCGATCACGAGCACGGCGTCGTCCCCCGCGATCGTGCCGATCACCTCCCGCCAGCCTTCGGCGTCGAGCGCGAGGCCCAGCGCCTGCGCGCCGCCCGCCGGCGTCTTGAGCACGAGCAGCGGGCCCACGCCGTCCACGGAGACGAGCATCGAGGGGAGGAGCTGGCCGAGGTGGGGGCGGATGCCGGGACCTTCCGGCGGGGGGGAGTAGTGCGAGCCGCCGTCGGGCGCGGCCACCTTCGCGAGGCCGAGGTCGCGGATGTCGCGCGACAGGGTGGCCTGCGTCACGTCGAATCCCTCGGCCGCGAGCAGCTCGCGCAGCCGCTCCTGGCTCGCCACGCGCTCGCGTCGCACGATCTTGAGAATGGCGGCGTGGCGCTGGGTCTTCATGGCGCCCAATCTACCGCGCGCCGCCAATTTCGGCCCGCGCTTGGTGCACGATGCGGCCGGCGACGACGGTGACAAGGGCGGTAGGGGGCGGTAGAGGGCGGTAGAGGGCGGTAGGGGGAAAGACCGCGAGATCGGCCGCTTTCCCCACCTCAAGGGACCCGATCACTCGCTCCCAGCAGAGCGCCCGCGCCCCTTCGATGGTCAACATCCGCAGGGCCTCCTCTCCCTGCCACCCCGCTGCCTCCGCCTCGGCCCAGAGATCCAAGTCGCCGACGCTCACGACCGAATCGGTCCCGAGCCCCACCCGCACGCCCGCGGCCCGCAAGGCGGCGAGCGGCGCCACGCCGTGGCCGTGGGCGCGGTTCGAGCGCGGACAGTGGGCGACCGCGGCGCGCGCGTCCCGCAGGAGCGCGATGTCCCGAGCGTCCAGGCGCACGGCGTGAATGCACAGCGTGCCGAGTCGCAGCACGCCGAGCCGCGCGAGCAACGCGACGGGGGTGCAACCCTGGGCCGCGACCGCGATCCCGCGCGCCCGCAGCAGCTCGGCGAACGGCCCGGCGCCGTCGCGCACCAGCTCCACCTCCTCGCGCGACTCGGCGAGGTGCACGGCCAGGGGCAAGCCGTCCCGGTACGCCTCCTGGGCGACCGCGCGGTACAGGTCCGCGCTCACCGTGTAGGGCGCGTGGGGCGACGCGCCCAGGCCGACCTGGAAGCTCGTCCACTTGCGGAGCGCGGCCACCTCGTCTCGAAAGCGGGCGAGACTCGGCTCCGCCAGCGCCGGGTCGGGGCCGAACACCTCGTGATAGGCGATGCCGCGGCCGCCCAGCCGGGCGAGCGCCTCCACCACGGCGCCCGTGCTGCCGGTGTCGGCCACGCAGGTGACGCCGCGCGTCCAGCAGTCGCGCACCCCCTGCTCCGCGGAGCGGCGGAACTCGTCGGGCGGGGTCGCGTCCTTCAGCTCGCGGATGCGGTGGATCCACGCGGCGAACCCGGGCTCTGGATTCCGTCCCGCTAGGTGCATGAGCTCGAGATGGGTGTGACAGTTGATGAGACCGGGGACCAGCGCGGCATCGGGGAACTCGAGCGCCCGCGCGCCGGGAGGCGTGGGGACGCGGGCGTGCGGGCCGACGGCCGCGATCTTGCCCGCGTCGTCAACGAGAACGGCGCCGTCCGAGATCGGCGGCGCCGTGACGGGATGCACCGAGCCCGCGCGGATGCGCAGCGCCACGCGGCCGGCGGCTAGGGGGTGACCCCGAACGGAGGGGTGTGTACGGGACAGAGCTGCGTCGGCTCGGTGCCCGGATAAAACCACTCGAAGCGATGCAGCTCCCGGGGGCAGAACGGGGTCGCGAGCGTGCCGTTGGACCAGTCCACTTCCTTCAGAATCAGCGAGTCGGGTCGCGGCCAGTCGATCGGCGTGGGGCGGCGGTCGTACACGTCGCGCATGAACATCGTCCAGGCCGGCGCCACAATGCGGCCGCCCGCGGCGTTGTTCATGATGCGCTGCTGCAGGTCGTAACCGACCCAGAGTCCCGCCACCAGCTCCGGGGTGAAGCCCACGAACCAGGCGTCCGTGTAGTCGTCCGTCGTCCCGGTCTTCCCGGCCATCGGGACGTTGAGCCCCGCGACGGCGCCCGCCGCCGTGCCGCAGCGCCCCGGCCCCGTGCCGGGCTGGCAGCGCATCACGTCCCTCATCATGTCGAGGATCAACCACGAGTGCTCGGGGTCCATGACCTGCTCGCGCTGCATCTGCGGCTGCCACAGGATGTTGCCCTGCCGGTCCTCCACCCGCAGGATGCCGACCGGCTCGGCGCGGGTGCCGAGCGTCGCGAACCCGGTGAAAGCGGCGATGATCTCGATCGGCCGCACGCCGTTGGCGCCGATGTGGAGGGACGGATAGGCGCGGAGCGGCGTGGTGATGCCGAAGCGGCGCGCTTCCCCGACCACGGTCTGCTCCCCGAGCGACATGCCGAGCTTGATGGTGGAGAGGTTGCGCGACAGGTACAGCGACTGCCGCATCGGGATCATGCCGAGCGTCGTGTCGTCGTAGTCCTTCGGCTGCCACGGGGTCGAGTCCAGCTGGATGACCGGGGGGTTGAGCGGCGAGTCGTCGAGCATCTCCGTGACGGGGTGGCCCGCCCGGATCGCGGCGGCGTACACGAACGGCTTGAAGGTTGAGCCGGGTTGGCGGATCGCCTGGGTGGCGCGGTTGTACTTGGAGTCGTCGAAATCGCGCCCGCCGACCATGGCGCGCACGTACCCGGTGCCCGTCTCGATCGCCACCAGGGCGCCCTGGAGGTACGGCGTGTACGGCCCGTGGTCCTCGCCCGACGCCTTGGACGATTCCATGTAGTCGCGGTAGGTGGTGCGGCCCGGGAACTTCTCCTTGCTGTAGACGCCGGCCTCGATGGCGTCGAGCTGCGACGTCAGGGCCCGCTCGGCCGCCTGCTGCATGTCGAGGTCGAGCGTGGTGTAGACCCGCAGGCCGCCCTCGTACAGCTGGCGCCCGAAGCGGGGCTCGAGCTGGGTGCTGCGCAGCCACTCGACGAAGTAGGGCGCCACGTCGCCGTAGTTGGTGCGGTTGCTGGTGAGCACCAGGGGATAGGCCTTCCACAGCTCGGCTTCTTCCGGGGTGATGTAGTCCTGATCGCGCATCAGGCTGAGGACCACGTTCCGGCGGCGGACCGCGCGGTCGGGGTGGGCGCGCGGGTTGTAGAACGCCGGCGCCTTGGGGAGGGCGGCGAGCATCGCCGCCTCGGCGACGTTCAACTGCCGCGCGGACTTCCCGAAGTAGATCTGCGCCGCCGCGGCGACGCCGTGCGCCCCCGACCCCAGGTCGATCTGGTTCAGGTAGAGCTGCAGGATCGTGTCCTTCGGGAAGTTGCTCTCGATCTCGATGGCGACGCGCGCCTCCTTGATCTTGCGCGTGATCTTCTTCTCCCGGCTGATCTCCTCCGGGAAGATGTTGCGGGCGAGCTGCATCGAGATGGTGGACGCCCCCTGCGAGCGCCCCAGCGTCACGATGTTGGCCTTGAGCGCGCCGAAGATGCGCCAGTAGTCGATCCCGTGGTGCGAGTAGAAGCGCTTGTCCTCGGTGGCGATGAAGGCTTGCCGCACGGCGAGCGGGATCTCGTTCAGGGCCAGCACGGTGCGGCGCTCGAGCCCGAGCTCGGTGATGAGCCGGCCGTCCGCCGCATAGACCTTCGAGGTCTGCTGCGGGCCGGGGCCGCCGATGAGGCGGGAGATGCTGGGACAGCGCTCCGCCGCGCACACGCGCGTCCAGGAGCCGTAAGCGAGCCCCGTGACGTACGCGGCGAAGAGCACCGCGGCCGCGATCAGGCGGGCGCGGACCTTGGGGTCCTGCCACCAGGTCGCGGGGCCGGGGAGCGAGAGCGGGGGAGCGGCGAAGGCCATGTGATCCGCTTACAACGTAGTGAGGCCCCCGCGTGCTTGCCAGCGGTGGCCGCGTTCCTTACGATTCCGCGCCATGTCCGATCTCTTCGCCGAGCTCGAGTGGCGCGGGTTCGTCTCCCACGCCACGCAGCACCTGCGGCGTCACCTCGCCGAAGGGCGGCGCACCGTGTACTGCGGCTTCGACCCGACCGCGCCCAGCCTGCAGCTCGGAAACCTGATGCCGCTGATGCTGCTGCGGCACTTCCAGCTCGCCGGGCACAAGCCGATCGTCTTGATGGGCGGCGGCACCGGCTTGATCGGCGACCCGAGCGGCAAGCGCAGCGAGCGCCCCCTGCTCTCGCGCGAGCAGATCCGGGAGAACCTCCAGCGGCAGCGCGATCAGATGCAGCGCCTCCTGGACTTCGACACCAAGGAAATCCGGGCGCTGGTGCGCAACAACGCCGACTGGCTGGCGAACGAGAAGGCGCCGCTCGCCCTCGTCGACTTCCTGCGCGACGTCGGCAAGCACTTCACCGTCAACGTGATGATGCAGAAGGAGTCGGTCAAGGCGCGGCTCGACACGGGGATCTCGTACACCGAGTTCAGCTACATGTTGCTACAGGCGTACGATTTCCTGCACCTCTACCGGAAGGAAGGATGCTCCATCCAGGTGGGCGGCAGCGACCAGTGGGGCAACATCACGGCGGGGATCGACCTGATCCGCCGGGTCGAGGGCGGCGAGGCACACGGCCTCGTGGCGCCGCTCATCACGACGGCATCGGGGGCGAAGTTCGGCAAGACGGAGGACGGGGCGGTCTGGCTCGACCCGGCCCTGACGTCGCCGTACCAGTTCTATCAGTTCTGGGTGAACACCGATGACCGCGACATGCAGGGCTACCTGAAGCTCTTCTCGCTGAAGCCGCGCGACGCGATCACGGCGCTCATCGAGCGGGCGAAAAAGGACCCGGCCGCGCGGGAGGCGCAGCGGACGCTGGCCGCCGAGGTCACGGAGCTGATCCACGGTGACGCCGCCCGCAATGCGATGGTCGCGTCCGACATCCTGTTCGGCCGGTTCGACCCGCGCCAGGCGAGCGGCCGCGTGCTCGAGACGCTGGCGCAGGAGATTCCCACGACGACAATCGACGGCCAGGACGCCCTCACGCTCGTGGACGCGCTCGTGCGGTCCGGGCTCGCCAAATCGAAGAGCGAGGCCCGCCGCGCGATCGAGCAGGGCGGGATCTACCTGAACCAGGAGCGGGAGAAGAACGTCGAGCGGCGGATCGAGCCGGGTGACCGGCTCGCCGACGGGAGCTTGCTGCTGCGCAAAGGCAAGAAGGACTACGCGCTCATCCGCACCGGAGCCTGACCGTGTTCATCGGGCACTTCGCCCTGGGGCTCGCCGCCAAGCGGGTCGCGCCCCGCACCTCGCTCGGGACCCTGTTCGCGGCGCCGACGCTCGCCGACTTGCTGTGGCCCGTCTTCCTGCTCACGGGGTGGGAGCGGGTCAGCATCGTCCCCGGGCCGAACCCGTTCCTCACGCTCTCGTTCGACTCGTTCCCGATCTCGCACAGCCTGCTCACGCTGGTGGGGTGGGGCACCCTCTTCGGCCTGCCGTACCGGCTGCGGACCGGCTACGCTCGCGGCGCGGTCGTGGTAGCGCTGCTCGTGGTGAGCCATTGGGTGCTCGACTTCGCGACCCACGTGCCCGACATGCCGCTCTATCCGGGAAGCCCGCGCGTGGGGCTCGGCCTGTGGCACTCGGTCGCGGGGACGGTGATCGTCGAGGGGCTGATGCTCGCCGCCGGCACCTGGATCTATCTCAGGGCGACGCGGGCGCGGGACGCCGCCGGGCGATACGGCCTCGGGGCGCTGCTCGCGCTGCTCGTGGTCTCCTACGTCGGATCGCTCTTCACTGGTCCGCCGCCGACGCTGCGCGCGCTCGAGATCGGCGGGATCGTGTTCGGGTGGTTGTTCGTCCTGTTGGCGGCGTGGGCGGATAGGCACCGCGAACCAGTCGCCTGATTACTCCAACCCGTCCAGCACGTCCAGCACCCGCTCCATTTCCTCCACCGTGTTGTAGCAATGCGGGGACAGGCGGATCGCGCCCTCGCGCAGGCTGCACACGACGTGGGCGCGCTTCACGGCGTGGAACGCCTCGGCGGCTTTTTGCGGGGCGACGCACACGATCGCCGAGCGGTGGGCCTCGTCGCGGGTCGACGTCACCCGCATGCCGCGCTCGTCCGCCCACTGGAAAATCGGCTCGTGCAGCGAGCGCGTGTGCTCGACGATGTCGCGGATGCCGAGCTCGAGCAGCAGGCGCACCGACGTGTTCATGCCGTGGAAATCCTGGTAGGGGAGCGTGGCCAGCTCGAAGCGGCGAGCGTCGGATCGGAAGGTGGGGTTGTACTCGGTGAGCCGGGAGAAGTCGTCCGTGCCTTCGAAGGCCATCCAGCCGGTGACCGCCGGCTCCAGCACGGGCACGAGCTCCTTGCGCACGTACAGGAAACCCGAGCCCCACGGCGACAGCAGCCATTTCTGACCGCCGCAGGCGAGCAGGTCTACGGGCGTCTCCCGCACGTCGAGCAGGGAGTTGCCCACGCCCTGGATCGCGTCCACCACGAGGAAGGTGCCGTTGGCGCGGCAGGCGGCGCCCAGGCGGGCCAGGTCGGCGCGGTAGCCGTTGGAGAACTGCACGAACGACACCGCGAGCACCCGCACCCGCGGGTCCTCCAACCGCTCGACGAGGTAGTCCTCGTCGGGCCAGCCCTCGGCCACGCAGGGCGCGAGCTCCACGTCGATGCCCTGCTTCTTGAGGAGCAGCCAGGGATAGACGTTGGCCGGGAACTCCCGGTCGGAGACGAGCACGACGTCGCCGGTGGAGAGCGGCAGCGCCCGCGCCGCGACGTTGAGCCCGTAGCTCGTGTTGGTGGCGAGGGCGATCTCGCCCGGTTCGGCGTTGATGAGCTGCGCCAGGGCCTCGCGCGCCGACTGCAGTCCCGCCAGGCGCTCGCGGTCGGGGAGCAGGTGCGGCGCCGTGCGTTTCGCCGTGAACTCGTCGAGCGTGCGCCGCGTGCGCTCGGGGATCGGTCCGATGGCCGCGTTGTTGAGGTAGACGGTGTCCGCCGTCCAGGGGAACTCGGCGGCGCGCAGCGCCCGGAACGAGTCCCGCACGGCGCGCAGCCGTGTCGGGTGGTAAGCGATGTCGGTCATCGCCGCGGCGAGAGGCGTGGCGCGCGCATAGGGGATACGACTACGTTACCCGGGACTTCACGTTCCGGGCAAGCGGTCGATTCTCGTGCAAACGGAAACCCGCTTCACACTGGTGCTGGGCGGCGGCGGCATGAAGGGGCTCGCCCACATCGGCGTCCTCCAGGCGCTCACCGAGCGCGGCCTCCCGCCCACGCACATCGTGGGCTCGAGCGTAGGGGCCCTCGTGGGCGCCGCGTGGTCGGCCGGCAAGAGCGTGGCCGAGCTGCGCGAGGTCGCGCTGTCGCTCGAGCGCAAGGACGTGTTCGTCGTCGCCCACCTCGACATGGCGTTCAAGCGCATGCGGTCCCCGGCCCTGTTCCGGCGCGAGCCGCTGGAGCGCCTCATCAACCGCCTGCTGGGGGACCGCACGTTCGAGGACCTGGAGCGGCCCCTGATCGTGAACACCGTCGACGTCAACTCCGCGATGCAGGTCTTCTGGGGCCTGCCGGGGCTCGAAGAGGTGCGCGTGGCGGACGCGGTGTTCGCCTCGTGCGCGCTGCCGGGCTTCCTCCCGCCGCACGAGATCCGCGGGCGCTACTACGTGGACGGCGCCACGGTGGACAACCTGCCGGTGGCGACCGCGCGCGCGCTGGGCGGCGAGCTGGTCTTCGCCGTGGACGTCTCGGCCTCGAACGCGTTCCGCGCCGATACCCAGGAGGAGGGGTTTACGGCCGTGTTCATGCGGGCCACCGAGATCGCGATGGAGTCGCTGCTCGAGCTGCGGCTGCGCGCCTGGACGACGCCGCCGATCTACTACCTGCACCCGCGCGTCGAGCACATCTCGCCGTTCGATTTCGACCACCTGCGGGAGCTCGTGGAAGAGGGCTACCGGGCGACGATCGCCGCGCTCGATCGTCCCGAGGAGTGGCCCGCGCCGGGCGACGAGGGCGTGTACCCCAAGCGCCGCGTCACCGTACGGGTCCAGCGCGAGCGCTGCATCGGCTGCGGCGCCTGCCTGGTGCAGGCGCCCCCGGGGATGTTCGTGCTCGATGCCCAGGGGAAGGCCGTCGTCACGACGCCGGAGCAGGAGTGGTCTCCCGGCGACGGCGGCTTCATCCGCCACTGCCCGACCTACGCGATCAGCGCGCGCCCGGCGGCCGTCGCCGAAACTCGGCGTCGATCCGGATGAAGTCGCGGGCCACGCGGTCCCAGTTGTAGAACGTCTCCACCGCGCGCCGGCCGGCCGCCCCCAGGCGGCGACGCGCCGCTTCGTCCCCGAGCAACGACACGATCCCGGCCGCCACGGCGGCCGGCTCGTCGGGATCGACAAGGATGCCGGTCTCCCCTTCCCGCACCGCGTCGGGCACGCCTCCCGAGCGGCCGCCCACTACGGCGAGCCCGCACGCCGCCGCCTCGACCAGCGCGATCCCGAACCCTTCCGCCAGGCGGTCGAACCGGCGCGACGCGCCCACGTACAGGTCCGCGGCGTTGTAGAGACCCGGCAGGTCCTCGTCCGACACGAAGCCGAGGAAGCGCACGGCGTCCCCCAACCCGAGCTCGACGGCGAGGCGCTCGAACTGCGGCCGGCGCGACCCCACGCCCGCCACGGCGTAGCGCGCCGTGGGGACCACCGCGCGGACGGCGGGCAGCGCCTTGATCACCGTGTCGATCCCCTTGTGCCAGTCGAGCCGCGACACGGTGAGGAGCCAGGGCCCACCCTCCAGGCCGTGCTTCGCCCGGATGGGCCGCGGATCGATCCCCGGCCGGAACAGCGACGGCGTCGTGCCGGGCGGCACCACCCGCACGTCGCGCGCGAGAGCTCCGCAACCCAGCGCGGTGAGGAGCGCGCGGGCGCGCTCGGCGGTCCAGCGGCTGTTCGCCACCACGACCGCGCATCCCGCGAACAGCTGCCGCCCCGTCCAACGCTTGAACGCCGAGCGGGCCGTCTTCTCGTCCAGGAGGAGCAGCTCCGTGCCGTGCACCACGATCCCGTAGGGCAGCTGCCGGCGGGCATTGAGCCAGCGCGCGGGGTAAGCCGCGGGCTTCAGCTCCGCGCACCAGACGAACCCGGGGACGTGACGCCGCGCCAGGCGGGAGGCGCGCGCCGTCCACAAGACGAGCCCGTTGAGCGTGCGCAACCGCGTGGCCCGGATCGCGACGCGGTCGACCGGGTGGGGGAACCGGGCGTCGCTCGCGGCGCTGTTCGCGTAGGCGCCGGTCGAGACGACGAGCGACCCCGCGGGGTAGCGCAGCGCGATCTCGCCCATCATGCGCGCGATGCCACCGCCGTGCGGAGGGAAATTGAAAGCGAGGAGCAAGGTCGGGGTCAAGACGGGGACGAGGGACGGGGGACGGGGGAAGGGGCCGCCCCCTACCCCACCACTTCGGATTCGATAGCGCGGATGTCGCGGACGACGCGATCCCAGTTGTAGTAGGTCTCGACCGCGCGGCGCCCCGCGGCGCCGAGGCGCCGCGCCAGCGCGGGGTCGTCGAGCAGCCGGCAGACCGCCTCGACCACCGCCGCCGGCTCCTCCGGCGGCACGAGGAAGCCCGTCTCCCCATCCCGCACCGCGTCCGGCACGCCGCCCGAGTTTCCCCCGACGACCGGCACCCCGCACGCCGACGCCTCGACCAGCGCGATGCCGAACCCTTCCACGCCGATCCGCTCCCCGCGCCGCGAGGCGCCGACGTACACCGTCGCCAGGTTGTAGAGCGCGGGCAGGTCGCGCTCGCTCACCTGGCCGAGGAAGCGCACGCGGTCCGCCACGCCCAGCTTGTGCGCCAGCTTTTCGAGCGACTCGCGCTCCGGCCCGCCCCCGGCCACTGCGTAGCGCACGTCCGCGGCGCGCTCGACGATGGCGGGGAGCGCCTGCAGCACGGTGTCCACGCCCTTGTGCTTCTCCAGACGCGCCACGGTCACGAGCCAGCGCCCCTCCCCGGCCCCGTTCGCGATGCCGAGCCGCACCCGCATCGCCGTCGCCTCCACCCCGGGCCGAAAGTGCTCGGGATCGGTGCCGAGGTGCACGACGCGCAGCCGCTGCCCGTGGCCGTCGAGGCCCAGCTCGCCCAACACGGTGAGCGCGAGGTCGCGCGTCCAGTTGCTGATGGCGATGTAGACGGCCGCGCCGCCCAGAATCGCGCGGGCGGAGCGGCGTTTGAACTTGGAGCTGTGGTACTTGTGCTGCTCGGACAGGAGATCGGCGCCGTAGAGGAAGACGCCGTAGGGGACGCGTGTCCGCTCGTACACCCAGCGCGCCGGGTAGCCCGCGGGCTTCACATTGCCGCAGTGGACGAAGCGCACGCGGTGCTGGCGCGCCAGGCCCGTCGCGCGCCGCGACCACAGCAGCAACCCCGGGAGCGTCTTCGTGAAGCGCCGGCTCATCGGCAGCCGGTCCACCGCCCCGCCGAACTGCGCGTCCACTTCGTTGGCGTCCGGACTCTGGGGCGTCGAAACGATCAACTCGCCCCGCGGATAGCGCCGCGCGAGCTCGCCGTGCAGGCGGGCGATGCCGCCGCCCATCGGGGGAAAGTCCTGGGCCAAGAGCAGTGCGGTCATCGCGAACGCTCCCAGAGTCGGGCGTACTTGAGGAACACGCTGACGGCGGCGAGGCCGCACAGCACCGCGCCACGCCACCCGTCGAGCACGCCGAGCTGCAACAGGTACATCCGGGCGAACCGGGCCGGCGGCCGGAACAGGAGGTCGCTGAGGCGCGGCCGGCGCCCGCGCGCGGCCAGATCCTCGGCGGCCCAGGTCGCGTAGCGGTCGAGCTTCTGCAGATAGTGGCTCAGATCGCGGTAGGGGACGTGCGCGAGCGGCGCGCCGAGCCGGCCCACGTCCGCGACCGGCTCGAGCCCCTCGTGCACCCGCCGCTCGACGAAGCGCCGCTCACGCCGGAACAACCGCACGACCCAGTCCTCGCCCCACCCCGCCCGCGTGATCGTCTTGCCGAAGAACACGTTGCGCCGCCGCACCGCGTACGCGTCGTGGGCGGGCGCAGCCACCGTGGCCGCCAGCTCGGCGGCGAGCTCGGGGCCGATGCGCTCGTCCGCGTCGAGCGCGAACACCCACTCGTGCGCCGCGGCGGCGATGCCCGCGTTGCGCTGCGCGGCGATCGTTTGTCCGCCGGTGCCCGCCCTGGCTCCGTTCAGGACGCGCGCTCCCGCCGCCCGTGCGGACTCAGCCGTGCCGTCCGCGGACGCGCCGTCCACCACGATCACCTCGCCCGCCCACGCGAGCCCTCGAACGCACTCGCCGATCTGCAGCGCCTCGTTGCGCGTGGGGATGACGATCGAGACCGGCGTGCGAGCAACCATGTCGCTGGCTAATGGTAACGACGGGCGAGCGCCTCGCGGTAGATGGCTTCGGTGCGCGCGGCCGTGCCTTCGAGCGTGAACTCGCGCCGCACGAGCTCCCGGCCGGCGCGTGCCAGCCGCCGCGCGAGGCCGGCGTCGCCGAGCAGTCGCGCGAGCGCCCGCGCCCACGCGGCGGGGTCGAGCGGCGGGACCAGGAGTCCCGTCTCCCCCGACCGCACGAGATCGGGGTTGCCCCCGTAGTCGGACGCCACGACCGGGAGCCCCAGCGCCATCGCCTCGAGCAAGGTTTGCGACATCCCTTCGATGCGGGACGGCAGCGCGGCCGCCGCGGCGAGATGGTAGAACGCGAGCGGGCGATCGGTGGGCGGCACGAACACCACGCGGTGGCGAGCCGGCACCGCGGCCGCGAGCGCGCGCAGGCGCTCATCCGCCTCGAGCCCCACGAGCGCGAGCACGAGGGGTTGCTCGAGGCCAGGCAGGGCCCGGAGCAGGACGTCCTGGTCCTTGCGGCGCGCGACGATCACGACGACCGGCCGGCCGGCGACGTCGCCCAGCGCGGTGCGGGCCGCCGTCAGGTCAGCGGGCGGCACGGGAGCGTCCACGCGGTCCAAGGCGATGCCGTTCGTGACGACGCGCAGCCGGCCTCCCGGGTGCAGCCGGCGCCGCAGCGCGCGGGCCACGGCCTCGCTCACGGCGATGGTGCGATCCGCCGCGAGTCCCACGGCGACGAGCTCGAGCGGGGACGTGAGGGGCATGGTGCGCCGCGTGACCACGAACGCCTGCGGCAGGGCCCCGCGCCAGCGCAGCCACGCGAGCGCGCGACGGTCGCGCGTGGCGTGCGCGCTCACCACGTCCACGCGCTCCCGGGCGATGACGCCCGCGAGCCCGCGCGCGAGGGCGCCGATGCCCGTGAACGCGAGCGGCGCCACGGGCAGCGCCGCCTCCCGCGCCAGCCGCGCGAGCAGGGTGTCCTCGCGGCAGCCGACGACCACGCGGTGGCCGCGGCGGGCGAGGTGCTGACTCAAGCCGAAGATGGACTGTGTCGAGCCGGCGGGACCGCCCTGGTGCGTCAGTTGTAGAATGGTGAGGGGCCGGTCTGGCATCGCCCGAAGGTAGTTATACTATCTCGCCCATGCACGTCGTGGTGGCGTCGCACCAGCAACTGCCGGCGAAGGGCTACGGCGGCCCGCAGCGGGTGGTCGTCGCGCTGGTCCGCGGGCTCGCCGCGCACGGCCACCGCGTCACGCTGCTCGCGCCCCCCGGCACGCGGGTCCCCGAGGCGAAGCTCGTGGAAGTCCCGCCCCGCAAGTTCAACGACCCGACGAGCCTCGTGCCGTACCTGCCGCGTGACGGCGACATCCTGCACGTGCACTTCCCGCTCAAGCGCGGCCCCGACGCGATCCCGTTCGTCCAGACCATCCACCGCAACCTCAAGCCCGGCTCCCCCGTCTCCCCCAACGCGATCTTCCTGTCGCGCGACCACGCGCGCCGCCACGGGAGCGAGCTGTTCGTTTACAACGGCCTCGACCCGGCGGAGTACTTCTTCCGGCGCTTCCCCAAGCGGCCGGAGCAGTACGACCTGTTCCTCGGCAAGCTGCACAGCGCCAAGGGCTACCATTGGGCCGTGGAAGCGGCGAAGCGGACGGGCCACCCGCTCATCGTCGCGGGCGGCTGGCGGCCGAGCTTCACCGGCTCGATCAAGTACGTGGGCGAGGTGGACGGCGCGACCAAGGCGGCACTGCTCGCCCGGGCCCGCTGTCTCTGGAACCCCGCGGAGTGGGACGAGCCGTTCGGCCTGGTGACGATCGAGGCCCTGCTCTCGGGCACCCCCGTGCTCGGCACGCGCCGCGGCGCGCTGCCGGAGCTGATCACGCCCGAGGTTGGCGCGCTGTGCGGCACCCTGGAGGAGATGATCGCCGCGGCCGCGACGATTCACACCCGAAGCCCCGCCGCCTGCCGCGCGCACGCCGAGCGCCGCTTCACCCACCTCGCCATGGCCGAGGGCTACGTGCGGATGTACCGCTGCCTGCTGGAAACGGGGAAGCTCGCGCCCCAACACACTGCATGATCGCGCTCAGGCGCGCGCTCCGGGAGCGTCCGCTCCTCGCCGTCCTGATCCTCGCCGCTCTCGTGCGCGTGACCGCCGCCATCTTCAGCCGCGGCTTCCTCGCCATCGACGATCATCACGTCCTGGTCGACGCCGCGGAGCGGCTGGTGAGCGGCCTGGGCCTGGAGGTCGAGCACAAGCGCTCGATCCTCTATCCCGGCGTGGTCGCGCTGATCATGCGGGCGACCGGGGCCGTGGATGATCCCTCGCCCGCCACCCAGCTCCTGGTCGTCCGCCTGGTGCAGGCGGCCTACTCGCTCTTCACTGTCTCGCTCGTCTACCGGATCCTGGAGCGCACGGCGACGCCGCGCACGGCCCTGCTCGGCGGCCTCCTCGTCGCGACGTTCTTCGCGCTCCCGATCACCGCGGTGCACCAGTTCGAGGAAGCAGTATGCCAGGTGCCGCTGCTCGCGAGCTGCTGGTGGCTGCTGCGGGCGCGGGACGACCCTCGCGGCGGGACGTTCGCGCTGCTCGCCGGGACGGCGCTGGGTGTCGCGCTGATCGTGCGCTTCCCGCTGATCTCGTTCGTGGTGCCGTTCGCACTGCTCGCGCTGTGGCAGGAGCCGGACCGGCGGCGCGGCGCGCTGTTCCTCGGAGGCCTGGCGCTCGTCCTCACCCTGCAAGGACTGAGCAACCACCTCATCAACCACGAGTGGTGGTACTCGTTCCGGATCTACTACGGGCCGCTGGTCCACTGGCCTCCGCGCATCCTCACCGACCCGGGTGGCTACCCCCAGGGCGCGGTGTGGACGTACGCGGCGGCGCTCGTCGGCCTGTTCGTGCCGCCGTTCTCGCTCCTGTTCCTCACGGCCGCCGCCCGCGGGGGCAAGGACCTTGCCCTGCTGGGCGTGCCGACACTCGTCTTCCTCGTCGCGCACAGTGCGATCGCCAATCGGCAGGAGCGTTTCCTCCTCCCCGTGCTCCCGGTGATCATCCTGCTCGCGGCGCTCGGCTTCGGCCCCGTCGCCGCGTGGCTCGCGGCGCGCTCGTGGTCGCGCGTGTACGGCTGGCTGTGGAAGTACTACTGGGCGGTCAACACCGTGCTGCTCGCGGGCACGCTGTTCGTGTACGGCAAGAAGGACCGGGTCGCGCCGCTCGTGTACGTCCAGGCGCGGCACGACGCCACGGGCGTCGTCGTGGTGCAGTACACGTACCTGTTCCCCGTCCCTGTCTACTATCTGGGCCGGCCGCGGCCTCCGGTTATCGTGTTCGCCGACCGTAACCGGCTGGCGCAGGACGCGCAGGCGGTGCGCGCGGCGAGCCCGGCGCCCAACTACCTGATCCTCTACAGCGACTCGGCGGAAGCCGACGCGGCGCGGCTCGAGCGCGCCCTGGGCGCCCGGCTCGAGCGCGAGGCGACCGTCACCCCGAGCCTGGGCGACGAGCTGGCGCACCTCGTGAACCCCCGCCGCAACCACGCCACCAGCGCGGTCGTGATGTCGATCGCGCCGCCCAGCGCAGCGTCACGCTGAGGAGCTCCTGCAGGCGGAAGCTCACACCTCGACGTAGTTGCGGTATTCGAAGACGCGGGCGCCCGTGAGGCGCTCGATCCAATCCGAGAGGTACAGCCGCAGGTGCTGGCGCCGGAAACGGCGCGGGCCTACCCCGGGGCCCGCGTGGTCACGCCGCTCGGCGACCCAGTCACCCGCGGCCCGCGGGTGCTCGCCCGTGAAGCGGCGCAACAGCGGAGTCCAATCGAGCCGGCCCCGCGCCTCGCGCGCCGCAGTCCGGTCCGGCACCTCGGTGAAGATGTCGCGCGACGCCGCGAGCTTCCGCCGCAGCGCAGCGGGCGGCCGGGCCCACCCGTAGTGGAACATCCGCGCCGCCGTCGCCCGCGCCCGCACGCGCCGCTCCTCCGGGCCAACGCGGAACCCCTGCGCGTCCTGGTAGGAGCGGACGTCCCGGCCCAGGCGCACGCACCGTACCTCGCGCCGGTACCAGTGCCGGTCGGTTGCGAGCGTGTCGAAGTCGCCGTAGAAATGGAGATAATCGACCAGCAGGCCCTCCACCCGCGCGTCCCGGTCCCACTCGCCGACCCGTTGCTTGAGGATCTCCGCGCCCCGCTCGTCGAGCACCTCGTCGGCCTGGACGTAGAGTCCCCAGGCGCCGCGGCAGGCGGCCATGGCGCGGTCGGTCTCGACGGCGAGCGCCGTGCTGCCGCGGGAGAAGTCCCACACCGTGTCGAGGATGCGCACCCGCGGGTCGCCCAGCGCGGCGACCAGCTCGCGCGTGCCGTCGTCCGAGCGCCCCACGTTCACCACCACCTCGTCGCACACGTCGAGCAGCGACCGGACGGCGGGGATGATGGGGTAGTCGAGCGTGACGGCGTTGCGGACGATCGTGAAGCCGGAGAGCATGTCAGACCCGGAACTGCATGTCGTGCAGCCGCCGGTACACGCCGCCGCCCGCGAACAAGGCGTCGTGGGTCCCGCGCTCCACGATGCGCCCCCCGGACAGCACGACGATCAGGTCCGCGTGCCGCACGGTCGTGAGCCGGTGCGCGATGACGAGCACGGTGCGGTGCGCCATCAGGCGATCGATCGCCTCCTGCACCAGACGCTCCGACTCGGCGTCGAGCGCGCTCGTCGCCTCGTCGAGAATCAGGACCGGGGGGTCGCGCAGCAGGGCGCGCGCGATCGCGATACGCTGGCGTTGCCCGCCCGAGAGCCGGGTGCCGCGCTCGCCCAGCAGGGTGTCGTAGCCCTGGGGGAGCTGCGCGACGAACTCGTCGGCGTTCGCGGCACGCGCCGCATGCCGCACCTGGTCGAGCGTGAAGTCGCTGCGCCCGTAGGCGACGTTCGCGAACACGCTGTCGTTCAGGAGCACCGTCTCCTGCGACACGATCCCCAACAGGGCTCGGAGACTCGCGCGCGTGAACCGCGTGATCGGCACGCCGTCGATGAGGATGCCGCCGCTCGTGGGCTCGTAGAAGCGCGGCAGCAGGTCCACGAGCGTCGTCTTTCCCGCCCCGGACGGCCCCACGATCGCGACCACCTGGCCCCGCCGCACCTCCAGGTCCACGTCGCGCAGCACGGCGGCCTCGGTGCCGTCGTAGGAGAAGCTCACCCGGCGGTACTCGATCCGCTCCCGGAAGGCCGCGGGGATCTCGCCGGGCCGATCGCCTTCGTCGGACGGGAGGTCGAGCACCTCGAAGACGCGGTCGGCCGCGGCCACCGCGCCCGCCATGATCGTGGGGTACTGCGCGACCGCCTTCACCGGCGACATGAGGCGCAGCGCCAAGAAGATGAACGCGATGAACACCTCGGGCCGGAGCGTGGCCGAGGCGCCGAGGGCGAGGTGGGTGCCGTAGAAGAGGATCAGCGCGACCACGAGCCCGGCGAAGATCTCGCTCACGGGGCTCGTGAGGGTGGACCAGCCCTGCGCGCGCAGCACCCGCCGGCGGTAGCGGTCGGCGAGCCGCTGGAAGCGCTCCGCCTCGAACGCCTCCGCCACGTAGGCGCGCACCAGCTTGATCGACGCCACCATCTCCGCCACCAGGCTCGTCAGCTCGCCGCGCTCGTCCGCCTGCTCGCGCGAGCGGCGTCGCACGCGGGCGATCATCGGCCGGATGATGAGCGCCAGCACCGGGGCCGCGACGATCGCGATCAGCGTGAGCCGCCACGACAGCCCCAGCAAGATCGCGACGTACACGACGATGAGGCTGACGTTGCGGAGCAGCGAGGCGAGCGCGGCGGTGACGGCCGTCTTCACCTGATCGGCGTCGCTCACCACCCGGGCGAGCAGCTGGCCGCCCTTGGTGCGCTGGAAGAAGCCGAGGGGCAGGGTCTGGAGATGGCGGAACAGGCGCACCCGCAGGTCGCGCACCACGCCCTCTTCGATCGCGACGCTCGAGACCGCGGCGGCGTACTGCGCCACGTTCTTCAGCACCAGCGCGCCCAGGAGCACGACCACCACGTTGCGGAGCGCGACCGCGGGCGCTCCCGCCGCGAGGAACGGCCCGGCGATCTTCGCGAGCACGTCCTCGACGCCCGAGGCGCCGGTCGTGGGGAGCGCCTCCTGGCCGAACAGCGCGCGCAGGAAGGGGATGAGCAGCACGAACGTGGCCCCATCCATCACCGACGCCACCAGCGTCGCGAGGATGTTCGTGGTGAACAGGAGCGTGTAGGGGCGCAGCAGCAGCAGCAGGCGGGCGCCGCGGCTCATTCAGCCCGAGCCCCCACGCCGGCCGCGCGGCGTCAGCAGGGCCACCGGGAGGATCATCTCCTCCGGGGTCACGCCGCCGTGCAGGAACGACCCGCGGTAGCGCGCCTGGTACTCGCGCAGCTTGGTCGGATAGACGAAGAAGCGGTCGGTCGTGGCGAGCAGCAGGCGCACGCCCAGTCCCATGGCCGGCAGCCCCCACGTCTTGAGGTCCTGGACCGCGATCGCGGCGTCGGGATCCTCGGCGCGCAGGTCCTCGCCAAACTTGTAGCGCAGATTGGCGGTGGCATCGCGCTTCGCGAACACGGTGGCGGGGCGCTCGCAGTGGATCGAGCCGTGGTCCGAGGTGAGCAGCACCGTGACGCCGCGCCGCTCGGCCTCCTGCAGCGCCGCGAGCACGGGACTGCGCTCGAACCAAGTGCGGGTGAGACCGCGCAGGGCGGCCTCGTCGCGCGCCACCTCGTAGAGGATCGCGCTCTCCGAGCGGCCGTGCGTCAGCTGGTCGATGAAGTTGAACACCAGCGCCGTCACGCCGTCCTGGGCGAGGTGCGCCGGCAGCCGCCGCTGCAGCTCGGAGCTCTCCCCGGCGCTGAACAGCTTCTCGTAGCGCACCGGCACCGGCTTGCCCACGAGCTCCGCCAGCTGCTCGCTCAACAGCTCGGCCTCGTGCGCGTTCAGGCTCTCCTCATCGGACGCCGCGCCCCACCAGTCGGGGTGCCGCGCGGCGATCTCCATCGGGAACATGCCGGAGAAGATCGCGTTGCGGGCGAAAGGCGTCGCCGTCGGCAGGATGCTGAAGTAGTGCGACTCCTCGACCTGGAACAGCGGCGTGACGAGGTCGCGCAGCACTTCCCACTGGTCCAGCCGCAGGCAGTCCACCACGATGAACAGCACGCGGCCTGTGTCCTTGAGGACGGGCACGAGGAACTCGGCCCCGACGTCCACCGACAGCGGCGGGCGGTCGCCCTCGGGGGCCGCGAGCCAGCGGGGGTACTGGCGCGCGACGTAGGCGGCGAAGCTGTCGTGGAGGCCGCGCTGCAGCGCGCGCAGCGCGTCGCTGAGGCCGGGCTCGCGCGCGGCCTCGAGCCGCACCTCCCACCCCGCCAGCTCCACCACCAGCTCGATCCATTCGCGCCACGCGAGCGTCTCGGCGCGCTTCGCTTCCAGCTCGCGGAACCGCGTCACGAAGTCGCGCGCCCGGCGCTGCTGGCGGATGCGGTCGCCCTCGAGCAGCCGCGTCACCACGGACAGCACCTGCCGCGGGTGGACCGGCTTGACGAGGTAGTCGTCCACCTCGACGCCGATCGCCTCGCGCAGCGTGCCGTCGCCCTCGCTCTGCGTCACCATCACGACCGGCATGGCGGGGTCGATCGCGCGGATCTCGCTCAACAGCTCGAGGCCGCGCCGCCCGGGCATCTGCTCGTCCAGCAGCACGACGCTGTACGGCTGCCGCCGCAGCAGCGCCAGCGCGTCGTCGCCGTGCGTCGCCGACGCTACGGTAAAGCCCTGCTCTTCGAGGAAGCGGCGGTGCGCGGCGAGCCCTTCGATCTCGTCGTCCACCCAGAGAATGCTCTTCGGACGCTGCATCGTGGCGAAAGCTAATACGCGAGACTAGAATTGGCCGCGTGTTGTGCGTCCTGCTCGTGCGCTTCAGCTCCATCGGCGACATCCTGCTCACCACGCCCCTCGCCCGCGCGCTGCGGCGCCGGCACCCCGAGGCGCGGATCGTCTACGTCACGAAGCAGGCCATGATCCCCCTCGTCTCGGACAACCCGCACGTCCACGACGTGGTGGGCCTGGAGCCGGACGAGCCGATCCGCCACCTCGCCCGCCGGCTGCGGGCGCTCCGGCCCACGCACGGTCTCGACCTGCACGGCAGCGTGCGCAGTGCCGCGCTGCGGCTGCTGGTGCGCTGCCATTGGACGGGCTACCGCAAGCGCAAGCTCGCCCGCGCGCTCTTGATCGCGACCAAGCTCGACGCCTACGGCGCCCGCGCTCCGGTGGCGGAGCGCTACTTCGAGGCGGCGCGCGCCCTCGACACCCGGCCCGACGGCGGCCCGCCCGAGTTCTGCCTCAGCCAGGGAGCCCGGGACCGGGTGGCCGAGTGGCTGGCGCAGCGGGCGCTCGCGGACGCACCGCTGATCGCGCTGGCGCCGGGAGCCGCGCACGCCACCAAACGCTGGCCCCTCGCCCACTGGATCGCGCTCGCCGACCGGCTGCGCGCCGCGGGGTACCGGCCCGTGGTGCTCGGCGGGTCGGAGGACCGCGGACTCGCCCAGCAGCTCGCAGAGGGAGGTGGGACGCGGGGCGGGCCGATCGAGAGCGCGGCCGGGGAGTTCTCGCTGCAGGAGACCGGCGCGCTGCTGGGGCGCGCGCGGGCGCTCGTCTCCGGGGACACGGGGGTGATGCACATGGCGACAGGCGTGGGCACGCCGGTCGTGGCACTGTTCGGACCGACGGTGGGGCAGTTCGGCTTCTTCCCCTACCGCGCCCCCGCAGTCGTGCTGGAGCGCCCGCTCGACTGCCGCCCCTGCTCGGCCACCGGCACGGCGCACTGTCCGATGGGCCACCACCGCTGCCTCGGCGACATCGCGCCCGCGGAGGTCGCGGCGGCCGTGCAGCGCCTCGTCGCATGATCCGCGCGACCACGCCGTGCGAGGAGCAGCTCATCGGGCTGCTCGCCGCTGCGGGGCGCGGTCCCGCACGGGACGGCGTGTTCGCGCTGTGGCTGGTGCTGCGCGCCGCCGAGGCGCTGCTGACGCTCCAGCCCCGCCCCGTCTCGAGCCGCGGACACCGCCGCCGGCTGCAGGCGCTCGAGACCCGCCTCGCGAGCCTCGCGCTCCCGGGGCCGCTGAAGCGCGCCCTGGCCGCGGCGCGCCAGCATCTCGAGCCCGGGACGCCCGCGGCCGCGGCGGTCGTGCTCTCCCAGCTCGTGGCCCCCGCCCGGGACGTGCTCGGGCCCGAGGCCGGCAACGCCGTGGCCGTTGCCGCGCGCACCGCCCGCATACATCTATAGACCTGGACCGGTAGACGGATAGGAGAGGACCAATGACGCCGCGCCGCTTCGAGCGCCGCCCTTCCCTCGAGTCCCTCGTGACGCGGGTGGACCAGCAGCGCCCGGGGGAGATCACGGGGGACACCATCCCCACGGGCTTCGCCTCCGTGGACAGGCTCCTGGGCGGCGGCCTGCGGCGCCGCGACCTGGTCGTGCTGGGCGGCGACATCGGCGCGGGGAAGTCGGCCTTCGCGCTCGGCGTCGCGCTGCGCGTGGCGCAGCAGGGGACGGGCGTCGCGTTCCTCTCGGGCGAGATGGATGAGGAGCGCCTGATGGAGCGCGCCCTCGCGATCGAGGGTCGGGTGGCGGTGGACGAGCTGCGCACGGCGAAGCTGAACGACCTCACGCGCGCGGGGATCGGCGCGGCGGCCGTGCGGCTGCGGGGCCTGCCCCTCTCCCTGTTGCCGCTCGCCGCCGACGACTTCGCGACGATGGCCGCACGGCTCGACCCGCTGCGCCAGCTCGGCCTCGTCGTCCTCGACTACCTGCAGCTCGTGCCCGCGCCTACCGGCGCGACGCGCTCCACGCAGGACGAAGAAGTCGCGCTGGTGCTGCGCCAGCTCAAGGCCCTGGCGCTCGAGCGCCAGGTGGCGCTGCTCGTCGCGGCGCAGCTCCCCCACTTCGACGCCAAGCGCGAGGACCCGCGTCCCGCGCTGGACGACTTCGGCCACCTCGGCGCGGTGAAGCAGCACGCCGACGTCGTGCTCGCGATCTTCCGGGAGGAGATGTACAACCCCGGCGGCGGCGTCGAAGGGGCGACCGAGCTCTTGGTCGCCAAGAACCGCAACGGCCCAACGGGGTTCGTGGACCTCTACTTCTACCGGCGCTGGATGCGGATCGAAGACATGCTCGACCCTGATAGGTGAAAGTTGTAAGTTGGAGTTCACATGGCCGGCCACAGCAAATGGAAGCAGATAAAGAGGAAGAAGGCGGTCACCGACGCCAGACGCGGCGCCGCCTTCACCAAGGTGATCCGCGAAATCACGATCGCCGCGCGGCAGGGGGGCGGCGACCCCGCCGGGAATGCGCGTCTCCGCACCGCCATCGAGGCCGCCAAGGCCGAGAACATGCCCTGGGACAACATCGATCGGGCCATCAAGAAGGGCGCGGGCGGGCTGGACGGCGTGCAGTACGAAGAGGTGACCTACGAGGGCTACGGTCCCGGCGGCGCGGCGATCCTCATTCAGGCGACGACCGACAACGCGAACCGTACCGTCGCCGAGATCCGGCATCTCTTCACCCGGTACGGCGGTAACCTGGGCGCCGCCAACTCGGTCGCCTGGATGTTCGACCGCAAGGCGCAGATCGTGGTGGACGCGGCGCAGGCGGACGAGGACGCGACGCTCGAGGTCGCGCTCGACGCGGGGGCCGACGACGTGGTGCGGGACGGCGACCAGCTGATCGTCACGGGACCGGCGAGCCAACTGCACGCGATTCAGGAGCGGCTCAAGGCGCGCGGACTCGCGGTGCAGTCGGCCGAGGTCGCGATGACCCCGAAGAGCACGGTCAAGATCGAGGGCGGGGACGCGAAGCGGCTGCTCGCGCTGATCGAGGAGCTCGAAGCGATGGACGACGTGGCGAAGGTGTTCTCCAACTTCGACATCGACGCCGAGGCGATGGCTGCGGTGAGCGGCTGACGTGAGAGTGCTGGGCGTCGACCCGGGCACGGCGGCCACCGGCTACGGGGTCGTGGAGGCCGGGAACGGCGCACCGGGCGGCGGGCGGCTGATCGAGTGCGGGGTGATCACGTTCGCGCGCCGGAGCTCCCTGCCGCGCCGCCTCGCCGAGCTGCACGCAGAGATCGTCGCGCTGATCGACCGCCACCATCCCGCCGCCCTCGCCCTGGAAAACGCCTTCTATCACCGCAACGTCCGCACCACGCTGGTGCTCGGTCACGCCCGCGGCGTCGTGCTGCTCGCGGCGCAGCAGGCGGGGCTGGCCATCGCGGAGTATGCGCCCGCGACGGTGAAGAAGACGGTCACGGGCGCCGGCGCCGCTCCGAAGGCGCAGGTGGGCGCGGTGGTGGCGCGGCTGCTGCGGCTGCGGCAGGCCCCGCGGCCGGCCGACGCCGCGGACGGCGTCGCCGTGGCGCTGACCCACATCCTCAGGACCTGACCGCGTGATCGCCCAGGTGAGCGGCCGGGTGGCGGCGAAGCGCGCCGACCGGGTGCTGGTGCAGACCCCGGGCGGGCTCGGCTACGAGATCGTCGTGCCGCTGGGCGTGATGGAGCGGCTGCCGGCGGTGGGCGAGCCCGTGAGCCTCGCGACCGAGCTGGTGGTGCGCGAGGACGGCTGGGCGCTGTACGGCTTCCTGGACGAGCTGGGGCGCCGCTTCTTCCAGCGGCTGATCGGCGTCTCGGGCGTGGGCCCCAAGCTCGCGGTGTCGCTCGTGTCGACGCTCGGCGTCGAGCGCGGCGCGCGAGCGGTGCAGGAGAAGAACATCGCGCTGCTCGCCTCGGTGAGCGGAATCGGGAAGAAGACCGCGGAGCGGCTGGCGCTCGAGCTGGCGGACAAGGTCGGCGAGTTTGTGGACGCCGCCGCCGCATCGGTGTCGGGAGCGGCGAGCGCCGCGCTGCAGGCGCTCGAGCGCCTGGGCTACGCGCGCGCCGAAGCGGACCGCGCGCTCGGCGCGGTGCTCGCAGCGGATGGGGGGGGCGCCGGCGACGCCGAAACGCTGGTGCGGCGCGCGCTGCAGCTGCTGACTCAAACGTGAGCGTGACGACGATGCCCGTGTCCTGGACCACCGCCGAATGGGTCTGCACGCGCTGCGGCTCCACGAACCGCAAGCTCGTGCCCGCGGGCGCGCGCCGTGCAGCAGATGAATGCGTCACCTGCCACACTCGCCACGAGCTCGAGCCGGAGGAGCGTCCGGTACGCTGGCGGGCGCGGCCGACGGGGAGGTAGAGATATGCCCCGCGCCCAGATCACCACGCCCGAAGCGCTGCCCGACGAGCGCTCCGCCGACGCGGCGCTCCGCCCCTCGCGGCTGGACGAGTTCGTGGGCCAGGCGAAGGTCAAGGAATCGCTCCAGATCGCGATCGACGCGGCCAAACAGCGCCGCGAGCCGCTCGACCACGCCCTCTTCTTCGGGCCTCCGGGGCTCGGCAAGACGACCCTCGCCCTGCTGATGGCGAAGGAGCTCGGCGTGAACATCCGCACGACCTCGGGCCCAGTGCTCGAGCGTCCGGGGGACCTCGTCGGCATGCTCACGTCGCTCGAGGCGGGCGACATCCTGTTCATCGACGAGGTGCACCGGCTGCGGCCGGCCCTCGAGGAATTTCTCTATCCTGCGATGGAGGAATACCGGGTGGACGTGCGCATCGCCGACGGGCCGCACGCGCAGACGATCCCGATGACGCTGGAGCGCTTCACGTTGATCGGCGCGACCACTCGCTTCGGGCTGCTCACCCCGCCGATGCGGGCCCGCTTCGGGCTGATCGAGCGCCTGTCGTACTACCCGCCCGACGATCTGGCCCAGATCGTGACGCGCTCGGCGCGGATCCTCGCCGTGCCGATCGACGCCCCGGGCACGGCCGAGATCGCGCGCCGCAGCCGCGGCACGCCGCGCGTCGCCAACCGCCTGCTGAAGCGCGTGCGCGATTACGCCCAGGTCCGCGCCGACGGCAAGATCACGGGGCCCGTGGCGCTCGAGGCACTGAAGCGGCTCGACGTGGACGAGTTCGGACTGGACGACATGGACGCCCGCATCCTGAAGACGATCATCGAGCAGTTCGAGGGCGGCCCCGTGGGACTGCAGACGATCGGCGCCGCCGTGGGCGAGGACTCGGGGACGCTCGAGGAGGTGTACGAGCCGTTCCTGATGCAGCAGGGCTTCCTCGCCCGCACCCCGCGCGGCCGCGTCGCTACGGCAGCCGCGTTCAGGCATTTTGGCTTCACTCCGCCCCGGAGCGCTGAACAGCCGACGATCTTCGACGGCTAGTGCGGAATGCGGAGTGCGGAGTGGGGAGTTCGCCCAGACGAACTTCCATTGCGAACTCCGCATTCCGCATTCCACATTCCGCACTCTCATGCTCCGTGCCTCAGCCTTCGACTACGATCTCCCATCAGAGCTCATCGCCCAAGAGCCTCTCCCCGACCGCTCGGCGAGCCGGCTGCTCGTGCTCGAGCGCTCAAGCGGCGCGATCCGGCACGCCCGGTTCAGCGACGTGATCGACCTCGTCGCGGCCGAAGACGTGGTCGTTTTGAACGTATCACGCGTGATTCCGGCGCGACTGCACGGGAAACGGGACACCCTAAAGGGGTCCCGGACGGTCGCGGGAGCCATGACAGAGGTGCTGCTCGTGCGGGAGCTCGAGGACGGCACCTGGCTTGCGATGGGGCATCCGGGAGGGAAGCTCAAGCCCGGGCGGCGCGTCGCGTTCGGGGACGACAGCGCGGTGGAGATCGTCGAGATGTTGGGCGGCGGGCTCAGGCGTGTGAAGTTCGTCGGCGCGCTCGACGCTCGGGCGACGGTCGCGAAATACGGGGAGGTGCCCTTGCCACCCTACATTCGCCGCGCTCCCACGGCCACGGACCGTGCGCGCTATCAGACGGTGTACGCCGAGCACGACGGGAGCGTCGCGGCGCCGACGGCGGGACTGCACTTCACGACGGAGCTGCTCGACCAGTTGCGCGCCAAGGGCACGGCGATCGCGACGCTCGATCTCCATATCGGCCCGGGGACCTTCAAGCCGGTGGAGGTGGAGGATCTGGTACGGCATCGCATGGAGCCCGAGCCCTACGTGATTCCCGAAGAGACGGCCGAGGTGATCAACCGGGCACGGGGCGCGGGGCATAGGGCGTGGGGCGTGGGGACGACCGCAGTCCGCGCGCTCGAGACCTGTGCGGACGAGCGAGGACGCGTTCGCGCGGGTGCCGGCGAGACGAACCTCTTCATTCATCCACCCTATGAGTTCAAGGTCGTCGACCGGCTGCTCACCAACTTCCATCTGCCGCGCTCGACGCTCTTGATGTTGGTGTGCGCGTTCGCGGGATATGACAACGTGATGGGGGCGTACCGGGAGGCGATACGTGCGGGCTATAGGTTCTATTCGTATGGGGATGGGATGGCGGTCATATGAACGCGGAAGTGCGAACGCGGAACGCGGAACGGAAGCACGGGCGCCTGTTCCGCGTTCCGACTTCCGCGTTCCGCCTTGAGTACCATGTTCGAGCTTGAGGTCGAGGCGACGAGCGGTTCCGCCCGCACGGGCCGCCTCGCCCTGCCCCACGGCACGATCGAGACCCCGTGCTTCATGCCGGTGGGTACGCAAGGCACCGTGCGCGCCCTCTCGCCCAACGACCTGCTGGCGGCGGGGGCGAGTCTCGTGCTCGCCAACACCTACCACCTGCACGTCCGCCCCGGCGAGGACGTCGTCGCGCAGCTCGGCGGCCTGCACCGCTTCATGGCGTGGGACCGCCCGCTGCTCACCGACTCGGGCGGCTTCCAGGTGTTCTCGCTCGCGGGATTCCGCCGGGTGAGCGACGACGGCGTCGAGTTCCAGAGCCACCTGGACGGCGCGCGCCGCTTCCTCACCCCCGAGCGCGCGATCGAGATCCAATGGACGCTCGGCGCGGACGTCGCGATGGCGTTCGACCACGTGGTCCCAGGAGTGGCGGACGAGACGACGGCGCGGGACGCACTCGAACGAACGCTGCGGTGGCTGGAACGGTGCGGGAAACGACATCGGGAACTGGTGGATAGTCGGTTAGGCGGTCAGGCGGTTAGCACCAACCGTCTAACCGCCTATCCGACTATCCGCCAGACGTTATGGCCCATCTTGCAGGGCGGCACTCATCTCGATCTCCGGACCGAAGGTCTGCGGCGGATCCTGGAGCTCGGCGTCTGGAGCGGCCTCGCCGTCGGCGGGCTTTCGGTGGGCGAGCCGAAGCCCGCGATGTACGAGATGCTGGCGGCGCTCGAGCCCCGGCTGCCCCCCGCGCTGCCGCGTTATCTTATGGGCGTGGGGTTCCCCGTGGACCTCGTGGCGGCGGTGGAGCGCGGGATGGACCTGTTCGACTGCGTCGCGCCGACCCGCAACGGCCGCAACGGCACCGCCTTCACGCCCGACGGCCCGGTGAACATCCGCAACGCCGCCTACCGCGAGGACGCGCGGCCGCTCGACGAGACCTGCGACTGCGAGGCCTGCACCACGTTCTCCCGCGGCTACCTGCGGCACCTGTTCCAGGCGGAGGAGCTGTTGGGCCTGCGGCTTTTGTCGCTGCACAACGTCCGCTACCTGATCCGGCTCGCCGGCGAGATGCGCGCCGCCATCCGGGACGGGAGCTTCCCCCGGTGGGCCGAGGAATGGCGCCGCCGCTACCTTCAACCGGAACTCGCATGACCACGCTCGGACTGTTCGCGCTCGCCTTCGCCCCCTCCGGGCAGAACACCGGCGGCGGGCTCGCGGTCTTCATACTCCAGATCGGTGCCTTCATCGCGATCTTTTACTTCCTGTTGATCCGGCCGCAGCGGCGGCAGCAGGCGGAGCACAAGCAGCTCCTCGCCTCGCTGCAGCGCGGCGACCAGATCCTCACGTCGGGAGGCATCATCGGCGAGGTGGTGCACATCAAGGACGACCAGGTCACCGTGCGCAGCGGCGAGTCGAAGCTCCTGGTGTCGCGCAGCGGCATCGCGAACATCCTGAACCGCGGCGCGGCGGCGGAGGCCAAGCCGTCGTGACGGTGCTGCGGCTCCATCTGCTCGGCTCCCCCCTGTTGCGCCAGAAGACCACCCCGGTCGCCACGGTTGACGACGCGGTCCGGCGTCTCGTGGACGACCTGTTCGAGACGATGCACGCCGCCAAGGGCGTCGGGCTCGCCGCCAACCAGGTGGGCGTGGCGCGGCGCGTCGCCGTCGTGGACGTGGGGGAGAGCGACCCGCCCCCCCTCGTGCTCATCAACCCGCGCATCATGTCGCGCAGCCCGGGGACGGAGACCGCCGAGGAGGGTTGCCTCTCGATCCCCGAAATCTTCGGCGAGGTGGAGCGCGCCCAGACGGTCGAGCTCGAGGCGCTGGACCGGGACGGCCGGCCCTATCGCGCGACCCTCTCCGGCTTCAAAGCGCGCGCGGCGCAGCACGAGATCGATCACCTCGACGGAGTCCTGTTCCTCGATCACCTGAGCGCGGTGAAGCGGGGCCTCCTGCTCGCGAAGTGGAAGAAGTCGCGCAAGGGGAAGCCCGGCTATCTCAAGGAGGTCGTGCCGGAGCCCGCGGGCGAGCTGTAAGTGCGCGTCGTTTTCTTCGGCACGCCGGAATTCGCGGTCCCTTCCCTCGAGGCGCTGCTGGGCGAGGGGTTCGACGTCCTCGCCGTCGTCACGCAACCCGACAAGCCGCAGGGCCGCTCGCGCTCGCAGACGGTGGCGCCGCCCGTGAAGGTCGCCGCCGTTGCCGAGGGAATCCCCGTGCTGCAGCCGGCGCGCCCCACGGACCGCGCGTTCGTCGACCGCCTGCGCATGCTCGCTCCCGACGTCGGCGTGGTGGTCGCGTACGGGCACATTCTCAAGCCCGAGCTGCTCGCGCTTCCCGGCCACGGCATGGTCAACGTGCACCCGTCGCTCCTCCCCGAGCTGCGGGGCGCGGCGCCCGTGGAATGGGCGATCCTCAACGGGCTCGAGAAAACGGGCGTCACCATCATGCGGATGGACGAAGGGCTCGACTCGGGACCGATCCTGCACCAGTTGCCCCACTACATCGAGCCCGAGGTCACGGGCGGAGAGCTGTCGGAGCACCTGGCGGAGATGGGGGCGCAGGCGCTGGTCGAGACCCTGTCGCTGCTCGAGCAAAACGCCCTGAAGCCCGTGCCGCAGGACCACGCCCGCGCGACCTACGCGCCCAAGCTCACCCGCGACACGGCGCGCATCCGCTGGAGCGACCCCGCGGACAAGGTGGCCCGTACGATCCGCGCCCTCGACCCGAAGCCCGGCGCGTGGACGGTCTTGGAACCGGGAAACGTGGAGCTGAAGCTCTTCGGCGCGAGGCCGGTCCAGGGGAACGGCACCCCCGGCGAAGTGCTGCAGGCCGACAGCCGACTGCTGATCGCCGCGGGGAGCGGGGCGGTGGAAGTGGAAGAAGTCCAACCTGCGGGGAAGCCCCGGATGGCGGCGGCGGATTGGCTGCGCGGGCGCGGCGTGGCGGCGGGCGGGCGGTTCGCGTGAAGCCGCCGCTGCCGCGGCTGCACGCCATCACCGACGAGCGCATCGCGCGGCGAGCGGACCTCGCCGACGTCGCCAGCGCCCTCGCGACGGCGGCGGGCGGCGATGTCGCCCTGCACGCCCGCGGGCGCGCGCTCACGGGCCTCGCGCACTACGAGCTCGCTATCCGTCTAACCGCCTATCCGCCTAGCCGCCTCTTTGTGAACGACCGCCTCGACGTCGCGCTCGCGACGGGCGCGGCCGGCGTGCAGCTCGGCTGGGGCAGCCTGTTGCCGGAAGACGCGCGCCGCCTCGACCCCGAGTGGTGGATCGGGAAGTCGGTCCACGACCTGGCGGAGGCGGAGGCCGCGCGGACCCAAGGAGCCGACTATCTTTTAGTGGGGCCGGTATTCGCCACCCCTGCGACCCCGACGCACCCCGAGCGGCCGCCGCTCGGGCCCGCAGCGCTGGGCGCGATAGCCCGGCTGGGAGTGCCGGTGGTGGCGATCGGCGGGATCACGCCGCCACGGGTGGGGGAGGTCAAGGCGGCGGGAGCGTACGGCGTGGCCGCGATCAGCGCCCTGTGGGACGCGGTCGAGCCCGCCGCCGCCGCCCGCCAGATGATCGAGGAGCTCGTCGCATGACGCAAACGATCGACGTCGTCGTGAACGGAGCACGCCGCCCTGTGGCCCGGGACGCCACGCTGCTCGAGCTGCTGCGGTCGCTCGAGCTGGATCCGCGCGCCGTGGTGGTCGAGCACAACCGCCGCATCGTGCGCCGCCCGGCGCTGGGCGACGTGCGGGTGGCGGAGGGCGACGCCATCGAGTTGGTGCACTTCGTGGGAGGCGGGTGAGCATGACGACCGCGGTCGAGGTGGTGCAGGACGCTCCGCTGACGATCGGCGGGCGCACGTTCCCGTCGCGCCTTCTCGTGGGAACGGGGAAATACCGCGACAGCGACACCATGGTGCGGGCGATCGAGGCCTCGGGCGCCGCAATCGTCACCGTCGCCGTGCGCCGCGTGAACCTCGACCGTACGAAGGAAGAGGGGATCCTCTACCACCTCGACCCCAAGAAATACTTCCTGCTCGCGAACACCGCCGGCTGCTTCACCGCGGAGGACGCGGTGCGCTACGCGCGGCTCGCCCGCGAGGCGGGGTTCAACGAGTTCGTGAAGCTGGAGGTGATCGGGGACCAGGAGACGCTGCTCCCCGACGTGCAGGGGCTGCTCGAAGCAGCGCGCACCCTGGTGCGGGAGGGGTTCAAGGTCCTCGCCTACACCAACGAAGACCTGGTGATCGCGCTCCGGCTCGAGGACGCGGGCTGCGCCGCGGTGATGCCGCTCGCCTCGCCGATCGGCAGCGGGCTCGGCCTGCTGAACCCGTTCAGCGTTCGCGCCATCAAGCGGCGCATCCAGGTCCCCGTGATCGTGGACGCGGGCGTGGGCACGGCGTCCGACGCCTGCATCACGATGGAGCAGGGCGTGGACGGCATCCTGATGAACACGGCGCTCGCCGCCGCGCGCGATCCCGTCGCGATGGCGCACGCCATGCGCCTCGCGGTCGAGGCGGGCCGCGCGGCCTTCCTGGCAGGCCGGATGCCGCGGCGCGAGGTGGCGCTGCCGTCCTCGCCCGCCGAGGGGATGCTGGATTAAGGAAGCGACGATGCGCTTCCGTCGCCACATCCCTGCCGCGTCGCAGTGGAAGTGGACGTGGCCGTCCCTCGGGCCGAACGGCGTCCGCCGCTGGGCACTGGCACTCGCGGGCGCGGTGCTCGCCGGCTATCTGACAGCCTATCTGGTCGTGTTTCCGTCGCCGATCTGGCGCAGCCGACAGGTGGTGCCGCGGGTGCTCGGCCTCGCGCTGGAGGACGCCTCGCGACAGCTGCGCGAGGCGGGCTTCCAGATCCAGGACGGCGGCTCGGAGCCGCACCCCACGGCGCCGCAGGGAACCGTGATCTGGCAGGACCCGCCCCCCGGCGTGAGCGCGCCGGCGGGGCTGCGCGTGACCCTGGTGGCGAGTGGCGGGCCACCCAAGATTCCGGTACCGGATGTGGCGGGGCTCGACGGCGCGCTGGCGCAGCGGCTGGTGGCGGCGGCGGGAATGACCGTGGCCCAGGTGGAATCGGTGCAGGCCGACCGGCCGGCGGGGGTTGCGATGATGACGCGCCCGGCGGCGTCCACCGTCCTCGGGCCGGGGGCGCCCGTCACCGTGGTGGTGAGCCGCGGCGCGCCCACGATCGCGGTGCCCGACCTGCTCGGGATGTCGCAGGCGGACGCGCGCACCCGGCTGGAGCTCGAGGGCTTGCAGCTCGGCACCGTGACGCGGCGGCGCACGGCGGACGCCAATCCCGGCACGGTCGTCGCGCAGCGTCCCGCGGCGGGAACCCTCGCCGCGCCGGGGACGGTCGTGGACGTCGTGGTCGCCAGGAGCCCGCAATAATGACGAACGGACGAGAAGGAGGCATCCGCATCGCGCCGAGCGTCCTCTCGGCCGACCTCGGCCGGCTCGCCGAGCAGGTGCGGCAGGTGGTGGCGGGCGGGGCGGACTGGCTGCACGTGGACGTGATGGACGGGCGCTTCGTGCCGAACCTCACGTTCGGCGCCGGAATGATCGAGGCGCTGCGGAAGCTCACGGACAAGCCCCTCGACGTGCACCTCATGGTGGTCGAGCCGGAGCGCTACATCGAGCCGTTCGCGGCGGCGGGCGCCTCGGTGTTCACGTTCCACCCCGAGGCGACGACGCACGTGCAGCGGCACCTCGCCGCGGTGCGCGGCCGCGGCATGCTGGCGGGCCTGGCGCTCAACCCGGGCTCCCCGCTGGCGCTCGCCGCGGAGGTGATCGCGGACCTCGACCTGCTGCTCGTCATGGCGGTGAATCCGGGGTTCGGCGGCCAGACCTATCTCCCCGCCTCCGACGACAAGATCCGCCGGGCCCGCGAGCTGATCGGGGCCCACGGCTCGCGCGCCTTCCTCGAGGTGGATGGCGGCATCACGCGTCAGACGATCGCCGCCGCCCACGCCGCCGGCGCCGACACCTTCGTGACCGGCAACGCCGTGTTCACGAGCGCGGACCCCGGCCACGAGGTGCAGGAGCTGCGGCGCCGCTGCCTGGTGACCGTATGACGAACGGGCGGCAGTGGAGCGTGGCGCTGGGCGTCGTGATGGCCGTCGTGTTCGGCGTCGCGCTCGCGATCAAGATCCGCCCGCAGGTGAATCTCGTCGCGGTGGGCTCGCGCGCTCCGCAATTCACCGCGACGGATCTCGCGTCGGGACGGGTGACGACGCTCGCGGATTTCCGCGGCACGGTCGTGCTGCTCAACGTGTGGGCGACGTGGTGCCAGCCGTGCCGCGTCGAGATGCCGTCTTTGGAGCGCCTGCACCGGCGCCTCGGGGGCGCGGACTTCCGGGTCGTGGCGGTGAGCGTGGACGAGCAGGGGCCGGATGTCGTGGCGAAGTTCGCCCAGGACCTCGGGCTGAGCTTCGAGATCCTGCACGACCGCTCCGGCGCGATCCAGGCAGCCTACCAGACGACCGGCGTCCCCGAGAGCTTCGTGATCGACCGCGACGGCGTGATCATCAAGAAGGTGATCGGCCCGGCGGAGTGGGACGGGCCCGTGAACGAGACCCTCATCCGGCGGCTCATCGATGCCCGGTAGCGTAGGGCAGTTCTTCCTGCGGAACTGGCTGCTCAAGCTCGCGGCGGTGTTCTTCGCCGTGATGCTGTACGTGGCGGTGGCCGCGCAGCAGCCGCTGACGGAGACCTTCGCCCTGCGGCTGTCTGTCGCGCCGCCGCCGGGCCGCGCGCTGCGGCAGGCACCCCCCAGCATCGCCGTCACGGTTCAGGGCAAGGGGAGCGAGATCTTGAAGCTGCGCAACATCCCGCGCACCATCTCCAAGACCGTGCCCGACACGCTCACCGGGTCGCTGTGGCGGCTGCACCTCCTGCCCGGGGACATCACGCTCCCGAAGGGCGTGGAGGTGCAGGTGAGCGACATCTCGCCGCGGGACGTGGACATCGTGGTCGACTCCGCCGCGCGGCGGGACGTGCGCATCGCGCCGCGCGTCACGCTCGAGAAGGACTCGGGCTTCGCGCTGCTCGGGATCACGGCGGTCCCGCCCACGGCCCGCCTCATCGGCCCGCCGAAGAGCCTCGCCGGGGTCGAGTCCGTGACCACGCAGCCGACGCAGATCGCGAGCGTCCCCGGCCCGGTCTACCGCACGGTCGCCCTCGACACCCAGGCCCTCGGCGTCGCCCGCATCACGCCGCGGGAAGTGCGGATCGTTGGGGAGGTGGCGGCGCTCGCCCAGCGCGTGTTCGCGGGCGTCCCCGTCGCGACCGCGGCCTCGGGCTTCACCGGCTGGGAGCTCGTCTCGGAGCGCGTCCAGGTGAGCGTCGGCGGCCCCGCCACGCGCGTGGAGCGCCTCACCCGCGACAGCCTGCGCGTGGTGGCGCATCTCGTGCGCCCCGCCGGCCCGGGCGGCTACGCCCGGCTCTCCGTCCAGGCGCCCAACGGCATCGCGGCGCGCGCTATCCCCGACTCCGTGGCCTTGAAGCGCAAGGGCGGGCGCCGTGGCTGAGGTCCTCCTCGGCATCGAGACCTCGTGCGACGAGACCTCGGCGGCCGTGCTCGTGGGCGAGCGCGGCCGGCCCGAGCTCGCGAGCCTCGTCATCCTGTCGCAGGACGTGCACAAGGTGTTCGGCGGCGTCGTGCCGGAGCTGGCGAGCCGCGCGCACCTCGCCACGCTGCCCGCCGTGGTGGAGCGCGCGCTCGATGAGGCGGGCGTCAGCTGGGGCGCGGTGGACGCCGTCGCCGTGACCGCGGGGCCGGGCCTCGTGGGTGCGCTGCTCGTGGGGGTCGTGTACGCCAAGGCCCTGGCCTATGCCGGCGACCGGGCGCTCATCGGCGTGCACCACATGGAGGGGCACGTCTTCGCCCCGGCGGTCGAGGATCCCGAGCTGGCGCCGCCGTTCGTGGCCCTGCTCGTCTCCGGGGGCCACACGCTGCTGCTCGACGTCCCCGCCTGGGGCCGCTACCGCCTGCTCGGTCAGACGCGCGACGACGCGGCGGGCGAGGCCTTCGACAAGGTGGCGACCCTCCTCGGGCTCGGCTATCCCGGCGGGCCGCCGATCGAGCGACTCGCCGTCCAGGGTGATCCCGCGCGGTTCTCATTCCCGCGCCCGCTGCTCGAGGACGGCTTCGAGTTCTCGTTCTCGGGTCTCAAGACCGCCGTGCTGCGCGCCGTGCGCGCCAGCACCGACCTGGAGCGCGACCGGCCGCACCTCGCCCGGGCGTTCCAGGACGCCGTGCTCGACGTGCTCGTGACGAAGCTGGAGCGCGCCGTACGGCTCACCGGCCACCACACCGCGGTGCTGGGCGGGGGCGTGGCCTGCAGCCGGGCCCTCGCGACGCTCGCCAGCCAGCGGCTCGCGGGCCTCGCGCGCGTGGCGGTCGCGAGCCCCCGGCTCAACGCCGACAACGCCGCCATGATCGCGCGGGCGGGCTGGTGGCGCCTCGAGCAGGGCGAGCGCAGCGATTGGACGCTGGATGCGCGCGCCGATCTCCCGCTCCCGGGGCTGGAACCAGCCCCCGCCACTCCGCACTCCGCACTCCGCACTCCGCACTCGCCATGACCATCTATCCCCTGGTGCTGCACCTCGGCCCCTTCAACCTCACGGGGTACGGGATCATGATGATGGTGGCGTTCCTGATGGCGGGCTGGACCATCCAGCTCGACCTGCGGCAGCGCGGGCTCGACGAGGAGTACGCCGCCGACATCATCCTCGCCGCGGTGCTGGGCGGGCTCGTCGGCGCGAAGCTCTGGTACGTGCTGCTCACGGGCGAGTGGGACGCGCTGTTCCGCCGCGGCGGGTTCGTGTGGTACGGCGGCTTCCTGGGCGGGGTGGCGGCGGTGCTCCTGAACGGGCGGCGCCGCCGCGTGCCGCCCCGCTGGACAATGGAGCTCACCGCCGCTCCCCTCGCCGTGGGATACGCGCTCGGCCGGGTGGGGTGCTTCCTCGTGAACGACGACTACGGCATCCCGAGCTCGCTCCCCTGGGCGATGAAGTTCCCCGAGGGCCTGCCGCACTCGACCGTCGCCGAGCTGACGAGCATGCACGTGCAGTTCCCGCCGGGAACCGACCCGGGGCAGCTCGTGGCCGTGCACCCCACGCAGATCTACGAGACGGCGCTGATGCTCGCCGCGTTCTGGCTCTTGTGGCGACTGCGCGGGCACCACCACGCGATCGGCTGGCGCTTCGGCGTCTATCTCGTCCTCGCCGGGCTGGAGCGCTTCCTCATCGAGTTCGTGCGCGCCAAGGACGACCGCCTGCTCGGTCCCTTGACGCTGGCGCAGGCGACGAGCGCGCTGCTCGTCCTCGTCGGGATCGTGATCCTGAGACGGCTCGACGCTCCAGACGCCGCCGGGGCGGCCGTCCCCGCCTACCTGCGGCCGCGAGCCCCGGCCTAGTGCCGTCCAACTGAAGGAGTGACGCCATGCAGTGTCCTGCCTGCGGCAACACCATGACCGACGTGAAGACGGGCGACATCACCGTGGATGCCTGCAAGGGCGGCTGTGGCGGCCTGTGGTTCGACCACTTCGAGCTCCGCAAGGTGGAGCAGCCCGCCCAGTCCGCGGGGGAGAGCCTGCTCAACATCGCGCAGAACCCCAAGGCGAAGGTCGACCAGAGCCAGCGGCGCAAGTGTCCCCGCGACGCGGACATCGTGATGATGCGCCACTTCTGGAGCGTGCAGCGCGAGGCGACCGTGGACGAGTGCCCCAAATGCGAAGGCGTGTTCCTCGATCCGGGCGAGCTGGCTGAGATTCGCGGCGAGTACAAGACCGACGCCGACCGGCACAAGGCGGCGCGCGAGTACTACCGCGAGATGTTCGACACCCAGCTCGCCGGGATGCTGAAGCAGGACAAGGCGAAGTACGAGAGCGCCCGCAAGGTCGCCCGCATCTTCAAGTTCATCTGCCCGAGCTACTACCTGCCCGGGAAGCAGGACTGGGGAGCGTTCTAACCCGATTGCGCTGCAGCCAGACCATGGCGACGACGAGGAGCAGCACCAGTACGCCCTGCAGCGCGAGCGACTGCACGGTGGGATAGATCCCGAACACGGGCAGGCGCGGCGCCCACTCGACCACGGTCGTCGTCACGACGCCCGCCTCCTGCATGCCGGCGACCCCCTTCCCCGCGAACACGAAGGCCATGTAGTAGAGCATCGCGCTCGTGACCCCGAAGAAGGGCTTGAGCGGCACCTTCATCCCGAAGCGGGTGATCGCCACGTACACGGCGACGAGCGCCACCGCGCCGGCGAGCATGCCGACGAGCACCGCGGACGTCCCGCCGCTCGCCCCCGTCGAGGTGAACAGCGCCTGGTAGAACAGGATCGTCTCGAAGCCCTCGCGGTACACGGCGAGGAAGGCCACCGAGGCGAGGGCGAAGCCCGAGCCGGTCCGCAGCGCCTCCTCCATGCGGCCCTTGACGTAGGCGGTCCACTTCGCCGCCTCGATCTTGGAGAGCAGCCAGTAGCTCACGTAGAACAGCACCGCGGCGGCGAGGAGCATCGTCACGCCCTCGAGGGCCTCGCGCTGCACGGGGGTGAACTGGAACAGCAGCTCGACGAGCACAGCGGTGAGGACGCTCGCCGCGACGGCCGCGAGCGCCCCCTTCGCCACGTCGCGCCGACGCTCCGTGGCGCCCGCCTTCGCGAGGAACGCCATCAGCGCCGCCACGACGAGGATCGCCTCGAACCCCTCCCGCAGCAGCAGCACGAAGGATTGCATCACCAGATTGGCGCCCGAGCTCTTGTCGGCGACGAGCCGCTCGGCCCGCTCCAGCGCCGATAGCAGCCGGGCGTGGATGGCGTCCAGCTCGCGGGCGTCGCCCGCCGGCGCCCGCGCCCGCAGCGCCGCAAAGGCGTCCTCCAGCTCCCCGGCGAGCGCGGCGTTGCGGGCGCGCACGTCGGTCTCCACCTGCTCGAACGTCAGATAGGCGTCGAACGCGATCTTGTCGGAGCGCAAGGCGACCGCGGAGTCGAGCTGGCGGCGCACCGTCGAGAAGACCGCCGCCGCGGGAGACGGTTGGAACCGCTGCCGCTCGGCCGTGGGAAGCACGCGCACGAAGGCGACGAGCTTGCGCGCCGCCTCGGTGTCGAGCACGCGCGCAAAGCCCGGCATCGGCGTCCCGGGGCGCCCGTGCAACACCAGCTCCACCAGCTCGTCGTCCGAGAAGCGACCCTGCACCGCCAGGTCGCGCAGCGCCGGGGGACGCACCGACAACGTCGCCGCGAGCGGCCCGTCGCCGCCGCCCGCCGCGCCGTGGCAGGACGCGCACTGCGCGGCATACAGCCCCTCACCCTCCCGCACGTCCCCCTCGCCGGCGCGCAGCGTCGCCACGTAGGTCGTCACGGCCCAGCGGTCCTCGGGAGACAGCGTCTCCTCGAACTGGGCCATCGCGGTGCCCGCCACGCCGATCGTGATCTTGCGATACGCGTCCACAGGCGACACCCCGGCGAGCCTCCGACGGTCCGTCAGGTCCGCCGGCGGCGGACCCTCGACCTGCTTCGCCTTGGGGCCGTCTCCCCGGCCATGCTCGCCATGACACTGGACGCACTGCTCCCGGTACACGGCCGCCCCACGCACCAGGGAAGGCGGCCGCAGCGGGAAAGGGTCGAGCGCGCCCCCGGCCGCCGCGGCGATGCGCTGCACGAGCGCCGCCGCCCGGCGGGCGACGGTGTCGGGCGGCGCCACCCGCTCGACCATGCCGCGCAGCACCCTGAGCTCAGAGGCCGCGAGCTCGCGCACCGCGACGGGCAGTGCCGCGGCGTCGAGCTGCGCCGCGTCGAGGAACTGCTTCGCCTCCTCGACTTCGGCCGGGACCGTCACCCGGCGCCCCTGCGCCGCCACCCCCGCGGCGTACTCCTTCGCGGCGAGCGACGCGGCTGCCACGATGCGTCGCGCCACGGCGAGCGAGTCCGTCCCTTGCGCCGCGAGCGCGGTCGCGACGCAGAGGCCCAACAACGCGCCCAGTAAGAGCTTACGAGGGATGAGAATGATTCTCGGAAACCAGGTTTCAAATACTAGAGTGATTTAGTCGGGAATGCAAGCTGCCGCGTCAGTCCGTCTCGAGTACCACCACGGCGACGGCGGCGAGGTGGGTGTGCGACAGCGACAACAGCACGCGTCTCACACCGAGCTCGTGCGCACGCGCCTGGGCGAGCCCCGACAGGGCCACCTCGGGGCGGCCGTCCGGCGCCCGGATCACCTCGATGTCGCGCCACCCGATGCCGCGCGCGCCCGCGCTCCCCTGCAACGCCTTGTACGCGGCCTCCTTCGCCGCGAGCCGCACGGCCACGTGCGTCGCCGGATCGGGCCGACTCTCGCAGTAGGCCCGCTCGGCGGGCGTGAGCAGTCGCTCGAACACCCGCGCGCCCTTGTCCGCGATGATCGCGCCCACCCGGGACACCTCCACCAGGTCCACACCCACGCCCACGGCGCTCACGGCCGAGGTCTCGTCACGACCAATGCCGCTGGCACTAGAAGCCCAGGCGCCGGGCCAGCCAGGCGGGCGCGGCGAGGTAGCCACCGAGGACGAGGCCGAGCCAGACGAGGAGCAGGGTGAGAGGGACCCATGCGGCGAACAGCGGCCATAGCGACGGCCGCCAAGCCGCGACGGCGTCGATTTCCGGCGCCCAGCGCCGCCGCTCGTCCGCCACCACGGCCTCGAGCGCCAGCCAGGCGACTTCGAGCCGCCGGGCCGCCGTGCGTAGGGCCTCCTGCCACTCCGCGTGGACCTCCTTGTCGAGCACGCTCGCCTCGCGGGCGCGGGCCGCCGTCTGCTCGAGCACGTCGAGCGCGGCGACGAACGGCTCTCCGCCGGTCGCTAGGCGGGCCGCGATCGCCCGCTTCTCCGGCCCCGACAGCAGTCGGCGCCGCCAGCGCCGGCGGGCCATCCGGACCTGCTGTCCGGCCCGCTCGATCTCGCCGTCCAGCGCCCGCGCCACCCGCTCCGCCGCGCGGCGCACGGCCCGCTCCCACGCGCCGAGCCACGCGCGTCGGCTCACCGCCTCGAGCACGCGCTCGCGCTCCTCCCGCACCGCCGCCGCGCGCGCCTCGCCGCCCAACTCGATGACGCGGGTCGCCAGCTCCTCCCGGATGTCGTCGAGGGGCACCCATGGGTCCACAAGGCGGCGCGGCACGAGCACCCGGCCGAGCGAGGGGGCGAGCTCCGGCACGCGGAGCGGCATCGGGATCCTGAGGGAGGGGCTCACGACGGCACGGTGAGCCGGGCCCGACGCCCGGTCCGGGCCTCGTAGGCCTCGACGAAGTGGGCCAGCGACTCGGGAAGGAAACGCTCGCGCGCGAGCCCCGTGGCGGTGATCGCCCGCTCGATCGCGGCCGGCTCGCCCTCCACTTCGAGCAGCACGTCCATCCGGGGATACCACTCGAGCCGCAGCACCGCGTCGCCCAGCCGGTAGATCTCGACCGTGCGGTCGATGCGGAGCGTCACCTCGAACCCCAGGCGCTCGAGGATGGTGAGCGCCGCGTCGGGGTCCGCGGTGCGGGCCTCGGACTCCTCCCGATGGCGGTACTTCCCGCGCTTCGAGTGTGGCCCCTTGAAGCCGAGCACGCCGTAGGGGGGGGAGCCGTCCGCAGGGCGGTAGATCCGCAGCCGCAGCACCTCGTCGCGGCGCTGCAGCCTGCCTTTCCGGTCGAACCGCCGGTCGACCATGGCGCCACGGAATGCGGCGACGGCGCCGGCCCGTCCCAGGGCTTGCCGCAGCGCCTCGGGGTCCTCCACACGGGCTTTGACCTCCAGCTCGTCGGCGGACGCGGACCGGGTCAAGCGAAGATCGCGTCCAGCACCGCCGCCGTGTCGGCGAGGGTCGCGAAGACGTGCGTCGCGCCGGCGGCCCGCAGCGCCGCGACGTCGTAGAACCCCGTCGCGACGGCGACCGCCCGCGCCCCGATCGGCCGCCCGCAGGCGACGTCGTCCGGCGTGTCGCCGACGATCACGATGTCTTCGCCCGCGAACGCCCGGCCCGCGAGCGCGGCGGCGCGCCGCGCCGCGACGGCCGGCAGATCCGGGCGCCGGTGGGAGTCCGACCCGTAGGCGCCGACCCGGAAACGTCCCGGCTCGAGCCCGGCCGACCGCAGCTTCAACGCCGCGCCCCGCTCGAGATTCCCCGTGAGTAGGCCGACGAGCGCGCGCCCCGCGGTCTCTGCGTCCCCGAGCGCGGCGAGCAGTTCGGCAATCCCCGGCATCAGCGTGGTCCGCTGCGTGGGCCGGGCCAGCTCGGCCGCGAGCAGACCGACGTAGCGGCCGCACACCGCCTGTACCCGGGCTTCGTCCCGCGCCGCGGGGTGGGATGCCAGCGCCAGCAGCTCGCGCACGATCTGCGGGTCGGTCTTGCCGTCGAAGCGGTAGCCTTTGATCGGCCCCGCCGTTCCCACCTCGTCCACGAGCGCCTGGCGGATCGCCCGCCGGCCCGCGCCGTCGGTCCAGAGCAGCGTGCCGTCGATGTCGAAGAGGACGAGCTTCATGGGAGAAAAGTAGGCGGTTAGGCGGTTAGGCGGGTAGGCGGACCGTCGTAACCCCGGGCTCAAACCCCGGGGACGCTGCGCCCCCACGAATTCCGCGACATATTGCCCGTCTCACCCGGAGGAAATGATGCGTCGACCCTTCTACGCCTTGCTCGCCCTGATGGCGATCGCGCCCGCACCCGCCCGCCCCCAGGCAGCGGACGTCGCCCCGGGGGATAACCTCGTGACCAAGGGGATCCCGCCGATTCCGGGTGCGATTGCTGAGGAGGCACGGCGCTACAGCCAGCTCCGCACGGCCGCGTTCTGGGACTGGCACCCCACCAGGCGGGAAATGCTGATCGGCACGCGGTTCGGGGACGCGCAGCAGCTGCACGTCGTCAGGTTTCCGGGCGGCGCCCGCACGCAGCTCACCTTCTTCCCCGACCCGGTCTCGGGCGCGTCATATCAGCCGACGCGCGGCGAGTACATCGTGTTCTCCAAAGACGTGGGCGGTGCCGAGTTCTTCCAGAAATACCGCTACGACGTGGCGACAGGCGAGGTCACCCTCCTCACCGACGGCAAGTCGCGCAACGTGGGTGGCGCCTGGTCGCACGCGGGCGACCGCTACGCCTACATGTCTACGCGCCGCGATGGGCGGGACCTCGATCTCTGGGTGATCAACCCGGCAGAGCCGCGCAGCGACCGCATGGTGGCCCAGCTCGAGGGCGGCGGCCACGCACCGGTCGACTGGTCGTCCGACGACCGGACGATCCTCCTCGGCCAAGGCGTGTCCGTGAACGAGAGCTACGTGTGGCTCGTGGACGTGACGACCGGCGAGAAGACGCTCCTCGCGCCGCCGGCGGGGGGCGAGAGGGTTGCGTACGCGGATACGAAGTTCAGCCGCGATGGCAAGGGAATCTATCTCAGCACCGACGAGGGCTCGGCGTTCAAACGCCTCGCGTATCTCGATCTCGCGACCAAGCGCACCCGGTACCTCACGAGCCACATCCCCTGGGACGTCGAGGAGTTCGAGCTCTCGGCCGACGGCAAGCTCGTGGCCTTCGTCGTGAACGAGGACGGCGTCGGGGTGCTGCGCGTGATGCGCACGGCTACGGACGCCGAAGTCGAACTGCCGAAGCTGCCGGTGGGGCTGATCAGCAGCCTGCGGTGGCGCGGCAAGACTCACGACCTAGGGTTCACCTTCTCCAGCGCCCGCTCGAACGGCGACGCCTATTCGCTCGACCTAGCGAAGGGGACGCTCACGCGCTGGACGGAGAGCGAGACGGGCGGGGTGCGCACGGCGAGCTTCAGCGAGCCCGAGCTGGTCCACTGGGCGAGCTTCGACGGCCGCGCCATCTCCGGGTTTCTCTACAAGCCGCCGGCGCGGTTCGCCGGACGCCGGCCGGTGATCGTCAACATCCACGGCGGGCCGGAGGGGCAGTCGCGTCCCGGGTTCATCGGCCGCAACAACTACTACGTGAACGAGCTGGGCATCGCGATCGTGTATCCCAACATCCGGGGATCCGCGGGGTACGGAAAGACCTTCGTCACGCTCGACAACGGCGTGCGGCGCGAGGACGCCTACAAGGACATCGGCGCCCTGCTCGACTGGATCCGGACCCGCCCCGATCTCGACGCCGAGCGGGTGCTCGTGACGGGCGGGAGCTACGGCGGGCACATGACGCTCGTGACGGCGACGCGGTACGACGAGCGCATCTGCTGCTCGGTCGACGTCGTCGGGATCTCGAACCTCGCCACGTTCCTGCAGAACACCTCGGGCTACCGCCAGGATCTGCGGCGCGTCGAGTACGGTGACGAGCGCGACTCGACGACGCGCGCCTGGATGGAGCGGAGCGCGCCCCTCAACAACGCCGATCGCGTGACCAAGCCGCTGTTCGTCGTCCAGGGCATGAACGACCCGCGCGTGCCGCGCAGCGAGGCGGAACAAATGGTGGCGGCCCTCGAGCGGCGCAACGTCCCCGTGTGGTACCTCATGGCCAGGGACGAGGGCCACGGCTTCCAGAAGAAGGCGAACGTGGACTTCCAGTTCTACGCGACGATCCTGTTCGTGAAAAAATACCTGCTGCGACAGTCGGACAGCCGCACGGTCGGACAGTGACTAGGGCTTGAGCCGCCGCACCGCGACGAGCCGCTCCCGCAGCCCCGCCATCCGCGGGTCGTCCGAGAACAGATCCTCCGACGCCACGCCGCCGCAGGCGAGCGCCGCATGCACGATGCGTCCGGCCCCCGCCCACAGCGCGACGTGCGAAACGCGCAGCCCGTCCGAGAAACACAGCAGGTCGCCGGCCTCGTAGCCCGCCCCCGCTTGCGACACCGGCACGCTGCGGCCCGCGAGCGCCTGCTGATAGCCGTCCCGCGGCAGCTCCAGGCCGCGCGCGGCGTAGCTCGCCTGTACGAACCCCGAGCAGTCGATCCCCCACTCGGTGCGCCCGCCCCAGCGGTACGGCGCTCCGCCGAACCAGCGCCACGCCCACTCGGGCACGGCCACGAGCCGCGCCTCGGCCGCGAGCTCTGCGACCGAGCGCACCGTGCCGGCGGCCACGATCCCGATCCGCCCGTCCGCCGCCTCCACGCGACCATCGCGCCGCACCGCCAGGCGCGCGCCGATGGGCAGGCGCAGCCGTCCGTCGTCGAAGCGCAGCTCCGCGCCGTGAGAGCGGGCGCCTGCCCGCCCGATCCAATCGGTCGCCCAGTCTTCCGGTCCCGTGGCGACGTAGCCCGCGTGGGTCCAGGCGTGGTAGCCGTCCGCCATGCGGACGCGCAGCCACCCGGACCCGTCCCCCGCACCTCCCCCGGCCCGCTCCTCGAGGACAGCCAGCGCCTCGCCGTGCAGCGCCTCACTCACGCGATCGGCCCGGATGTCCGGTGCCTCGAGCAGGGGGGCGATGGCCGCCGTCACGACCACTGCCCGGTCCTCCCCGACCGACGCGTCGGGGAGCAGCGCCACTTCAGCCGCGAGGCCCGCGTCCGCCGCGAAGCGGCGCAACGCCTGCAGGGCCTGGCGGCTCGTCGTGCAGCCCACCAGCCGCTCCCGCTCCATCGTCACCTCCCACACGCCGAGCCGCGCGTCAGGGACCCACTTGCGGCGGATGTCGTCGAGGTCTCGTTGCCGCCGGTCCGTCATGACGGCGTGTCGGCGAGTCCCGGGACGTCCCCCATGCCGCGGGCCAGTCGTACCGACCGCTCCACCGCCTCGGGCACGGCCAGCTGGGCCAGCGCCTCGGCCTGGAGCGGCGTCCGCGGGGCGACGGCCGCCGTGCTGACCGCGAACACCACATCGCCGTCGAACGGCGTGCCGCAGGGCACGATGCGGCGCGCCACTGCGTCACCCGCCGCGTGGGCCAGGGCCTCGAGCTGCAGCTTGTCGAGCGCGGCGTTGGTCGCGACCACGGCGAGGGTGGTGTGGCGCGCCGCGCCGCCGAGCGGGGCGCCGCCCTCGGCGAGGTAGCGCAACGCGTCCACGGGCTTGCCGTCCGGGCCGCGCGCGCCGGCGAGAATACGACCGGCCCCGTCGAGCACGTTGCCCACCGCGTTCGCGACCACGAGCGCGCCCACGACCACGTCGCCCGCGCGCGCGGCCCAGGTGCCCACGCCACCCTTCATCGCGCGCCGCGGGCCCAGCGCCTTGCCCACCGTCGCTCCGGTGCCCGCCCCAACCGAGCCTTCGGCAATCGCCGGGGACGCGGCCTCGCACGCGCGGTAGGCGTCATCGGCGCTGGGCCAGCGGTCGGCGCGGCCGCCCGGGGCGAGGTCGAAATCGAAGATGACGGCGGTGGGCACGATGGGCACGACGCCGGCGGGGCCGACGGGAAACCCGCGGCCGCGTTCCCGCAGCCAGCGTACCACGCCGTCCGCCGCGCCGAGCCCATAGGCCGAGCCGCCCGTGAGGAGGACCGCGTCCACATGACCGACGAGGTGGCGCGGGTGCAGGGCGTCGAGCTCGCGTGTGCCGGTGGCGCGGCCGCGGATCGCCACGCCCGCGCGCATCCCACCGGGCGGCGCGAGCACCACGGTGCAGCCCGTCGCGGTGCGCGCGTCGGTCCAATGGCCCACGGTGATGCCCGCGACGGCGGCGAGGTTGAGAGCGGGTGACGCGCTCATCGCGCGGCGAAGATAGCTCGGCTTGCTGGGGTTGTGGAGTGCACGTACGTTAGCCCCCATGAGCAAGCCCGAGACGAAGTCCAGTCCCACGACGGTGCTCGTGGTGGACGACGAGGACGGCATTCGCCAAGCGCTGGACCGCTTCCTCACGCGTCTGGGGTACCGCGTGCTCCAGGCCGCGAGCGGGGCGGAGGCGCTGGAGCGTCAGGTCGCGGACTCGCCGCACGTGATGCTGTCCGACATCCGCATGCCGAACATGAGCGGAGTCGAGCTCGTCCCCAAGGCGCTGGCGCAGGACGCCGACCTCGCCGTCGTCATGCTCACGGCCATCGACGAACCGCGCACGGCGATCGAATGCCTCAAGCTCGGCGCCTACGACTACCTCATCAAGCCGGTGGACCTGGACGAGCTGGAGCTGTCGCTGCAGGGAGCGTTGCGCCAACGCCAGCTCGAGATCGACCGGCGGGAGCTGGAGCAATGGCTGGCGCGCGAGGTGGCGGTGCGCACCCGCGACCTGGAGGAGCGCACGGAGATCATCGTCGACGTGGCGCTCAACGCGCTCGCCGCGGCGAAGGGATGGGACGGAGAAACCGAGGCCGTGCGCCGGCTGGCGAAGGAGCTGGGGCTCGAGCCCGACGATGTCGGGAAGGACGTCCGGAAACGGCGCCGCTAGGCGCTGGACTGCGCCTTCGCCTTCTCCTCGCAGGCCTTACAGCGCGTCACCCCCCGGAACGAACAAATCAAGCAGAGGAAGGTGCCGCAGTCGGCGCAGGGATAGCCCTCCGAGGCCCGCTCTTCGTTGCCGCAGGAGCGGCAGGTCATCGCGTCGTGCTCCTTCAGTTTCGGCTTGTCCATGGGTCACCTCAGAGGGCCAAGGCGTACACCTTAATCTTATTGATCAGCGTGGCGCGCGAAATGCCGAGCTCCTGGGCGGCCCGGGTGCGGTTGCCGCCGTGGAAGCGCAGGGCGCGCTCGATGTGCTGCCGCTCGACGTCCGCGAGCGTCAGCGGCAGGTGGCGCCGCTCTCCGCCGCTGCCCCCCCCGCCCCCCCCGCCCCCCCCGACCCCCCCGGCGCCGCCGGGCTTGCGGAGATCGGCCGGCAGGTGCTCCGGGCCGAGGGCGGGGGCGCCCCGGGCCAGGAGCATCGCCCGCTCGATGACGTTGCGCATCTCGCGCACGTTGCCCGGCCACGGGGCCGACAGCAGGCGGTCCAGCGTGTCGGCGGCGCACTCGCTGGGGCAGCCCGGGAGCTGGGGCTTCAGGTCCGCCAGCAGCCGCGTCACGAGCGCCAGCCGGTCTTCGCGCGAGCGCTCGCGCACCGCCGGCAGGCGCAGCGGCATCACGCTCAAGCGGTAGAACAGGTCCTGGCGGAAGCGGCCCGCCTGCACCTCGCTCGTGAGCTCGCGGTTGGTCGCGGCGACGAGACGGACGTCCACCGTCAGCTCGCGGGTCCCGCCCAGGCGCCGGAACGTCTTCGTCTCGAGCACCCGCAGGAGCTTCGGCTGCAGCTCGGGCGCGAGGTCGCCGATCTCGTCGAGGAAGATCGTGCCGCCGTCGGCCAGCTCGAACAACCCGAGCTTGCGCTCCTTCGCGTCCGTGAACGCGCCCTTCTCGTGGCCGAACAGCTCCGACTCGAGGAAGGTGGCCGACAGTCCGCCGCAGTTGACCTCGACGAACGCGGCCGACGCGCGGGGGCTGAGGCGATGCACCAGCCGCGCCACCCATCCTTTCCCCGTCCCGCTCTCGCCGGTGAGCAGCACCGTCGTGCGCTCGCTCGCCGCGAGCAGGCCGATCTGGCGCGCCAGCTCCTGCATGCCCGGGGAGACGCCGAGCGACTCGGGCTTCTCACCCTGGTGGTCCCGCTCGCGCAACAGCGCGTACTGGCGCGACAGGTGCACCTTCTCCAGCACGCGCGCGGTGGCGGCCGCGAGGTGGCCCATGTCCACGGGCTTGGTGAGAAAATGCTCCGCACCGAGCTGCATGGCGCGCACGGCGGTGGCGATGTCTCCCTGTCCCGTGAGCAGGATGACCGCGGCGCCGGCGCCGCGCAGCCGCTCCAGCACCTCGAGGCCGCCCAGGTCCGGCAGGTGGAGGTCGAGCAGCACCACGTCGGGGCGCAGCCGCGCGAAGGTGTCGAGCCCGCGCTCGCCCGAGGTCTCGCGGTACACCTCGAAGCCGATCCGCTCGAAGTAGTCGCCCACGGCGCGCAGCACGTCGGCGTCGTCGTCGATCAGGAGCAGGCTGTCAGCCACGGCGGTCCCTCCTCTGCGACGCGGTCGCGGGATCCACCAGCACCCGCAGCGCGCCGGGTACGAGCCGGACCTGGAACGGCGTCTCGCCCGTCACCTCGCCGTCGAGCTGCACCGGTGCGGACGGGCCCTCGAGCACCTCGACCCGCACCTCCCGGCCGCGGCCGAACCACAGCTGGCGCGAGCCGTTGGCCGGCCCCCGCACCAGCGCGAGGAACGCCGTCACGCTCTCCAGGGCGCCGTCGGCGCGCAGCGCCAGCACGTCGAGCCAGCCGTCGTCCGGAGCGATGTCGTGGCGCAGCCGCAGGAACGGCGGGATCAGCTCGCCGCAGTTCGCGACGAGGACCATCGCCGCCCGCAGCTCGCGCGCCGCGCCGTCCACCGTCACGCGGTGGGTGACGCTCTTCACGTGCGGCAGCGCGGCGAACGCCCGGGCCACGTAGGCGCCCATGCGCCAGCGCCGCTTCTCCGCGCTGCCCGTCAACGCCATCAGCCGGGCGTCGAAGCCCGTGCCGCCGCACACGGCGAAGTAGTGGAGGCCGTCCGCGCGCTGCACCTGCCCCAGATCGATCGCCCGCGGCCGGGCGCGCAGCAGCAGGCGCGCGGCGTCGGCCGGCCGGCGCGGCAGCCGCAGGTTGCCGGCGAGCAGGTTGCCCGTGCCGCCGGGGACGAGGCCGAGCGGGAGGCCCGTGCCCACGGCACCGGCCGCCACCTGCATGGCGGTGCCGTCGCCGCCGTAGCATACCAGCACGTCGAACCCCTGCGCCGGCGCTTCCACCGCGAAGCGCCGCGCGTCGCCCGGCCGCGCCGTCGCGAGCACCTCGACCGACCAGCCGCCGCCCCGCAGGGTGTCGCGGATCGCGGTCACCGCGCGCGCGTCGGCGCGCGCCGCCGCCGGGTTCGTGATCAGGAGCGCGCGCGTCATCTCAGTAGCGCTTTTCCCAGAAGAGGTCGAAGCCCGCCTGCCGGACCACGTTTCCCGGCTGCGACTCGGCCAAGGGGTCGGAGCAGACGCGGATCGGCTCGAAGCTCGCTTCCGTGCGCCATTCGGGGCTAATGCGGAACTGGAGCGACAGGCCGAGCGTGTTGCGCAGCGCCACGGGCCGGCCCTCGCAGAACCCCGCGTCCACGACGAGGAACGTCTTGGGCCCGAGCTGGCGCCCCACCGCGAGCTGCACGCCCGCCAGGGGGTCGTTCTGTCCGCCCGGACGGATCTCGACGTAATCCACCGGCACCCCGAGATCGGAGACGATCGTGCGCTCGAGCTCCCCGGACAGCACGGAGGCCGCGCTCTGCACCAGGGCCCGCTGGGAAGTGATCCCGCCCTGGTCTCCGCCCAGCTCGAAGGTCGGCTTGCCGAACAGCAGGTAGGAGATCACCTCGGTCTGCGAGAAGTCCTGCTTCTCCGCCTCCAGCGTCACGCGCGGCACGAGCAGGGTGCCCGTGATGTGGGCCACGACCGTCACGTCCTCCGGGTTCTTCTGGGCGGGCGTGGGCACGGGGTGCAACGTGTGCTTCGCCTCGATGTTGAGCTCGGCGTCCTGATCGGGCGTGCCGAAGTACCGCACCGTCCCTTGAGAGACCACGAACTCGCGCGTCACCGGCCCGACCTTGAGACGGTAGGTGCCGCGCGACGCCTGCAGCGTGCCGCTCACCAGGTACTCTTTCCGCTCCTTCTTGAGGAACACCGTGCCGGCGAGCTGGATGTTCGCCTCGCTGGAGCGCAGCCACACGTCGCTCCCCATGTCGAGCTCCAGGTCGCGAATCCGCAGGCTGTCGAGGAACACGCTTTCGAACTGTGGGCCCAGCCGCTGCTGCTGGATGAGCGAGGTCAGCGCGGTATCCACCAGCTCGTCCAGGTTCACGATGCGCTTCCGCACCAGGTCGGCGAAGTAGAGCACGCCCGAGGTGACGGTCGCCCGCCCCGTGAGCGTCGCCCCGATCACCGGGCCTGTCAGCGTCAAGCGACCGCTCGCCGTCACCGCCACGTTCTGCTTCAGGTCGAGCGCCTTGAAGTCGGCGGCGGTGATGTCGAGCGCGAGCACCGGCCGCGCCAGCTGCTCCAGGCGCACGAACCCCGAGACCACGGCGTGTCCCCGGTCGCTCCGGACCGCGATGGTGTCCACGCGGATGGTGTCTCCGGACAGCGCCAGCCGGCCGGTGATTCCCTCGTAGCGCACGTTCAGCGTCGGGAGCGTGGCCGCGGCGTCCCGGATCACGAGGCCGCCGCGCAGCCGCGGCGCCTCCCACGTCCCGGCGATGCCGACGTCCGCCGTGAACACGCCCGCCACCTCCTTGAGCAGCGGTGTGAGCGCCTCGAGCAGCGAGAGGTCCACGCTGTCCGCAGTCGCACGGACCGAGAGGGTGTCCGGGAGCTGGCGCCGCTCCACCGGCGCGAGCGCGAGATCGAGCGGGAGATGGGCCGCGACGGTGAGGACCTGCTGGCCCGAGCGCCACAGGTGCATGGCGGACTCGAGCCGGCGGTCGCGATACTCGAAGCTGCCGTCCACATAGGGAGCGTGGAATTCGCCGATCGAGCCGTTCGTGAGCGAGAACGACCCCGTGTACAGGGGCTCCGCCCGCGTGCCCGCGAGCGCGGCGGTGGCGCCGATCGTCCCGCCCACGCCCGCGGTGTCCTTCTGCAGCAGCGCATACAGGCCCGCGAGCGGGAAGCCCTCGATCTGCAGGTGCGCGTCGGCCCGGCCCCGGGTCGGCAGGTCCCCCTGCAGCAGGAGTCGCCCCCTCCCGTAGACGCTCTCGAGGGCGAGGCCCGCCACCCGGGCGGCGGAGTCCGTCATCACGAATGCGACCGGGCGGCGCAGCACCCAGACGTCGCCCGGGATCTGGAGCGCGAGCGAGTCCACGGCCACGGACGCGGCGTCCGCGCGGCGCACGTAGCGGCCCCCCGCGAGAACCGCACCGACCTGGCCGACGCGCGAGCGGGCGAACCAGGCGAGCGAGTCCCGGGTCCCCGCGACGCTCGCCGTGGCGGCGCCGAAGCCGCGCTCGCCCAGCGCGAGCGAATCGAGCGTCACCTCCCCGGCGATCGCGGGCACCGGACCGGGCCGGTACGTCACGCGGGCGCGCCCCGCCGGCACCTCCCACTCGCGCCACCGCAGGCGCTCCAGACTCGCCCGCGCCTCGACCGCGAGCGAGTCGAGTGCGCCCTCGAGCGTCACCGCGACCCGCGCCGCGCCCGCGAGCGAGCGACCCCCGCCCCCGCCCTCTCGCCCGAGCGCACGGCCCGCCACCCAGGCGATCAGCGAGTCGACCGAGTTGAGGCTGTCCGCGTCGAGGTCCAGGCTCAGCGTCCCGCGCGCCGGCCGCGCCCATCCGAGCACGCCGCTGCCCGTCGTGATCAGCCCCGGCTGCGACAGGCGCAGCGAATCCACGTACACGCGGCGGTCGGCGAAGCGCAGGCGCGCCACCCCGCTGTCCAGGCCCGCGCCCGCGAACAGCGAGGGCCCGAGCGCGGCGGTGACCGCCCCCGCAGGTGCCGCGCCGCTGTCGGCGCCGACACTCCCGGCGAGCGTTCCGCTGAGCCGCGACGATGGAGCGGCGGGCGCCGCGAGCCAGCGCGAGAGATCAAGCTCCCGGGTGCGGACGGTGGCGTCCCGGGCGCCAAGCCGCGACGCCAGCAGCGTCAGCACACCGTCCACCTGGACGCCGCCGCCGTCCTGCGTGGACTGCAGGTCGGCGTGCGTCGCCAGCGCCGCCAGCGTGCCGTCGACCCGCACCGGGCCCGTCACCGCGCCCGCGAGCGGCAGCCCCCCGCCCGGGAAGCTCCCGCGCAGGCCATCGAACGAGAGCGAGTCCGCGACCACGTCGGCGAACACCGCGAGCGTGTCGCTGCGGCTGTCGAGCCGCACGACGCCGCGGATCACGCTCGGGGGTAGATCGCGGGGCCGGTGCCGCAACGTGCCGCTGAACTGCGCGTCGGCGAGCCGGCCCGTGAGCGTGCCGGCGGCGTCGAGCGCGCCCTGCAGCCGGACGGCCGGCACGAGCCGCCGCACCGTCCTCAGGTCGATCGTCGCCGCGTCCACCGCGAAGGAGCGGAAGCCCACTCCGGCGCCGCGCGACAGGTCCACCTCGCCGCGACCGCGCACGGTGGACTGCGGCCAGCCTGGGACGAGGGAGTCGCGGAACACCCAGTCCGTCTCCAGGTGCAGCGCGCCGATCGCTCCCTCGGCCAGGGTGCGGCCGCTGAGGCGGCCCGCCAGAGGCAGCCTGTCGAGGAAGGGGCGGGCGAACTCGAGATCGAAGGCGCGCGCCTCGAGGTCGGCCGCCCGCAGGGCGACGAGCCCGGAATCGGCCGCGCTGAGCGCCGTGAGCCGGCCCGTGATGGTGCCGCCGCCCGAGGAGAGCGTGAGCGGCTCGAGCCGGATCTCCAGCAAGCGGCCGCCGTGGGAGCGTAGCGCGACGCCCCCGTGCAGCACCGCCCCGTCGGGGAAGCGGGAGTCGACGAACCGGAAGTCCGAGAGGGTGGCGGAGTCGGCGCGCGCCGCGAGATCGAACAGCAACGTGCCGCGCGGCCAGCGGACGCGGCCGCGAGCCTGGAGCGCGGAGCCGGGGAGCCGCACCCGCTCCAGGTCGGCGTCGAGCGAGTCCCCCACGATGGTGATGCGGCCGGCCACGTCGCGCAGCTCGACCGCGGGGTCGCTGCTTTGCACCGCGAGCCCGGTAATGTCCATCCGGATCCCCCGCTCGCGTGGCGAAGAGAGTCGCAGGGCCGCGAGCCGGGCGGTGAGATGGTCGAAGCGGCGGACCCGGAGCGGGCCGTCCCGCGCCGCGGCGTCGATCTCATGGGTCGGGTCGGGCGCCGGGCCGGCGCGCAGGCGCAGCATCACCGTACCATCCTCGATGCGCACGTTGCGGAACAGGATCAGCGTCGCCGGGCCGCGCGGCCCCTGCGCCGTGTCGGGGCCGCCCAAGCGGAGCAGCTCCTCGGCGTTGAGCCGCCCGCTCGGGTGCTGCACGATGTTGAAGAGGGGCTCGCGCAGGGCGAGCTCGAACAGCACGACGCGGCCCGCCGCGAACTCGAGCGGGTTGTAGGAGAGCTCGGCGCGGGGGAGCCAGGCGACGAGCGTGGTGTCGGGGTCGTACAGGCGGACGTCGGAGAGGGTCAGTCCGGTGAGCAGCGTGCCACCGACGTCGCCGATCTCGATCGACCCGGTGAACACCTGCCGCAGCGCGCCCTCGGCCGCCCGCGCCACCAGGTTCCGTCCGGCGCCCGTGCCGATCAGGGCGGAGAGCGCCCCGAGGAAGCCGGCGAGCAACCCGACCACCCCCCACAGCGCGACCCCGAGCGAGCGCCGCACCATGTCAGAAGGCCTGTCCCACCGCGAACTGCCACACGATGCGGCGCCAGAACCCCGGAGGCAGGGCCGGCCGGAACGCGACGCCCTGGATCAGCGTGAGGCTCTTGTCCGTGTTGTTCAGGAGGTAGACGGGCCCGGGCTCCGACGGGTAGCCGTTGTAGGCGGCGTCCAGCCGCACCGGACCGAGCGGTGTCGCGAAGCGCAGCCCCACGCCCGGCGTGACGCGCAGGCCGTTCACGGTCGTGAGCGGCTCGCCGCGCTCCCACACCTGGCCCGCGTCCACGAACAGCGCGACCCGCATCCGGTCGGGGAAGAGCGGGGTCGCGAACCGGACCTCCGTGTTCGCCACGAAGATGGTGTTGCCTCCCGTGGGCGAGGCGGTCACGTGCAGGAACGTGCTGTCGCCGCTGCCGTTGACGTCGACGCTGTCCGTGACGTAGACGCGGGGGCCGAGCTCGTTGCGCGCGTAGCCGCGCACCGAGTTCGGTCCCCCGCCGTAGAAGCGCTGGTCCGGCGGCACGAAGTGGACGCTCTGGCCGGCGAGCGTGATCCGCCCCAGGACGATCGCGCCCGCCCGCACCCGCCACGCGAACACCCCGCGCCGGCCGAGCGGATAGTAGCGCGACGCCTCGAGCTCGCCGCGGTTGAACTCATACAGGGTATCGGAGTAGACGATGCGGGAGGCGTGCATGAGGGTGACGGTCACCAGGCTCCCCCCCGAAGGGTCGAGCACGTTGTTCACCCTATCGCGCACTCCCGAAACCGTCACCGCGGCGAAGCGGCGCGAGCTCTCCAGCAGCGCCCGGTCCTGGGCGTCGCACACCCGGAACACGCTGCAGAACACGGCCGGCTCGGCCGTGGTGCGGCCGTACGAGAGCCCGTAGCCCACGGTCACGGGGATGTTGCGCCGCGCGTTGAGGGTGACGGCGAGGTTGCCGCCCACCGCCTGGCGCGTGTACGCCTTGAACTCCGAGCGCCGCTCGGCGAACATGCCGAAGCTCGCGGCATGACGCGGGGACAGGAAGAAGGGCTGCCGCAGCGTCAGGCCGACGCCGTAGTTGAGGGTGTCCGAGGTCAGATCGTCCCGGAGCGCGCGGCACACGTTGTCGCGGAGGCTCCAGTCGGTCGGTACCCCCACGCCGAGCTTCGAGAGGCGCCCCGTGAGGTCGAGCGTCCGGGCCCCGCCGAGGAAATCGAAGGAGGTCCACCCGCTCTGGACGCGAAAGCAGTCCACCGTGCCGTAGCCCACCCCCACGCGGACGCGACGGCGGGGCCCTTCACGCAGCCGCACCAGCACGCGCACGGTCGAGTCGCCCGGATCGGCGGGGGGCGCCGTGTCGGCGAGCACTACGTTGACCGAGCGAAAGAGCCCCATGCCGTAGAGGTCACGCTGCGTCTGATACAGCCGGTCCTGACGGAACAGGTCGTTCGGCTTCACGGACAGCATACGCCGCACCGTCCCCGTATCGACCTTTTCGGTGCCCGCGATCGCCACGTCCCCGATGCGCATGCGCGGCCCGGGCACCGCCTCGAGCGTCGCCACGGCGCGGCGCTCGGCGGCGTTGACGTCGAAACTCCGCAGCACGTCGACGTAGGGATAGCCGCGGTTCCTGAGCCGGGCGACGATCGTGTCGCCGGACGCCTGGAACAGCATCCGGTTGAAGGGCGCGCCGACCGCGAGCGGCAGGTCCTTCTTGAGCGCGTCCAGGCTCAGGATGCCGTCCAACCCGGTGATCTCGAGCCGCTCCAGCCGCACGGGGTCCCCTTCCATGATCCGGAGCCGGATGAACACGTCGTTGCCGTCCCGCCGCACCAGCGTGTCGATCACCGCGTCCATGTAGCCGCTCTGCCGGTACAACAGCAGCAGCCGCACCACGTCGCGGCGGAACTCCAGCTCGTTGAAGTACCGCTTCTCGCCGAGGAACCCGATCCAGCGCAGCCACCAGACGCTCGCGAAGAAGCTCGAGTTGGAGGTGGCGATCGCCGTGCTCAGCGTGTAGCTGTCGATGGCCTTGTTGCCGTCGAAAGAAAGACCGCGCACCACTCGCTGCTCTTGTTGTGCGGCGAGCGGGAGGGGGGCCGCCGCGAGTACGGCGACGAGCACGAGGCCGACGCAGGCACGCAATTGACGGGGTCGCCCGACTCTCCTATGTTGGCTACCACCCGCCCCACTGTCAACCTTTTCGACACCTGATTCCATGCCGGTAGTGGTTCACCGCGAGCGCGGTCAAGTTCCACCACGAGTCGGGCCGCGCGCCACGCTGCGAGCCCTGGTCGCGGCGTCGCTCGTCGCGAGCTCCGCGCTCGCGGCGCAGGGTCGGCCCGGCGCCGCGGCGCCACGGAGCAGGCCGCTCCAGGGCTCGCTCGAGCGGCGGCTGGCACAGCTCATCGACGTGCCGCCGTTCGATCGCGCCACCTGGGGCATCTACGCCGTGGACGACCGGGGGCGAGTCCTGTATCAACGCAACGCCGACCGCCTGTTCGTGCCGGCGAGCAACACGAAGCTCGTCGTGACGGCGGCGGCCCTCGCGCTGTTGCCGGCCGACTACCGCGTGCGGACGAGCCTGTATGCGAACGGCGGCGTGGCCGCCGGAGTGCTGCAAGGCGACCTCGTGTTCTACGGCCGCGGCGACCCGACGTTCTACGCGGGCTGTTACGGCGTGGACACGCTCGCGCCCGGGGTGTGCGACTCGACGTTCACCGCGCTGGACGCGATCGCCGACACGCTGCGCCGCAAGGGGCTGCGACGGATCACCGGGAAGCTCGTGGGCGACGGCTCCTACTTCGAGCCCACGCTCATCCATCCCGCCTGGAACGCATTCGACCTGAACGCCTGGTACGCGGCGCCCGTGTCGGGGCTCGGGTTCCACGGCAACAGCGTGGACTTCACGATCGCGCCGGGCGACGCCGTGGACCGGCCGCCCCTGATCACGTGGTCGCCCGACCTTGGGCTCATCGGCTTCGAGAACCGCGCTCGCACCGGCCCCCCGGACTCGAACTCGACGATCGAAGACAACTTTTACCGCCGGCCCGGCACCTGGGACATCTGGGCGGAGGGGAGCGTCTCGCTGGCGCGGGCGCCCTGGACCGTGAGCGTCGCGCTCCCCGATCCCAACCTCTATGCCGCGCGGGCGCTCGCCTACGCGCTCCAGCGCAAGGGGGTGGCGATCGGGGGCGGGGCGGCGAGCACGACCGATTCGCTCGTGTACCGAGCGGCGCGCGCCCAGCCACCGCTCGCGGAGTATCGCGGCCGCCCGCTCGGCGACATCGTCTTCCCGATCCTCAGCTCGAGCCAGAACTGGTTCGCCGAGATGCTCGTCAAGATCCTGGGCCGCGAGCTCGGGGGCGCGGGGTCCTGGGAAGCGGGGCTCGACGTCGAGCGGCGCTTCCTGGTGGACTCGGTGCGCATCGACTCGACGGCGTTCGCGCTGGAGGACGGCTCGGGGCTCGCGGCGGGCAACCTCGTCACCCCGCGCGCCTTCGTGCAGCTGCTGGGCTACATGCGCCGGCACCCGCAGCGCGGGCCCTTCCTCGCGGCGCTGCCCCGCCCCGGCCAGCCCGGCACCCTGCTCAAGCGCTTGGTGGGCACGCCCTTCGAGAGCCGGGTGCTCGCGAAGACCGGCAGCATCGATCGCGTGAACAGCTTGTCAGGTTACATCGAGCAGCCGAACGGGCGCACCATCACGTTCAGCGTGCAGGCGAACGCGCGCGCCGTGCCGTACTCGCAGATGTTGGCGCAGATTGACTCGGTGATCGTGGAGATAGGGAAGACGAAATAGACGTCAGACGTCAGACATCAGACATGAGCCCTGAGGTCTGACGTCTGATGTCTCAGTCTTCCGTCTGCCCGAAGATCGCCATGTTCGAGCTGTGTCCCGGCTCGATCTTCGCCGCGGGATTGATGAGATGCACCGCGTGGTTCACCGCGATGGCGGCTTCGGCCGCCCCGGTGGCGATCAGCTTGAGCTTCCCAGGGTAGGTGACGATGTCGCCGGCCGCGAAGATGCCCGGGATGCTCGTCTCCATGATCTGCGACACCTTGATCTCGCCCTTCTCGATGTCGAGCCCCCACTCGGCGATCGCGCCCAGCGACGAGATGAAGCCGAGCTGGGGGAGCACGCAGTCGATCGAGACCGTCTCCTCGTGCTTCGTCTTGTTGTTCACGATGGTCACGCGCTCGATCACGTCGCTCCCGTGGATCGCCTTGACCTCCCAGAAGGTGCGCAGCTCCATCTTGCCCGCCGCGACCAGCTCGCGCACCTGCGCCACGGTCGCCCCGTGGGCGCGGAAGCCGTCACGGCGGTGAATCATGAGGATGGACTGCGCGATCCCCTGCAGGTTCACCGCCCAGTCGAACGCCGAGTCGCCCCCACCCACCAGCAGCACGCGTCGCCCCGCGAACGCTCGCGGATCGAGCACGCGGTCGTACAACCCCTTCCCGTACCACCGGTCCACGTCCTTCAGGGGCAGCTTGCGCGGGGTGAACGCGCCGATGCCCCCGGCGATGAGGACGGTGCGCGATGGATATTCGTCCCGGTCGGTGACGACGGTGAACAGCGGCGCGCCGTTCTGCGCCTCGCGCCGGAGGCCCGCGACCTTCTGGCCGAGGTGCAGGGGCGACTTGAACTGGAGCGCCTGCTCCGCCATGCCCTTCACCAGGTCCTTGGCGAGCACCTTGGGGAAGCCGGCGACGTCGAAGATGTACTTCTCGGGGTAGAGCGCGGTGAGCTGCCCGCCCGCCTGGTCCAGGTTGTCGATGACGCGGCACGAGGCGCCGCGCATGCCGGCGTAGAAGCAGCCGAACAAGCCCGTCGGGCCGGCGCCGATTATGGTGATATCTTTGAGGTCCTGCATGGGGCGAACGTAATGAAATACCAAAGGCGTGGGGAGTGGGGAGTGGTCCCTGGAGGCCGCGGGCTTGAAGATCTACACCAAGACGGGTGACGGCGGGGAGACGGGGCTGTTCGGCGGCGGCCGCGTCCCCAAGGACGACCGGCGGGTTGCCGCGTACGGCGAGGTGGACGAGTTGAACGCCGCGCTCGGCCTCGCCCTGGCGCTCGAGCCGCGGGCGTTCGCGCGCGACCTGCTCGAGCTGGTGCAGCGCGACCTGTTCACGATCGGGGCCGAGCTCGCGTCGCCGGACCCGGCGAAGCTCGTCAAGGCGCTGCCCGGCCCGCGCCTCGGTGACGCCCGCGTGGAGGCGCTGGAAGACGCCATCGACCGGGCGGAAGCGACGCTCGCGCCGCTCAAGAACTTCATCCTGCCGGGTGGCAGCTCCAAGGCGGCGGCGCTGCAACTCGGGCGCGCCGTGTGCCGCCGCGCGGAACGGGCGGTCGTCACCCTGTCCCGCGAAGCGGCCGTGAGTCCCGCGATCCTCAAGTACGTGAACCGCCTCTCCGACCTGCTGTTCGTGCTGGCGCGCGCCGCGAACGCCGCGGCCGGGCTCTCCGACGTGCCGTGGTGACGGTCCGCGTCCCCATCAGGGACCAGCACGACGCCTCCTACGACATCCTGATCGGCCGCGGGCTCCTGGCGAGGCTGCCGGCCCTGGTGCGCGACGCGTGCCCCGCGGCGCGCTACGTGGTGATCACGGACTCGCACGTCAACGCTCTCTACGGAGGGCAAGTCGCCACGGCGCTGCAACACGCCAGGTTGCCGGGGGACGTGCTGGAGTTTCCGGCAGGGGAATGGAACAAGACGAGGGAGACGTGGGCCTCGCTCGCGGATCGCATGCTGGCGCTCGAATGCGGGCGGGACTGCGCGGTGATCGCGGTGGGCGGCGGGGTGGTCGGAGACGTCGCCGGATTCGTGGCGGCGACCTACCTGCGCGGCGTGCCCCACGTGCAGGTGCCGACGTCGCTGCTCGCCATGATCGACTCTTCGATCGGCGGCAAAACCGGCGTGGACGTCCCCGCGGGCAAGAACCTGCTCGGCGCGTTCCACCAGCCGCGCCTCGTCATCGCCGACCTCGATGTGCTGGGCACGCTGCCGCCCGTGCAGCTCGCGGCCGGGATGGCGGAGGCCGTCAAGCACGGTGCGATCGCGGACGCGGCGTACTTCGCGTTCCTCGAGCGGGAAGCCGCGGCGGTCACCGCGCGGGACCCGGCCGCGCTCGAGCGCGTGGTGCGGCGCTCGGTCGAGATCAAAGCCGAGGTCGTCGCCGCGGACGAGCGGGAGGCGGGGCGCCGCGCGATCCTCAACTTCGGCCACACCGTGGGGCACGCCATCGAGGCGACGGCAAAGTTCGCGGTCCTGCACGGTGAGGCGGTGGCGATTGGGATGGCCTGCGAGGCCCGGCTCGCCGCAGCGCTCGGGATTGCGGCGCCCGGCACCGCCGACCGCGTGTGCGCGCTGCTCGAGCGCTACGGACTGCCGCTCGAGCGTCCTGCAACGGGGACAGTGGACGACCTCATCGCCGCCATGCACCACGACAAGAAGGCGCGCGCGGGGGCCGTGCGGTTCGCGCTGCCTCGCGCCGTAGGCGAGATGCAAGGCAACGGGACGACCGGGTGGACGGTGGCGGTGCCGGAGCAGGCCGTGCGGGAGGCGCTGGGAGCGACACAGTAATCACAAATCTTTCAACAACTTCCACACGCCGTGTGCAGTTCCCGGGGCCGACCCACGCCGCTCCGTGCACATTTGTTTTTCCACAGCGCGTGTGGATAGTGGACAAACGGTGGAACGACCTGTCAGCAAAAAATTTGTGATGTTGATAAGCGTTGACATTTGCACCGTTGACAAGTGATTCCTATATTGGCGCGTTGCTTCGGGCCTGTTTCAACCTTTCAACCTTTTGCCCACCGCTGGAGCCCTAGCTATGGCAAGGTCGAACGGAGGCAAGGCGAAGGCGTTTTTTCGCGCCAATCCTTCCGGTGCCTTCGACCAGTACCTGCAAGACATTCAAAAGCTCCCCCTGATCAAGGATCCCGCAGAAGAGCGCCGGCTCGCCCGGCGCGTACAGCGGGGCGACGAAAAAGCCGCCGAGCGCCTCGTCACCGCCAACCTCCGATTCGTCATCTCCTACGTCAAGAAGTATCAAGGTCACGGGCTGGACCTCTCCGAGCTGGTCGCCATCGGCAATGAAGGACTCCTCAAAGCGGTCAAGAAGTTCGATCCCGATCAGGGCGTGAAGTTCATCTCGTACGCCGTGTGGTGGGTGCGCCAGGCCGTCCTCAAGGCCCTCGCCGAGCAGACCCGGAGCGTCCGCATCCCGCTGAATCAGAACTCCCAGCTCATCCGGATGAGCCGCACCGAGACCTACCTGTCGCAGGAGCTCGGCCGCGAGCCCACGGACGACGAGATCGCGCTCGCGCTCGAGGACACGGTGGAGAACGTGCGCACGGCGCGCCGCATGACGGCGGCGGAGCTGTCGCTCGACGCCCCCGTGGACCGGAGCGACAAGGACGCCGCCACCCTGGGCGAGCGCTTCGCCGGTCAGGAAGGCGGCGAGATCGAGGAAAAGACCGACGGCAAGCTGATGCGCGAGTTCATCGACCGCATCTTCCAGAAGTATCTCACGCCGCGCGAGCGCAAGATCCTCTACCTCTACTACGGTCTCGAAGAAGGCAGCGAGGCGATGACGCTCGAGAAGATCGGGGCGCTGATGGGGGTCACGCGCGAGCGCATCCGGCAGATACGAGAGCGGGCGTTCGAGAAGCTCAGGGAGTCGCCGGACGGCAGGGCGCTGAAGGGATTCTGGAGGGCAGCGTGAGGACGTAGGCTAGACGGGTAGACGGACAGACTGGTAGCGGTGCGAAGGCTTGAGTGGTCGGGGTAGGTTCTCCTGACCACTTTTTGCTGCCCGCCGCTATCCGTCTACCCGTCTACCCGTCTACCCGTCTATACTATTTGTCATGGCCCGTGAGCTCCCGATTTTTCCCCTCCCCCTCGTCCTGTTTCCCGGGGCTCCCCAGCCGTTGCACATTTTCGAGCCTCGCTACCGCCAGCTCCTCGCCGATTGTCTCGCGGCCGACCGGCGGTTCGGCGTCGCATACGTCGCGCCGCCGCGCGCGCCGGACGACGACCCGGCGCCGCGTCCCGGTGACCTCGGGTGCGTGGCGCTGATCCGCTCGACCCAAGAGCTCCCGGACGGCCGCTCCAACGTTCTCACGGTGGGGGAGCGACGCTTCGTGCTGATCGCGTGGTGCGCCGGCGATCAACCCTACCGGCTGGGCCGCGTGGAGGAGTTCGACGACGAGCCGAGCGAGCCGGGGGAAGCGGAGGCGCTGGCGGCCGGCGTGCGTGACGACTTCTCGCGCCTGGTGGGCGCCCTGGGCGTGCTCACCGACCGCGAGCACGAGGCGATCGAGCTGCCTGCGGACCCGCAGGAGCTCTCCTTCCAGGTGTCGGCGGCTCTGGAGCTCGATGCCGAGGCGAAGCGGTCGCTCCAGGCGCTGCGCAGCACGACCGCGCGGCTGCGCCACCTGGGCGGGCTGCTCGAGCCGCTCGCGGCGGACGCGGAGCGGCGGGCCACCGTGCGCCGGCGCGCCAAGGGCAACGGGCGCGGCGGCCGCCACCCCACGATCGAGCACACCGCATGACGGCGACCCCCCCCACGCTGGCGCGCGCGCTTGCGGACCTCGTCGGCGAGCCGCACGTCCGCACCGCAATGGCGGAGCGGGCCACGTACGCGCGCGACGGCCTCCCCATCCATCGTCGCGTGCCCGGCGTCGTGGTGCTCCCGGGGACCCGCGACGAGCTGATCGCCGTCGTGCGGCTGCTCGCGGCGCACCACGTGCCGTTCGTGCCGCGCGGGGCGGGCACGGGGCTCTCGGGCGGCGCGCTCGCCGACGAGCGGGCGGTGCTCGTCGTGCTGACGCGGCTGGCCCGCATTCTCCGGATCGACCCCGTGAATCGCGTGGCGGTGGTCGAGCCGGGTGTGGTGAACGCAAGACTGTCGGCCGCCGCCGCCCCCCACGGCCTGCGCTATACCCCCGACCCCTCGAGCCAGACCGCGTGCACGCTCGGCGGCAACGTCGCCGAGAACTCGGGCGGCCCGCACTGCCTGAAGTACGGCGTCACCGCGAACCACGTGCTGGCGCTCGAGGTGGTGCTCGCCACGGGCGCCGTTGTGGAGCTCGGCAGCCCGGGCGGGGAGCCGTGGGGTCCCGACCTGGTGGGGGTGTTCGTGGGCTCGGAAGGCAACTTCGGGATCGCGACGCGCATCAGCGTGCGGCTGCAGCCCGTGCCGGCCGCGGTGCGCACCTTGCTCGCCGACTTCGACTCGGTCCGCACCGCGGGCGAGGCCGTGTCCGCGGTGATCGCGAGCGGCATCGTGCCGGCGGCGCTCGAGATGATGGACCAGTCGTGCATCCGGGCGGTGGAGGACTCGGTGTACGCGGCAGGATACCCGCGCGACGCGGCGGCCGTGCTCCTGGTCGAGTTGGACGGCAGCTCGGAGGGCGCCGTGCAAGCAGACGCCGGGAGCGTCGAGCAGCTGCTCCGCGCCCACGGAGCGCGCGGCGTCCGCTCCGCCGCGGACCCGCGGGAGCGCGAGCGCCTGTGGCAGGGCCGCAAGAAGGCGTTCGGCGCGCTGGGCCGCCTCGACCGGGATCTCCTGGTGCAGGACGCCGTGGTGCCGCGCTCCACGCTCCCCGATGTGCTCGAGACCATCGGCCGCATCGCCGCCGCCCATCAGCTGGTCGTGAGCAACGTGTTCCACGCGGGCGACGGCAACCTGCATCCCAACATCTCATTCGACGGCCGGGTCCCCGGCCTGCGCGCGCGCGTCGAGGCGGCGAGCGGGGAGATCATGGAAGCCTGCATCGCGGCCGGCGGCACGATCACCGGCGAGCACGGGATCGGCCTCGACAAGCTGCGCTACATGCCGCTCATCTTCGATCCCGACTCCCTCGCCGCGATGCGCGCCCTGCGCCGGGTGTTCGACCCCGAGGAGCGGGTCAACCCGGGCAAGGTGGTGCCGGTGCACGCGTGCCGGGAATGGAGTGGCGTGCGGAATGCGGAGTGGCGAGTGCGGAGTGCGACGAATCGAGGCACGTCCGACGACTCCGCACTCCGCATTCCGCACTCCGCATTGGCTCCATGAGCCTCCTCGACCGCGTTCGCGCGCTGCTCGGCAGCGACGCCCTGCTCGAAAGCGCCGGCCCGGACGGCGTGCCCCGCGTCGCGCCCGATTCCCCGGACGCCGTGGCGCTGCTGCTCGGCACCGCGCGGGAGGAAGGGTGGCGTGTGCGGATCGAGGGGGCCGGTACCTGGATGCCCTCCGACGCGCCCTGCGACCTCGCGCTCACGACGCGCCGCCTCGACCGCGTGCCGGCGATCGAGCCCCAGGACCTGTCGGCCACCGCCGAGGCGGGGATCGGCTTCGATCTGCTGCGCCACCAGCTCGCCGACCGCGGCGTCTGGCTCGCGATCGACCCCCCGGGGCTCGGCGGGCGCAGCGTGGGTTCGGTCGTCGCCACCGCGACGACGGGCCCCCTGCGCCAGGGGTTCGGGCCGGTCCGGGACCACCTGCTCGGTGTGACCTTCGTGACGGGCGACGGTCGCATCGTGCAGAGCGGCGGGCGGGTCGTGAAGAACGTCGCCGGCTACGACCTGACCAAGCTCGAGGCGGGCGGGTTCGGCGCCTTCGGCGTGATCGTTCTGGTGCACCTGCGGCTGCGCGCCCTGCCCCGCGTGGACCAGACCCTCGTGCTCGAGGGCTCGCGGGACGATCTCACCCAGGTGGCGGACGACATCGCCGCGGCGGGGCTCGCACCGGCGGCGCTCGAGCTCGTGTCGCCTGCGCTCGCCCGGCGGGAGCGCTGGGTGCTCGCGGTGCGGCTCGCGGGCTCGGCCGCGCTCGTCGCCGGCGACGAGGCTGGGCTGCGCGCCGCCACGGGCGGCCGTTTGACGCCCCTCCGCAGCGAGGAGGCGCACCTCTTCTGGACCCGCGCCGCCGAGGGGATCGCCGCGCGACCCGTGGCGTTCCGCATCGGCGGCTTGCCGGACTCGAGCGACGAGCTGCTCGACCTGCTGCAGCACCAGGTGGGCGACGAGTGGATCGCGGCGAGTCCGGGCGTCGGCGCGCTGCGCTGGGCCGGCGAGACCACGGTGGATCGGCTGCGGCGCCTGCGGCGCACGCTCGCGGGGCTCGAGGTCCCACTGACCCTGGAGCGGGCGCCCTGGCCCGTGCGCAGCGCCGTGGGGCATTTCGGCGCCTACCGCGAAGGGGTCGGCCCGCTGGTCGCGGGCTTGCGCCGGACGTTCGATCCCAGCGAGGCGTTCGTCGTGGCGGTCGAAGGCAGTGAATGATTGAGCGGGGGGGCTTCGAAGCCCTCGACGCGTGCGTTCACTGCGGCTTCTGCCTCCAGGCCTGCCCCACGTTCCTCGCCACCGGCGACGAAGCGGACAGCCCGCGCGGCCGCATCGAGCTGATGCGCGCCCTCGAGGCGGGCGAGCTCGGGCCCGAGGACCGGTTCCTCACCCTCCATCTCGACCGCTGTCTCGGGTGCCGCGGCTGCGAGCCGGTGTGCCCGTCGGGCGTCGGGTACGGCCACGGGCTCGAGGCCGCCCGCGAGCAGATCGCCCGCGCGCGCGGCGTGCCACGGCTGGCGCGCGCCGCGCTGTGGGCGCTCACGACGCCCGGGGTTTCCCGCGTGGTGTACGCCCTCGCGCGGCTCCTCCGAGCTACGGGGCTCCCCGGGCGCCTCGCGGGTTGGGGACGATTCCGGTTCGCCCTGGGAATGCTGGCGGCGACGCGGCCGAGCCGAAAGGGGACGGACCGAGACGGACGGAGACGGAGCGCAGCGCCCGCGGCGTCCGACGCCGTCCGCCCCAGTCCGGCCCCGTCCGTCCTGCTCTTCCGCGGCTGCATCATGGACGGCCTCTTCGCCCACGTCCACGCCGCCACGATCCGGACGCTCGCGGTGAACGGCTACGAGGTGCGCGAGGTGGCCGGGCAGGTGTGCTGCGGCGCGTTGCACGCCCACGCCGGGCTGCGGGACGAGGCACGCCGGCTCGCGAGCGCCAACGTCCTCGCCTTCGGGGAAGGGGAGGAACCGATCGTCGTGAACAGCGCGGGCTGCGGAGCGATACTCAAGGATTACGGCCATCTCGTGGGGGACGCGCGCGCGCACGCACTCGCGGCACGCGTGCGCGACGTCACCGAGCTGCTCGCCGACCGGGGGCCCCGGCCGGGCGCGCCGCTCGACCGGCGCGTCGCCTACGATCCGCCCTGCCACCTGCTGCACGCGCAGCGCGTCGCCGAGGCGCCCCAACGCCTGCTCGGCGCCATCCCCGTGCTGCAACTCGTCGCCACGCCCGACGCCGCCCAGTGCTGCGGCAGTGCGGGGCTGTTCACGCTGGTCGAGCCCGCCATGTCCCGCGCCGTGCTCGCGCCGAAGCTCGCCACCTTGCAGGAGGCCGCGCCGCAGGTCGTCGCCACGGGCAACCCGGGATGCCTGATGCAGCTGGGCGCGGGTCTCGCGGCGGCGGGAATCGCGGCGGTAGCGCGGCACCCGGTGGAGCTGCTGGATGAATCGTATCGCGCGGCCGGGTATTATGCGTGAGATTGATGTCAGGGGACCAACCGTGACGACCGACACGAGCGCCGTCGCCCGGCTCGAACCCGGCCGCGTCACCGCGGCCACGGTCGCCGCGCTGCGCACGGGCGCCGTGCTCGCCCGTGCGGAGGCGGGCGTCGTCGCGCTCACAGGGCCTGGCGCCGTCACCTGCTTCCAGGGCCTGCTCACCAACGACATCGAAAAGCCGGGTGACGGCGCGTTCGTGTACGGCGCCCTGCTCACGCCCAAAGGGATGATCGTCGTGGATGGATGGGCCACGCGCCACGGCACCACGGTGAGCTACACCGTGCCGGCGCACGGGCGCGAGCGTGCGCTCGAGATCCTCACGCGCTCCGTGCCCCCGCGCCTCGCGCGTCTCGCCGACCGGACGGCGGAGCTCGCGGTGCTGCGGCTCACAGGCCCGCAGGCCCTAGCGGTGGCCGAGGCGGCTGGGCTGGCGGTGCCGTCGACGGCCGGCCGGGCGGCGCAGGCCGTGACGGGGGATGCCAGCGCGGACGTGGCGCGGCCAGGTGACGTCGCGCCGTTCGCGTTGCAGTTCAGCCTCCCGGCCGATCGTGCCGACGCGCTGCGCGAACGGCTCGTCGCCGGGGGCGCGCTCTGGGCCGACTCCGACGCGCTTGAGTTCGCCCGCATTCTCGCAGGCTGGCCGGCGCTCGGCGCCGAAGTGGATGACAGGACGATCCCGCAGGAGGTGCGCTACGACGAGCTCGGCGGCGTCTCCTATACCAAGGGCTGCTATACCGGTCAGGAGACGGTCTCGCGCCTGCATTTCCGCGGACACACCAACCGCTACCTCCGCGGGCTGATGTTCGACGCCGAGCCGGCCGCGACGCCCGCGCCGGGCTGGACCGCCGTCACCCATCTCGACCGCGACGTCGGGCGGGTCACGAGCCTCGCCTGGGTGCCCGAGGCCGGCGTAGCCGGCGGCGGGATGTGGATCGGCCTCGCCCTGGTGCGTCGCGAGGTGCTCCCCGGCACGGCGGTGCGCGCCGCGGGGCGCGACGCGCACGTCGTGGAGCTGCCCTTCGCCCTGCCGGTCAACGAGCCCGCCTGAACTCGCTCCCACAAACGAAAAGCCCGGGCACCGGCCCGGGCATCGCTCTTGCCGACCGCCGCCTTACGGCCGCTTCTTGGTGCGCGCCGGCGCCGGCTTCTTCATCATCTTGGACGAGTCCATCATCATGTGCTTCGACGTGTCTGCCATCATCATGTGCTTGGACGTGTCCGACATCATCATCTGGTGCGAGGTGTCCTGCATCGTCGTGCTGCTGCTGCCGCTCTGCCCGGCCTTGGTACAGGCTGCGAGCGCGACGACGGCGAGGACCGGGGCGAGACGCTTCATCGGTGCTCCTGACTAGTAGGGTTCGTGACGGATGCCACGCGGGGCGAAACCTAGAGCGGCGCCCGGGCGAGTCAAGAGCAGGAGGGGGGGCAGCATGAAGGATCGCCGGACGTTCTTGCGGTGGTTGGGCGGGCTGCCGGTGCTCGGGCGCTACCTCACCCCCCTCCCCTCGCCGCAGCCGGGAAGGGGCGCTGGGGCGCCGCCCACCGTCATTGCCACCCCCACGGCCCTCTACCAGCAGCCCGAGGGGCGCCGCAACCTCGTGCGCATCGCCGTCACGGGGCTCGACGCGCCCGCGGGCCGGGCGCGTGTGACGGACCGGCGCGGTGCGCTCGTGGGCAGCGCCGGGCTCCTCCCGGCGGGCCCGGTCCTCCTGGGCGAGGTGTGGGTGCCGCTGTCCGAGCCTTCCCAGTTCCAGATCGACGTGGAGGTGGGGAAGACGCGCGTCGCGCGCAGCCGCCTCCGGCTCGTGCCGCCCAAGCGCTGGACGCTCTACTGGCTGTCCACGATCCACACCGCCGTCGGGGACACCGACCTGCAGGAGCGCTGCCTCGAGATCCACCGCGAGAACCTCGACGCGGCCCTCGCCCGCCTCCCCGGTCACCCCGACTACCGCTGGACCGCAGAGTGCGCGCTGCAGGTGATCTCCTACGTCGAGAACCGCTCCCCCGAGGCCGCCGGGGCGCTGGTCGAGGCGATCCGCGGCGGCAAGATCGGGTTCCAGGCGCTGTTCGCGAACCTGTTGACCGGGCTGCTCGACCACGAGACGCT
>QHUL01000031.1 GCA_003222115.1 Gemmatimonadota bacterium | reverse complement strand
CCAGTACAAAGCCTTCGGCGTGCCCGGCCTGGGGTTGAAGCGAGGCCTTGGCGACGAACTGGTGGTGGCCCCCTACGCCACCGCGCTGGCCGCCATGGTGGACCCCGGGAGGGCCGCCCACAACTTCCGGCGCCTGGCCCGGGAAGGGCTGGACGGCGCATACGGGTTCTACGAGGCGATCGACTATACCCACCGCAAAGCGGACGACAGCGAGAGCGGCAACGAGCCTCGACCCCATGGCTCCCGCGGGGTCGTCGTCCAGGCCTTCCTGGCGCATCACCAGGGCATGAGCCTGGTGGCCCTGGCGAACGCGGTCCTCGGCCATCCGATGGTACAGCGCCTCCACGCCGATCCCCGGGTGCAGGCCACGGCGCTCCTGTTGCAGGAGCGCGCGCCGCGCCACGCTCCCATCACGCAGCCCCGGCCCGCCGAGGAGACGCGGGTGGCGGCTCCGGTCTCCGCGGTGGCGATCCGGCGCTTCCGGTCGCCCCACACGCGGTACCCTCATGCCCAGTTCCTGTCCAACGGCGCCTACACCGCCATCGTCACCAACGCGGGAGGCGGGGCCAGCTTTTGCCGCGGCCGCGCCGTCACCCGGTACCGCGAGGACTCGACCCGTGACGTGGGAAGCCACTTCCTCTACCTGCGCGACGTGCGCAGCGGGTCGGTCTGGTCCGCGGCTTACCATCCCACGGACCGCGAGCCCGAGGAGTATCTGGTCACCTTCCAGGCCGAGAAGGCCGTCTTCCGCCGCCGGGACGAGGACATCGCGACGCAGCTCGACATCGCGGTCTCAACCGAGGACGACGTCGAAGTGCGCCGCCTGACCGTGACCAACCAGAGCGACCGGCCTCGCGAGCTCGAGGTCACGAGCTACGCGGAGATCGCCCTAGCCTCCGTCGCCGAGGACCTGGCTCACCCCGCTTTCAGCAAACTCTTCGTGGAAACCGAATACCTGCCCGAGAGCGCGGCTCTGGTTTGCGCCCGGCGACCCCGCGCCCGGGACGAGGCCCGCGTGTGGGCGGTCCACGTGCTGAGCGTGGACGGGAGGATGCAGGGGCCGGTGGAATGGGAAACCGACCGCGGGCGGTTTCTGGGCCGCGGCCGAAGCCCCGAGGATCCGGTGGCCCTCGACGGGCGAGCCCTCTCCGGCACCACGGGGGCCGTGCTGGACCCGATCGTCAGCCTGCGACAGCGCATCCGTCTGGCACCCGGTGGATTCGTACGCCTGTCCTTCGCGACGGGGATGGCCGTGAGCCGGGATGGCGCTCTGGCCATGGCGCACAAGTACCACGACCCCAGCGCCGCCGCGCGCACCTTCGCGCTGGCCTTCACCCAGGCGCAGAGCACGTTGCGGCACCTGGGCATCTCGAGCGACGAGGCCCAGCTCTTCGAGCGTCTCGCCTCCCGGGTCTTGCACACCGACGCCTCGCTGGGGGCGGGGCCGGACGTCCTGGAGCGCAACGTGCTGGGCCAACCGGGCCTGTGGGCCCACGGCATCTCCGGCGATCTCCCCATCCTCCTCGTGCGCGTGGTCAAGGGAGGCGACATCCCCCTCGTTCGGCAGGTGCTCCAGGCCCAGGAGTACTGGCGGCTCAAGGGCCTGAGCGCGGACGTCGTGATCTTGAACGAGCATCCGGTCAGCTACCTCGACGACATACACGTCGAGCTCGCGGGGCTCCTCGACACCGGGCCCTGGGGGGCGTGGAAGCACCGGGCTGGCGGGGTGTACCTGTTGCGCGGCGATCGCATGCGCGAGACGGAGCGCTGCCTGCTCGCCACCGCGGCCCGGGCGATCCTCAGCGGGGATCGCGGCGAGCTGGCGAATCAGTTGGATTGGCCGTACCCCGAGCAGCAATGGCGGAAGGAGCTGCTGCCGTCGCCGCCCTCGCGACCGGCCCCCGGTCCGCACGGCGTCGAGATCGAGATCCCGGCCCTCACCTTCGCCAATGGGACGGGCGGATTCGCCGACGGCGGGCGCGAGTACGCAGTCGTCCTCGAGGGGGACCAGGAGACGCCGCTCCCCTGGGTCAACGTCATCGCCAACCCAGGATTCGGCACGGTGATCTCGGCATCGGGCTCGGCGTATACGTGGGCGGAGAACAGCCGCGAGAACCGCCTCACGCCCTTCGCGAACGACCCCGTGACCGACCCCACCGCCGAAGCCCTCTTCTTCAGGGACGAGGAGGGGGGCAACGTGTGGTCGCCCACGGCGGGGCCGATGCGACGGACCCGAGAGAGCGGCCGCTTCGTGACGCGGCACGCAGCCGGAGTCTCCCGCTTCACCCATGCCTCCCATGGAATCCTTCAGGACCTCGCGGTCTTCGTGGACGCGAAGGACCCTGTGAAGTTCTCACTCCTGACCCTGACCAACCGGACCGACCGCCCGCGGCGACTGAGCGTGTTCGCCTACAACGAATGGCGCCTGGGGCCGCCGCAGCCTGGGGAACATCGCCACGTGGTGACGGAGCGCGACGCGGAGACGGGAGCCGTCCTGGCCAGGAACCCCTACAACCAGGAGTTCGCGGGCCGGGTTGCCTTCGCGCACGCCAGCGAGGCGCCGAACTCGGCGACGGGAGACCGCCTCTCCTTTCTCGGACGCAACGGCTCGCTCGCGAGACCGGCCACCATGAGCCGCGAGAACCGCCTCACGCCCTTCGCCAACGACCCCGTGACCGACCCCACCGCCGAGGCCCTCTTCTTGAGGGACGAGGAAGGGGGCGACGTGTGGTCGCCCACGCCAGGGCCGATGCGGCGGACCCGAGAGAGCGGCCGGTTCGTGACGCGGCACGCAGCCGGAGTCTCCCGCTTCACACATGCCTCCCATGGAATCCTTCAGGACCTCGCGGTCTTCGTGGACGCGAAGGACGCTGTGAAGTTCTCACTCCTGACCCTCACCAACCGGACCGACCGCCCGCGGCGACTGAGCGTGTTCGCCTACAACGAATGGCGCCTGGCGCCGCCGCAGCGTGGGGAGCACCGGCACGTGATGACGGAGCTCGACGCGGAGACGGGGGCCGTCCTGGCCACGAACCCCTACAACCAGGAGTTCGCCGGCCGGGTCGCCTTCGCCCACGCCAGCGAGGCACCGAGTTCGGCGACGGGAGACCGCCTCTCCTTTCTAGGACGCAACGGCTCGCTGGCGAGGCCAGCCGCCATGAGCCACCACGCCCTGTCGGGCCAGTTCGGGGCCGGACTCGATCCCTGCGCCGCGCTGCAGGTCGACATCGGCTTGGCTCCGGGAGAGAGCCGCCGCCTCGTCTTCATCCTGGGACAGGGCGGGGATCACCAGCACGCCCGCGACCTGGTGCGCCGCCACGGCAGCGTGGCCGCCGCCGATATCGCCATGCAAGCGGTGCAGCGGTTCTGGGCCGACACCCTGGAGACCGTCCAGGTGCGCACCCCTGACGACTCCTTCGACCTCCTCATGAACCGCTGGCTCCTGTACCAGGACCTGAGCTGCCGGCTCTGGGCGCGGTCCGGCTTCTATCAGCCGGGGGGTGCCTTCGGCTTCCGGGATCAGCTCCAGGATGCGATGGCCCTCTCCCTGGCGAGGCCGGACCTTTTCCGGGCGCACATCGTCCGGGCCGCGGGCCGGCAGTTCCTCGAAGGGGACGTGCAACACTGGTGGCACGAGTCGTCCGGCCGCGGCACCCGCACTCGTTGCTCGGACGACCTGCTGTGGCTGCCGTACGCCGTGGCGCATTACGTGGACGCGACCGGGGACCACGGCATCCTCGACGAGCTCGTCCCGTTCCTGGAGGCCCCGGTCCTCGCCGCTGGCGAGACGGAGGCCTACGGACAGCCGCGGGTCTCCGCCGAATCGGCTCCCCTCTTCAACCATTGTGCGCGCGCCATCGACAAGGGCCTTACCGCGGGCGCCCACGGCCTTCCGCTGATCGGCAGCGGCGATTGGAACGATGCGATGAACCGGGTCGGGCACCAGGGCCGCGGCGAAAGCGTCTGGCTCGGGTGGTTCCTGTACACGGTGCTGCGGCAGTTCATCCCCCTGTGCGAGACCCGGGACACGGCGCGGGCGGCGCGTTACGCGAGCGAGGCCAGCCGGCTGGCGGGCATGCTCGAGCGGGCCTGGGACGGGGAGTGGTACCGCCGCGGTTACTACGACGACGGCACGCCGTTGGGCTCGGCGCAGAACGACGAGGGCAAGATTGACTCGATCGCTCAGTCCTGGGCGGTCCTGTCCGGAGCCGCGCCCGTGAAGCACGCCGAGCGGGCCATGGACGCCGTCCGCACCCACCTTGTGCGGCGCGGAGCCCGGGTCGTGCTGGTGCTCACTCCCCCCTTCGACCAGTCGGCGCAAGACCCCGGTTACGTCAAGGGATACCCGCCCGGGGTGAGGGAGAACGGCGGCCAGTACACGCACGCCGCGGTGTGGACGGTCATGGCGGTGGCCCGGCTCGGCAACGGGGACGAGGCGGTGGAGCTGTTCCACCTGCTGAACCCGATCAACCATACGCGGAGCGCCGCGGACGTCGAGCGCTACAAGGCCGAGCCGTACGCCACCGCCGGAGACGTCTACGCTCACCCGGCCCACGCCGGGCGCGGCGGTTGGACGTGGTACACGGGCTCCGCGGGCTGGATGTACCGCGCGGGCCTGGAGAGCATCCTCGGCCTCAAGCGCCACGGTGCGAGCTTCGAGCTGGATCCCTGCATCCCCGCGGCCTGGCCCGAGTATTCCATCGTGTGGCGTTTCGGCCGCACCGGCTATGAGATCTCCGTTTCCAACCCGGAGCACCGCTGCCGGGGGATCGCGGAGGCTGAGCTGGACGGCAACCCCGTGGATTCCGCCGCCATCCCCCTCGTGGACGATGGCGCCACGCACCGGGTGCGCGTGGTGGTGGGGGAGCAGGCGCAGGGCAAGCCGAGGACAGCCCGGTGGGGGACGGCGGCGCGGGCGTAAAGCCGCTGGCCGCGGGAGCGATGGAGCCGTCCGGAAGACCGTCTGAAAGGGCTTCGCCTAAGCGTCAACGGACGCTCTTCCCCTGCCGCAGCCGAGCCCGCAGGCCCGGCGTGGGCGGAAACCCGCTGTGAATCCAAAATGCCACCTGCGTGATGTACTTCTCTTGCCGACGTCCCCGGTCCCAGGCGCCGAAGAGCCGGATTCGGTACGCCCCGCCGCCCCACCGCTGCTTCTTCTCAGCATTCATTAAGCCAGAAGAGTTCTGCAAACTGAACAAACTGCCTGAAGTTTAGCGGTCGTCAGACGCCTGACAAAATTGTCAGGTACCTCTATTATGTGCTACAGCAAATCTGAATCGGGTAGTAAAAACCGGCGTAGCATTGATCAAACTGCCTTGAATGCCCCCAAAAATACCCACAGCGCGCCTCCTGATTTCTTGGTACCGATTGGTGGGTTGAGAAAGTGGTCTGTTTTGGTGACTTTTGAGGCCCTGGCGCCGTAGCCAAGTGGTAAGGCAGAGGTCTGCAAAACCTCTATTCGTCGGTTCGATTCCGACCGGCGCCTCTAAGTAAGACAACAGCTTACGCGTTTCCGCGCCGATGGTCTGGCATATTTTTTGGCACGTAAATCCGAGAAAGGGGTTGTAGCGCCATAAAACTCTCAGTCTTCTGCGGCGTGAGCGTCGATGGCTTTCTGGCCCGGCCAGACCATGCGCTCGATTTCTTGGATGCGGGCGGGCAGGAGCCTCACGGCTTTGAGGAATTCTACGGCAGCGTCGATGTGGTCGTCATCGGCAGGAAGACCTTCGAAGTTGTACTGAAATTTGGGTCGTGGTCTTACGGAAAGAAGCCGGTATTTGTACTGAGCAGCCGTCCGCTCGACTTCTCATCAGTCAAAGGCGGCGTGGTCGAGCAGATGTCGGGAGAACCGGCCGAAATCGTAAGGCAGCTCAAGTCCCGCGACTTCAAACATGCTTATATAGACGGCGGCGTTACCATTCAGAGATTTCTTGCAGCGGGATGTATTGACCGACTGGTGATCACACGCGTGCCAGTACTGATCGGTGCAGGTATTCCGTTATTTGGCCCGGTACCACGCGACATCAGTCTTCGTCATGTGGCTACGCGCTCCTATAAAGGTGGCCTGGTACAGAGTGAATACGAAATTGGCGCTGAGGCACAGATACAGTGAACGAGCAATCATCGTCGGTACCGAGGGAAATTGAAGCCCACTATCTAGAAGCCCGGAGCCTTCTTCTCAGGGCCTCCCAGTCGCCACCGTGAGGTTGTCCACCCACATCGTCTGATCGACCGGCGACCCGTCCCCGATGTACGGGGCGACCAGGAGCTGATTGAACTTCATGGTGGGATGCGCACCGGTTCGCAGCAGCACGTTCGCGTGCTCGATCACGAGCTGCCCGTCGAACCAGTAGCGCACGATCCCGTCCGGTACGCCCCTGCTGTTCGCGACGGAATTGAGCTGGAAGTAGGCTTCCACGAAATGCCAGGTGCCCTTGTAGCCCGTCCCCGGGCTCGGTAGGAACGACGGCTGCGACGCCTTCCAGACCTTCCCGTTGTTGTACAGCCCGCCGCCCAGCAGGTAGCAATCTGTGGGATACCCGTCCGCGTTCCCGTTGCAGCCCCCGGCCGCCCGATTCTCGGTGAGCGCCGTGAGATCCTGAAGGATGTGACTCTGATCGATGTTCACGCCGTCCTGCAAGGCGAGGACCGGGATGCCGCCGTTCTGGTAGTTGTGCTCGACGTACGTGGTCAGATGGGTAAACGACGGCCCCGTGTACGGGTTGTCCTCGTTCGTCAGAAGTTGGAACTCGTGGGGTTGGTACAGCTGGCCCGACCCGACCCAGCTGGCGCTGTATTTCACCCAGTAGCTCAGGTAGACCGACTCGGTCTCCGTGAACAAGTGCCGCGCGGCGCCGCCCCACGTAGGGGTCGTCGCGCCCGCCGGGAAGTGCGCCTCCAGGGCGCGAGTGCTGCCCGTGATGTGCTCGGCCGTACTCGTGGCTATCGCCAGGTTGTCGTACCACCCTCGTGAGGCGAGGGCGTCGTCCTCGAACGTTTCCTGGAACAGGATCGTAGCGCTGGAGGGCTGAGCTGGCGCGCTCGGCGGTTTGCACGCGACGGCCGCGAGCACGAGGGGCGCGAGCAGGGCCAGCCAATGTCGGTACGACATTCGTGTCGGGGCCGCCTTTTCGGGCGCGTGCGGGCGCGACCCTATGCGTAGCGTCCCCGCCCCGATCGAGACCGTGACCCCGCTCACCCCTTGCGCGGTCTGCTGTTCCGGGCGTTACGTGTTGCTCGAGCCTCCACAGGAGAAGGCCGTGCTATCACCGCGCACCCGGACTCTCGCCACAGGTCTTGCCGCCCTCGTCACCTTTGCCGCCCTGGCGCTGGCGCCCGACGCCGTCCCAGCCGCCGGCCAGGCCGTGTGGGAGCACCTCGGCATGCGGCGGGTGAACTTCCGCCTGGATCACGACGTCATCCTGGCTGCGAGTGAAGGCCGGTTCCGCAGCGTCCGCATCGTCGTCGCAGGCGGGGACCTGGAGCTATTCGACGTGAAGATCACGTTCGGGGACGGCGAAACGTTTTCCCCCGCCACGCGGCTGTATTTCAAGGAGAACTCGCGCAGCCGCACGATCGATCTGCCCGGCGCCGCGCGCATCATTCGGCGGATCGATTTCTATTACCGGAGCGTGCCGGGCGGCGGGCAGGGCAAGGCGATCGTGCACGTGTACGGCCGGAGGTGACGCCATCACAAGGACTTAGCGTGCACTGCGTCCGGGAACGGCCTCGGCTTTGTTGTTCGCCGCCACCCTCGAATTGCATATTGGTGCCCCCCTGCTCCGCGGCATGGCAGCCGGCATGAAGCAAGTCTGGATCTTCAGGATCGTGCATCAGGACACGGGCAAACCCGCACAGGGCGTGCCCGTGACGGTGCTCGAGCCCTCCGGAAACGCCGCTGGCTACTGGGTGAGCGAGGCGGACGGGACCGTCGCGATCCCGCGGCGCGACGTGCCGAAGCTGCGACTGCGGGTCGGGCTCCGCACCGAGGATCCGATCGAGCTCGACACGGCGACGCTCGGCGACGAGCCGATCCCGCTCGCGGCGCCGAGCCGGCTGCCGCCGACGAGTGGTGGGACTCGGGACGTGGGCGAGCGTGATCTCCAGGCGGCGTCGCCCCCTCCCCCGCGCGGCGCCGAGCCGCACGACGTGCCCGGGCATGTGCTCTACTTCCAGCGGCTCGTGCTGTTCTCGGAGGGCGCGCCGGCGGCTCCGGCGGGCCGCGACAGCGTGGCCGACTTCTTCGCGGTTCCCGCGGACGCCGCGACGCCGATGCGCTATGGGGCGCTCGTCGAGATCGAGGAATACTGGCAGTCGCTCGGCGTATTGTGGGGGGAGCTGCTCTACAGCGTGACCCTCACGCCCGGCGACGAGGCCCGCCTCGCGGTGCTCGACGGGCGCTGGCGCCGGGAAGCCGAGGCGCGGGAGCGCCCGCTCCAGATTCTCGCCCGCATGGTGGGCAGCTCGATGCTCGGCGACCTGACGACGGCGCTGCGGCCCGAGTTGCAGCTCGACCCCCTGACGTTGCTCGAGCCCGGGTTGGAGACGGCGGCGACCGACACCGTGCAGATGATCCGGGAGCGGACCGAGCGGATGAGCCAGGCGCTGCGGCGCCGGCCGCTCGGCGTGGTGGACGTCCACGCCGAGGCGCCGGCCACGGCGGCCGTTCGCACGGTGCGCAACACCGCGACCGACCGGCTCGTGACGTTCCACTTCTTCGAGCCGCTGGAGCGCTTCCGGGTCGCCGTCCGCAGCCCGCGCGCGCGGCCCGTGATCTTCGTGCCGTTCCGGCTGCCCAACGTCGCCACGCCGGATGTGGTGCGCCGCTTCGGCTACATCTTCCGCCGCACCCTGCTCGACCGCGGCCTGCTCCCGGACCTCGAGCGGCTGCTCAACTCGGACGACGGCTGGCCCCGCAAAGGCAGCCGACTGCTCGAGCACATCGAGGGCAACCTCCTCTACTACTCGACGGCGATCATTTCGGCAGGCGATCCGGCCGCCCGGCACATGGCGCTCGCGAAGCTTCGGGACCCGGCCGGCCGCCCGCTCACGGACGTGGTCGAGAACATGGTGCTGGGCCGCGTCGGCAGTGCCATTGCGTTGCCGCTCCGCTCGGCCGCACAGATTCCGAAGGAGTGGCGCGACGCCCTCGATGCGTACGCGAAACGACCGCCGCGGGTGAACGAGGCCTTCACCGTCACGATCCCCCACCCGGGTGTGTGGGTCACGGCCCAGTCGCACGAACCGATGCAGCAGGTGCAGTCGGAGCGCGCCGCCGGATAATCGTGGTCGCGCTCTGCGAGCCACGATGAAGCTCCCGGTCCTCCTCTACCATAAGATCGATCGCATCCCGCCCGGGGCCCGCTACCCGCGGAGCTATGTCACTCCGGAGCGGTTCGAGGCGCAGCTCGCGTTCCTGCGGCGGCGGGGCTACGAAAGCATTTCCTTCGCGGACTATCTCGCCTACCGCCATGGTGCCGGACGGCTGCCACGCCGCCCAGTCATCGTCACCTTCGACGACGGCTACCGCTCCAACCGGGATGTTGCGCTCCCCCTGTTGCAGCAGTACGGCTTCCGGGCCACGATTTTCCTCGTGGCGGAGCGCATCGGCGGGACCAACACGTGGGACCCGGATGAGATCCAGGAGCCCCTGCTCGACGCCGCGGCGGTCCGCGCGATGCAGGCGCGGGGCATCGAGTTCGGATCGCACTCGGCGACGCATGCCCGGCTGACGGCGCTCGACCGGGCCGCTGTGCTCAAAGAGCTGCGGGACTCGCGCGCGCTGCTCGGTACGCTGCTCGGTCGCCCTGTCCAGGTGCTCGCGTACCCGTACGGCGCGCATAACGCCCCGTCGCGCCACCTGGCCGCCGAAGCGGGCTACGAGGCCGCGGTGGCCATCCGCCGTCGCATGAACGGCGATGACACCGATCTCTTCGCGCTGCGGCGGATCCCTGTGACCTCGGAGACCTCCGTGGCGCGGTTCGCCTGGGACCTGTTCCGGCTCAGCTGGTTCTACGGGACGTGAGAGGCCGCGGAAGGGGGAACCCTGAAGGACTCCCTGACGGTCGGGGGGAAGCGCGGTGAGGATCGCCCTGCTCACCACGGCGCGGGCGTGGCGCGGCTCGGGGACCAGCTTCACCCACATCGCCCAGAGCCTGGCGGCGCGCGGGCACGTGCTGCAGCTCTTCTCCGCCGCCCCTGCGGTGACGGCGGAGCTGGCGGCGCGAGGCCTGCGGGCGCGGGAGCTCCCGATCCGACACAGCGGCTTCACGGAAGCGCGGGCGCTCGCGCGCGCGCTCGATGAGTTCGCGGCGGAGGTGGTGATCGCGGACAAGCCGCGCGACCTGCGGCTCGGCGCGCTGGCCTCGCTCGGCCGCTCGTTCGCGCTCGTGTATCGCCACAACGTGGGCGCGGCGGCGCCACCGCGAGACCTGACGGTGCGGCTCGCCTACCGCCGCGTCCGGATGACGATCTTTCTCACCCACGCGGGCGAGCGGGAGGCGCTCGCGCGGGCGCCCTTCATGGGCCGGCCGCCGCGCCGCGTGATCTACGAGGGCGTGAACCTGGAGCGGTTTCGGCCGGATCCGGCGGCAGGTCGCGCCTTCCGGGAGCGGCAGCGACTGGGCGACGGCCCCTCGGTGCTCGCCGTGGGCGCGCTGGAGCGCGAGAAGCGCTACGGCTGGCTACTGGGGGCGCTCGCCCGCCTCCCGGAGCCCCGCCCCCGCCTCGTCGTGTGCGGTGATGGCGGGCTCGCCGATGCGCTGCGCGCGCAAGCCGAGCGGGAGCGATTGGACGTGCGCTTGCTGGGGCAGGTGACGCCGCGCGAGCTCGCGGGTGCCTACAACGCGGCCACGTGCGTGGTGCACGGCTGTGACGTCGAGACGTTCGGCATTGCGGTCGCGGAGGCCATGGCCTGTGCGCGGCCCGTGGTCGCGGTCGCGGGCGGTGGCATTCCCGAGGTGCTGGGGGGAACCGGTGTGCTCGCCCCGGCGGACGACCCTGCGGCGTTTGCCCGCGCCCTCGGGGAGCTGCTCGCCGATCCCCAGCGCCGCGACGCGCTGGGCGCAGCGGCGCGGGGGCGTGCGCTCGCCCGCTTCTCGCTCGAGCGGATGGGATCGGAATACGGAGAGGCGCTGGAAGCGATCGCCTAACCGGTCGCGGTGGCCCCCACCGGCTCGGCCGGCACGGTGTTGACGATCACCCCTTCGCCGAGCGAGATGCCCGGGCCGGCGGCGCTGCCGTCCCAGCCGAAGTACGCTTCCTCCCCGTGCTCGCTCAGGTCGAGCCCCGCGAGCTGCTCCCGGACGCCCGCCCGGGTACCGAACACGGCCTGGACGAGCGTCAGGATGAGGACGGTGCCGACCACGGCGATCGCGATCGCCGCGAGCACGGCGAGCAGCTGCACGCCCATTTGATGGAAGTTGCCGGCGAGCCAGCCGTCCGCCCCGCCGGGGTTGACGGCCTTGGAGGCGAACACGCCGGTGAGCATCGCCCCAGCCACTCCTGCGAGTCCGTGGCAGGAGAACACGTCGAGCGAGTCGTCCAGGCGCGTGGTCGCGCGGATCTGAATCGCGGTGTAGCTCACGAGGGCCGAGAGGGCGCCCACGGCGATTGAGGCGGGCACGCTGATATAGCCGGCGGCGGGCGTGATTCCCACGAGGCCCACTACGAGCCCGGTCGCGGCGCCGACCGCGGTGGCTTTTCCCGTCCGGAAGACGTCCAGCGCCGCCCACGTGACGAGCGCCGTCGCGGCCGCCGTGTTGGTGTTCGTGAACGCGACGGCCGCCAGGCCGTTCGCGGCGAGCGCCGAGCCGGCGTTGAACCCGAACCAGCCGAACCACAGCAGCCCCGCACCGAGCAGCACGAGAGGCACGTTGTGGGGGACGATGGGCACGCGCTTGAAGTCCTTCCGCGGCCCGAGCATACGGGCCGCGACCAGCGCCGAGAATCCGGCGCTGATGTGCACCACCGTGCCGCCCGCGAAATCCAACGCTCCGCGCGACTGGAGCCACCCACCCGCGCCCCACACCCAGTGGGCGAGCGGGTCGTACACGAGGGTCGCCCAGAGGACGAGAAAGACCACGTAGGCGCGGAAGCGCATCCGCTCGACGATCGCCCCCGAGATGAGAGCGGGCGTGATGATCGCGAACATCCCTTGGAACATGGCGTGCGCCTGCAGCGGGATCGTGGCGGCGTAGGCCGCGTCGGGCTCGACCCCGACGCCCTTGAAGCCGAGCCAGGCGAGCCCGCCCCACAACGGTGAGCCGTGACCGAACGCGACGGAGTAGCCGACGAGCACCCACTGCACCCCGATCACTCCCAGCGCGACCACGCTCATCATCATCGTGTTGAGCGAGTTCTTCG
>QHUL01000065.1 GCA_003222115.1 Gemmatimonadota bacterium | reverse complement strand
GATGGCGCCGCCGTACTCGCCGCCGAGGCAGAGGCCCTGAATGAGCCGGAGAATGAACAGGAGGATGGCCGCCGTGAGGCCGATCCGCGCGTAGCTCGGGACGACGCCGATCAACGCGGTGGAGAGGCCCATCCCGCTCAGCGTGATGAGGAAGGTGTACTTGCGGCCCACCAGGTCGCCGATCCGGCCGAACACGAACGCCCCGAGGGGGCGGATCAGGAAGCCGACGGAGAAGATGGCGACGGTGCTGAGGAACGCGGCCACCGGGTCGGTCTTGGAGAAGAACTGCACCGACAGAATCGCGGCCAAGCTGCCGAAGATATAGAAATCGTACCACTCGATGACGTTCCCAACCGCCGCGGCGATCACGACGCGGCGCAGGTCCTTGATGGAGAGCTGGGGCGCAGTCATAACTCCCTCAAGACGGTGGTGGAGGTTCGAGTTTCCCGCTGAAACTAGACCTTGTCAAGCATGGTCGCCCGAGCCCCCGGCAACCAGTCCCTTCGCGCGCCACTTCTCGAAAATCTTCTTCACCTGCTGGTGCGCGTCGTCCAGCGCCTGCTTGGGGGTCATCCGGTCCGTGGCCGCGTTCGCGAACATCGTGGGGAGCACGAACGTGTCGAACACCTCGCTCTCCGCCGGGTTGGCCGGGCCCGGGTGCCCGATGTTCGTCGCCCATTGGAGGGCGGTGCTGATCGGCTTGAGCTTGGACGGCGGGTTCGAGCCGAACGGGTCGTTCGCCGTCACCTGCTCGAGCCAGCGTGCACCCGCATCGGGCTTCTGGGCGAGCGGGACACTCGCGTCGGCCACCGACCCGGGGAAGGAGGGGAAGTTGTAGAGCTTGCTGCCGAGCACGGCGTCCCGATAGTGGCCGATCAGGTCGAGCAGGAACCGCTTCGCCGTGTCCGGGCTCTGGGCGAACTTCCAGATCGTGTAGATCCCCATCACGTGCTCGCTCGCCCAGCGCGTGCCGCGCGGGCCCTTGAGCGCGCCGACGAAGAAGATGTCGTCCGCCACCGGGAGCTTGTTGTCCTGCGCGGTGCGGTAGGCGGAGATGGAGTTGAGGATGTACCCGGTCTGGCGGGCGTTCAGCGCCTGGTTGTTGGACGCGGCGTTCCAGCTCATCACCGACGGGTTCATCCCCGCCTTGAAGAGCCGCACGCCGAACGTCACGGCCTCGAGTGTCTGGTCCGACTTGAGGACCACGTTTTCGTTCGCGTCCTGCACCGAGCCGTCGAACGACCAGATCATGGCGCGCGCGGCCATGTTCGAGTCGAGCTCCTGCGACATCCCGATGCCGATCGGGATCTGGATCTCCGGGTGCTTGGCCTTGATCAGCGGCGCCGCCTTGACGAGGTCCTCCCACGTGGCGGGGCCGTCGGGCATCCCGATTTCGGTCCAGATGCTCTTCAGGTAATCGCCCGGGTCGGGCACGTAGTTATCGCTGAAGCCGAACCACCGCTTCGTGACCGGTTGTAGGTGCTGCGCTTGCACAGGTCGAGGATCGGCCCGTGCCGCCGTGCGGCCTCCTGGACGACGTCGGCCATGTCGAGCGTCTGCGGCTCGAACGCCCCTGGGGGCGACAGGAACTGGAACAGATCGTGACCTTGCTGCGCCGCCACCTCCGCGTTGGCTCGGGTGCCTAAGTCAGCGAGGGAGATGTGATCGACGGTCACGTCGACGCCCTGACTCGTCCCCCAGTCCTTGGCGTACTTGTCGAACCAGCCGTCGTACGAGGGCACGAAGTGGCTCCACTGGAGGATCTTGAGCGTCTTCTGCTGGCGCTTGATCCAAATCGTGGGACCGAGCGCGACCGCCACCGCCGCCCCGGTCGCGGTCGTCACGAACTCGCGCCGGTCCATTCCCTTCCGCGGCTTCGTCATGGACCTACCCTCCGTTCAGCAGGGCGAGGGACCCGCAGCGGAGCGCAGGGCGCTCCGCTGCGAACCCGTGTTTCGTCAGAACGTGTGCAGCATGCTGATGGCGTACTGGTCAGCGTTGGTGATGCCCGTGCTCCACCGGGTCACGGCCCGGAAGTACTCGAGCCCGATCGCGTAGCGGCCGGCGCGGTACCGCACCAGGAAGTCGCCGTCGTGATTCAGCTGGCGCAGCAGATTTGCGGCCGTCTCCGTGAAAAACTTCGAATTGTTGGGCTGGTCCAGGCCGTAGAAGACCCAGAGGCTCCAATGCGGCGTGAAGTCGTAACCCGCCTGGGCCCAGGCGCCAAAGCCGTGGATCCTGGCCTGCTGCGGTACGGTCGCTGACGCCGGCGCTTGACTCGGTGTGATGTGGCCGAACTGCGCTCCGAGCCCCTTCCCGAAGTAGAAGTTGCCGTGCACGGTGAGGTGCCCCGGCGTGATGTTGCCGCCGAGCTCGACCCCGTTGCCGGTGGCGTTGGAGCCGATGACGCCGGTGCCGGTCGTGTCTTTCCAGTCGAGGTGTCCGACAACATAGACGTTCCAACTCAGGTTCTTGCCTCTGTTGCCGACGTTGAGCCGCGCCTCGAGCTGCGGCATCCCGGAGGCTTCGCCGTTCCCGATGTTGTTCGCGACGTCAATGGCCCCAACCGCAGGGCCGGACCCTTTCATCACCGCCACCTGAAGCTGGGTGGTCATCGGCTTTCCCGCCTTGCCCAGATCGTGGTAGAAAAAGATCCCTGGGAAGCGCCAGCCCACCATGCCCGCCGCGCCGTACCCGAGCGGGAACGCGATGTGCGTCAGGGACACGGGCACTTCGGCGAACAGTGGGGACCAGTACTGGCCGATTCGCAAGGTCGTGCGGCCGTTCGTCAGGTCGGCGTACGCGAGGCGGACGCGGAGCTGTGGCTGCTCATCCCCGAACGGCGGCCCCAACGGCGCGTTGGAAAACGCACCGAAGAAGTCGGCCTCGATGATGCCCTTGGGCGCCCACTTGCCGAGCATCGGCTGGCTCGCGAACTCGAACCGGATGCGCGTATTCCTGACGTCGCCATCCGTGAATCCCTGGTCCGCTCCGGGCTGGGCCTGGGCCGCCCACTCCGCGTTCTGCCCTTGGCCGAACTGGCCGAACAAACCGCGGTCGTTGAACAGGGTCGCGCTGATGAAGCCGCTGATGGTGAGCGTTTCCCCGTCCGCCAGCTTGATGACCTGCTGTGCCGCGGCGGGAGCGCCGCTCGCGAAGACGAAGACCATCGCGGCAACGGGCCAAGAGAACGATGCCATTCGGATTCTCATGACATGCCTCCTGCATAAGGAGAGCCGTTGAGGAGCGGCCCGGCCCCTATCATGAGCCGGTCCGACCGGATGCGCTAGACCACTCGTTTATCCCTTCACTGCGCCCATAGTGAAGCCCTGGATGAAACGGTCGATAAAGAGGTTGTAGACGATCGCCAGCGGGATGCTGGTGAACAGGGCGGCGGCCATGAGTGAGCCCCAGTGGTACACGTCGCCGCGCACCAGCGCGATCGGCACCCCCAGGCTGATCGTCATCTTCTCCACCGAGCTGATGAACGTCAGTGCGTACACGAACTCCTGCATCACCAGCGTGAACGTGAACACCACCACGGTCAGAATCCCCGGGACGATGAGGCGCGGCGCGACCCTCAGGATCACCGCGAGCCGGCTGTAGCCGTCGATCATCGCCTGCTCCTCGATCTCCCACGGGACCGAGCGCAGGAATCCCATGACGAGCCACGTGCAAAACGGGATTGTCATGGTCGGATAGATCAGGATCAAGGCGCCGAGCGAGTTGTGGAGCCCCAGCAGCGCGACGAGCCGGGAGAACGGGACGAAGAGCAGGGTGGGGGGGATCAGATACGTGAAGAAGATGCCCATCCCCATCCGCTCCCCCCACCGGCCCGCGAGCCGCGCCAGGCTGTAGCCCGCCGGCACCGCGACCGCCACCGTGATCACCACGACGGCGACTACGACAATCAGCGTGTTCAGCACCCAGCGCGGGAACTCGGTCTCCCCGAAGAGCAGTCGCACATGGTCGAGCGTGGGCGGGTCGTTAAAGATCCACGGGATGTGACTCACGTCCGACGCGCCGACGTAGAGGTCCCGGTTCTGCTTGAACGTCGTGACGAGCATCCAATAGAACGGAAACCCGGCAAAGACCATGAAGCCGAGCGCGGCGGCGTACAGCGCCACGCGCTTCATCGCGCACCCACTTCCGCGCGGCGGGCGAGTCGCAGCATCGCGACCGCGACCACGATCAGGAACGGGAGGAGAAACACGGCGATCGCCGCTCCCTGTCCCAGGTCGGCGCCGAGGATGCCGCGCTGGAAGGCGAGCGTGGGGAGCACGTGGGTGGTATTCGCCGGCCCGCCGCCCGTGAGGATGTACACGACGCCCAGGTCAGTGGCGGTGTAGACCACACCGAATAGTACGGCGACGGTCACGACCGGCAGCAATAGCGGGAGTTCAACCTGAAACAGTCGCCGCCAGAAGCCGGCGCCGTCCACGATCGCCGCCTCAACGATCTCCTGCGGAATCGATGCCAGTCCTGCGAGCACGATCACGGTCGCGAACGGCAGGATGCGCCATGCCTGCACGATGATGATCGCCACCAGCGCGAGCGCGGGATCCCCGAGCCAGTACAGCCACCCGTGCAGCAGGCCGGCGGCCTTGAGCGTCCAGTTGATCACGCTGAACGTGGAGTCGAAGATCCACGTCCACGCGATCGCCGCGAGCGAGACCGGCACCGCCCAGGGCAGGAGCAGGATGAATCGGGCGAAGCGCTTGCCGCGAAACGTGGCGCGGAACACCTGCGCGGCCGCCGTCGCCAGCACCACCACGAGCGCCTGGGAGCCGACCGTCACCACGACGCTGTTCCGCAGTGCCCGCTGGAAGATGGGATCGCCGAGGATGGCGCCGTAGTTCCCGAACCCTGCCCATTCGAAGCGGAGACTGCCGGCAGTGGCGTTGCTGAAGCTGAGAAGGATCGCGAGGAAGAAGGGGACGCCGACGAGCAGGATCACGTACGCGAGCGAGGGGGCGAGCATCAGGACGCCCAGCACGTCCTCGCGATCCGCGACGGCGCGGCGCGTCACGATCGGCGCCTCAGTCCCGTGTCGGCGTCGAAGTAGCGCAGCGCCGCCCGGGGCACGGCAAACTCCTGCGTCTCCCCCTCCGGAATCGCCTGCGCGATCGTCCCCGGCAGCTTTGCGATCACCGTGGCGTCGGGCGTGGCGCTCTCGGCGACTGCGCCGTACACGTAGCGATCGGAGCCCAGGTACTCGACGCGCCGCACCGAGAAGCGGAAGGCCCGCACGTCCTCGCCCGCGGCGAAGGTGCTGCGGGGAAGAAAATGCTCGGGCCGGAACCCGAGCAGGGTGCGAGGCGGCAGGGAAGGGTCGCCCAGGTCCAGCAGGTTCATCGGCGGCTGGCCCACGAAGGTCGCGACGAACGTATCCACGGGATCCTCGTACACGTCCTGAGGCGTCCCCATCTGTCGCACCTTGCCGTGCTCCATCACCACGATCCGGTCGCCCAGGCCCATCGCTTCGATCTGATCGTGCGTCACGTACACGGTGGTGGTCCCGATCTGGCGCTGAAAGCGCTTGAGGTCGTCGCGGGCGGTGTTCCGCAGCTTGGCGTCGAGGTTCGCGAGCGGCTCGTCCAGCAGAAAGACCTTGGGGTCCCGCACCAGGGCGCGGCACAGGGCCACGCGCTGGCGCTCCCCACCGGAGAGCTGGCGCGGATAGCGGTCGAGGTAGCGGGAGATGCTGAACATCTCCGCCGCCCACCGCACCTTCGCTTCGATCTGCTGCCGCGGCACCCGGCTCGCCTCGAGCGGAAAGGCGATGTTCTTGAAGACGGTCCGGTGCGGGTACAGGGCGTAGCTCTGGAAGACCATGGCGATCCCTCGGGCCCGAGGCGGCACGTCGCCGTCCACGCGCACGCCCCCAATGTAAATCTCCCCTGACGTCGGGTGCTCGAGCCCCGCAATCATGCGGAGCAGGGTCGTCTTCCCGGAGCCGGAGGAGCCCAGCAAAACGAGGAACTCTCCCTCGCGGATCGACAGGTCTACCCCGTCCACCGCGTGGAGGTCACCAAAATACTTCTTTAGGTTGCGAATCTCGACGCCGGCCACCGCTCCGCCCGCCTCCTCGCGTTCCCGCGTCCCCCCGTCCCCCCGTCCCCCTTGAGCCGACGCGATCGCTATTTCTTACCCTTGCGGCCGTGGGCCGTGGTGTCGGGCGGCTTCGCCAGGCTCACCGGCGGGTTGTAAATGATGCGGTAAGGGTTCTCGGGAACCTCGAGCTGTCGCACCACTTCCGTCGGCAGCCCGGCCTGTGCCGACCACGCGCGGGCCCCGCCTCCGCGGCACGCGGCGAGGGCAAGGAAGGCGCCACAGAACGCTGCAACCAGTACGCGCGCTGGAACGGGCATGTTGGTCTCGCTTAGGGATCGGGACGCGACCTGGCGGCGTCGTCCGACGGCGCCCCGCTGGCGAGCCATGAGCGGAACGATTCCGCATCGTGCGCCAGGCGCCATTCCTCGAAGATCGACAACGCCATCGCCCGGACGCCGCCCTCGGCCCCGCCGGCGCCGAGGCACTGCTGGTGCAACCAGGCCTCGAAGTCGTCCGGATCGGGATCGGCGGCGATCGCTCCCTCGAGCAGCTCGCGCTTGATCGTCAGGCCGATCGCGTCGGGCGTCGTGTCGCGCTTGCGGCGGCGCCGTCGCCCCTCGGATGCGTCGAGCGCCGCCAGGAGCTCGCGGCAGACGTCACCGGGACGGAGCGTGGAGCTCACGCGGCCGCCACCTGAGCTTCGAGCGCATACGCCGGCCCCTCGGGCCGGTGGTAGCCGCGCTCGAGTGCCGCGACGTCGAGATGCACCGTCATCAGGTCGTCCAGGAGCACCGCCCACGGAGCTAGGGGGCGAATCGTCGTGAGTGCCTTGAGATACCCGTGGCAGGTGTTGCAGATCTCGATCTTGCGCATCTGATCGCTCGCCTCAGGCGTCAGGTAGCCGAGGTGGTCGTGATGGGTTTCGTCGCAAAACACGCATCGTAACGACGGGATCGCCCATCCCGTGCCGCAGCGCCCGCAGCGCAGCTGGCGCTGCCGCTCGAGCCCCGAGTACTCGGCCAGCACTGGCCACGCTCCGCACAGCGGACAATACCCCTCCCACCACGTCGCCGGCAGCTCCTGCTCCAGCTTCCGGGCGCACGCCTGGAGCAGCGGCAGGGCCGCCATCTGTCCCACGACGCGGAGGACTGGTGCGCCCGCGCCAGCGCCTTCCGCTCCGGCGAGGGCGTCAACGCGGGCGTCGTCCTGGCAGACCGCTGCCTCGAGCAGCGCGAGCCCGTCGAGCCGGCGCCCGGCGCCGTTCGCGGCGCCGGCGAGGTTGACGAGGCTGCGTACCCAATCCTGCGCGTCGCGGCCTCCCACCGCGAACCGGGCGCGAGCGAGGAGCGGCGCCTTGACGGGCCGCTCCGCGGCGGGAGTCGCGACGGCGGCGTCCCACACGGCGCCGTCTTCGCTCTCCGCGAGGGCCGCCTCCAGGAGCCTGAGCCATGCCTCCGACTCAGGTGTCTGGCGGCGAGCCTCGGCCACGCGCTGTTGGATCTCTATGTTCCGGGGCCGCCGAAGGCGGGGAGAGGACCAGAGCATTTCACTTTCACGGTGCGGCAGGGCGTGCGGTAGTACATCCTCGCGCCCGCGTGTACTTCGGTGACGCGGTCGTGGTTGCCGGGGTCGGCCCCGGGACCGCCTCCCCGCACGCGTCCGGCCTCAGGGCTCGCGCAGCCCACCAGGCCGGTGAGTGTCAGTGCGAGCCACCAGCGGCGGATCGCCACGCTACATCCCCACCGCCACGCGGTAGCGATCGATCCCCTCCGACGCCAGGATCGTGGCGAGCCGCAGCAGGAAGCCGCCCAGGAGCACGAGCTTCGCGGCGTTCACGACGGGCCGCGTGGCGAGGCTGCCGAAGCGCGCCGGCTTCAGGTGCAGGCCGAGGGGCACGAGAATTCCGAATCCCACCACGCCCACGAGCAGCAGCAGTCCCCACACGCTCACCCAGACGCGATTGACCGAGCCGAGCGACACGAGGAACACGACCAGTACCAGCAGCTCGACCACGAGCGCATTACTGTCGAACGACGACAGCCACTCGAGCGACCGGGGCGTGGCTCCGCGGCCGGGCGCGAGCAGCATGAGCGCCGCGGCGCCGGTGGACGCGCCCGAGGCGACGAACAGCGCGCCGAGCCAGGGGCTATCCGCCCAGATGGGGCGATTGGTCACCGACAGCAGAATCCCCGTGTAGCCGGCGACGAAGAACCCGAGCAGACCGGCGACCGCCACCACGAGCTTGGCGAGCGCGCCGCGGTGCAGCAGATGGAACGCCGGGGTCTGCAGCCGTCCCTCCTCGGCCATGGCGCCGAGCGCCGACAAGACCGAGAACAGGCCGAACAGAAGAATCGCCCAGGCTCCGAAGGAGATGGGCGACCACCCCTTAAACATGAGGGCGGGGAGGTTCGCGGACTGGAACAGCATGTGCCAGAAGCGTAGCGGCCGGCCCAGGTCGATCGTGAGGAGCAGGCCGGAAATGATCGCCCCCCACGCGGCCACGTAGTACCCCGTGCGCACGACGGGGCGGTCCTCGGGCCGGCCGAACCAGTCGAGCAGCGCGGCAAGGAAGCAGGCCCCCCCCGCCAGCCCCCCAACGAAGAAGTACAGAATGATGAGCCAGCGCCAATGTGGCGCGCCGCTGAAGAAGGTGTCGGACATGGCCCGTTCCCCCTCAGCTCAAAGACGGCGGCTGCTCGTCCATGCGCCGCTTGCGCAGGCCAACGAGCGCCAGCACCCCGAGGACCGCGGCGCTCGCCACCGAGAACGAGGTGCTCTGCTTGAGGTTGCGGGACGGCAGCTTGGGATTGCGCGGCAGCCCGTACACCTCGGGCTCGTCCACGAGCAGGTAGAACGAGTTGAGGCCGCCCAGGGGCCCCTGGGGATCCGCGCCGTACAACTGGGCCTCCACGCCCTGCGCCCTCAGCTGATCCTTGCGCTTCTGCGCGCGCGCGCGCAGCTCGGTGATCGGCCCGAACTGGATCGAGTCGGTCGGACACGCCTTGGCGCACGCCGGCTCGAGCCCGACCTTGAGGCGGTCGTAACACAGCGTGCACTTCTGCGCCGTGCCCGCCACGGCATTGATGTCGATGACGCCGAACGGGCAGGCCGAGATGCACGCCCGGCAGCCGTTGCAGACGTCCGACTGGATCACCACGGTGTCGAACTCGGTGCGGATGATGGCCCCCGTGGGGCACACCTCGATGCACCCTGCCTGGACGCAGTGCTTGCACACGTCGCTCATCATCAGCCAGCGGCCGTTGTACGGCCCCGAGAACTGCTCGATGAAGCGGACGTGCCGCCAGTGGATGCCGTCGAGCCGGCGGGTGTTGTCGTAGCTGTCGCCGGAGAGCTCGCGGATGCCGCCGTTCTCGGCCGGCAGCTGGTTCCATTCCTTGCAGGCCACCTCGCACGCCTTGCAGCCGATGCACACCGTCGTGTCTGTGAAGAACCCCATGGCCTCGGGCATATCAGGCCCTTTCCACGTTGCAGACGAACGCCTTGCCTTCGTGGATCGACACGTTGGGATCCCCGACCCAGGAGGTCAGGTCGTTCACGACATCGCCCGTGCTCAAGCCCATCCAGCCCCAGTGCCAGGGCATGCCGACGTGGTGGATGCGCTTGCCCGCGACGTTCATCACCCCGATCCGGTCGGTCACCAGCGCCTTCGCCCGGACGTGGCCGCGCGGGGACGTGATGATCACCCAGTCGAGGTTCCTTATCCCCTTCTCCCGAGCCAGGTCCTTGCCCAGCTCGATGAAGAGCTCCGGCTGCAGCTCGCTCAGCCACGGCAGCCAGCGGCTCATCGCGCCCGCCAGGTAGTGCTCGGTCAAGCGGTACGTGCTGATCACGTACGGGAACTTGGGGTCGCCCACCGCGGCGATCTGATTGTACGGCTTTCCCGGAGCCCAGAGCTTGTGCACCGGGCTGCTCTGCTGCTTGTAGAGGAGGTTCTTGACGGGTGACTCGTGCGGCTCGTAATGGGTGGGGAGCGGCCCGTCCACTAACCCTGCGGGCACGAACAGCCAACCCTTGCCGTCCGCCCTCATGATGAAGGGCTGGGCGCCGGAGAGGGCGTCGAGGCCGATGCCGTCCGGCTTCGGCTTGGCGTCCGGGGCCTTCGTAGCGCCGCAGTCAGGCACGTCGTAGCCCACCCACTTGCCGCGGGGGACGACCTTCCCCGTCTTGGGATCGGGCGGGTTTACGAAGCTCGCGTCCCACCACACCCAGCGCTTCCGCTCGCTCCAGGGGTTGCCCTTCAAGTCGGCGGAGGCACGGTTGTACATCACGCGGCGGTTCGCGGGCCACGCCCAGCCCCACTTGAGGTGGGCCCCGGGCACGCCCGGCGGATCGGGCTCGCGCCGCGCCGTGAGGTTCTGGTCCCACGCCGGGAAGCAGCCGCAGTAGATCCACGATGCGCACGTGGTCGAGCCGTCGTCCTTCAGCTCGGCGAAGCCCTTGAGGTGCTGTTTGGGATCGGCGGTCTGGTACCCGTTGATCTCCCGCAGGATCTTGAGCGCGTCGGGCTCCCCGGGATAGATGGGCTTCACGCCCGGATCCGGGTCGAAGGCCCACAGTACGTTGTTCCAGCCCTGGTCGCGCGATAGCTTCGAGCCGGCGTACGCTTTCTTGAGGCGCTTCGCCAGGTTGTGGTAGAACCAGGTGTCGGTGCGGCAGTCGCCCGGCGCGTCGGACGCCTTGGAGTGCCACTGCAGCATGCGTTGCGTGTTGGTGAAGCTGCCGTCGTATTCCGCGATCTGCGTCGAGGGGAAGAAGAAGATCTCCGTCTTGATGTCCCCAACCTTCACTGCGCCGTCCTTCACCTCGGGCCCGAGATACCAGTGTGTGGCCGTCTCGGTGAGCCAGTTGTCCTTCACGACCATCCACTCGAGCTCCCGCATCGCCAGCCGGGTCGCGGAGCCGTTCAGCGAAGTGGCGGGGTTCTGGCCCACGCAGACCATGCCCTTCACTTTGCCCTCGGCCATGGCCGCAAACGTGGCGATGTGCGAGTGATCGCCCAGGATCTTCGGGTGCCAGTCGTAGCCGAAGTCGTTCTCCGCCGTCGCCGCCGGGCCGTAGACCGACTTCAGGTACGAGACCAGGAACTTGGGCAGGTTGCCGTAATAGCTCGTCGGCGACGTCTCGGCGGCCATGTAATCTCGCAGCGTCTCGTGCGGGCGTAGCGCCGACGGCGCGTTCATATAGCCGTGGATGCTGTGGTACAGCGTGGGGACGTCGGTCGAGCCCTGGATCGCCGCGTGGCCGCGTAGCGCCATGACGCCCGCGCCCGGCCGGCCGATGTTGCCGAGCAGGAGCTGCAGCAGCGCGCAGCAGCCGATCATCTGGACCCCGTAGGTGTGCTGGGTCCACGCGACCGCGTAAGCGAAGGCGCTGGTCCGGTCCCGGCCCGAGTTTTCGAGCAGCATCTCGGCCACCTTGATGAACTTCTCCTTGGGCGAGCCGCAGACCTGCTCCACCATCTCCGGCGTGTAGCGGCTGAAGTGGTGCTTCAGGATCTGGAACACGCAATGCGGGTGCTGGAGCGTCGGATCCTTTTCGGCCGGGCCCGGCTTGAGCGACCGGACGAGATCGTCGAACGGCGGGCCCGCGCGCCTCGCGATCAGGTCCTTCGTGACCGGCCCCGGGGCCTTCGGCCCCCGCTGGTACTGCCAGGTCGCGGCGTCGTAGCGGCCGAGCAGGCCGTTGTACGGCCAGAACTGGGGCTCCGCGAACGTGGCCAGGCCCGAGAAGACGCCGTCCATGTCCTCGGTGTCTTTAAACTCCGGGTTGATGATAGTCGCGGCGTTGGTGTAGTTGACCACGAACTCCTTGAAGAAGGGGTCCGCGTTCCACCGCTTGCTGTGGATGACGTAATTGATGAGGCCACCGAGGAACGCGATGTCCGAGCCGGCGCGAATCGGGACGTGCAGGTCGGAGACGGCGCTGGTGCGCGTGAACCGCGGATCCACGTGGATCAGCTTCGCGCCGTTCAACTTCGCCTTCATCGGCCAGCGGAACGCCACCGGGTGACACTCCGCCATGTTGGAGCCCATGATGACGAAGCAGTCGGTGTGCTCGAGGTTGCGCGGATACAGGGTCGCCGCGCCGCGACCGAACCGTGTCCCCAGACCGGGGACGCTAGAGCTGTGTCATATCCTGGCCTGATTCTCGATGGCGACGACGCCGAGCCCGCGCCAGAACTTCTGGCAAACGTGATTGAACTCGTTGTCCAAGGTGGCGCCGCCGAGCGCGAAGATGGCCGGCGTCATGTTCACGAGCTTCCCGTTCGGGAGCTTCTCGATGAACGTCTCGTCGCGGGTCTTCTTGATCAGCTCGGCGACCCGGTCCATCGCCCACTCGAGGTCCACGACCTCCCAATCCCCGGCCCCCGGCTTGCGATGCAGCACCTTGGTGGCCCGGTTCGGGTTCATGTGCAGCTGGTAGATCGCGGCGCCCTTGGGGCACAGCGTGCCCTCGTTGTGCGGGCTGCGCGAATCGCCCTCGATGTTCACGATCTTGCCGTTGACCGTGTGGATCAGGGTCGCGCAGCCGACCGAGCAGAACGGGCAAATGCTCGGTGTCGTCTTGGCACCTGTGATCCGCAGCTCCTGCGCCCGCGCCGCCGCCGGGGCCAGGGTCACGCCCAACCCCACCATCCCGCCGATCGCCGTTCCCGCCCCGGCGCTGGCCGTGAGCCGTACGAAATCACGTCGACTGACCTGCATGCGATCCTCCCCGCTCAGGAGTGGGGTTGCGTGCGCGAAGCCAGCTGGAAGTCGTGAAGCAAGACGGCAGAACAGGCAATGGGAGCGTGCCGACGCATGAGGGATGATATAAGGATCGCTTTCGGAGGGCGCAACCCCGGGGGCTGGCGGCACCCGGGCTGCGGCCATAGAGTCTGCTGCGCGGGGCGGAAGGGGACGTGGACCGATGCTGGAGCTGCCGGAGCTGACGCCTGAGTCCTTCGAGATCCTCGCGGTACGGGAGCTCCGCAAGGTCGGGCTCGAGGTGTCTGAGCTCCGCGTCCATCGGCGCGCGACGCTCCCCGAGCCCGAGCGGGGCTATCTCCTTGAACTCAAAGGCGTAATCAGCCGGGCCCCGTGGCAGCGGCGGATCCTGATCGCCTGCCGACGGCAACAGGTGCCCATCGGGCGCGCCGCGGTCGAGTCCCTGAGAGAGCACGTCAGGGAAGCGGGCGTCGAGGCCGGAATCCTCTTCGGCGCGGCGGCCTTCGAGCGGGACGCGCTGAACGCCGCCCAGGACAGTCCCCTCGCACTGCTCCGGGTCAGCGACGGGCGGACCGCCTTCGACACGAGCGGGTGGGGCACACCCGGCCACTATCCCGCCTGGCTCCCCGCCTACTGCGCACAGGCCGTGAGCCGCGACCTCCTCGGTCAACCGCGCTACCAGCTCCTGGAAAGCGGGCAGCGGGACGTCATGGTGAATCAACTCGGCACCAAGGCCGACGCCGCGTCACCCCAGGGGGTCGAGCCGACGGAGCACCCCAACGCGCAGGCGTGAAGGACGAGCTCAGGGACCTCAGAGATAGGGAAGGGGGCGGTGCATGGCCGACCAGGGACCGCAGAAAGATGCGATGGACGTGCTCCAGGCCTGGGTGGACGACTTCAACGCCCGTGCACGGCCGGCGATCCCGCTCGGCTCCAAGGGCGAGGCGGGCGGGGCCCAGCTGCGATTGAAGTACAGCCCGGCCGACGACGCGGTCTCGATTCTCCACATGGTCGCAGTCAACCGGAACGGGCGCCCCGCCATCCTGGTGCAGCGGTTCGAGGGACCGACGGCCGAGACCGCCGTGGAGGCAGGGATGTGGGCCAGCTTGCAGCTCGGGCGCAGGCCCGCGGTCTGAACGCATCCCGGAGCGCGCTTGCCGCCGTGGTGACCGATGTTTCGATCCAGGACCTCGGCACGCTGGGCGGCGCCGTCAGCCAGGCCAAAGCCGTCAACGGGCAGGGCCACGTCGTGGGAACGAGCCGGGACGGCTTGGGCCGGAGCCGGGCGTTCCTGTGGACGGCGGACCTCGGCATGGCCGACTTGCGGCCCTTGAGCGGCGTGAGCAGCTCGGCGAATGACATCAGCGAGCCGGGAGAAATCGTGGGCGGAGGGGACACCGGGTTCGGTGACTTTCACGCCTACCTCCTGTCCGAGGGCACGGGCTTCGACCTCGGCACGCTCGGCGGGAACGAGAGCGAGGCCCTCGCGGTCAATCGGCTGGGGCAGGTCGCGGGGCACAGCCGCACGCGCGACCGCGTGGCCAAGCACGCGTTCTTCGTCCCGGAGCCGGGGCGGATGCTCGACCTGGGGAGCCTCGGCGGAGCGACGAGCATCGCGCATGACGTGAACGACGGCGGCGAGGTCACCGGCTTTGCGGAAACGAGCGCCGGGCAGCCTCATGCATTCCTCTGGACCGCCGCGAACGGGATGCGCGATCTCGGAACCCTCGGGGGAACCGCGAGCATGGCGCTTGGCATCAACAACCGGGGCGAGGTCGTGGGTGGAAGCGGTCGGGCGTTTCTGTGGACCCAGCAAGCCGGGATCGTCGATTTGGGCACCCTCGGCGGGCGGACGAGCTGTGCTAATGACGTCAACGATCTCGGCTATGTCGTCGGGGCGAGCCAGACGGGGGAGACCGATCGCCGCGGCCAGCCAGTCACACGCGCCTTTCTCCGGACGCCAGACGGGCGGATGCTGGACCTCGGCACGCTCGGGGGTGAGCACAGTTCCGCGGCAGCGGTTTCCGGGGGGGATGACGGCAGGCTGTGGATCGCCGGACACAGCCACGACGCGTCCGCAGGTATTCGTGCGGCCCTCTGGACCGTGCGGCTCGGCTAGTTGCAGAGCTATTTGGAGGAGGGGCGCGGGTGGCCCCGCGCCCCTCGAAGGATACCCGGAACTGTCTGCGCCCTCCGCTACGCCCTCTTCTTGGCCATCATCCCACCGGCCCATTCCGACACGTAGCCCAACACGGCCCCCACGAGCAGGGCGAGCGCCACCATCAGGTAACCCCGTGCGTCGCTCGGGCTCGCCCAGGCGGTCACGGCCGCCCCACAGAACGCCCCGGGGATGAAGGACAACGTCGCGACCTTGGATTGCATCACCAAAATGAACGCCACGATGCCGATGATGATGAACGCGACGTTCCCCATGTTCATCATCCCGACCAGGGTCATAGCGAGCCACACCCAGAACACGCCCGATATCGTGGCGGCGACCGTCTTCTGCAGGCCCTGCATCTTGCCACCGGCGGCGAAGAAACACCCCCAGGCGATGATGCCGGCCGGCACGGCCAGGTTCGCCATGGGGCCGAGCTTGACCCAGGCGGCGATCAAGATCCCGATGCTCAGCGCCAGCGCCATCAGCATGTCCATATGCTCGAGCCTCCGGAGAGGAGAAATAAGCGAAAACGGCCCCCTCGTTCACGCACGCGTGATGCGAAGGAGCCGCTGCAGCACCGCTTTGCGGCACAGCCTGTATCCTGCATCCAGACCTCTGCCCGACACCTGCTCGGACGTGCGAGAGGATTGCGGTGAGGCCGAGTGCCGGCCCCACGGTAGGGACGGCTCGCCGCGCTGTCAAGCAGGCGGCGCGGCGCCGGGGGCGAGATCTTGGCCCTGGACAACCGCTTACGGGTCTCCCACCCGGTCTCCCACCCGGCGGAGTGGGGGACTTTCACCCAAACGCGTGTAGTGGGGCGCGGTTCGGCACGGTATGCTCCACCGAGCATTGTGAATTGTTTCACATGGCGCGCCTGGCGACTCGGACGCGGCTCCCTCAGCGAGGCGCAGCGAGCATCCCCGTGACCGCAGTGGCACCGGCTGAATTCGCCTACCGGGACAAGAGGCTCGGAGACACGGAGACGGTGATGGTCGACACCCATCCCGACGTGTTCTATCCGACCTCGACGACCGTGTTGCTGCTCCGCGCGGCCCGGCGAGTGCTCGCCTCTGGCCCTCCGCGCGGCGCGGTCTTGGATCTGGGCTGCGGCGCGGGGATCGTCGCCGTGGTCCTGGCCCGTCTGCTGCCGCGGGAAGTCGCGGTGCGGGCGTCCGACCTGAGCGCGGCGGCGGTGCGGCTCACGCGCCACAACGCCAGGCGCAACGGCGTGCCCATCGATTGCCGGCGCGGCAGCCTGTTCGAGCCCTGGGCGGGCGAGCGCTTCGACCTGATAGTGGACGACGTCTCGGGAGTGGCCGAGCCGGTGGCACGCGTGTCGGGATGGTACCCGCCGCCGGTTCTGTCCCAGGCGGGTGACGACGGCACGCGCTGGATTCTCGAGGTCCTGGCGCGCGCGGCGGACTACCTCGTGCCGGGCGGTCGGCTCGTGTTTCCGGTGTTGACGCTGTCCCGTGAGGAGGCCGTGCTGCGGGAAGCGCGCTCGCGGTTCGGTGTGGTGGAGCCCGTCGAAGAGCAGTGGTATCCCGTGAGCGAGGAGCTGGCGGCCCACCTCCCGTTGTTGGAGCGGTTGGCAGCGGGCGGCGCGGTGCGGCTCGAAAAGCGCGGCAGCCGGTGGTGTTGGGCGACCCGCGTGTTTGTGGCCTACCGGCCGTGAGCGAACTTGAGCGCCGCCTCGGTGCGGTTCTTCACGCCCAGCTTGGAGAATAGGTGCTGTACGTGAAACTTCACGGTGTTGTCGGAGAGCCCGAGCCGTTGGGCGATCTGGGGGTTCGAGAGCCCGGCCGCGACCAGCGCCCACACCTCGCGCTCCCGCGGCGTGAGGTCGCCTGGGGCGCCGGCGCCCCGGCCCTCGATCCAGCGGCGGGCCGCCTGCGGGAACACGAGCTGCCCGCCTTGCACCTGGCGGATGGCCGTGAGCGTCTGTTGCGGCGACTCGGTTTTCAGCGCCAGCCCGTCCGCGCCGGCGTCCAGGGCCGAGCGGATGGAGTCGCCGTCATTGTAGGCGGTGAGTACGAGCACTTTGGGCGGTGCAGGGCGGGCGCGCAACGCGGCGATGACCTGCGTGCCCTTGATCCCCGCGAGCTGCAGGTCGAGGACGATCACGTCCGGCTTGTGGTGCTCGACGAGTCGGGTCACCTCGGTCCCGTCCGTGGTGGCGCCGACGACGTCCATGTCCGGCTCGCTTTCGAGCAGCGCGCGCAGGCCCTCGAGCACGATGGCGTGGTCGTCGGCGAGGAGCACCTTGATCACGGGCGACTCATTCCCCGGGGAGCGTGACGGCGAGCTCTGTGCCGCGCCCCGGCGCGCTGTCGATCGTGAACCTGCCGCCCAGCATCTCCACGCGGTCCTGGATCCCCCGCAACCCGAAGTGACCACCTTCGACGCCCACGTCCACTTCGCGCGCCAGCACGCGCTCGGGCTCGAACCCCCGGCCGTCGTCGGAGACCACGAGCCGGATCGTCGCCCCGTGCCGCGTGACGCCGACGCGCTGGCGTGTCGCCCCGCTGTGGCGGTGGCCGTTCGCTAGCGCCTCCTGCAGGATGCGGTAGATCGCGATCTTTGTCGGCAGGGCGCAGTCCCCGAGGTCGGGCGCCACGGTCAGCTCCACCACCTGGTCGGTGAGGGTCTCGTGCTGGACTGCGAGGCCTTCGATGATCTCGCCCAGCGGTCGGCGCTCGAAGCCGGGCGGCCGAAACGCCCCGATGAAGTTGCGGATCTCCCCGAGGGCGCGCTCGAGCAGCCCGATCGCCTGGCGCACGCGCTGCTGCGTAGCCGCATCCCCGTCCGGTGAGCGCTCCAGCACCTGGAGCTGCGACAGGGCGGCGAAGATGTCCTGCACCGGCCCGTCGTGCATGTCGAGCACGATCCGCTGCAGCTCGCGCTCACTCGTCGCGAGCAGCCGCCGGGAGGCGGCGCGCGCCTCGGCATCCTGTCTCATGGTCACCGTCCCTAACGAAACAGGCTCGTCGAGCCGCCGCTAGGGGGTCCCGCTCAGCGCGCCGCGTCCAGCGCCGCGCGCAGCCCCCTGGCGAGCGCGACCGGCTCGCCGTCGCCCCAGAAGTGGACGAAGTAGGCGCGCGGCTCCTCGCCCACGAGGTGGTTGTGGAGCGCGGTCACGTGGATTCCCGCCGCGGTGAGCGCCTGAATCACGGGCGCGACCCGTTCGGCCGACAGCACGAAGTCGCCGGTGGCGAGGGCGCGGCTTGCGGACAGCGGTTGGAGATTCAGGGCCGTGGCCATGCCGAGCGCCAGCGGGACCGGCCGTCCCGCGAGCGTCACTCGACTCCCCGACGTCGCGATGCCGAATTGAGCGACGTCGCTCACGAGGCGGCCGCGCACACCGAGCGTCTCGAAAATCGCAGCCGTGTCGAGGGTGGCGCGGGGTGCGCCGTTGGGCGTCCGGGGGGCCGCGCCGGGCAGGCCGGGCTCGAGCGGCGTGGCTGTGCGCGCCAGCACCATCCGGAGCCTGGTGGCTAGGACCACACCCCGGCCGTGGCCGTGGTAATGCACGTAGAGGACCCGCGGAGACTCGCCCAGCAAGTGATGATGGATCGCCGTCACCTCGAGGCCTCCGTCGAGCAGCGCGGCGACCACGTCCGCCACCTCGCCTTCGGCGAGGACGAGGTCGCCCATCACGTCGGCGGAGTCGGGGGATCCGGCGAACGCGGCCCAGGACGTGAGCGCGAGCGTCGGCGCGATCCGCACGCCGCTCACGGAGACCTGCAGGTCCGTGCGAGGGAACGTGGCCCGGTACGTCTCGCCGCCGGCCGGTCCGCTCCGGCCGAGCGCCCGGGCGACCGAGTCCCACGCGCCCGCCGGCTGTTGTGCGACAAGGGGCGCGGCGGCGAGCGCCGCGACGACGCGGAGCAGCGGGGATCCCCCGGGCATCGAGCTCATCACACCACATACCCCGCTGCCCGGCGGCGAGTTGCTTGACGGAACCGCCGGCGCCGCGCATATGTAGGACAGCGCCCCCCGAACCAGACGGATCTGCCGTCGCATCGTGACGGCGGCCGGCGACGGCCGCAGCCGCTCGGGCTTGCTACGCCCGGCAGGAGTCGGTGTGAGCGAAACAGAGGCTTTCGGCGAGGGTCGCCGGGAGATCCTGCGGCAGGCGAGCGTCGCGCTCGGCCGGCCCGTGACCCTGTTCGAGGTCTCGGCTCGCGCCCAGCTCGAGCCGAAGGAATGGAGCGACGCCGGCTCAGTGGCCGGTCCCAACGTGGACCTCGACTCCACGCTGCGGCGCTGGAACGTCCCCATCCAGCAGGGCGGGCGCTGGGTCGGCTCCCGCGCGAGCCGCGACGTGCCTTGGGTGATCGCCCCGGTACGGCCGCGGCCCCCCGCGCCGCCGCCCGACGGACGCGAGCGACGCAGCCGCGAACGCCTCACGCTCGAGCTGACCGGGCTATGCCTGGGCCTGCTCGACCGGCGCGAGGCGGCGGCGCAGGCACCGAAGCCCCAGGTTGATCCGTTGCGAGAGCTGGCCGCGCTGCCGTCCGTCATGGCGCACGAGGCGAGCAACCCGCTCACCGCGGCGCGCGCCGGGCTGCAGCTCGCGATGGAAGCGATCGGACGCTGGACGGACGTCGCGGCAGACCGGCGCCTCGAGCTGCTCGACGAGCTGGGTCAGGTTGTGGAAGACATCGACCGCGCCGTCACCTTCCTGCGGGCCATTCAGGACCGGGCCCGGGGAGCGCTGGCCCGGTCCGAGCGGTTCGACGTCGTGCGGGTGGTGCGCTCCTGCATCACCCTCGAGAGCCGCGTGCTCAGGGACCGCCGCATCCCCCTGGAGCTCGACGCCGCGGTCGATACGGTCTACCTGCAGGGGGACCCGAACGCCCTGTATGACATGCTCGTGAACCTGATCCGCAATGCCGCCGATGCCAGCGCCGAGCGCCCGGCGCCCGTCCGGATCCGCGTGGAGCGCGCGGGCCAGGCGTTCCAGCTCACGGTGCAGGACCAGGGGCGCGGCATCCTCGCCCAGGATCTCGACCGCATCTTCGAGCCCGGGTTCACGACGAAGGAGTTTGGCCAGGGAAGCGGGATGGGCCTCGTGGTCGTGCACAGCGTCGTGCGGAACATGTTCGGCGGGAGCGTCGCCGTCGATTCTACGGTCGGGGTCGGCACCACCGTGACCGTCACGCTGCCGATCCCGCGGCAGCGCGGCAACGAGGAGGAGCGAGCCCCTCGTTAAACAGACTCCCCGCCCGCCGCGTACCTTTAGACAACTCCATCCGCCGAGGGTTTCACCCGTGAAGCGCGTGTGTCGTGCCGCGGCGCTGGCGCTACTCGGCGCCCTGGCCGTCCGTCCCGGTGCCGCCCAGAACCCGACGGTCGACACCTCGGGCGTGGGCCGCCTGATCGATGAGGCGCTGAATCGCTCCCAGGTGATGCGCAACCTGCAATACCTCGCCGATGTGATCGGTCCCCGCCTCACGGGATCCCCGGCCGCCCGCGCCGCCAATGATTGGACGATGAGGAAGTTCCAGGAATACGGGCTCGCGGCGCAGCTGGAGCAGTGGAACTTCGGCGGCAGATGGGAGCGGGGCGCTCTCTCGGTGCGGATGACCGCGCCACGCGCGCACGACGTGATCGCAGCGAGCTGGGCCTGGGCGCCCGGCTCGAACGGCAGGACGATCCGCGGCCCCGTGGTGCGCATCGACGGCTCCACGCCCGACAGCCTCGCCGCCCACCTGCGGCAGGCGAGGGGAGCCTTCGTGATGCTGCGGCCACCCGCCCCCGTGTGGAACGCCGACGGCCCGCCCATGACGGCGGCCGACTCGACCAAGCAGCGGGAGTACTACCGCGGCGTGTCTGCTCCGTTCCAGAACGCGGACTCCACGGCGCGCGCGCGGCTCCAACAGTTCCAGACGGACGTGCCCTTCCTTCTTAGGAACGCGGGCGCGCTCGCCACGCTGCTCGACGGCGGCAAGGAGCAGACGCTCCTCACGATGAGCGGCTCCCCGAATCGCGTGCTGCCGCTTCCCCAGATCGTCGTCGCGCACGAGGAGTACGCGATGTTCGACCGGCTGTTGCGGCTCGGTATCACGCCACAGCTCGAGGCGAGTATTGCGAACCGGATGATGCTCGACTCCGTGCCGCAGTGGAACACGGTGGCCGAGCTACGCGGAACCGAGCGCCCGGGGGAGGTCGTGATCGTGGGGGCGCACCTCGATTCGTGGGACCTCGCCACGGGCGCGAGCGACAACGGCACCGGCTCGATGGCCACGCTCGAGACGGCGCGCGTCATCGCGCAGTCGGGGCTCAAGCCCCGGCGCACGATCCGCTTCATCCTGTTCACCGGCGAGGAGCAGGGCCTGATCGGGTCGAGGAAGTACGCCGAGGCGCACGCTGCGGAGATGGACTCGATCCAGGCCGTGATCGTCCTCGATAACGGCGTGGGGGCGATCACCGGTCAGGCGTTGCAAGGTCGCCAGGATCTGGAAGGGCTGTGGCGCCAGATTCTCGCCCCCGTGGCGCGGCTCGGCGCGGACTCGGTGGTGAACCGCAACAAAGGCGGCACGGACCACCTCTCGTTCCTGCCGTACGGCGTTCCCGCGTTCAACTTCGACCAGCTCGAGCGCGGCTACGGCCACACGCACCACTCCCAGTCCGACACCTACGACAAGGCGATCGAGCGCGACCTGCAACAGGCGTCGGCTGTGATGGCCGCGTCGGCCTACGTGCTCGCCAACCTCCCGGACCTGATCGCCCGCGGGCCGAAGCAACCCGCGACACCGGTCGTCGCGCAACAGCCGTCCGACTCCGTGGTAAAGGCGAAAGGCCGGTAAAAGACCGGGAAACGGCCGGGGAAGGGGGAAGGGGCCCTTCCCCCTTCACCCGCCGTTTCCCGGCCTCTGACCGGCCTCTTTGAGAAGGTCCTCCACGTCGAGGGGTCGCGTATGCATGACGAGCCCGCCGTCCGGCGTCCGCGGCCATGCGCTTTCGGGACGGTCGCAGTAGAGCTCCACGCCATTGCCGTCCGGATCGCGCACATACACCGCTTCGCTGACGCCGTGGTCCGAGGCGCCCTCGATCGGGGTGCCGTGCTCGAGCACGCGCTGCACCGCCGCCGCTAGGGCGCGCCGATCGGGGTAGAGGATGGCGAAGTGGTACAGCCCGGTCGTCCCCGCCGGCGGCCGCGGTGCGCCGCGCCCTGCCCAGGTGTTGAGCCCGATGTGGTGGTGGTAGCCGCCGGCCGACAGGAACACCGCCTCCCGGCCGTACCGAGTCGTCACCTCGAAGCCCAGGACGTCGCGATAGAACGCGAGCGAGCGGTCGAGGTCCGACACCGTGAGGTGGACGTGCCCGATTCGCGCGCGGGGGTCGATCGCCGTCATCGTCCTAATTAACCCGCGCGAGTTCCACGACGCCACAACGCGGTTAGATTTGTCCCCATGAACGCCAGCGTCAAGATTCCGCCGCCCACCAACGAGCCGGTCCTGTCCCACGCGCCTGGGACTCCCGAGCGGGCCGAGCTCAAGCGAGCCCTCAAGGACCTGTCCGCCCGCCCCATCGAGATTCCGCTCGTGATTGGCGGCAAGGAGGTGCGCACCGGGAAGACGGCCGATGCCGTGATGCCCCACTGCCACCGTCACGTCCTGGCTAAGGTGCACCAGGCGGGCCCGCCGGAGGTGCGGGCCGCGGTCGCGGCCGCGCGGGAGGCGTGGCGGGACTGGTCCGTGTGGAGCTTGGAGCGGCGGGCCGCGGTGTTCCTGAAGGCGGCGGAGCTGCTCGCCGGCCGGTATCGCCCGATCGTGAACGCCGCCACGATGCTGGGCCAATCCAAGACGGCCCATCAGGCCGAGATCGACGCGGCCTGCGAGCTGATCGATTTCTTCCGTTTCAACCCGCACTACGCCGAGCGCATCTATGCCGAACAGCCCCTCTCGGCACCGGGGACCTGGAACGCGCTGGACCACCGACCGCTGGAGGGCTTCGTCTACGCCATCACACCGTTCAATTTCACCTCGATCGGCGGCAATCTTCCCACGGCCCCGGCGATCATGGGGAACACGGTCGTCTGGAAGCCCGCGGGGACCGCGGTGTTCTCGAACTACTTCGTGCTGAAGCTGCTGGAGGAGGCGGGGCTCCCGCCCGGGGTCATCAACTTCGTGCCCGGCCCCGCCGCGCTGGTGTCGGAGGCGCTGCTCGCGGAGCGCAACCTCGCCGGTATTCATTTCACGGGTTCGACCGAGGTATTCCAGTCGCTGTGGCAGGGCGTGGCCCGGAACCTCACCAGCTACGCCGGCTACCCTCGCCTCGTGGGCGAGACGGGCGGCAAGGACTTCATCGTGGCGCACGCCAGCGCCGACGTCGACGCGCTCGCCGTGGCCATCGTGCGCGGGGCCTACGAGTATCAGGGCCAGAAGTGCAGCGCCGCCTCGCGCGCCTACGTGCCGGACTCGCTGTGGCCCAAGCTGCGCGAGCGCGTGCTCGGCATGCTCGGCGAGATCCGGGTCGGCGACCCGGCCGACTTCCGCAACTTCATGGGGGCGGTCATCGATCGGAAGGCGTTCGACAAGATCAAGAGCTACATCGAGGCCGCCAAGAAAGACGCGCAGGCGACGCTCCTGTTCGGCGGCGCGTGCAACGACACGGATGGCTATTTCATCCAACCCACGCTGATCGAGACCGCGGACCCGGCCTACCGGACGATGTGCGAGGAGATCTTCGGGCCGGTGCTCTCGCTCTACGTCTACCCCGAGGGCCGCTGGGCGGACACCCTGCGGGTGGTGGACGAGACGTCGCCGTACGCCCTCACGGGTGCGATCTTCGCCCAGGACCGCCGGGCCGTGGAGGAGGCACAGCGCGCGCTGCGCTACGCCGCCGGCAACTTCTACGTGAACGACAAGCCGACCGGCGCCGTCGTGGGCCAGCAACCGTTCGGCGGGGCCCGCGCGAGCGGCACCAACGACAAGGCGGGGAGCATCCTCAACCTGCTGCGCTGGGTGAGCCCGCGCGCCGTGAAGGAGAACTTCGTCCCGCCGAAGAGCTACACCTACCCCTTCATGGCCGAGCAGTGAGCGCGGGCGCGGCCGGCGCGCCTTCGCGTCGCCCGCCCGTGCTCGTGCTGGCGATGGGGGTCGCCTTCCTGCTGCTCGTGGCCGCGCTCCTCATCGGCTCCATCACGAGCCCCGAGTTCCCGCCCTACGCGGTCACCGGGCCACGCGGGGCCCCGCCGCGGAAATCGCTCGTGGGGCCGGCCACCTACACTCTCGACGCCTCGTCGACCGTCCGCTGGCGCACCTTCGACTTCCGGCGCGACGCTGCGGTCGACTCCGGCCCGTGGGACCTCGCCTTCCGCCGGTTTCACGTCATCGCGGCGCCCGGCGGGGGCATCGTCGACCTCGGCCGCGTGCCGTTCGACTCGGTCGCCGAGCTGCCGGCGGTTGGCTATCTGGGGAACGCGCTCGGCTCGGACACCACCAATCCGGGCGTGGGCAAGTGGTACGACTACAACATGCTCACCCACCTCCTCACATCCAAGCGCCATGTGTACGGCGTGCGCACCCCGGGTGGGATGTACGCCAAGGTCGAAGTGATGGCGTACTACTGCAAGGATGTGGGCGTGGCCTGTGTGACGTTTCGATACGCCTATCAGGAGAACGGCACGCGGCGCGTCGTCCCCTAGCGGGTGCTCCTCCCCGGAAAGCAAGAGCCCCCGGTCGCGGTGACCGGGGGCCGTGGTTTCGGGGTTCTACGAGCTTACTTGGGCGGCAAAATCTTGAACATCCCAGTTCCGCACACCGGGCAGACACCCTTCAGGGCCGGCCGGCCGTTCGCCATCTTGACCTGCTGGGCGTTCGAGATTTTCCGCTTGGCCTTGCACTTTACGCAATAACCCTCATCCGCGGCCATCGGGGCCTTTCCACCCTTCGCCATTTCGCTCCTCCGTTGGGGGGGCAGGGACAGGGGTCAAGGGGGCGAGGACCCCCCACCCGGGACGCCACAACATAATACTGCGTGCTCAGCTCAGGGGAGCGGCGCCTGGGATGGGGGAGGGTGGGGGGGCCGGGGGAGTGTCGCAAAACCCTATCCGCTTGTGAGTTCCGTCGCAGAAGGGCTTGGTGGCCGAGCCTCCACAACGGCACAGGACAACGACTTCCGCCGGCCGGCCATCCTTACGGGGCGGGACTGCCAGTTCGGTGCCGTCCGGCGCGAGGATCCGGACCGGACCTTGGACCAGGAGGGGACCGTTGGGCTTCGGCGTGATGGTTGTGGCGCTGTCGGTCATGGTTGCCCTCGCCGCAATATAGCGCTCCGACCGAACCAAGTCTGACTTGCGGCGTATCACTGGGGGTAAGCCAAGCTGCACGAAGTGCACATGGGCGGCCTGGGAAGGGACCGTCGGGGACAGAGGGGGGACCGCACGCCCACACCTCGCCCGCGGCACCCCCCAGGCCGTTTTGCTCGGCGGCCGGAACGGCCCGCCTGCGCGGTGGGTATCTTCCAGGCGCCGCTCACCATGCGTACTCCGCCCCCTCTCGCGCTCGTGCTGCTCGCTCTGGCCTGCGTTTCGGAGCACGGGCCGCTCACGAACCGCATGTCCCAATCGACCACGAGCTACCTCACCCGCGCCGCGCGTCAGCCGGTGAGCTGGCAGCCCTGGGGTCGTGAGGCGTTCGCGCTCGCGGCGCGGCTCGACCGGCCGGTTCTGCTCTATGTCGGCGCCGACGACTGTCGTTGGTGCGTCGTGATGGACCGCGAGGTGTACGGCGACCCGACCATCGGGGCCGTGATCGACTCGCTGTTCGTCCCGGTGCGGGTTGACCGGGACGAGCGGCCCGACGTGGCCCAGCGCTACGAGGCGGCGGTGCAGTGGCTCGCCGGGCTGCGCGGATATCCGCTGACCCTGTTCCTGACCCCCGATGGATCCGCCTTCCTCGGCGGCACGTATTTCCCCGCGGACGATCCGGTGACGGGCCGCGGCATGAAGCAGATGCTGCCGGAGGTCGCCCGGAGCTATCGGGAGCAACGGCGCGCCATTGATCAGCATGCAGCCCTGGCGCGGCAACTGGCCGCGTCGCGGGGCGCCGCGGCCCGTGGCGCGCTGCGGCCCGGCGTGATCGCGGCCGCGATCGACACTGTCCGGGACGCCTTGGCCGCGGCGGCGCGGGCTGCGGGCGGGCTCGGGAGCTTCGTGCATACGCAGGCGGCGGCCCTGTTGCTCGCGGCGTACGCCCGCACGGACGACACGTCCTACCTCGCGGTGGCCCGCCGCGCCCTCGACCTGCTGGTGGACTCGGCTGCGGGCGCGAGCTCGCCGGCCGCCGGCGTGCGGGACGATCCGCCGAGCCTGGTCCGCGCCGGCCTGTTGCGTGCTGTCGCTCAAGCGTGGGCGCTCACGGCCGAGGCGCGATACCGGGTCGTGAGCGGGGCATTGCTGCGGTTCCTGACCCGCGACCTGGGTGAGGCGGACCGCCCGGTGTTCGCCGATCGGGACGCGTACGTGATTGGGTCGGTGCTCGACGGGGCGACCGCGGTCGACGATTCGGGGGCGACGGCGCGCGGCCTCGCGGCGCTGGACCGGTTGCTGCGGCGGACGTACGTCGCGGGTCGTGGCGTGCGGCACGCGCTGCGCGGCGACGCCGGCCGCAGCTGGCTGCGGGATCAGGTGCAGGTGGCGGGCGCCTGTCTCGCCGCGTACAACGCCACCGGCAGGCGGCGCTACCTGGCCGTGGCGGAGGATCTCGCCGCCGTGTTGGAGCGGGACTATGCGGATCCGCAGGGCGGCTACCGTGATGTCGCGGCCGGCGACCCCGCGGTGTCGTCCCTCGCCGACCGTACGAGCTCGGTGCTGGACGATCTCCTGCCCGGCGGAAATGCGTGGGCGGCGCGCGTGCTGCTGCAGCTCGCCGAGGCGACGGGCGATGCCCAGTACCGGCGGCGCGCCGCCGCCGCACTCGGGGCGTTCGCGGCCGTGGCGCCCGCCCAGAATGTGCGAGCGGCGACCTATCTGGGCGCTGCTCAGCAGCTCCTCGCCGCCCGCTAGCGCGGCGGTTCCCTTCGGAAACACGCAGCCCTGGCGCGCGGCCCGCCACCCGTGCTAGCGTGACGCCCGAATCTCCCTGAGAGTCCTATGAATGTGAGGGAGGGCCCCTCCGACGCGGAGGTGGTGGCCCGCGTGCTGGGCGGTGACCGGGAGGCGTTCGGGCTCATCGTTCGGCGCTACGAATCCGGCCTACTGCGCTTCGCCACACGCGTCCTCGGGGGCCGCGACGCGGCCGCCGATGCCGTGGCGGAGAGTCTGGTGCGGGCCTACCGGCATCTCGCGAGCTGTCGCGATCCGACGCGCCTGCGCACCTGGCTGTACCGCATCGTCGCGAACCGGTGCAAGAGCCATCTCGCGAGGCGCGCGACCGGGGACGTCTCGCTGGACGACGCCCCGCCGATCGCGGATCCGACGGATAACGAGGCGGCGCTGGAGCGAGTGGAGCAACTCGCCGTCGTGGAGCAGGCGCTGGCGACGCTGTCGTCCGAAAAGCGCGAGGCGTTCGTGCTGAAACACGTCGAGGGAATGAGCTACCAGGAGATGGCGGCGGTGACCGGGGAGCGCATTCCCACGCTCAAGATGCGAGTGCACCGCGCGCGCGAGGCGCTGCTCAAGGCATTGGAGGACCGGTCATGAACTCAATCGATCCGAGGGTCCATCAGGCGCTGGATGGCGAGATCCCCCGTGAGGCGCTGCCCCCCGCACTGCGGCGCGTCGCGGAGCGGCTGGAGTCCGCCGCGGCGCTGCTCGCCGCCGCTCCCGAGGGCCGGAGTGTCGCGGACCGGGTTCTGGCTCGGCTCCACCGGCACGCCCACTCGCCCGTGCGGCGGCTGGCGCGCTGGCTCACCGCGCCGCATCCCGTGACGCTCCGCATCCGGCCCGTGTGGAGCCTGGCCCTGGCCGCAAGCCTGGTACTGCTGATGCTGCTCCCGGAGGAGCGCTCGACACCTGTGCTGGGTGAGCACGAAGGAATCGCGCAGTTCGTGGCCCGCTTCCCCGGTGCGCATTCCGTCCAGGTCGTGGGATCCTTCAACGACTGGCGCACGGGCACGATTCCGCTCGAGGATCGGGACGGCGACGGGGTGTGGCGCGCCGTGGTGGTGCTGCCCGCCGGCGCGCACGAGTACATGTTCGTCGTGGACGATGAGCGCTGGGTGCCCGACTACTCGGCCAACCGGTTCGTGGAGGACGACTTCGGCCGGGAGAACTCGGTCCTGATCGTGCGGCCGGTCAAAGGATGAGAGTCGCGCTGCTCCTCGCCTGCGTCGCCGCGCCGCTCGCCGGGCAGTCGGTGCGCAGCCGCCTTGAGGGCCGGGTGCCCGCTGCCGCGATCCCGGTCGTCGATTCGCTGGTCCAGGCGGCAGGGCGGGAGGGACTCCCCACGGAGCCGCTCGTGGGGAAGGCGCTCGAGGGCGGCGCCAAGCACGTCGTGCCCGCGCTGATCGTCAGCGCCGTAGAGACCCGTCTCGACCAGCTGCGAAGCGCGCGCGCCCTGCTCGTGCGCGGCGGTGACGCGCCGCCTGCGACGCCGGCCGAGGTCGCCACCGTGTCGGGCGCGCTGCGGCGCGGCCTGCCGCCGCCGGTGGTCGAGCGGGTGGTCGGCGCACTTCCCAACGAGCCGCGCGAGTCCGCCCTGCACGCGATCGCGGACCTCGTCGCTCACCGGCTCGACGCCGACTCCTCCGCCAGCCTTGTCATCGACGCGATCCACGCGGGCCTGCGGGGCGGGCGCCTGCTCGACGTCTCGCACGCCGTGCTCGAGGAGCAGCAGCGTGGCCGCACCTGGGCCGAGTCGTTCGCGCGAGTGCGCGACGAGCTCCCCGACGTGCCGCCGGCCCCGAAGCCCGGGGAGGGGACGGTGCAGCGCGCGCGCCGCCCCAGCAGCGTCTCGAAGGCGCCCACCCCGCCCTGAGGCGGGAGTTCCATACTGGAACACGCCTGGCCTGGGGCGGCGGCGGCCCGCGGTCGTGACGGAGCGGGCGGCGCGAGGGTCTCAGGCGTGAAGCGGGTCAGGGTGACCCGCCGTCATACCTCTGGAGGAATGACCCAATGATTCGTCGCACGCTCCTCACACTGGCGCTGTTCGCCGCTCCGGCGATGCTCGTGGCGCAACAGCCCGCGACCCCGATGCAGGGCCAGGCGCCGGCGCAGGCCGACACCTCGTCGAAGGGCGCCAAAGGCAAGCATACCGCGAAGCACAAGGCGTCCACGAAAAAGGGCGCGAAGCCTGCCGCCAAGCCGGCTGCCGACACCGGCAAGATGAAGCCCTAATTACGAGGTGTAGTCGGCGTTGATGCGGACGTAGTCCGGCGTCAAGTCGCAGGTCCAAACCACCGCCTCCGCTCGACCGATTCCCAGGTCGAGGCGGAGGCGGACGGTTTTCTGCTGGAAAATGGCGCGCGCCTGCCCCGGATCGGGATGGGCGGTGGCGCCGCCTGTGGCGAGGGTGAGCCACGCGCCGCTGCCCCCGTCGCCGCCGCTCGCCTGCAGGGTGAGGCGATCGGTGTTGAGCGCCACGCCCGCGGCGCCGGCCGCGGCGAGCACGCGGCCCCAGTTGGGGTCGGCGCCGTACAGCGCGGTCTTCATCAGCACCGAGCGCGCGACGGCGCGCCCGACTTCCCGCGCCGCCGTCTCGCTGGCGGCCCCCACCACGTGAATCTCGAGCAGCTTGGACGCTCCCTCACCGTCGCTGACGATGGCGAGCGCGAGGTGCCGGGCGACCTGCTGCACCGCTTCCTCGAACAGCTTCCACAGCGCCCCGTCGCGCGCCGGGTCGACGCCGGCGGTCCCGTTGGCGAGGAGGAGGACCGTGTCGTTCGTGCTGGTATCGCCGTCCACGGAGATCGCGTTGAAGGTGCGGTCGGCGACGCGCCGCAGCAGCGGGGCCAGCTGGGCCGGCTCCGCGGCCGCGTCGGTCGTCAACACGGCCAGGAGGGTGGCCATGTCGGGGTGGATCATCCCCGACCCTTTGGCGATCCCGCCGACCGTGATCACACCCGCGGCCGTCTCCAGGCGCACGGCGTGGTGCTTGGGCCGGGTATCGGTGGTCATGATGGCGCGGGCCGCGTCGATGCCGCCGTCGCGCGCCAGGCGGGTCGCCGCCTGGCGCAGGCCCTCCGCCACCTGCTCGACCGGGAGCGGCAGTCCGATGACGCCGGTCGAGAGGACCAGCGCGGTGCGCGACGGCAGGCCGGCAGCCCGCTCGGCGGCCTGCGCCACGGCGCGGGCCGCGGCGAGCCCCGCCGCGCCGGTGCAGGCGTTCGCCACCCGGGCGTTCATCGCCACCGCCCGCATCCGGCCGGGCCGCTCGCCCAGCAGGTCGGCGTCGTACAGCACCGGCGCGGCGCGCACAGCGTTCTTCGTGAACACGCCGGCCGTGGCGCAGCTCGCGCTGCTCACGAGCAACGCGACGTCGGGCGCGCCGTCCGGCTTGAGCCCGGCGTGCGCCGCCGCCGCGGTGAAGCCCTGCGGCGAGGTGACGGAGCCGTCGGGCAGCGGGACGAGGGTCGGCGTCATCGCCGGTCAAGATATCGCGCGGCCGTCGCTTGTGTAACCGCCCGGCGGGTCGTATCATAGCACAACCTTCCCGGGAGGCCCGTTCGATGTCGGAACCGTTCCTCAACTCCGACGACTACGACGAACGCGCGCATCAGCTCTACAACGAAGCACAATACGACGAGGCCATCGACATCCTCCGCGAGGGGCTGTCGCTCTATCCCCATGCCGCCGAGCTGCACGTGGGGATGGGCTACGCGCGGCTGGCGCGCGAGGAGTACGTCTGGTCGCGGAAGGCCTTCGAGGAAGCCGTGGCGCTCGACGCCGATCACGAGGACGCGCTCGCGGGCCTCGGTGAGGCGCTGCTCAAGTTCGGCGACCGGGCCGGCGCGGTCGCGTGCTTCGATCGCATCCTCGCGCTCGGCTTCCGGGACGACCACGACCTGTTGCTGCAGATCGGGCGGGCCCTGTTCAGGGAAGGCGTGCTGGACCAGGCGCGGCGCTTCTTCGAGATCGCGGTGACGGCCCACCCCGATTCGGCCGACGTGACGGCATGCGTCGGCTACACGGCCCATCGGCTGAGCGACGAGGGTGGGGCGCTGCACTGGCTGCGCCGCGCGCTCGAGCTCGATCACAGCCACGCGGAGGCCCGCATCTACCTCGCCAATCTGCTGTACGACCGGGGCGAGTACGAGGCCGCGCTGTTCCACCTGGAGCGCACCGACCCCGGGGAGCACGCCGACACGCTGGGCATCTGGCGCCTGGTGGAGCTCAAGAAGAGCGTGTACCGGCTCAAGGACGGCGACCCGGAGCTGGTCCCATGGCAGCAGCGGCTCGACGAGCTGACGCGCGACGCCGAGCCCGAGGACCTGCTGCTCGCGGAGATCGAGGCCATGGGCCCGGACGGCCGGGTGCGCGATCCCCGGCAGCTCGAGCTCTTCGGCACGCTGCTCACGGAGTTGCAAGGGATGCGGGCGCGGGTGGGGGGCGGGGGCGGGAGGGGGGAAATCCATCGGGTGAGCACGCCCACCGGCGTCACGTACGTGGGGACGTGGGACGAGATCGTTCGTCAGATGAAGGATGACGCGGCCGAGTGGGCCGGTGGCTCGGTCGAGGCGTACATGGCCGCGAGCGCGCTGCGCGGCCGCAGGCAGACAGGGATCGCCATCCCCGCGACCGACGCGGAGAGCTTCCTCCGCGGGAGCGCGGACGCGGGACTGCTTCGCATACTGCACTGAGCGGGAAACGAGACACGGGAAACGTGACCGGCACCGCACGTTTCCCGTTCTTCGTTTCCCGCTTCCCGCCTCCCGCTTAGGCGGGCGGCCGCTTGAACCGGATTGCGATGGACAGCGGCCCATCCCCCAGCGCCACGAGCGTCAGTGCGCCCGCGAACAGCAGTCCTTCGAGCTCGATGTTGTGCCCGCCGTGGAGCTGAATGATCATCGCCACGGCCATTTCGAACATCATGCAGAGAGCCCAGGGGCGCGTAAACAGGCCGACGATCACGCACGCGGCGCCGATCGTCTCGACCACGATGACGACGAACGCCCCGACGCTCGGGAAGGGGATCCCCACGCTGCCGAAGAAGCCGGCGACCGCCGGGATGCCGCGGTGAAACTTGCTCAAGCCGTGGATGAGGAAGACGCCGCCCACGGCCAGCCGCATGAAGAAGGCTGCGTAGGGGGTGAGTTGGTTCATTGACCCTCCGGGTTGGTCGTCGGCGTGACCGGGCCGCGCCGCCGCGTGTCGGTGCGCACTTCCCGTGCGCCGAGTCGCTTGACGATCACTTCCAGCGCCCGCTGGGGATGCACGGTGCCGATGCCGGCGACATCGGCGAAGCAGAGCCCCTCTTCGGGAATGGCGTGCAGGGCGACGTGCCCGCCGTGGCAGAGCAGCGCGGCGGCCACGCCGCGCGGCCCGGATTTCACGACGGGCGGGTGCGCCGGGTTGAGGCCCGCGGCGTTGGCGGCGGCGAGCAGCAGGCCGGCCAGCCCCTGGGCGTCGCTCAGGCGGTTGGCGGGCACGCCGCCGAGATCCGCGAACGCGTGCTCGAAGCCCACTACGGACACGAGCTGGCGGTTGTGAGCCGCGCCACGAACACTCCGGTGATTTTCAAGATGCTGAGCGGGCTCAGGTAGACCTCGCCGCGCCGCGCGCGGTAGGCGAATCGGCCACCCGCCACCAGCCCGCTCCCCCCGTCGGACACGAGCCGCGTGATGGAAATTTGCTGCCCCGGGTCCGGATTGCCCGAGTAGGCGGTGCTCGTTGGGGTCGACCAGATCGCCCAGGCCCGCGGCGGGGTGCAGGTACTCGAGTCGGCCGGCGTGATCGAATCGATCGCGAACGCCGGTGGGGTGGTGCCCACAGCCTGAGGGACCGTCACCTGGACCACCTGCTCCGAGGAGCTCGCTGCGGCGGATATACGGAAGGCGGGGTTGCCGCTGGTGCTGGTGTAGCTGATCACCTGAGGGGAAGCGTCCAGATGACTTACCGCGGCACCCACCACGGAGGGGCCCACCACGGAGAAGAACGCCTTGCGCGAGGCGGGGTTGGTCGGATCCAGCACGTACACCTTCCCGGTCGCGCTCACGTCGTTCGCGTGGACGGTGTAGGCGATGGGACCGCCGGGTGTGCTGGTCGCCGTGACGCGGCCGTTCGCATCGACCGTATACACAGTCGGGTCGGGAGACGGATCGTAAGACACCGTGGGAAGCGGGGGATCCCTATGCAAGATGATGGTGGGGATCGTCATCGTGTCGCCCGGCAAGAGGTACAGCGTGTCGACGAGCAGCGTGATGTCGACTGTGTCGGGCACGGCGACGATCTCGCTGCCCTGCGTGTTCTCGACGGTGGCGATGGCGAAGGCGGTGCCGCGCTTCAGGCGCAGCTTGTCGCCGTCGAAGTAGATCACGCTGGGTAGCGGTTTCTGAGTGCGGACGAACACCGAATCGAAAATCGGATCGAGTGCCACGAATTTCGGGAGCGACGTCGACTGCGTGCACGCGGCAAGCGCGGCGCAGAGCGCCCAGGCGAACCAAGGTCGTGTCATAGCGTGGCCTCAAGGGTACACAGCGTGTCGGGAGCAGCCAGGGCGGGGCTGCGGGCAGGACGGCGGTCGCCGCCTAGAACATGGACATGGCGAGGAACGACCGCAGGTTGTCGTTGGTCACGCGCAGCCGTGCCGACAAGAGCCGCACGACCGACCAGAGCACCTTGTAGGCGATGTCCCGGTTGAAGTCGAGCAGCAGCTCGAAGTCGGACCGCGAGATCGTGATCAGGGTACAGCCCGTGTTGGCAATCGCATCCGTGGAGCGCTCGGAGCGATCGAAGATCGCCATCTCGCCGAAGCAGGCACCGGGCTTGAGGACGGCGAGCGCTTCCTCCCCCGAGCCGGGAATGGTGCGCGAGATGCGCACCTCGCCTTCGGAGATGATGAACAGCCGGTTGCCGGGCTCGCCTTCCTTGAAGATGTAATGGCCGGTGGTGAACTTGTGCTCGCGGCACACTTCAGCCACCCGGGCGAGCTCCCCCTCGTCGAGGTCTTGGAAGATCGCCGCCTGCTTCAGCAGATTGAGATCCACGGGGTGAAGCTATGTGGCGCGGGAGGGCCGGGCAAGTGAAACCGTGGGTGACGTGGGCCGATGTGCTTACCGCGCTTCGCGTTCCGCTGGCCGTCGCGTTTCCGTTCGTGCATCACCCCGGCGCGCAGCTGGGAGTCGTGGCGGCCGTCGCGGCGACGGATTTCTTCGACGGCATGCTGGCGCGCCGCTTCGGGAGCTCGCGGGCCGGGGCGGTGCTCGATCCCGTCGCGGACAAGCTGTTCATGGCGGCGGCGTTTCTCACCGTGGCGCGGTCCGGGCGGCTGCACCCGGTCGAGATCGTAGGCGTCCTGGCGCGCGACATCGTGGCGGCGCTCGCGTTCCTCGGCGTCTGGATCGGGCGGCGCCCGGCGGCGCTGCCGGCGCGGGCCGGCGGGAAGGCCGTCACCGTATGCCAGTTGCTCACGCTCGTGGCGTTCATCGCGGACTCGCCGTTCGTGCGCCCGCTGGCCTGGGCCACCGCGGCGATCGGCCTGTATGCGATCTGGGACTACGGGCGCGCGGCCACGCGCGGCGGTCGGTCCGTCACCCCGGACGCGGCCGGAGCGCGGGAGGAGGGGGAGCGATCGTGAGGCGGACTGCGTGGCTTGCGACGGTGCTCGTGCTCTGGGCTGCGGGCCTCGCCGCCCAGGAGTTCCACCCGCCGCCGGTGAAGCAGGCCGCGGGACGCAGCACCCGCATCGGGCTCTTCGGGTTCAGCGTGCGGTCGGGCCCGGACGTGTCCCACGGCAGTCAGCTGGTGCTGGGTGCGGGGCTCGACGGCGGCGATCTCTTCTCCAGCCGCCTGCGGGTTCGCCCCTCCGTGGAGATCGGGGTCTTCAACGGCCCCAACACCTACGTCGCCAGCCTCGAGGCGTTGTACCGCTTCACCGCCGACGCCGAGACCGCCGTGCCCTACGCCGGTGGCGGGCTCAGCATCGCCGGCCACGACGGCTGCGGCACGGACGCCGCCTGCCCGGCGTTGTGGGCGAATGCCGTGGTCGGCTTCGAGCTCCGCTACCGCTCCACGTTCAACTGGCTGTTCGAGTATCACGCCATGGATGCGTTCCGGCGCCACCGCTTCTACTTCGGCCTCACCACGCGGCGGGGGAACTGAGCGTGGCGGCGGAGGCACGGGCGCTCATCGTGCGGTGGCGCGAGGGGCTGGTGTTCGACGGCGTCGGGCCCGAGCGCGCGCCGCTCGTCGTGGACGGCGACGGCCGGGCGGCAGCCTCGCCCGTCGAGCTCCTGCTCGTGGCCGCGGCGACCTGCACGGCGAGCGATGTGGTGCTGATCCTGCAGAAGGAGCGCGTGGCGCTGCGCTCGCTCGAGGTCGCCGTGGAGGGCACGCGCCGGGAGGCGCAGCCACGCCGCTATACCGCCATCCACTTCCGGTGGAGCGTGGCGGGCGACGGCGCCGACGAGATCAAGGCGCGCCGCGCGATCGACCTCTCGCTCGAGAAGTATTGCTCCGTCGTCGCCTCCCTCGCCCCCGACATGCGCATCACCTACGACGTCACCATCCTCTAGCCTGACGGGCACGGCGGCGGTGCTCGTGCTCCTGGGCTTCGCGGCGCCCGCGCCGCCGGCCGCGGGCCAGGCGCGACGCTTCTCCGTGCTGGAGGTGGGGGCCGGCGCGACCGTCGTGGCCGCTCGCTCGACGTTCTCAGGTGTGGAGTTGGGGATCGCCCGCCGCCTCGGCTCGGGTCTGACGCGGCTCGCGTTCGGGGCGGCGGGCGGGGCCTACGAGGGGCGAGCCGGGATGCGACTCGCGGCCACCGCACAGTTCCTGCTGCGCCCGACGGGACAGAGCGGCGGGGGCCCGTACGGCGGGCTCGGAGTCGCCTTCGCGGGCGCCGCGGGCACGCACGGAGCCGCGTATCTCGTCCTGGTAGTGGGAGTTGAGGCGGCCCCCGGACGACCGCAGGGGTGGTACGGCGAGCTCGGGCTCGCGGGCGGCGTGCGGGCCGTCGCGGGGTGGCGGTGGCGTCGGTTTCCGGAGTGGTGGCGGTGACGACAGGGGCGCCCCGTCGGGGCGCCCTGGAAGCTGGGTGGTGCTGCGGGTCAGACGCTGGCGCCGACGGCGGCCGCGCGCGCGACGACGGGCCGGCAGTATCGCTCGCCCAGGACCCGTAGCTCGGTGATCTCCCCCTCGCGTAGCTCAGGGTAGCGGTCGGTGAGATACAGCATGGTGTCGTCGAACCACTCCTTCTGATGCTCGGGCGCCGCTTCCAGGACGCCGCATCGGAGGATATGGGAGAACAGCTCGTCGCGTGCCTGCTCGAAGGGGGTGGGGGTAGAAACTTTTCTCGGTTCCGAACGCTTTTTCGCCATGCGCGAAGGGCTCCTCTCTTTCGGTCGGGGGGCCGGGTCAGAACGGCGCCGCAATGTAACAGCGGACCCAGCGCGACGCAAAGGCGGGACGCGGTCGCTGGCCTCGCGGCGCGGTGGGGCCGGGTCTAGCTTCAGGGTAGTAACTGCGGGGCGCCGTCGGGGGTTCCCCGACGGCGAGGGAACATCGGAAGGCGGGAGCATGAGCGACGACAAGGATCAAGTGTACGGGCCGGAGCGCGCCGAGCGGCTGGTGGCGTTGTTGCGCGCGCTGGCGGAGCGTATCCAGGAGCTCGACCGCGCTGGTCGGCTGCTCGAGGCCGCGCCCGATCTGCAGCGGCTGCTGGGCAACGTGCGGAGCGAGCTGTTTCACTACGAGGTGCGGTCCACCTACGACACCCCGGAGGTCGCCGAGAGCCGGCGTATCGTGGAGGAGGCCGAGGGGCGCGGGGCCGAGCTGGCGAACGGCTTTGAGGATCCGGACGGCGACGAGCCCTGGCGGAGGCCGCCGGGCCAGTGAAGGGCTTCTACTACCTGCTGGGGGCGGTGGCGATCGGCGGCGGCGTAGCGCTGTGGTACGGGGCGCAGCGGCCGGCCGGGACCGCGCCGCCCGGCGCGGCCACGCCTGTGGCGGCGACCGACGGATTTCGCGGCTTCACCCTGGGCAGCGACACGGCGCGGGTCGAGGTGACGGAGTACTCGGACTTCGAGTGCCCGTTCTGCGCCCAGTTCGGCACGGTCCAGATGCCCGTGATCCGCGAGCAGCTGATCGCCACGGGCCGGGTGCGGTGGCGCTTCCGCGACTTCCCTTTGCCGGGCCACCAGTACTCGCGATACGCCGCGCTGGTAGCGCAGTGCGCGGGCGAGCAGGGGAGGTTCTGGGAGATGCACGACCAGCTCTTCTTCCACCACCAGTGGGCGCAGACCGGAAAGAATCCGCGGGGGTTGTTCCGCGATTTCGCCAAGCAGGCGGGCCTCGATCTCGCCAAGTATGACGCTTGCGTGAACGCGCAGCGCTATGACGGCCGCATCCAGGCGAGCGTCGAGGAAGGCACCGCGCTGGGTGTCAGCGGGACGCCCACGTTCTTCGTCAACGGCCACCGCTACGGAGGGCGTTCCACGTCGGACGACTTCAAGGCCGTCGCCGACAGCATCACGAAGTCACGCAAGTAATGCGGCAGCGGCAGGCGATCGCGCTGCTGGCCCTGGTCGGGCTGTTCGTCGCCCTGTACCTGTGGCTGTACAAGATCGGGGTCATCGGCACGCTGCAGTGCGGCACCGGGGCGTGCGAGCAGGTTCAGACGAGCCGGTACGCGGACCTGTGGGGAGTGCCGGTTGCCTTCTACGGCGTGGTCGGATACGCGGCACTGCTCGCGGTGGCCGTGCTCGGGCTGCGGCCCGGGTTGTTGGCGGAGCGTCGAGTCACCCTCGCACTGGCGGCCCTCGCGACGGTCGGCGTCGCCTTTTCGCTGTACCTCACCTACCTCGAGCTCTTCGTCATCCACGCGACCTGCCGCTGGTGCGTTGGCTCGGCGGTGATCGTCACGGCGATCTGGGTCGTGGCCCTCTCCGCGATGCGTCGCAGCGTGTAACGACGCAGCCGATCGCGCCGACCGGCTAATATTGATCGCCATGCCCCGGCCTTCCGAATCTGGAGCGGCCCCGCGCGGCCGCTACCTCGCCACGCTCGCCCTGTCTGTCTTGGGCGTCGTGTATGGCGACATCGGGACGAGCCCGCTGTATGCGCTCCGCGAGTCCTTCCACGGGACCCACGGGATCCCCGTGAGCCCGGGCAACGTGCTCGGCGTCCTCTCACTCGTGTTCTGGTCGCTGGTCCTCGTGGTCACGATCAAGTACCACGTCGTGATCATCCGCGCGGACAACAAGGGGGAGGGGGGCGTGCTCGCCCTGATGGCCCTTGTCAACGGCAGCCGTCTGGCCCGGGGTCTCTCGCCGCGCCGCATCATGATCGTGCTGGGCATCTTCGGGTCGGCGCTCCTGTACGCGGACGGCGCCCTCACCCCGGCGATCTCCGTGCTGAGCGCGGTCGAGGGGCTCGAGCTCGCCACGCCGGCCCTCGCGCCTTGGGTCATCCCGGTGACGCTCGGGATCCTGGTCGGCCTGTTTCTCCTGCAGAGCCGCGGCACTGCGCGCATCGGCGCGCTGTTCGGTCCGGTGATGCTCGTGTGGTTTGCAACCATCGGGGCACTCGGCTTGGGCGAGATCGTCCGCCAACCGGGGGTCCTGGCCGCCGTTTCTCCGTCTCACGCCGTGCGCTTCTTCGCTGAGGACGTGGGCCGGGGGTTCGTAGTGCTGGGCGCCGTCTTCCTCGTCGTCACGGGGGGGGAGGCCCTGTACGCGGACCTCGGCCACTTCGGCCACCGCGCGATCCAGATCGCGTGGTTCAGCGTGACATTCCCTTGCCTGTTGCTCAACTACTTCGGGCAGGGGGCGCTCCTGCTCCGTGCCCCGGCCGCGGCGAAGAACCCCTTCTACCTTCTCGCCCCGAGCTGGGGCCTGTACCCCCTGATCGCGCTCGCGACGCTGGCGACCATCATCGCCTCGCAGGCCGTGATTTCCGGCGCCTTCTCGCTGACGCGCCAGGCGGTGCAGCTCGGCTACAGCCCACGGCTCCGCATCGAGCATACCTCGTCGCGCGAGATCGGCCAGATCTACGTCCCCGCCGTCAACTGGGGCCTGATGCTGCTGACCTGTGCATTGGTGTTGGGCTTCGGCTCGTCCAGCAACATCGCCGGTGCCTACGGCGTGGCCCTCTCCACGCTGATGCTCATCACGACGCTGATGTTTTACGTGATGAGCCGCGAAGTCTGGCGCTGGAGCATCCCGCGAGCGGCGCTCGTCGCCGGGCTGTTCCTCTTCATGGACGTCCCGTTCTTCGGCGCCAACGCGCTGAAGATTCGTTACGGCGGCTGGGTCCCCCTGGTCATTGCGCTCGGCGTGTACACGCTGATGACCACCTGGAAGCGGGGCCGCGAGATCCTCGCCAAGCGCATGCTGGAGAAGACGGTGCCCCTGAAGATGCTGCTCGCCGATCTGGCGGCGGAGCCGCCGATCCGCGTGCCCGGCACGGCCGTCTTCATGTACGGCACCGCGGACGGCACGCCGCCGGCGCTCGTGCACAACCTGGCCCACAACAAGGTGCTGCACGAGAAAGTCGTGTTCCTGACCGTGGTGACGCCCGATGTACCCCATGTGCCGCCGACGGAGCGGGTGACGGTGAAGCGGATGGGGAAGGGGTTCCACACGGTGGTCGCCCGCTACGGGTTCATGGAGGATCCGGAGATCGAGGACGTCCTGGCGGCGTGCCGGGCGAACTCGCTCGACACCCGGATCGAGGGAACGACCTTCTTCCTCGGTCGTGAGACCCTCGTCGCCGCCGAGCGGCCCGGCATGGCCGAGTGGCGGGCGAAGCTGTTCGCGTTCATGTCGCGCAACGCGCTGCGCGCGACGGCCTTCTTCAAGATCCCAGCGAACCAGGTGTTCGAGGTCGGAGCCCAGGTCGAGCTGTAGCGGACGCGCGGGCGTTGCATCCCTGGACGAGCGCCCGCTATCGTTAGCGCGCCATGCACTGGCGCGACATCAAGCGCTTGCTCGTCGGCAAGCCGCTCGAGACACTGCAGCTCGGAACCGAGCGGCTGAACAAGGTCGTCGGGCTCGCCGTCCTCTCCTCCGACGCACTGTCGTCCGTTGCCTACGCCACCGAGGCGATGCTGCTCGTCCTCATGGCGGCGGGAGCTGCGGGCACCGACCAGGCATTGAAGGTCGGCGGCTTCATCCTGCTGCTGCTCGTCATCGTCGTCGCGAGCTACCGTCAGACCGTGTACGCCTACCCGCAGGGGGGCGGGGCGTACTTCGTCGCGAAGGAGAACCTCGGGACGACGTTCGGACTGGTCGCGGCCGCCGCGCTGCTCGTGGACTACACGCTCACGGTGGCCGTGTCCGTCGCGGCGGGCGTCGACGCGATCACGTCGGCGTTCCCCAGCCTGCTCGCCCACCGTGTGGCATTGGGGCTCGTGGCGATCGCGGTCATCGCCTTCGGCAACCTGCGCGGCATCCGCGAATCGGGGGCGATCTTCTCGGTCCCGACGTACTTCTTCATCTCGATGTTCGGGTTGATGCTCGTCGTCAACCTCCTGCATCCGCTGGGCTACTGGCCGGGAGTGGCGACGCGCGGGCAGGGTGCCCTGGAGCTCGTGTCATCGTGGCTCTTGCTGCGCGCGTTCTCGTCGGGATGCGCGGCGCTGACGGGCGTCGAGGCCGTCTCGGACGGCGTGGCGGCCTTCAAGCCTCCCGAGTCGAGGAACGCGGCCGTCACGCTCGGTTGGATGGGCGTCATCCTCGGCAGCTTCTTCGCCGGGTCGACGTATCTGGCGCACAGGTATGGCGTCGTTCCGGTCGGCGACCAGACCGTGATTTCGCAGCTGGGCCACGGTGCGTTCGGTGACAGCATCTTCTACTTCTTGCTCCAGTTCGCCACCGCGCTGATCCTCATCCTCGCCGCCAACACGTCATTCGCGGACTTCCCCCGGCTCGCCTCGTTCCTCGGGCGCGACGCCTACTTGCCGCGCCAGCTCGCGAACCGGGGCGACCGCCTGGTGTTCTCGAATGGGATCCTGCTGTTGGCGCTCGTGGCCGGGGCGCTGCTGTGGCTGTTCGGCGGCGACACCCACGCCCTCATCCCGCTGTACGCGGTGGGGGTGTTCCTGTCGTTCACCCTGTCGCAGGCGGGCATGGTGACGCGACTCGTGAGGCGGCGCGAGCGGGGCTGGGTGGGGCGAGCCACGTTCTCGGCGATCGGCGCGGTGGCGACCGGGATCGTACTCGTCATCGAGCTCGCCACCAAGTTCACGAGCGGGGCCTGGATCACCGCCCTGCTCATCACCCTGCTCGTGCTCGCGTTCTACGAAATCCACCACCACTACACCTTCTACGCCCGGCAGATCTCGAGCAAAGAATGGCAGCCCGTCTGGCCGCGCAAGCACGTGGTCGTCGTGCCCGTGGCGGGCGTTTCGAAGAGCACGGCGTCCGCGCTCGCCTACGCGCTGCTCCTGTCGCAGAACATCCGGGCCGTCGCCGTGGCGACGAACCCGGAGCAGGTCGCGAGGCTGCAAGACGATTGGGACATGTGGGACAGCGGGGTGCCGCTCGAGGTCTTGATCTCCCCGTACCGCTCGATCGTGCGCCCGCTGCTCGACTACATCGATCGGGTGGAGAACGAGGAGCAGCCCGACTGGCTCACGGTCGTGCTGCCGGAGGTGGTGCCCGCCCGGTGGTGGCACAACATCTTCCACAACCAGACGGCACTCGCGATCAAGGCGGCGCTGCTATTTCGGCCCAACGTGGTGGTGACGAGCGTGCCGTACCATCTCGAGCGCTAGGCCGCCTCATTCATTTTCGCCGAACTTCGCGATGTCCTCCGGTAAGGCTTCTCGCGTCGTCGTCGTTTCCTGACCTTGAACCATCGACCGGATTTGCTCGACCACGTCCGGGTTCGCAAGCGTCGTTACGTCGCCGACATCTCTGCGGTTCGAGATCGCCGCGAGCACGCGACGCATGATCTTCCCGGAGCGCGTCTTGGGCATATCCGGCACGATGTACACGTGCTTGGGTCGGGCGATCTTGCCGATCACTTCCTCGTTCGCCTTGACCACGCGGTCGATGATGTCCTGGCTGTGCGGCACGCCCGGTTTGACGGCGATGTACACTTCGGGCACGCGTCCCTTGACCTCATCCTGCACGGGCACAACGGCGGCCTCGGCGACTTCCGGGACCGTGAGGCAGGCGGACTCGATCTCCTTCGTGCCGAGGCGGTGACCAGCGACATTGATCACGTCGTCGATGCGGCCCAGGATGCGGTAATAGCCATCCGCCGCCTGCACGGCGCCGTCGCCGCACAGGAAGGGCCAGTCGCGCCAGTCCTTGCTCTTGGGATTCTTGTTGTACTTGGCGAAGTAGGTCTTGACGTAGCGGTCGCGGTCGCCCCAGATCGTCTGCATGATGCCCGGCCAGGGATGGCGGATGCAGATGTTGCCCGCCTTGCCGGATCCCTTGGGAACCTCGGCGCCGGTCTCGTCGTAAATGACCGGGTGAATCCCCGGCGCGCCGGGACCGCAGCTGCCCGGCTTCATCGCATGAATCGCCGGAACGGTGGTGCCGAGAAAGCCGCCCGTTTCGGTCATCCACCACGTATCCGTGATCACGGCTTCCCGCTTGCCGACCTCGTCGTAATACCAGCGCCACGCCTCCGGCTCGATCGGCTCGCCCACGGTCGTCATCGACTTGAAATGGTACTTGTACTTGCGCGGCTCTTGGGGACCGAGCTTCCGCAGCATCCGGATCGCCGTCGGCGCGGTGTGGAAGATGTTCACCCCCAAACGCTCGGCAATGCGCCACGGCCGCCCGGCGTCGGGAAACGTCGGCACGCCTTCGTACAGCACGCTCGTCGCCGCAATCGCCAGGGGACCGTAGACGATGTAGGAATGCCCGGTGATCCAGCCGATGTCGGCCATGCACCAGTAGATATCTTCTGGATGGATGTCGAGAATCCACTTGGACGTGCCGGTCACGTACGCCAAGTACCCCGCGATGCCGTGCTGCGCGCCCTTGGGCTTGCCCGTCGTACCGCTCGAATACATCAAGAACAGGGGTCCCTCCGACGGCAGCGCAACCGGTTCGACGTTCTTGCCTTTGTAATCCTTGAGCAGGTCATTCACGAAGACGTCGCGACCTGAAACCATCTGCGTCTTCGCGGAATACCTTCCGGGATACCGCTGCCACACCAGCACCTTGTCGACGTCCTGCCCCAAGTCTTTCGCCGCCCGCACCGCGATGTCGGCGTTCGCCTTGTGATCGACGAGCGTGCCATTGCGCCAGTAACTGTCCATCGTAATCAGCACCCGGCTGCCCGAGTCCTGCATGCGCGAGCCGCACGCCTGGCCGCTGAAACCGCCGAAGACTTGCGAGTGGATGATGCCGAGTCGCGCACACGCCAGCATCGTGATCGGCAACTCCGGGACCATCGGCATGTGAAAGGTGACGCGGTCTCCCGCCTTGAGTCCCATGCCGCGCAGCAGCGCAGCCACTTCGTTGACCCGGCTGTAGAGCTCCTGGTACGTGATGACCACATCCGGCTCTGATTCAGGTTCGGGCACGAAAATAAAGGCTGCCTTGCTCCCGTACTTGGCCAGATGGCGGTCCACGCAGTTGTACGCCGCGTTGATCTTGCCCCCGACAAACCATTTCCAGAACGGCGCGTCGCTGGTATCGAGGACGGTGTGATATGGCTGGAACCAGGTCAGCATGTCCGCATACGTCTTGAAACAGTCGGGAAACTTGTCGAGGCCGAACTTTGCAAAGACGTGCGGGTCTCGCAGATTCGCCTGTGCTTTGAATTTCTCGGAAGGTTGGTAGTACTCCTCTTCCTTCCAGTGCACCGCAATCTGCGCTTCACTGACCTCGGTCAGCTCCTTCGTCTCGACTGTCTTAGCCATGTGATTGATCTCCTAGCCAGCACCAGTCCCCGTTGCCGAAGCATGCCAGGGGGTTGTCCCGTTTCAGGTAAGGTATGCCGCTCTATGGAGGCGTGGTCAAGGCGGTGGCGGGGCGCGTGTTGCGCCCTTGCAATATGCGCCGCACCGCTCGCTCTGCGACGACGCGGCGCGTGCGCCGGCTCACGCACCTTTTGACAAATGGTTGAGCGCCCGCAGCTTAGCTGGGTGGCACTGGAGTCGCAGGAGGGAGCGGCAATCACCACTGGAGCCGCCCGTGAAGGAGATGCTGGCCATGTCTACCCGCCCGACCGAGAAGGTCCTCGCCGCGCCCGAGCAGCTGGGGCTCGAGTCGCGGACCGACTTCCGTCGGGCCGCCGCCGAGCTGTTGGAGCAGCTGCCTGAGGGCGCGGGCCGCCTGATCATCGACATGAGCGGCACACGACAGGTGGACAGCGCCGGGCTTGGGGCGCTGATGCTGATCCAGCGCCGGGCGGCGGAGCGCCGGCTCACGGTGTGCCTGCGCGGTGCCAATGAGGAGCTGCGTTTTCTTCTCGTCCTCACGAAACTCGACGACCTCTTCGAGCTCGAGAGCGGCGTGGCCTGAGGCGTAGACGGGCGGAGCGCGGCGCGTATATTGACCCCCCATGGGGTCCGCCGCCTCCCCGCGCAAAGTGCTGTTCGTCGAGGACGAGTCGGCCCTCCGGTCGACCTACCAACGATTCTTCGCTTCCCGCTACGAGCTGGCGTTCGCCTCGAGCGGAACCGAGGCGCTGCGGCTGCTCGAGGACTTTCAGCCCGACGTCCTGGTGCTCGACATGCGCCTGCCCGACACCGACGGCGTGACCGTGCTGCAGCAGGTTCGTGTCTCCCGTCCCCAGCTGCCCGTCATCGTTACAACGGCCTACGTCAGCATGGAGCCCCTCATCAGCGTGCTCGACCTGGGGCACAGCGGATATCTCGTCAAGCCGTTCAGCATGGACGACCTGGCCGCGCGCATCGATGCTGCGGGTTGAGGGACTGCGGCACGCCTTCGGTCGCGTGCGGGCGCTGGACGACATTTCCTTCCATCTCACTCCCGGGCAGACGCTCGCGATCTTCGGGCCGAACGGCGCCGGCAAGACGACGCTGCTCAAGGTACTCGTCGGACTGATCCGCCCTCAGGCCGGCACGACGCACGTGGAGGGTGGGCCGCGCGCGGTTGGCTGGATGGGGCATCAAGCGCACCTGTACGGGCATCTCACGGTGCGGGAGAACCTGCTTTTTTGGGCCGCCCTGTACGACGTGCCGGCCCCTCTGCGGCGGGCCCGCGTGGACGAGGCGCTGCGCCGCCATGGGCTGGCGGATCGAGCGGACGAGCCGGTGCGCGCGCTCTCGCGGGGCCTGGTGCAGCGCGCGGCGATCGCCCGCGCGCTGCTGCACGAGCCGCGGGTGCTGCTGTTGGACGAGCCCTTCACGGGACTCGACCTGGCGGCGGCGGCCGAGTTCCGCCGCCTGCTCGCGCAGCTCGCCGGCGCGGGGCGGATCGTGGTGCTCGCGACGCACAACGTGGACGAGGGCGTCGAGCTCGCCACCGACATCGCGTTTCAGCAGGGCGGCCGGTTCGTGTCCCTGGGGCCGCGCGGCGGCCGCACGGCCGGCGCCGTGGCCGAAGAGTACCGGCGGGCGGTGGCCGGTGGGTGAGACGCTGCGCCACGCGTGGACGCTGGCGCGCAAGGACCTGGTGCTCGAATTCCGCACGCGCACGGCGATCCTCTCGGCGGTGGTGTTCACGGCGCTCGTCCTCATGGTGTTCAACTTCGGGCGCGACCCCTCGGCCGTGGCGGCGATCGACCTCGCGCCGAGCATTCTGTGGGTGACGTTCACCTTCGCCGCGATGCTCGCGTTGAACCGTGCCTTCCAGCTGGAGCTCGACAACCAGGCACTCGAAGGGTTGCTCGTCGCGCCCATCAGCCGCACCAGCATCTATTGGGGCAAGCTCGCCGCCAACCTGGTGTTCGTGGCGGTGGTGGAAGCCGTGGGCCTGCCGCTGTTCGTGCTGTTCTTCAACGTGCCGGTGGCCGACGTGCTCGGGCCCCTCGTCGGCGTCATCGCCCTGGCGACGGTCGGGTTCGTGGCCGTGGGCACGCTGTTCAGCGCGATGCTCGTGCGCACCCGCTTTGCCGAGCTGATGTTGCCGGTGCTGCTGCTCCCGTTTCTCATTCCGCCGCTCATGGGCGCGGTGCAGGTGACCGCCCGGCTGCTCGCCGCGCGGCCCTTGAGCGAGGTGGCCGGCTGGCTTAGGTTGCTCGCGGCCTACGACGTCGTGTTCCTGACCCTCGCGACCCTCTTGTTCCCGCACACCGTCGAGCAATGACCCTCGCTCGGAAGGGCCACTGGACTACCCTGGTGGGCCTCGTGCTGCTCGGCGGCGTGTACGTGCGCGCCGTCGTCTTCACGCCGGTGGAGCGGCTGCAGGGGCCGGCGCAGAAGATCTTCTACCTGCATGTTCCCGCTGCGGTGTGGACCGAGCTGGCGATGGTGCTCGTCGGCGTGGCGAGCGTGGTGTTCCTCTTCTTGAAAGATCCCCGCCTCGACCGGTTCGCCGAGGCGTCGGCCGAGGTCGGCACTGTGTTCGCCGCGATCGTGCTGACGACCGGACCGATCTGGGGAAAGACGGTGTGGGGCACGTGGTGGGCCTGGGACGCGCGTCTCACCTCCACCCTGTTCCTCTTTTTCCTTTATATAGGCTACCTACTGCTGCGCGGCGCCGTCGTGGACGCGGGCGCGCGCGCCCGCTACGCCGCCGTGCTCGGCATCTGCGGCATGGCGCTGGTGCCGTTCATCCATTTGAGCGTGTACCTGTTTCGCACGCTCCATCCGCAGCCCATCATCCTCAAGCCGAGCGCGCCCTCACTCCCGCAGAGCATGCTGGTGACCTGGCTGCTGTCGTTCGCGGTGTTCACCGTGCTGTACGTGGGGTTCGTGATGCAGCGCTACGCACTGGGGCGGGCCCGCGAGGAGGGAGACCGTGCCTGACGTGCCGCACAACGCGGGTTATATGGTGGCCGCCTACGTCACCACGGCGCTCATCCTGCTGGCCTACGCCTGCTCGCTGTACCGCCGCGCCGCGAAGCGCTAGCCGGCGTGGGGCTTCGCGCCACCGCGCAGCTCGATCCTGGCCTCGGAGAGCCGCTCCCGCCCCCGGGGCACGAGGGTGGACCAGAGCGTGAGGGCCTGCTCCGCGGCGCGCTCGTCGCCGGCCTGAAACAGCGCCTGCGCGTTGCGCCATAGCGCTTCCGCGCCGCCCCCCGCGGCGTAGGCGCGGGCGAAGCGGGCCGCAGCCTCCGCGGCTTGGCCCGCGCGCCGATACAGCTCCCCCGCCGCCAGCGCCGCGTCCGCCCGCTCTTCGAGGACCAGCGCCTGCTCGTAGGCGGCCAGCGCCTCTTTCATGCGGAACGCGCCCTCGTACGCCTGACCCAGCAGCATCCAGGCCGCGGCGCTGGCGGGGAAACGCCGCGTCGCGGCCTGCGCTGCGCTCATCGCGCCGAGCCGGTCTTCCCGGGCGCGCCGCAGCTCGATGAGGGCGGCGAACGGCGGGCCGAATGCGGGAGACCAGGCGCAGGCGAGCCGCAGCCAGAAATCGGCCCGTGGCGCGGCGCCGGCCCGAGCGGCGCGGCGCAGCGCGAAGCGGACGAGGGCGTCGCGGACCATTGCTTGATAATGGTTCTCCGGCCGATGAGATTGCAATCCGGTATGGCACGAGAGTCCCGGTCGCTCGCGGGGCGCCGGATCGTGGTGACGCGCGCGCGCGAGCAGGCGGGCGACCTCGTCCGCGCGTTGCAGCAGCTCGGCGCGGAAGTGATCACGGCGCCGAGCATTCGCATCGAGCCGCTCGCCGACCTCGCGCCCATGGGCGCCGCGCTGGCCGATCTCTCCCGCTATCGCTGGATCGTCTTCACCAGCCGCAACACCGTGGACATCGTGTTCGACCGCCTGCCGTCATGGGGGTTCGAACCCCGGTCGCTCGGCCGCGCCGCGATCGCGGCCATCGGGCCGGCGACGGCCGCGGCGCTCGCGCGCCGGGGCGTGCCTCCCGCCCTCGTGCCCGAGCGCTACGTCGCGGAAGCGGTGATCGTGGCCCTGGCCCGCGTGGACGAGCTCGCGGGGGCCCGCATCCTCTTGCCGCGCGCGCTCGAGGCCCGGGACGCGCTGCCGGATGGCCTGCGGGCACGCGGTGCCGTCGTCGACGTGATCCCCGTGTACCGCACCGTGCCCGTGACGGGCGATGGGCCGCCCCTCGCCGGGGAGATCCTCGCCGGGCGGTGCGACGTGGTCACGTTCACGTCCTCCTCGACCGTGCGCCACTTCGTGGACCAGGTCGGCCGCGCCGCGGCCACGTCGGGCCGCTTCGTGGCGGCGGTCATCGGGCCGGTGACGGCCGCCACTGCACGGGAGCTCGGCCTGCGGGTGGAGGTCGAGGCGACCGAGTACACCGTCCCGGGCCTGGTGGACGCGCTCGCGCGATACTACGGGGAAGGGGGAGGGGGGAACCCTAAAGGACTCCCTGGCGGTCGGAGGGAAGGGTGAGTGGCATCCTGAAGCTCGGGACGCGTGGCAGCAAGCTCGCGCGGTGGCAGGCGGATTGGGTGCGCGAGCGGCTCGCCGAACGGGGGGTGGCGGCGGAGATCGTGGTCATCAAGACGCGCGGCGACGCCGAGGTGGACCGCCCCCTGCACGAGCTCGAAGGGAAGGGGTTCTTCACGAAGGAGATCGAGGAGGCCCTGCTCGAGCGGCGGATCGACGTGGCGGTGCATTCGCTCAAGGACCTGCCAACCCGTCTCGCCCCCGGCCTCGCGCTCGCCGCGGTTCCCGAGCGCGGGGACCCGCGCGATGTGCTGGTGACCCGCCAGCCCGGGGTGACGTCGCTCGCCGGACTGCCGCCCGCGGCGCGCGTCGGCACGTCGAGCCTGCGGCGGGTCGCGCAGCTGCGCCACCTCCGGCCGGACGTCGCGGTGCTGCCGCTCCGCGGCAACGTGCCGACGCGAGTGCGCCAGGTGAAGGAGGGCGGTGACGGCGCACTCGACGCGGCGCTGCTGGCGCGCGCCGGGCTCGAGCGTCTCGGCCTCGCCGCCATGGTCGCCGTAACGCTCGACCCCCTCGAGATCATGCCGGCGCCCGGTCAGGGAGCGCTGGGCCTCGAGGTGCGTGCCGACGATCGCGCGACCCGGGGCGCGCTCGCCCCGCTCGAGCATGCCGCAAGCGCGCGCCAGGTGGCGGCCGAACGCAGCGTGTTGGCCGCACTCGGCGGCGGGTGTCAGGCCCCCGTCGCCGCCTACGCGGGGAACGGCGAAGGGAGAAGGGGGATGGACAGGCTGTATGGCCGCGTCACGGCGCGCGATGGCGCCGTCCAGATCACCGCGTCGGCGGACGTCGATCCCGCCGATCCCGCGGCGGCCGGCGTGGCCGTGGCGGACTTGCTCGGAGCGCAGGGCGCGCTAGAGTTACTGGCCCGATGACTCAGTTCCCGATCCGCCGGATGCGCCGGCTGCGGCGCACGCCCGCGCTGCGGCGGCTGGTGCAGGAGACGCACCTCGTCCCCTCGCAGCTCGTGTGGCCGTTGTTCGCCGTCCACGGCGAGGGGGTGCGCCGCGAGATCGCCGCCCTGCCGGGCGTCTACCACACGTCGGTGGACGAGCTCGTGAAGGACGCCGAGCGCGCGCAGCAGCTCGGCCTGGGCGGGGTGATCCTGTTCGGGATCCCGCAGGCGAAGGATGCGACCGGCTCGGAGGCGTACGACGAGCAGGGGATCGTGCAGCGGGCGGCGCGCGCGCTCAAGCGGGCCGTCCCCCAGCTGCTCGTGATCGGGGACGTGTGCCTCTGCGAGTACACCGACCACGGGCATTGCGGCGTCGTGCAGGACGGCGAGGTCGAGAACGACGCCTCCGTGTACCTGCTCGCCAAGGTCGCGGTGTCGCAGGCGCGCGCGGGCGTGGACGTCGTCGCGCCGAGCGACATGATGGACGGCCGCGTGGCGGGGATCCGCACGGCGCTCGACGCCGCCGGGCTCGCGCGCGTGCCGATCATGTCGTACGCGGCGAAGATGGCCTCGGCCTTCTACGGGCCGTTCCGCGAGGCGGCGGGCTCGGCGCCGCATTTCGGGGACCGCCAGTCGTATCAGATGCAGAGCACGAACGCCGACGAGGCCATGAAGGAGATCCGGCTCGACGTGGACGAGGGCGCGGACATCATCCTGGTGAAGCCGGCGCTCCCCTGCCTGGACTTGATCCGCCGCGCCAAGCAGGAGTTCGGCTCGCCGCTCGCGGCGTATCAGGTCAGCGGAGAGTACGCCATGATCAAGGCCGCAGCGCAGCGCAATATGCTCGACGAGTGCCGGGCGATGTGGGAGACGCTGCACGCGATCCGGCGCGCGGGGGCGGACATCATCCTCAGCTACTTTGCCCCTACTGCGGCAGAACTGCTCTGATGTCTGACGTCTGACGTCTAGACATCAGACATCAGACCTCAGCGTTGTTTCGGCAGCAATACCGTCCGCCACAGCCAACCCGCTGCCGCGGCGCCCAGGAGCGGCCCGATCCACCACACGGCCTGCCCGTGCACGTCCGCGCTGATGATCGCCGGCCCGAAGGCGCGGGCGGGATTCATAGCGGCGCCGGTGAGGCCGCCGCCCACCAGAGCATCGACGAAGACCGCGAGGCCGATGCCAAAGCCGCCGATCTTCGGGGCTTCCGGCGACACCGCCGTCCCGAACACCGCGCTCACGAGGAAGAACGTCAGCAGCGCCTCGATCCAGATGCCCTGCATGAAGGTGACCGTGTCGGCGAGCTTGGGGGCGCCGGCGAGGGTCACGCGCACGGCGGCTAGCGGGAGTAGCCCCTTCACCAGTGCCGCGCCGACGAGGGCGCCCACGAGCTGCGCCCCGACGTAGCTCAGGGCGGTGCGGCCGTCCACCTTGTCGGCCACCCAGAGTCCGGCCGTGACGGCCGGATTGAGGTGCCCGCCCGAGATGTTCATCGTCATCGAGACTGCGATCGCCAAGCCGACGCCGTGCGCCAGCGCGATGCCCGTGGCGCCGAGCGCCCCCGCCGTGTGGGCGTTCATCACGACGCTGCCCGCGCCTAGGAACACGAACAACGCCGTCCCGACGAACTCGGCCGCGAGCGGCCGCAGCGTCCTGGGTATCACGGTCGATCCTCGACGGTGAGGGGCGGCGCCAATCTAGGCGTGATGCTAGGGGCGCCGCAACACCAGTGTGGCGTTGATGCCGCCGAAGCCGAAGGAGTTGGAGACGACGACGTCGGGCGCCGCCGCGCGACCTTCGCGCGGCAGGCAATCGAGGTCACACGCGGGATCGGGGCGCTCGAGGTTGAGGGTGGGTGGCAGCCAGCGGCGCTCCATCGCCAGCGCGCAGATCGCGGCCTCGATCGCCCCGCTCGCGCCAAGGGCGTGCCCGTAGTAGCCCTTGGTGCCGCTCACCGTGAGCCGATAGGCGTGCTCCCCGAACACCTGCTTCAGGGCGGTCGTCTCCGTGGTGTCGTTGAGGGGAGTGGAGGATCCGTGGGCGTTCACGTAGCCGACCTCCGTCGGCGCCACCGCGGCGTCCGCGAGCGCGAGCCGCATGGCTCGCGCTGCCTGGCGGCCGTCGGGGCGCGGCGCGGTCATGTGATATGCGTCGTTGGTGAAGCCGTAGCCCACGACCTCGCCGTAGATCTTCGCGCCACGCGCCAGGGCGCGGGTCCGTTCTTCCAGTACCAGGACGGCCGCCCCCTCCCCCATCACGAAGCCGTCGCGGCCCGCGTCGAACGGTCGCGAGGCGTGCTCGGGGTCGTCGTTGCGCGTGCTCATGGCGCGGATCACGCTGAACGCCGCGTAGGTCATCGGGGCGAGCGGCGCCTCGGCGCCACCCGCGAGCATCACGTCGGCGCGGGCCTCGCGGATCGCGTGGAACGCGTCGCCCACCGCGATCGTCCCCGAGGCACAGCTCATCGCGTTGGTCGAGTTGGGGCCGGTGAAGCCGAACTCGATCGCGATGTTGCAGCTCGCCGCGCCCGGGAACACGGCGAGCGCGAGCGCGGGATCGAGCCCGCGCGGCCCCGCCTTCAGGAAGCCGCCGACCTGCGCCTCCGCGAAGGCCACCCCGCCCAGCGCCGAGCCCATCATCGCACCGACGCGGTCGCAGTCCTCGCGGGCGGGAGCGAGCTCGGCGTCCGCGAGCGCGAACCGCGCACTGGTGACGGCGAGCTGCGAGAAGCGGTCGAGCCGCTTGGCGCGCTTCGCCTCGAGGTGGTCCTGGGGCCGGAAGTCGGGGATCTCCGCCGCGATGCGGCTCCGGAAGGGCGTGGGATCGAAGCGCGTCACCGCGCGCACGGCGGAGCGCCGTGCCACGAGGCCCGCCCACAGCCCGTCCGCGGCGGTCCCGATGGGCGTCACGGCTCCCACCCCCGTGATGACGACGCGCCGACCATTCCTCACAGCCACCCCCCACCGCGAATGCGGAGTGCGGAGTGCGGAGTGCGGAATCGAACGCCCGCCTTGCTACTCCGCATTCCGCATTCCGCATTCCGCACTCGTTCGAGCGGCATCATGTACGCTCCACGTATCGTTTGATCCCCGCGAGGGTGCGCGCGGCGATGCCGTGGATGAACACGGGGCCGATCACGAGACCCGCCGCGGGCGGGCCGATCAGCGGCCACGCGGGGCCGTGCCACTCGTGCACGATGGTCACCGTCACTCCCCCGTCCACCGGGGCGAATCGCCACGCGACGTTCATGCCTCGTGTGATACCCCGCACGTGCCGGTAGCGGATTTCCCGCCCGCGCGGGTCCACGGTCATCTCGGAGACCCACCAGGTGGGGTAGCGCAGGGGGCCGAACGGGCGCCAGGCGGCCATCTCCACCATGCCACCGCTCTCCCGGCGCTCGAGGAACCGCACCCAGCGATAGTGCGGCAGGATCTCCGGCCAGCGCTCGACCTGCGACGCCGCTTCGAAGGCTCGCTCCACGGGAGCGCGGATCGTGGTCTGATCGAGGGTGCGCATTCCAAGACCTCAGACGTCAGACATCAGACGTCAGTGTTCAGGAGCGACTGGCGTCTGATGTCTATCGGCGCCCATGCCGCAACAATCCGACACCCCGGCCGGTACTGCGCCACCGCGGGGACGCCGGCACTGGTCAGCATCGCGTTGAACTCGCGGCGCGTGTACCCGCGCCGCAGCGACAGCACGGCGTCGTGGCGCGTCTGGCGGCGGAACCCGAGACCCAACGACGCCATCCAGACCCCCGCCATCGCGAGGCGCGAGCGCCGCAGGTCGGCCAGGACTACCGCCCGCCGCGCCACGCGGTCGAAGCTCGCGATCCACCGCACGGCCAGCTCGCGTGGCAGATGGTGCAGCACCTGGCTCGCGATCACGACGTCCACCGTGCCGGGGCCGAGCGGCAGGGCGCCGCCGTCGGCGAGCACCGCCGTGAGGCCCGCCGCCCGGGCCAGCCGGGCGGCTGCGGGAATCCGCTCGATGCCGACGAGGGAGAGCGCGATTCCGTGTCGCCTGGCGCACGTGGCCGCGGCGCAGGGGATGTCGCCGCCGCCCGTGCCGACATCCAGCAAGGTCCACCGTTCAGGACCCTTCCCCCTTCCCCCTTCCCCCGTTCCCGCTTGGAAGAACGGCTCCAGCCCATCGACGATCGCCCGCGTCCCCCCGAACAGCCGGTTGAGGCGCGCGATGTCGGCAAGCTGCGCCCGCACGGCGGCCGGCTCGGCGTGCGGATCGTCGAGCAGCTCGGCCCCGATCATCCGCCCTGCAGGTTCGCGTAGCCGCCGCGGTAGTAGAGCAGGGGCGGCCGGTCGGTGACGCTGCCGCCCGTGACGAGTCCGAAGAAGACCGTGTGGTCTCCACCCGCGGCCTCGGCCTGCTTCTCGCACTCGATGCTCGCCAGCACGCCGTCCAGGACGGCGATGCCGTGCCGGTTCTCCTGGTAGCCGATGCCGTCGAAGCGGTCCGGGTCCTCCGAGGCGAACCGGCGGGAGATGTGCTCCTGGTCGGCGGCGAGTACGTTGACCACGAAGCGGGTCGCCGTCTGCAGCGCCGCGTACATGTCGTTTTGTCGGTCGACGGAAACGAGGAGGAGCGGCGGGTGGAGCGAGACTGAAGCCACCGAGCTCGCCGTCATGCCGATCGGGCGGCCGTGTGCGCCGCGGGTGGTGACAACCGTCACGCCCGTCGCGAACCGTCCCAGGAGCTGGCGGAACAGCGCGGGGTCGACACCGTGCATGGTCACCAGAGCAGTCGCGCGAGCACGCCGGGGGCGAGCGCCGCGCGCGCCGGAACGAAGTTGCCCGTCGCCCCCACCAAAAGATCCGCGAGGTCGGGACGCCGCGCCAGCCGCGCAACGACCCGCTCGGTGAGCGCCGGCCAGCCGACCCCCAGCCCGATCAGCCGCTCCAGCACCCACTTTCCCGCGAACGCGGCGCGGCGTGCCCGGCGGTACGGCGCGAGCGCCCCGCGCCCCACCGGACCGCCGTGCCGGAGCGCCGCCGCGACCGTGTCCGCCGCCAGCTCCGCGCCGCGCAGCGCGCTGTAGATGCCCTGGCCCGTGAAGGGGTCGAAGAAGTCCGCCGCATCACCGACGAGTAGCGCCCCCCCCTCGTCGGCGACCGACGCGCGCGACCATTGGGCGAACGGCCCGGTCACGAGCACCTCCCGCACCAGGCGGCGCGGATCGAAGCGACCGCGTAGCCCGGGGAACCGTTCCAGCTCCGCGAACCACGCGGTGCGAGAATCCCGCCCCCGCCCTCGTCCCCACCACCGCTCGCCCGCGCGCACCCGGGCGAGGGGCAGGACCAGCGCCACCGTGGTCACGCCCCCGCCGATCGGCCCCATCCCCACGTAGCCCGAGCGGCCCACATGCAGCTCGCCCATCCCGTCCACTCCCCGGACGTCCGCGACATGCGCGGTGAACGCGATGCGCCGCGGCGGCGACGTGCAGCGCAGGCCGAGTCTCCGCGCCACGACCGAGCGCAGCCCGTCGGCGCCGATCACCACCCGCGCCCGTACCGCTTCCCGCATCCCGCTTTCCGTCCGCGCCACCACGCCGCTCACCGCTCGAGCGTCGCGGCTCAGGTCCGCGACCGCGACACCCTCGCGCAGGGTCGCTCCCGCCCGCGCGGCGGCGCGCACCAGGATGCCGTCCAGCGTGGTGCGCGGGAGGGCGTAGCTGTACGGTCGCGGGCTCGGGTAGGGGTGGGCGGCGGCGAAATGGCCGCACATCACGGCCCCGCCAGGCGAGACCACCTTCATCCCGGCGAGCTTGGCGTGCGCGGAGCGCTCCACGTCGTCGGCGACGCCGAGGCGTTCCAAGAGGGGCGTGGCGCCCGGGGAGAGGTACTCAGAGCAGGGCTTGTCGCGCGGAAAGCGGCTGCGGTCGACGAGCAGGACGTCGAGACCGGCGCGGGCGAGGTGCGCGGCCGTCGCCGACCCCGCGGGGCCCGCACCCACAACGACCGCATCCCAGACCTTCGTCACCTTTTCCCGGTTAGCTCCGCGAGAAGGAGGAGCCCGCGGGCCGTCGGGACGGCGATCACGAAGAGAACCGCGCGCCGAGCGCGGCAACCGCCGCGCCGACCAGTGTGGCCGTGAGATTCACGCCGTCGTTGTCCAGCCATCGCCTGCCCCTGATGAGCCGCACCGGCGCGTGGCACACGGTGTCACGCCGCTCGGAGCGCGCGCCGCACGCCGGGCATTCGTACAGTCCCTGCAAGGTCGCTCCCAGCAGCGAGTCCGCCGCCATACCTGCGAAGCCGGCCCCCACCAAGACGGCTGACCCCGGGGCCACGCCCCGGGGTTCCACCGCGAAGGCCAGTGCCGCGATCGCCACCGCTCCCGCCACGCCGCCCGCGGTGCCGAGCGCCGTGATACCCCCCGATGCTCCGCGAGTGACGCGCTCCCACGTGGTCACGAGCCGCGGCGCTACGGGGGAGAACGAGCCGATCTCGGTTGCCCAGGTGTCCGCTGTTGCGGCGGCGATCGCTCCGGCGGCGGCGGGCCAGGAGCCTGCCAGGGCAGCGGCGGCGGCGATCCCCCCGTTTGCGAGCACCTGCCGCGCGTTCCGCCGGCCGCCCGTCCCGCTGGCCCACCGCGTCAGCAAGCTGCCGGACAGGAAGAACGCCGCGAGCAGCGCGAGGCCGGGCCAGCCCAACCCCCAGGTCACCGCGACGCCGACCGCGAGGCTCGCGGCCAAGCCGTCCCGGGTGAGCCAGCTCACTCGTCGAACAGTTCGCGGAGTATCCGGCGCTTCAGGTCGGGAGGCGCGCCGCGGGCGCGGCAGCGGGCCTGCAGGAAGTCGAGGAACAGACGCTCGAAGTCGAAGTGCTCGCCGCAGGGAGGGCAGTCCTCGAGGTGCGTCCGGATCTCCCGCTCGACCTCAGGGGTGAGCTCCTTGTCGAGGAACTCGTACAAATGCTCGGTGCACTCGCGACAGTTCATGCGGGGCTTGCCTTGATGTATCCCATGCCGACCGCGTAGTCGTACAGTTTCCGCTGGAGCAGGCGGCGGGCTCGGAACAGGCGCGATTTCACTGTGCCCACGGGGACCTCGAGGATGCGGGCGATCTCCTCGTAGGAGAGCCCCTCCACGTCACTCAACACGACCGTCTCTCGAAATTGTTCCGGCAGCTGGTCGATGGCCCGGAGCACCTCGTCGTCCACGATGCGGTCGAAGAACGTGCCCTGGGGGTCGTCGTCCTGTACGTCGCCGAACACCGAGTAGGGCTCGATCGCGTCGAGGTCCACGGTCTCCGGATGCCGGGTGCGCCGGCGGTATTCATTGATGAAGGCGTGCCGCAGGATGGTGAGCAGCCATCCCTTCGCGTTCGTCCCCTTCTCATACTGGTCCCAGGCGCGGTACGCCTTGAGCATCGTCTCCTGGACGAGGTCGTCGGCGTCGGCGGCGTTCCCCGTGAGCCGCAGGGCGACGCGGTACAGGGAGTCGAGGTGCACCAGCGCCTCGCGCTCGAAGGTCGCGCGCTTCTCGTCGACGGGTCCCGGCGCGGGGGTGGCGGGGGTGGCGGTGCTCATCGCCGTGTAACCTGCCCGTGCGCTACCGAGTTCCGCAATGGGGTGCTAGGTTTCGCGCGCCGTGATCCACAGCATCGTGCCGCTGGCCGTTCTCGAGGCCGTCCGGAACCTCGACACCCCGGTCGAAGACGGGCTTTCCGAATTCGCCGAGGAGCTCTTGAGCAAGCGCCTGGGTCTTTCGCCCACCGTGGCCCTGCAGCTCGTGCAGTACGAGGCTCAGGTGCGGCGGGACGCGGGTGCGGACCCGGCGCACGTCGAGGCGCTGTTGCGGCTCGTGGGCCGTCGGCCCGACGCGGACCTGGTGTTCGCCGACGCCGGCCGGCGGGCGGCGCGGCGCGCCGTGCGGCGGGCATCCGTGCTGGGCCGGCTCGCCGCGCGCGCAGCGCCGCGGGCGCTCGGACTCGTGGTCGCGCGCCGCGCCGCGCGGGCGGTCTTGGGGGGCGACCTGCGGCGCGACGGCGACGTGCCGGTGGCGCGGGTGAACGACCCGATCGCCGTGCGGGCGACGCCGGACGGCGCCGCCTGCGCGCTGTACGCGGCGGCGTTCGCCGAGCTGCTGCGGCTGCTCATGGGCTTCGAAGGCGCGATGCTGCACACCTCCTGCCGAGCGACCGGCGGCGACCGCTGCGAGTGGCGCGCCGCGCCGCCCGACCCCCGGCACCACTGATGCCCGCGCTCGACGGCCTGGATCTCGCCGCGCTGCGCGAGGCCCTCGCCGCGCTCGGCGCGGACGGCTGGCTGTTGTTCGATTTCCGCTCGGTTAACCCCGTGGCCGGCCGCGTGCTCGCGGTGGGCGGGATGGGCACCCGACGCCTGTTCGTGCTGCTGCCTCAGCGCGGCGCGCCGGTCGCCCTCGTGCATCGCATCGAGCTGCAGCCGTTGCAGGGCTTCCCCGGCGAGGTGCGTCCGTACGGCTCGTGGCGGGAGCTGCACGAGCACCTGCGGGCGCTCGTCGCCGGCAAGCGGCTCGCGATGGAGATCTCGCCCGCCGACGCCGTGCCCTACCTCGATCGCGTGCCGCACGGCGTCGTGCAGCTGCTCGAGTCGTTCGGGGCCACGATCGTGTCGTCCGCGCCGCTCGTCACGCGCTTCGCCGCGCGGTGGACAGCAGCCGATCTCGACGGCCACCGCCGCGCCGCCCGCGCCCTCGCCGAGATCGCCACCGAGGCGCTCCGCTGGGCGGGAAGCGAGACCGCGCGCGGGGCGGAGGTGCGGGAGACGACGCTGCAGCGCCGCGTGCTCGCGGCGATCGAGCGATCCGGCTTCGTGACGGACCATCCCCCGATCGTCGCGTTCCAGGAGAACGCGGCGCTGCCGCACTACGAGCCGCACGAGGGCGCGGATCGCCGGCTCGAAGCGGGCCAGGTGCTGCTGCTCGACCTGTGGGCCGGGCCGGCGCTCGGTGCCGTCTTCGCCGACCAGACGTGGATGGCCTTCGCCGGGCGGGCCCCGGGCGCCGACGTGAAGCGGGTCTGGCAGGCGGTGCGCGAGGCCCGCGACGCGGCAGTGGAGACGCTCCGCAAGAGCTGGGAAGGGGGAAGGGGGAAGGGGGAAGGGTCACTGCCCGTCACCGGCGCCGATCTCGACGATGCGGCGCGCGCGGTGATTCGCGAAGCCGGCTACGCCGAATTCTTCGTGCACCGCACCGGCCATTCGATCGACCGCGATCTGCACGGCTCGGGTCCGCATCTCGACAACTTCGAGACGGCCGACACCCGGCCGCTCGTCGCGGGGATCGGGTTCTCCGTGGAGCCGGGCGTCTACCTGCCGGGGCGCTTCGGCATGCGGAGCGAGATCAACGTGTTTCTCGCGGAGAGCGGCCCCGAAGTGACCCCGCCGTCGCCGCAGCGAGACCTCGCTCTCGTCTAGGCTGCCACGCCTCAGACGGGGACGGCGTCGTCCCGGAACTGACGCTGATACAGCCGGGCGTACAGCCGGCCCAGGGCGAGCAGCTCGTCGTGCGTGCCCTCTTCGACCACGCGCCCGCGGTCGAGCACGACCAGCCGGTCGGCGCGGCGCACCGTGGACAGGCGGTGCGCGATGATCAGCGTGGTGCGGCCCTTGAGCAGCCGCTCCAGCGCCGCTTCGATCAGGCGCTCGCTCTCGGCGTCGAGGCTCGAGGTCGCTTCGTCGAGGATCAGGACCACCGGGTCCTTGAGGAGCGCCCGCGCGATCGCGATCCGCTGGCGCTGGCCCCCCGAGAGCTTGACCCCGCGCTCCCCCACCAGCGTCGCGTAGCCCTGCGGCAGGCGCTCCACGAACTCGTGCGCGTGCGCCGCGCGGGCCGCGGCCTCGATCTCCGCCGGGCCCGCTTCGGGCCGCCCGTACGCGATGTTCTCCGCGACCGGGCCGCTGAACAGCACCGGCTCCTGCGGCACGATGCCGATGCTGTGCCGCAGATCGGCGAGCCGCAGCGCCCGAATATCCACGCTGTCGAGCGTGATGCGGCCGCTCGTCACGTCCCAGAAGCGCGGCAGCAGGTTCGCGAGCGTCGTCTTGCCCGCCCCGGATGGCCCGACCAGCGCCACCACCTCACCCGGCGCCAGACGCAACGAGACCTGCTCGAGCGCGAGGGGGAGCTCCGGTTGGTATCGGAAGCTCACATTATCGAGCGCCACGTCGCCCCGCACCGGCTGGCGTAGGGGACGGGGGTCCGGCGGGTCCGAGATCGCGGGCTCGGTGTCCAGCAGCTCGAACACGCGGCGGGCCGCGCCCACCGTCTCCTGGTAGCTCGAGAATAGACTCGTCAGCGCTCCCACCGCGGCGGCGATGAAGACGCTGTACAGGAGGAAGGAGACCAGCGTCCCCGCGGTCAGCACGCCGGCCAGCACCAGGCGTCCCCCTTGCCACAGCACGACCGCCACGCCGCTGAACAACGCGAACGTGATCACCCCGACGAACACCCCGCGCACGAGCGCCCGGCGCAACGCCGCGCGCACCACGTCGGCCATCTTGCGTCCGTAGCGCGCTCCCTCCCACGCTTCCTGCACGAAGCTCTGCACGGTGCGGATCTGCGTGAATGCCTCCTCCGCCACCGCGGTCGCCTCGGCGATCTTGTCCTGCACCCCGGTGCTGATCTTCCGCAGCCGCCGGCCGAAGAACACCGCCGCACCCACGACGACGGGCACGACGAGCAGCGTGGTGCGCGTGAGCTCGGGGTGCGTGAGCGTGAGCAGCGTGACGCCACCCAGGAAGTAGAGCACCTGGCGTGCGAACTCGGAGATCTGGTAACTCACGAGCCCTTGCATCGTGCCGATATCGGCGGAGAGCCGGCTCACGAGCTCGCCTGTCCGACGCTCGGCGAAGAAGCCGGGGGGGAGGCGCACCAGGTGCTCGAACAGATCCTGCCGCAGCCGCGCGATCACGCGCTCGCCGGCGGACGAGAGGAGGTAAGCCTGCGAGAAGTTGAGCAGGCCCTGGATGGTGAACAGGCCCACCAACCCGAGCGCGATGCGGTCGAGCAGCGCGCCGTCGTGCCGCACGAAGGCGGCGTCGAGGAGATACCGCACGATCTGAGGGAACGCGAGGCCGATCGCGGCGCTTGCCGTGAGGCACACCGTCGCGACGAGGAGCCGCCAGCGGTGCGGCCGGATCCGCGGCCATAACCGGACGAGCGCCCGGGGGGAAGGGAAGATGCTCATGCGACCGCGAGCACCAGGGCCGCCCACACCGCCGCGCCCACGGCTACGTGGGCGGCCTGCACTGGCGGCGGCAGCGCGAGCAGGACCATCACGGCGCCGACCGCGATCTGAAGGAGGACCAGGGCGACCACGCCCCACGCCCAACGCCCCCTCGTGCGCGCGGCCCACCACAGGGTGTATGCGAACAGCGTGTAGGCGAGCAGCCGGTGGGTCCAATGGACGTGCTGCAAGGAGTTGCCATCTGGGGCGAGCTGACCGTTGCAGAGCGGGAATCCGAGGCAAGCGCTCGCCGCGCCCAGGTTCGCCGTCAGGGCGCCGAACAGCACGGTGGCGAAGCCGAGCGCGAGGGCCACTAACCCCGGGCGCAAGCCCGGGGTCAGTCTGGACCCCTGTGCCGCCACGATCAGCGCGGCGAGTAGCAGCATCGCGGTGCCGAGGTGGAGGATGACCGTCCATGGCGGCAGCGCCAGCTTCACGGTCACCGCCCCCAGCCCAACCTGAACGAGGAGTAACGCGAGCGCGACGTACGCCCCCACCCCCGGGCGGTCGCGGGCGGTCGCGAGCGGTCGCAGGCGGTGGCCGATCGGGCCGTTGGACACATCCGGCGTCGCGCTGCGCGCATCCCGACGTAACCACCACGCAGATCCGGCCAGCGCAACCACGAGGATCGAGACGAGGGCGGCGGCCAGCCGGTGGTTCCACTCGATCAGGGTTCCGAGATCGCCGAGTGGGGGGAGCAGGCGCCCGTTGCACAGCGGCCAGTGGTCGCCGCAGCCCATCCCCGACCCCGTGATCCGCACGATGGCGCCGAGGACGATGAGGAGGTAGGTGCAGGCGGCGGCGGCCCATGCGAGCCGCGCGAAGCGTCGCGTCATGAGGCCGGAAATGTATATTGTGCGGCCGCATGTCCACACCCACACCGCTCGATCGCTGGGGCGAGCGGCTGCCCCGTCGCCTCGGTCTGTGGAGCGCCGTCGCCGTCGTCGTGGGCTCGACGATCGGCAGCGGCATCTTCCGCACGCCCGCGGCGATCGCGCAGCGCGTGGACGATGTGCCGCTGTTCCTCCTGAGCTGGGTGCTGGGTGGTGCGGTGACGCTGTGCGGGGCGCTCACGTATGCTGAGCTCGCGGCGCTGTTCCCGCGCTCGGGCGGCATCTACGTCTTCATCCGCGAGGCGTTCGGGCCGCTCCCCGCTTTTCTCTTCGGGTGGGCGGAGCTGTTGATCATCCGCCCGGGCGCCTACGGCGCGATCTCGATCACGTCCGCGGCGTACACGCTGCGGGTCCTCGGGCTCGATCCGGCCGCGACGGCGGTGAGCGTGGCCGGCCAGGCAGTGCGCGCCGAGCAGCTCCTGGCCGCGCTCTTCGTCCTGCTCGTTGCCGTCGTCAACTACGTCGGCATTCACCGCGCCGCGATCGTACAGAACGTGAGCACGGCGTTGAAAGTCGGGGCTCTCGCCCTGCTGGTCGTGCTCGGCTTCGCCCTGGGTGGCGGGCAGGGACTCGGGGCCGGTGCGATGCTCGCCCAGCGAGCCGCGGTGGGGCTGTCGCCGTTTCTGCTCGCGATGGTGGCGATCCTGTGGGCGTACGACGGGTGGGGCGATCTTGCGTTCGTCGGCGGGGAGGTGAAGGATCCGCAGCGCAACCTGCCGCGGGCGATGTTCATTGGAACGGGCTCCGTGGTCGCGCTGTACCTCGCGGCCAACCTGGTGTACCTGCATCTCATCCCGATCCAACGCTCAACGGCTCGATGATGACCGCCCCGCGGATCTTCTTTGCCATGGCGGAGGACGGCGTTTTTCCCAAGGCCATCACGCGCGTCGACCCGCGGACGGGGGCGCCGACGGGTGCGATCGTCCTGGCCGGGTGCCTCGGGGCGCTGTTCGTGCTGGTGCGGAGGTTCACGGAGCTGGCCGACCAGTTCATCATCGGAATCTGGCCGTTCTACGCGCTCGCGGTGGCGGCGGTGTTCGTGCTGCGGCGCCGGCGCCCGGATCTCGAGCGGGGCTATCGCACTTGGGGCTATCCGGTCGTGCCGCTCGTCTTCCTGCTCGGCGCCGTGTTCCTGTTGGGAAACTATCTCGTGTCCGAGACCCCCGCGTTCGCCCTCGACGTCGGGATCATCTTGAGCGGGATTCCCGCCTACTACATCTGGCTGCGGTACCGCTCGGCTGCGATGCGATGATGGGGATGCGGCTGCAGCCGCATCCCCATCCCGGTGGAGGCCGCCTCGGATCGGCTCAGAACGAGTAGCGCAGCGTGAGCTGGATCTGGTAGACGCTACCGGTGGTCCTGCCCTCGAACGGCTTCGGATCCCCGGTCGTCGTGTTATACAGCTTGTTGTCGAACGTGAACGTCGAGATCGACTGACTCAGCGGTCCAGAGTTACGGCCGGTCACGGTCAGCGCCGCCTGCTGGCTGAAGCTCGGGTTGATCGTCGGGAGCTTGATCTGGCCCCAATCTTTGTTCAAGAAGTTGAGGAAGTTGAAGAAGTCGAGCTGCAGCGCGAGGTCGTGTCCGCGGTACGATGGCAGCGACTGCCGCAGCGACACGTCGAGTCGGCTCTGGGCGGGGCTGCGGCAGCTGTTGCGCTCCATGATGTGGCCGCGCTGCTTGTCCAAGCACGGCTGGGCGCTGATGAACCGGTTGAACGCCTGCGCCGCGGCCGCATTCTGGACGAACGCGCCGTCCACGCCGGTCCCGATCTGGATCTCCGCGGGGTCGGTCGCGTCGCGCGGGACGTAGATCGGGTCGTTGCCGGCAAAGAGGTCGCCGTTCAAGTCGCCGTTCGCGACGTAGGTGAGCGGCACCCCCGAGGTGCGCTCGAAGTACAGGGTGAGGTCGGTGCTGGTGCCGGCCCAGGGCAGCGAGTACGTCCCGTAGGCGACCAGGCGGTGCGGCCGGGAGAAGACCGACGTGGTCGTGATCAGATCGTCGTGCGAGACCGAGAGCTGGCGGCTGTTGCGCCAGTTGGAGATCGCTCGGTCCGACGTGAAACTCTGCACATCTTCCGACTTTATGTACGTGTAAGCGACCGTCGCCTCGAGCCGGTCCGAGAAACGGCGGTTGAGTTGCGCTGAGATCGAGTAGTTGAAGTCCTTGGACTGGTTGGTGACTTCCATGATCCCCTCGGTGAAGGCCGCGCCGCGCAGCGTGGTGATCCAGCGCTGGTTGTTGTTGGTCACGGCGACACTCGGGGAGGGGCCGGTGACATTGGTCATTGTATCGGCGTAGAGCACGCGGCCATCGCGGTCGGTATAGGGCTGTCCGCCGACCATGCGGGGGCCCTTGATGTTGGCGTCGCGAATGAGCACGCCGTTGATCGCCTTGCGGTACAACCCCTCGACCGTGAGCACGGTATTGAACGGCAGCTGTCGGTCGAACCCGGCCGACACCCCGAAATACTGCGGAAACTTGAAGTTGCGATCGTTGATGTTGACGCCGACCGTGCCCGCCTGCCCCGGCGCCGGCGCCGGCTGGCCCGCACACGCGGTGGGGAGTTGGCTGACGTTCAGCGTGAAAGCTGGCGTCGCGGCGCCCGTGCAGCTCAACCGCACGAGGCCGAGCCCGGTGTTGGCGTAGGCGTTCCCCAGGAGGATGTAGGGCGGCGGACCGGTATAGATGCCGACACTGCCGCGGATCTGATTGCGGTTGTCGCCCGTCGCATCGAAGTTGAAGCCGAGGCGGGGTGACACGAGGGGCACCGTCTTGGGCGCGACGCCCGTGCGCACGTCCGGCAGGCCCGCGGCCGCGAGGGCGTTCGTCAGCGTGTCGTTCTGGGTCGGCTTGTCCAGCATCCTGGGGATGTCGGCGCGCAGGCCCGCGGTCACCGTGAGGCGGTCGGTCACCGCCCACTGGTCCTGCGCATACAGGCTGTAGACCTGGACGTTGAAGTCTGCCGGGATGTCCGAGTCCCGCCTGCTGTTTGCGTAGCCGATGACGTAGCCGTTCGGCGCACTGGCCTCGAGGGCCGCGATCGTCGGGAAGTTATAGACGCCGAAAGTCCCCTGCGCGAAGTTGTTGAAGATGTGCGTGTGGTCGAAGCGGCCGCCCACCGTGATCGTGTGAGCGCCCGCCGGGATCGTGAAGTTGTCCACGGCCTCGAAGATCTTCTGCTTGAGCAGGTTGTTCGGTGAAAACTGCTCGGTGCCGAATGTGACCGCGCGCACCGTGCCGCCCTCGTTGACCCCCACGCCCACCTCCGGCGCCGTGATCGGGACGTCGCGCTGGTCCTTGATCGTGGTATAGCCGAGGAGCAGCTCGTTGGACTTCCCACCCGGCAGGTTCGAGTAGAGCTGCGCACCCGTCGAGGTGTTCGTCGACACCCCCGTGAACTCGTTCGAGCTGAACCGGAAGCCGGAGTTCTGATTGAGCGGCGACGTCTGGTAGGTGCCGATGTTGCGAGAGAAGGCGTCCAGGTCGTTGTGGTTGATGATCTCGCGCACCACCAGGCGGTGGGTGGGCGAGATCTGGAAGTCGACGCGGCCGAACAGGTTCGTCAGCGGGTTGTCGATGTCGACCGGGCCCGTGCTGCCGACGTCGAACCCGTAGTTCGTCTTCATGAAGGTGGCGATGCGGGTGAGGCTGTCGAGCTCCACGGCCGGGGAGTTGAAGCCCTGGCCGTTCAGGTAATACGGGCCGGTCGCCGGCTGGGTGCGGTGCTGGAATTCGGGAGCGACGAAGAAGTGCAACCGGTCGCGAATGATCGGGCCGCCAACATAGAACCCGTACTGCTTGACATCGAATTTCGAAGCGCGGAGATCCTGGCCGACGAGATCGAACCCGGCCACATCCTCGTTGCTGCGGTAGGTGAAGGTCGCGCCGCCGTGGAACTCGTTCGTGCCGTTCCTGGTGACGGCGTTCACGAGCATGCCCGTGAAGTTGCCCTGCCGCACGTCGCTCGGCGTGAACATCACGCGGAATTCCTTCACCGCGTCCAGGGATATGACCTTGCCGTTGGCACCGCCGCCTGGCACACCGCCCGTGGCGTTGAGGTTGAAGCGCTCGCTCTGGTTGGCGCCGTCGATCGTGATGGTGTTGTAGCGGTTGTAGGCGCCGGCCCCGCTGGCGGCGGGGGAGCCCGGGGCGGCGTAGACCACCTGGGGCGCGAGCTTGAGTAGATCGGTGAAGTCGCGGCTGAAGGTGGGCACGCGCCGCACCAGCGTGTCGGAAATCTGGACCGCGACGCCTTGGCGGGTGGGTGTGAAGTCGGCGGTGCGGCCCACGGTCAGCGTGATCGGCGCCAGCTCCACGGGCTGCGCGGAGAGCTGCGCGTCCACGTGCGTGGCCTGGGACAGTCTGACGTAGATGTCGTCGCGTACGAAACGCTCGTAGCCGATGGCGCGCACGCGTACCGAGTACGGGCCGCCGACCTCGAGGCCCTGGACGAGGAACAACCCGGTGGCACGAGTGCGCGTGCTGCTCGCGTAGCCCGTGCTGCGGTTTACGACCTCCACGTCCACGTCGACCAGGGGCTGGCCCTGCCGGTCCGTCACCCTGCCCGTGATCGCCCCGGTCGTGACGCCCTGCGCCCCGACCACGTCGGCGACGAGCACCGAGAATGCCGCCGCCGCCGCTAGGGCGCGCGACGCGCGCACGATCCAGTGCATGGTCGGATCTCTCCTTTTGGAAGCCTGGTTCGGTGGACGGCTGCTCATCGAGATCGGAGAAGGTGATCCGCGATCGGGACCGCGTCAAGCGCGTGGGTCGGCGCTACGTGGGCGTCTTCCGGAGCAGGTAGATCGCGGCCCCGCCGAACACGAGGTTCGGGAACCAGGCCGCGAACGTGGGCGGCAGCACGCCCCCGGCGCCCACCGCCTTGCTGAGTTGGAACATCAGGAGGTCGATGAACGTGGTCGCGAGGCACACGGCCACGCCCCAGGCGGCGCCGCTCTTCGGCGTGGAGATCGCGAGCGGCGCGCCGAACAGCGCGATGATGATGCACGTGAAGGGGATCGACAGCTTGAGCGCGTGCTCCACCCGCAGCTTGCGCGTGTCGGAGCCCGAGCGCGCCAGCGCGTCGATGTAGCGCCCCAGCTCCGTGTAGCGCATTTCGTCCGGCGCTTTGGGCTGGGCCAGGAGGTCGACGGGCCGCTCGCGCAGCGCGGGCGTGCGCAGCGTGTCGAAGGCGAACGCCGCCTCGCGGTCGGGGCCGAGCAGGTAGCGCAGCGACCCTTGGGTCAGCGTCCAGCCGCCGGCCCGTCGCTGCTCCGCGAACACGGCCTGCTGCGCCGCGACGATGATCGTCGGATAGTCCGGGCCCGCGCCCTCGCGCTCGAGAATCACGTCCCGCATCTCGCGCGACCTGAGCTCGAGCGAGCGGATCGCGTACACCCAGCCGCCGTCCGCCCGGTACACGAAGTTGTAGCGCTGCGCCGTGGCGGCGATCGGCTTCTCGCCGAGCAGCTCGGCCTTGCGGGCGGACGCCCCCGGCGCGAGCTCGGTCACCACCAGGCCCAGCAGGAACGCCGCCACCCCCGCGAGGTAGATCGGCGCCGCCAAGCGATGGAACGACACCCCGGACGCCTTCGCCGCGGTGAGCTCCGAGTGTCGCCCCAGCGCGCCCACCGTGAACACCGTCGCGAACAGCACGGCGGCCGGCAGCACCAGCGACACCGTCTCCGGGATGCCGAACAGGCAAGACAGCGCCACGGCGTGCTTGGTCAGGCCCTTGCTCAGGTACTTGCCGAGGTTGTCCGTCAGGTCGATCACGATCACGAGGAGCGGGAAGCCCAGCACCGTGATGAGGAAGACCTTGAGCCACTCGCGCGCGACGTAGCGATCGAGCGTGGGCAGCAGGCGGGGAGCGGGGGCCGGGGGGGCGGGGGGGGCGGGCATCACGCGACGGCGCGGCGGCGCGGCAGGAACGTGCGGAACAGGTCGGTCCAGTCCCCGCCCTGCGGCGCGTCCCCCGGCCGCCGGACCACCCACAGGCCCGCGAGCCCGAGCGCGCTGAACAAGAGGTTGGGCGTCCACATCGCGAAGAACGGGGACACGAACAGCCGGTCGCCCAGCTCCTCGCCGCCGATCAGGCCGACGTAGTACACCGTGTACACGATCAGGCTCGTGGCCAGCACGAGCCCCACGCCGCCCCGCGGAAAGCGCAGCGCCACGGGAATGCCGACCAGGGCGAACGCGATGCACGCGGCGGCGATCGCGTACTTCTTGTGGATCTCCACCTCGTAGCTCGCCGCGCGCTGCCGCGCGGCGCGGACCCGCTGCTCCTCCCCGACCGTCGCGCCGGTCGCGAGCCACGGGACGGGCGCGCCGCGCGGCGGCAGCGGCTGCCCCGGGAGGATCGCCGGCGTGATTGGGCGCGGCGCGCCTCGCGGCGGCGGTCCGCCCTGCTGCGGGCGTGCCCCCTGCCGCGGCTGCGGCCCCTGTTGGGGCGGCGCGGCGATGGCGGCGCTCGGGACGAGCCAGCCCGCCATTCGGCGCAGCGCGCGGCAGTAGGCGCCCTGCGGCTCCGTGTCCGGCGCCACCCCGAGCGTGTCGCGCAGCGCCGGCACGAGCCCGGCCAGGCGCCGCAGGTCGTTGTCGATCAGGAGCCTGGTGTCCCGTCGCGCCTGCTCCGCCTCCCGCCGGGCCGCGGCCACGACGCCCCGCATCTCGCAGATCCCCATCTCGCGGTCGCTCTTGTACGAGTCGTTCTCGGTCCGCTCCAGCGAGTTCCCCACGTTCTGGACCCGGATCTTGTTGACGACGTAGAGGGTGCGGTCGAACTGCGTGGGATCGCTCCGGTTCACCTCCCGGATGTCGCCGTCCAGCAGCGTGAGGTACAGGTCGCGGCCCCCCGGGGTATAGGCCATGCGGCCGCTGTCGGCGCTGATGATGCGCCGCCGCTCGGGGTCCCCGAGGTCGTAGATCGTGACGTCCCTCAGCCTGTTGGTCGCCGGATCGATGCGTGCCGCCCGGAGGAAGAATTGGCGCTCCACGACCTCGTTGATCACCTGCTCCTTCAAGCTGAAGGACGGCTTCTTGCGCTGGATGTCCACGAGCAGGGTGCGCAGCCGGTGGTTCGAGCGGGGCAGCACCTGATCGCTCCACAGGAACGCCAGCGCTGCGACCAGCGCAGCCGCCGACAGCACCGGGGCGACGAGCCGCCCCAGGCTGACGCCGCTCGCCTTCATCGCCGTGATCTCGTGATCCCCCGCGAGCTGGCTGAACGCGTACAGCACGGCCACGAGCACGGCCATGGGCAGCGTCATCGCGATGATGAAGGGGACGGACAGAAGGAAGACCTCGAGGATGACGCTCCACGGCAGGCCCTTGCCGACGAGGTTTCCGAACTGCTGGGCCACCTGGCGGAGCAGCATCAGGAGGGTGAACGCCGCGAGCGCGAACCCGAGCGGCGCGAGGTGCTGGCGCAGCAGGTAGCGGCTGAGGATGCGCACGGTCGGTCGCGCCATTATATTCGCGGCTCCACCTCTCTACAAGGGATGCGACGCGCCAGCCTGGCCGGCTTCGTCGCCCTTTCGCTCGTCATACCCCAGGCCCACGCGCAGGATACCGGCGCCGCCCGCTCCGAGCCGCCCGGGTTCGTGGCGTCGTTTCGCTGGACGCCCCTTGCGCCCCCGCGACACCCGGCCTTGGTGCCCGGCGGGCGCCTCGGGCCGCACACCGTGCCCGCGCTCGTCGCGGCCGCGTGGGAGCGGCGCGCGCGCGCGCTGTGGTCCCCGGTCCTCGGGCGGCCCGCCGCCCCGGCGCCGGTTGCGGCGGCCGCCCCCGCTCCCATCCCCGCCGAGCCGGCGCGTCCGGTCGTAGTCCCTGCGGCGGCGCCCGCCCTCCCCGGGACGTTCGCCGACGTCGGCATGCAGCTCAACGTGCGCTTCGAGCTCAAGGCCGACCAGTTTCGCAATCTCCACTGCAGCGCGATCGATCTGCAGCAGGCCCTGTCCGGTTGCTCCGCGGGCTTCCCCACGATCAGCCCCAACCCCCAGTACTCGATCCGCTCGGGAGGCGTCGTGGGACAGCGCCTCCACCTGAACGTCGACTTCGACAGCCAGCGCGAATTCGACGCCAACAACAACCTCCAGGTGTGGTACGAAGGGCTGGAGGACGAGCCCCTGCGCCGGGTGGAGGCCGGGAACGTCACGTTCCAGGCGCCGCGCTCGCGCTTCATCAGCGCGGCCATCCCCGCGAACAACTTCGGCGTGCAGGCGATCGCCCAGTTCGGCGCGCTCGAGCTGCGAGGCATCTACGCGCAGCAGAAGGGGAACGTCGTGACGGACCGGGTCTACACCATCGGCGACGTCACGACCCAGCCCATCGACCGGGAGGCCCGAGACCTGGACTACGAGGCGGGGCGGTTCTTCTTCGCCGTGGACCCCGCCGCCATCCCCGGCTATCCCGCGGTCGACATCCTGTCGCTCGAGGCGACGCCGCTCCCCGCCGCGCTCCGCGTGGGCGGCCTGCACGTCTACCGCGTGCGCGCCGTGTCGCCGCTATCGAACAGCAACCAGAACATCGGGGGCCTGCGCGCCGTGGCCTGTGGCCCGGGGGCGCAGCCGGTGGACTGCGTCGCGGAGCGCGCGGGACCGTTTCAGTGGGAGATCCTGCTGGAGGGGCGGGACTACTACGCCGATCCCAGCGGCGCCTGGTTCGCGCTCGCCAGCCGGCTCGACCAGAGCGACTACCTCGCCGTGTCCTACATCCCGGTGGGCGAGACGTCCTGCAGCTCGGGGCGCTGCGTCGGGACGTTCCCCGTCACGGCGCGACCCGACCCGAGCTTCGTGGACACGCTGCGCCTCGTGTACGACCCGCGACCCGGCGTGACGGCCGCGACGCCGTCGTTCCGCTTCGAGATCCGGAGCGCCTACCGCGTGGGTGGGAGCGAGGTCACACGGGAGACCGTGGCACTCGCCCTCACGGTGAATCGCCGCGAGCGCACGGTGGCCGCCGACGAGACCTACCTCGCGCGCCTCGGGCTGGCGCTCGCGTCCGACCCGAACACGTTCGACCAGTACAACCGGCTGTTCCCGCGCACCCGCGATCCGCTGCAGGGCGCGCCCGTGCGGGACTACTTCGTGGTGTTCCCGCACCTCGCGCCGTTCGCCGACTCGGCGAAGCTCGACGCCAGTGAGCGCAATGACTCGCTCTACCGCACCCCTCGCGCCTTGCTGGCCACACAGGGTCCGCCCTCCGTGTTCGCCTTGCAGCTGCACGCGAACGTGTCCGCCTCCGCCGACCGCAGCCTGTTGTCGCTCAACAGCTTTCAGATCCGCGACGGCAGCGAGCGGATCTACGTGGGAAACACTCTGCTCACGCGCGGCACGGACTACACGATCGACTACGCCACGGGGCAGGTGCAGTTCCGGAAGGCGGACGCCCTGTTTCCGCTGGGGGGCGTCGCCCAGGTGCGTGCCCAGTTCGAGGAGCGGGCGGCGTTCGCCGTGTCGCCCACCTCGATCTTCGGGTTCGCCGGACGCTACGACCTGGGCGCGCGCGGCACCATCAACTTCACCGGTCTCTTCCAACGGGAGCAAAGCGCCTTCACACGGCCGCCGCTCGGCTCGGAGCCGGCGTCGAGCTTCATCGCCGGGGTGAGCACCGAGCTGCACTTCCGGCCCGCGTGGATCACGCGGGCGCTCGACAAGCTGCCGGGTGTCCACACCAACGCTCCCTCGTTCCTGAACGTCTCCGCGGAGATCGCGATGTCCCGCCCGGGTGCCAACCCCGCGGGCCAGGCATACCTCGAGGAGTTCGAGGGCGAAGCCGGGCGGTTCCTGTCGCTCGCCGAGCAGAGCTGGCAGTGGGGGAGCATACCCACCACGGCGCGCGGCGCCGAGCCGTTCGGGATCGCGCCCGGGGGCTTCGCGCCCCCCGACGCCGCGGCGCTCACGTGGCAGAACCTGCCGTACGACGCTTCCGGTCGGCCGATGCAATTCCTGCCGCAGCAGATCGATCCGACGATTCGCCTCGTCGGCCAGGGGCAGTCGGCCGAGCCGGTGCTGTGGCTCATGCTCAAGCCGGACACGGTGCTGGGACTCGCCGACTCGCGCACCGGCGCCCCCAACTGGGTGCGGCCGCACCACGACGGGCCCCGCTGGCGCGCCATCACGCAGGTGCTCTCGCCGACGGGCATCGATCTGTCGCGCGTCGAGTTCCTCGAGCTGTGGGTGTGGGAGGACAACCACCGCGTGGCGAGGGCCGCCAACACGGCGCTGCTGCTCGATTTCGGCTCGGTGTTCGAAGACGCGCTCGCGTTCGTGCCCGAAACCCTCACGGTGACGCCCCCGGGCGACACGGTCTACTCGGGGGGGCGGCCCGCCGGGCCCGGCCGGCTCGACACGGAGCGCGATCCGCTGACGCATTCCTGGAGCGCCACGCAGGACGACGAGGGCATACTCTCCGACCGCATCGTGGACGGGATCTGGGACGCGACCCAGGGGCGGAGGGTGGACACGCTGCCGCTGTGCAGCGCCCGGGTGAACGGGGCGCTGCCCGCCTATGCGTTCGGAGACCTGCGCTCGCGGTGCGGCCGGCACAACGGCGCCGTCGACACGGAAGACCAGGACGGCGACTTCCTGCTCGACTCGCTCGCCGGCGTGAAGACGCGAGAGGACTTCGTGCGCTTCCTCTTCCCCATCGGGGACGACCGCTACTTCGTGCGCGACGGGGGCATGGTTTCGGAGCACGACAGCTTCGGCAATCCGGACGGCGCCTCGGGCTGGCGGCTGTACCGCATTCCGTTCCGCACCGACACGATCACCCAGGGCAGCGTGAGCCTGCGGCAGATCCAGAGCCTGCGCGTCACCATCGTGACGCCGCAGAACGGCCCGCTCGGCCGGCCCGACCCGCAGGTGTTTTTCGGGCTCGCGCGCGTGCGCCTCGTGGGCGCGACGTGGGTCAAGCGCGCCGACACGCCGATCCCGGGCCTCGCCGGCGAACGCGGGACGGGCACGGGCGAGGTGGTCGCGTCGGTGGTGAGCACCGAGAACCAGGACCTCGGCTACACGTCACCCCCCGGCGTGATCGACGAGGCGTCACGCCGGGACGCGGGCCTGCAGGTGGGCGTCACGCAGGTCAACGAGCAGTCGCTGCGGCTACTGGCGCGCGGTCTCGCGACGGGACAGCATGCCGAGGCGTTCGTGCGGTTCACAACCGCTGGAGACAAGAACTTTCTCAAGTATCGTCGGCTCCGCGTGTGGGCCCGCGGCCGCGGCACGGGCTGGGAGGAGGGCGACCTGCACTTCTACGTCAAGGCGGGCAAGGACGAGAACAACTTCTACCTCTACCACGTCCCCGCGGGCACGACCTCCTGGGAGCCGGAAGTGGTCGTGGACCTGGAGCGCTGGCTCGTGTTGCGGGCCCGGATCGAGCGGGCGTGGCTGCGCGGCGACACGGCGCAGGTGTACTCCGGGTGCCCCGCCGCCATCGTCCCGTTCGACTCCGCCTACGTGATGTGCGACGGGCCCTACGTCGCGCACGTGCGCAACCCGGGCACCGCGCCCCCCAACCTCGCGGGGGTGCAGGAAATGGCCGCCGGCATCCTGCGCGTCGACAGCAGGGTGCTGCTCGATCAGGCCGAGCTGTGGGTGGACGACATTCGCCTCAGCGACGTGGTGCAGGACGCCGGTTACGCCGGCGCGGTGGACGTCACGCTGACGGCGGCCGACGTGGCGGACGTCGCCATCAGCGTCTCGCGCCGCGACGCTCAGTTCCACCAGCTCGGCGAAGACCCGAGCTACGTGGCCGACAACGCCGCGAGCGTCGCCGGCACGGTCCGGCTCGATCGCTTCCTGCCCGACCGCTGGGGCATCGCCGCGCCGCTGACGGTGCGCTACGCCGCGACCTCGAGCGACCCCTTCTACCTCGCCGGCACCGACCTCCGCGGCGACGCGCTCGACGGGCTCCGCACGCCCCAGAGTCGGGCGACGAGCTACAGTCTCTCGCTGCGGCGCACGCGGCAGGCGCGCTCCGGATTGCTGCGGACCCTGCTCGACCCCGCAGCCCTGTCCGCGTCCTACAGCGACGGGACGACCCGCTCGGACCTGGCGTCCGCCACGGCGTCGAGCTACGCCCTGGGCCTCGACTACAACCTCACCCCCGGAGCGGCGCGGTGGGGGCCCTTGCGGCTCAACCCCGCCAACATCCGGTTCCGGACCGGGATCGCCGGTTCCGAGGCATCCCGCTTCACCTACCTCGTCCCGGTGGCGCGCGCTGCGGACGCGCTGGCGGTGCCGGCGCTGTCCCGTACCAAGCTGTGGCGCAGCGCGGGCGGCTTCGACCTGCGGCCACTGGGCGGGGTGCAGTTGCGCGTCGACGTCGCCTCCCAGCGGGACCTGCGGGACTACGGGGACTCGACGACTATCGGGCGGCTCGTGCGCCAGGAGCGCCGCACCTTCCTCGGCCGGGACGTCGGCATCGAGACGCAGCGCTCGATCACGACGCTGCTGAGTCTGACGCCGCAGGTCGCGGCCTGGGTGCGCCCGCGCGCCACACTCGTCACCGGCTTCTTCCTGTCCCGCGACCCGAACGCGCGCGATCCGGTGCGTGACGTAGGCGACACGGCGGGCGGATTCCACATTCCCGTGGCATTCGGCAATTCCCGGCGCGTCGAGCTCGGGGCGCAGCTCGACGCCCGGCGCGCGGGCCGGGCGCTGTTCGGCGACAGTGCCGGCGTCGTGCGGCTGCTCGGCCGCCTGACCGGCCCCGACGTCAGCTACGGGCGCTCGTGGACGTCCACCTACGACCGGACGCCGCTCACCCCGTCGCTGGGCTACCAGCTCGCGCTGGTCGGGTTCTCCCGCTTTCGCGAGCAGGACGGGATGCGCGCGGGCGCCGCGGCCGACAACTACAGCTTCAACCTGGGAGGCGGAGCGGAGTTGCCGGTCGGCCTGCGGGTGCGGGCCAATTACCAGCGCCTCCAGGGGATCACGTGGGTGCTGCGCACCGACCAGCAGGTGCCGTTGCGCACGCGCGGCCGAGACTGGCCTTCCGCCACGGTCGCTTGGAGCGTCGCGGCGCCTCGCGGCGCGATCGCGCGGCTGCTCGCGAGCCTCACCGCACAGGTCACCTATCGCCGGCGCGAGAGCGCGACCGAGCAGAGTGCCCTGACCGGAGACTCCGCGGGCGCCGCGCGCACGCAGCTTACGGAGCGCTACCTGACCCCTACCGTGGCGCTCACCTGGGTCAAGGGCATCCTCTCGTCGTTCGATGCCGCGCGCCTCAAGACCGAGCAGCTCGCGGCGGGCAACCTGTTCCGCAGCGAGCGCAACCAGGCCGGCGGCAATCTCGTCTTCGCCTTCCGGCCCCCGGCGAGCCTCGCGCGGATGCCGCGTGACATCCGCACGACGCTGCGCTACCAGGAGACGCGGACCACGAGCTGCCTGCAGGCGGCCGGTCAGGCGGTGTGCGTGCCCTACGTGGATAGCCGCCAGGCCCAGGCGCAGCTAACCTTGGACACTGAGTTTCCTCCCTCCCTCAGCGCGGGGTTCCAGATGGCGTACCTGGTGAACGATGAGCGGCAGGCGAGCCGGAAAACGTCCCAGCTCGTGATCACGGCGTTCGTCAATCTCAGCACCAGCGTGGGCCAGATCCGGTGAGGCGGCTTGTCCACGCGACGTCCCTGACGCTCGCGCTCGCCTGTCAGGCGCAGACCCGTCCGCGTGAGTTCCCCGGCGAGCGGGCGTTTGACTACCTCCGCCAGCAGATGGACTTCGGGCCGCGCGTGCCCAACACGCCGGCCCACGACAAGACGGGCGACTGGATCCTCGCCCGGCTGCGGGCGACGGCCGACACCGTCGCGGTGCAGCCGATCCGTCACGTCACGCAGCAGGGCGCGACCCTGCGGCTCAGGAACCTGTTCGCGCGCTTCCGGCCCGAGCTTGCGGAGCGCGTGCTGTTCCTCGCCCATTGGGACACGCGCCCGAAGGCCGACCAGAGCCAGAACCTGGGGCAGCAGCGGCTGCCCGTGCCCGGCGCGAACGACGGCGCGTCGGGAGTGGCGGTGCTGCTGGGTGTCGCCGACGCCCTCAAGGCGAAGCCTCCGACGGTGGGGGTGGACCTGCTGTTCGTGGACGGCGAGGACTACGGCGACTTCACGAAGGACTCGAGCGATGTGCTCATCGGGTCGCGCTGGTTCGCCGCGCACCAGCCCCCGGCCTACCCACCGCTGTACGCCGTGCTGTTCGACATGGTGGGCGACCGATCGCTGCAGATTTACTACGAGGGCAACTCCATGGCCGGGGCGCCGGAGGTGGTGGAGCGCGTGTGGCGCACCGCCTCGGACCTCGGGTACGGTCGCTACTTCCTCCCGGGCGTCAAACACACCCTCATCGACGACCATGTGAGCCTGCAGCGGGCCGGTATTCACGCGATCGACGTGGTGGACTTCGACTACCCCTACTGGCACACGACCGAGGACACGATCGACAAGCTGAGCGCGGCGTCGCTCCAGATCGTGGGCGACGTGGCGGTGGCGCTGGTGCGGTAGCCCCAATGCGGAATGCGGAGTGCGGAATGCGGAATTGAAGTGAGAGGTCGAGGCGCGCCACGACGCTTGCGCGGATACTCCGCATTCCACATTCCGCATTCCGCACTCATGAACCGCAATCTTTTGGCGAGGCGGGCGTTGAACCGATCCCGTTCGGCGGCTGGCGAGCCGTTAGCGTGCAGTCATGGATGACAAGCGCGCCGCGCTCATGTTCTCCCTGCTTGCTCTCGCCGGTGCGGGGGCGCGCTGGGCGCTCGCACCGCCGGCCGGCGCGGCACCGGGCGACGTCCGCCTCGCGCAGGGGGCCGACACAAGTCCGCGTCCCGCGTTGCGCCAGACCGCGCGTCAGGCGGAGCGGCTGGCGCGCCCCCTGCTCCCCGGCGAGCGCGTCGATCTCGATCGCGCGGACGTGATCGAGATCACGCGGCTGCCGCGCGTCGGTCCGGCGCTGGCGCAGCGCATCGTCGCGTGGCGCGCGGCGCACGGTCCTTTTGGCAGTCTCGCGCGCCTGGACAGCGTGCCCGGCGTGGGCCCAAAGCTGCTCGAGTCGCTCGGTCCGTTCGTCACTTTTTCGGGGGCGATCACGCCAATGCCTTGACACTCCTCGGCGGCGGACTACTTTAGACTGTTCAATTTCAACGAGTTGCATACGGCCACCGCCGCAGCCACCGCCGATAAGCTGGGCGAAATCCTCGTACGGGAAGGGCTGATCACGCTCGATCAGCTCAAGAAAGCCCTGATGGAGCAGAAGGGCACGGGGATGCGTCTGGGCTACACCCTGGTGAAGCTCGGCTTCGTCGAGGAGACCGAGGTCACCAAGATGCTGGCCCGGCAGTACCGCATGCCGGCGGTGGACCTGTCGCGGTTCGAGGTCGACCCGAAGATCATCAAGCTCCTCCCCCCCGACATTGCGGTCAAGCACACCGTCCTCCCGCTCAAGCGCGAGGGGCGCACGCTGACGGTGGCCATCGTCGATCCGAACAACGTGACGGCGATCGAGGACATCAAATTCATCACCCGCTGCGACGTGTTCCCGGTGATCGCGGGCGAGTATACGTTGCGCAACGCGATCGACCGCTATTACCAGCAGTCGGACGCCCAGCTGCAGTCGCTCTTGAAGAGCGTCGAAGAGGCGGACGTCGAGGTGGTGGAGGAGGAGCAGGAGGAGGACGTCAAGGCGCAGGACCTGGCCGAGGACGCCCCCGTCGTGAAGCTCATTAACGGGCTGCTGACGGACGCGGTGAAGCGGGGGGCCTCGGACATCCACATCGAGCCGTTCGAGCACGAGATCCGGGTGCGCTACCGGGTGGACGGGGCGCTGCAGGAGGTGATGAAGCCACCCGTGAAGATGAAGGCGGCGCTGATCTCCCGGGTGAAGATCATGGCCCAGCTGAACATCGCCGAGCGCCGGGTGCCGCAGGACGGGCGGATCAAGCTCAAGTTCGGCAGTAAGGTCATCGACTTCCGCGTCTCGACCTTGCCGGTGCTGTTCGGCGAAAAGATCGTGCTGCGGATTCTCGATCGGGGCAACCTGGCGCTCGACCTCAAGACCTTTGGGTTCGAGCCGAAGGCGGAGGCCGACCTGCTGAAGGCGATCTTGAACCCGTACGGGATGGTGCTCGTCACCGGTCCCACGGGCTCGGGGAAGACGACGACGCTGTACTCGGCGCTCTCGCGGATCAACACGATGGAAGTCAACATCATGACCGCCGAGGACCCGGTCGAGTACAACCTGCTCGGGATCAATCAGGTCCTGGTGCGCAACGACGTCGGGATGACGTTTGCGGCGGCGCTGAAAGCGTTCCTGCGGCAGGACCCGAACATCATCATGGTGGGCGAGATCCGCGATCTCGAGACCGGCTCGATCGCCATCAAGGCCTCGCTGACCGGCCACCTGGTGCTCTCGACGCTGCACACGAACGACGCCCCGTCCACGGTCACGCGCATGGTGGACATGGGGATCGAGCCGTTCAACGTGGCGAGCGCCGTCAATCTGATCGTGGCCCAGCGGCTGGTGCGCCGCATCTGCAGCGGCTGCAAAGAAGAGCATCAGTATTCGCCGGAGGAGATGCACGCCTTCGGAGTGGACCCGAAGCTCGGGCCCTTCTTCAAGGGGGCGGGCTGTGACACGTGCAACGGCACGGGGTACAAGGGCCGCCAGGGCCTCTATGAGGTGATGGCCATGTCGTCCGCGCTGCGGCGCATGGTGCTGAAAGGGGCTTCCACCGAGGAGCTGCGGGAGCAGGGCGTGAAGGAGAGCATGCTCACGCTCCGGATGGACGGGATGATCAAGGTGAAAAAAGGCGTCACTACCCTGGAGGAAGTCGTGAAGGAGACGGCGGCATGACGGGCGGCGCGGTGACGACGGTCAATCTCCGCTCCCTGCTCGAGGAGATGATTGAGCGGGACGCGTCGGACCTCCACATCGTGGCGGGCGAGCGGCCCAAGCTGCGGGTCGACGGCGACATCACCAACTCGTCGGTCGATCACGTGCTCACCCCGAAAGACACGCTCTCGATCGCGTACTCGGTGCTCACCGAGAACCAGAAGAAGCGCTTCGAGACGGAGAGCGAGCTCGACTTCTCCTTCGGGATCCAGAATCTGGCCCGGTTCCGCGGCAACTGTTTCAAGCAGCGCGGCTGCGTCTCACTCGTGATCCGGCAGATTCCCTTCAACGTGCGCACGTTCGAGGAGCTCGGACTGCCGGCGGTCGTGGCGCAGCTCGCCGACCGGCCGCGCGGGCTCGTGCTCGTGACCGGGCCGACCGGCTCGGGGAAGAGCACCACGCTGGCCGCGATGATCGACAAGATCAACAAGGAGATGAAGGGTCACATCATCACGGTGGAGGACCCGATCGAGTTCATCCACCGCCACCAGAGCTGCATCGTCAACCAGCGCGAGATCGGCACCGACACGCAGAGCTTCGCGGCGGCCCTCAAGTACGCGCTGCGCCAGGACCCCGACGTCGTGCTGGTTGGCGAGATGCGCGACCTCGAGACCATCCAGGCGGCGCTCACCATCGCCGAGACCGGGCACCTGGCCTTCGCGACCCTGCACACGAACTCCGCGATGGAGAGCATCAACCGCATCATCGACGTCTTCCCGTCGCACCAGCAGTCGCAGGTGCGCGCCCAGCTCGCTTTCGTGCTGGAAGGGGTGGTCACACAGACCCTGCTGCAGCGCGCCAAGGGGAAGGGCCGCGTGATGGCGGCGGAGATCATGATCTGCACACCGGCGATCCGCGCCTTGATTCGCGAGGAGAAGGTGCATCAGATCGAGTCGTCGATGCAGGCCGGGAAGAAGTACGGCATGCAGACGCTGAACGACGCGCTGTACCAGCACTACATGTCCCGCGAGGTCGCCAAGGACGAGTGCCTGCGGGTCACGTCCAAGCCCAACGACTTCCTGCGGATGATCGGAGAGACGCCGCTGGACGAGAAGGAGCCGATGGCGTCGGCCGGGCCGCAGGCCAAGGTCGCGGCGCGCCGCTGATGGGCGCCGGAAGGAGCTGACCGATGCCGGTCTTCCAGTACACCGCGCGCACGCTGAAAGGCGATCTCCAGTCGGGCGAAGTCGATCTCCCGACGCGGGACGACGTCATTGCCCACCTGCGGAAGAACCGCATGGTCGTGGTGCAGGTGCGCGCCGCGCCCAAAGCCTTCAAGCTCAGCTTCAAGTTCGGCGGCGGCATCAAGACCCGCGATCTCGTGGTCATGACCCGGCAGTTCGCGACCATGATCAACGCCGGACTCCCGCTGGTGCAGGCGCTCGACATTCTCGCGAAGCAGACCGAGAACCAGTCCCTCGCCGAAATCACGAGATCGGTCGTGTACGACGTCGAGAGCGGCCACACCCTCGCGGACGCGCTGCGCAAGCACCCCAAGGCCTTCGGCGACCTGTACGTCAACATGGTCGCCGCGGGCGAGGCGGGCGGCATTCTCGACACGATTCTCGTGCGCCTGTCGGAGTTCCTCGAGAAGAATGACGCCATCATCCGCAAGGTGAAGGGCGCCATGATCTACCCCGCGGTGATCATGTCCGTCGCGGCCATCGCCATAGCGGTGCTGCTCATCTTCGTGATCCCGACGTTCCAGAACATGTTCGCCTCTGTGAACCTGGAGCTGCCGCTCCCCACCCGCATCGTGATCGGGATGAGCAGCATCCTCACGCACTACTGGTGGGCGATCATCGGCGCCGCCGGCGGCTTCGTCTTCCTGCTGAGCCGTTACTACAAGACCGCGCCGGGCCGGTTGCAAATCGACAAGCTGCTGCTGCGACTCCCGGTGCTGGGCGATGTGATCCGGAAGTCCGCGGTGTCGCGCTTCACGCGGACGCTCGGGACCCTCATCTCGTCCGGCGTGTCGATCCTGGACGGCCTCGAGATCACGGCGCGCACGGCGGGGAACATGGTGATCCACAACGCGGTGATGGAATCGCGCGCGTCGATCGCCGGGGGCGAGACGATCGCCGGGCCGCTCCAGAAATCGAACGTGTTCCCGCCGATGGTCATCTCGATGATCGCGGTGGGCGAGCAGACGGGCGGGCTCGACGAGATGCTTTCGAAGATCGCCGACTTCTACGACGACGAGGTGGACGCCGCGGTGAGCGCGCTGCTCGCGCTGATGGAGCCCATCATGATCGTCGTGCTGGGTGTGATCGTCGGCGGCATGGTGGTGGCGATGTACCTGCCGATCTTCGATATGGTCAACGCGGTGCAGTGACGCCGCGCTAGAGGCTCTTCAGCAGTTCCTCTACCGCCGCGGCCAGGTCGGCTTCGTCGGCGGCGATTTCCTCGAACATGCGCCACTCCGGGCCGGCGTTTTCGCGCGGCCAGTCGTCCAAATACTCGTCGCCCCGCCAATCGCGAGCGGACTGGTCGTCGCCCCACTCTTCGTCGGGATGGAACGGCGGCGGGCCGAACAGGTCGAAGCGCCTCATGCCCCTCAACAAGGCAAGGGGCGTGCCGGGCGCTCCCCACAGGCTGCGGGGGCCTCCAGCAGCGATGTCGTAACCCCGCACCGAAAGGGAACTTTGCACGTTGCAAGAGACGGTGGTGTGACGGCCGCCACATGCCTCGCGTGCGCGTCGGCCGAGGGTCGATATTATCCGACACGGAGCGTGAGGACAGTATGGCGCCGGACGAACACCGCGTCGCGTGGTACCGCTGGGACGAGATGCCGAAGGAGCAGGTGTCCGCGCACCTGTCCCGCCGGCTCATCACCGGCGACCGGATGATGTTGGCGCACGTCTACATCCAGAAGGGGTGCGTGGTGCCGCGTCACGCCCACGAGAACGAGCAGCTCACCTACATCCTCGAGGGCGCCCTCCAGTTCTTGATCGGCGCCGATGGCGACAGGGAGATCGTCGTGAGGGCGGGCGAGGTGCTGTTCATCCCCTCCAACGTTCCTCACGAGGCCCACGCGCTGGAGGACACGCTGGACGTGGACGTGTTCAGCCCGCCGCGGCAGGACTGGCTCGACAAGACGGACAGCTACCTGCGGCGCAAGTGACCGGGCGTCGCCACCCCGCTCCAGTCGATCAGGATCTTTCCCGTGTTGCGGTTCTCGCGCATCCGTTGAAACGCCGCAGCCGCGCGCTCGGGCGGGAAGACCGAGTCGATGGTGACCCGCAGTCGCCCCGTCTCGAAGGCCGGCAGGATCTCGTTGCCAAACCGTGCCACGATCTGCGCCTTCTCGTCGCGGCTGCGGCCGCGCAGCATCGAGCCGATGAGCCGGCCGCGCTTCTTCATGAGCAGCGCGATGTCGAGCTCGGCCGAGCTTCCCGACAGCGTGGCGAGGAGGATGACCCGACCTCCCGGGCGGAGCACGCGCAGGTCGCCGGGCAGGGTTGCGGCGCCCACCGGGTCGAGCACGACGTCCACGGCGTCGGGCCCCCAGCACCGCTCGATCGTCGCGGCCGCATCCTCGCGACCCGCATCGATGGCGAGGTCGGCCCCGGCCGCCGTGAGCGCGGGGAGCTTCTCGGCCGTACGCGTCGTGGCGGCCACGCGGGCGCCGTACGACTTGGCGAGCTGGATCGCGGCGAGCCCCATGCCCGATGCTCCCGCGTGCACGAGCACCGTCTCGTCCCGCCGCAGCCCGACCTCGAGCGCCAGGTTCACGAAGGCGGTGATGTAGGCCTCGGGAATGGCCGCCGCGGAGACCAGGTCGAACGCGCGCGGGGCGGGCAGCAGCTGCCCCACCGGGACGGCCGCGTACTCGGCGTGCCCGCCACCGGCGAGCAGCGCGCACACCGGTTGCCCGGTATCCGCGATCGTGCCCGAGACCTCGAGTCCCAGGATCTCGGACTCCCCGGGTGGGGGTGGGTAGCGACCGGCGATCTGCGATAGGTCGGCGCGGTTCACGCCGGAGGCGGCGACCCGCACCAGGGCTTCTCCCGGCCGTGGCACCGGAAGCTCGGTCTCCGCCATCGTGGCCACGTAGCGGCCGTGCTCTTCCGACACCTGCAGCACCCGCATGGCCCGCTCTCCCCGGCCGTTTGCGTCAGGGCACGGAGCGCGCCGGCTCGGGCGGGGGCGCCGCGAGGCTCGGCGCCTCGAGCCACTGCCGCGGAAATCGCGGGAGGAACTTCACGTGCCGGTTGATCACCGCCTGTACGCGCCGCCACCAGCACACGATCGGCCGCGGTGTGCGGCCCACGCTGACGACCGCGAAGGGGATCGAGTCGGCGACCACCGAGCGGATGTCCGGCTGGCTCAGCGAGCACAGGTCCTCCGGCGTCCGCACGCCGAAGCTCGAGTCGGGCCCGGTCCAGGGGTGGTTGTGCCACACCGCGAGCGTGGTCGCCGGCGCGCAGGGCAGGGGCTGCACGGCGTCCGCGGCGCTCGCCACGATGTCCGGCATCACGAAGTCGTCGACCACGGCGGTGTCGCCCCGGATGGCCCCGCGCAGGCAGAGCACGACCTCGCGGTCGAGCCCGGCCGCGAGCAAGCTCACGCGGCGCATCACCGAGGGCGCGAGCACGAGCCGCCTGAGGGGCTGGGAGTTAAGGATCGCGGAATCGGCGGGCGTGAGGGCGGCTTGCGCCGCGCCGCTCGGTGGCGGGAACAGCAACAGCAGAGCGACGGCCCGGGCGCCGTTCATGCGCCAACGATAGTGGGCGACGGCGGCCGGAGCCAGAGAGGTGTTCCCGAGCCCGCGCGCGAACCGTATAATCGCGGCCCGGAGGTTCGCGGATGCAACAGCTCCAGAAGACCACGCTCACGTCTCTCCTCGCGCACTACGAGCCCCTCGTCATCGCGGGGCTCGTCTTCGTCGCCCATCTGGTGCTCCGCGCCGCGGACCGGATTCTCGTAGGCGCCTTCAACGACGACGGCGCCTACGTCGCGCTGGGCCAGGCGCTCGCGGGCGGAGTGGGGTACCGCTTGATCTACCTGGTGGGCGATCCCGTGGCGGTGAAGTACCCGCCCGGCCTCCCCCTGCTGATCGCCGTGCCCTGGAAGCTGTTCGGGACCCTCGCGGGTGTGCGCGCGACCATCGGGTTGCTGAATCCCCTGGCCAGCGGCGCGGCGGCCGGGATCATCTGGTGGATCGGACGCCGCAGGCTCGACGCGGCTCCCGCCGTGCTCGGGCTCTGCGCCCTCGGCCCGTTCTTCCTGGATGCGGTCATCCAATACTTCAATATCCCCCTGTCCGAGCCGTACTTCGTTTGCGGGTGGGCTACGGCGCTGCTGCTCACTTACCGCATGGCCGACGCCGGGCCCGGAGCGGCGCGGCCGGCGCTCGCGGCGACCCTCGGGCTCGTCCTCGCACTGACTGCGCTGTTCCGCACGGCGGGCGTCGTGCTGCTGGCAGCAGTACTGGTGGCGCTCGTGCTCGAGCGACGTCCGTGGCGCGAGGTGGCCCTCTGCGCCGGCGTCGCACTCGTGCCGCTCGCCGTGTGGTATTTCGTGCACGCGGCCGCGGTCGCGCGGGGGCCGCTCGCTCCGCTGCCCGACGAAACCCCGTACTGGCGCTGGCTGCCGCTCGATCGGCCGTCGCAGCTCCTCTCCTACGCCGCCCGCGGGCTGGGGATCAACGGGCTGGGGTACATGCGCTACCTCAGCGGCTATCTCGCCCCGAGCCACGTCGTCGGTCCGACGCTCGCGGCGGCGCTCGCTCTGGCGGCCCTTGCTGGTGGCGTCCGCGCCCGGCGAGCGCACGCGGCGCTCGTCGTCACGGTCGCTGCGGTGCTGGCGACCGTGCTGCTGTGGCCGTACGCCCAGGGCCGACTGCTACTACCGATCCTGCCTTTCGCGGGGCTGCTCGCGGCGAGCACGCTGCAGCTCGCCGTCGGGGGAGGGTCCGTCACGGTGCGCCGCTTCACGTACGCACTGCTCGGCTTCGTGGCGCTGACCGTGGCGGTGCGGCAAGTGGAGCTGCGGCGCGCGGCGGAAGCCGCGCTCGCGTCGGGCGCAGCCCCTCGGGCGGAGAACCGCTCGCCCTTGTACGTGCTGGCGGGCAACAGCCGTTACATCTTCGGCGTCGTGCAGTGGGTGCGGGCGAACACGACGCCCGGTGACCGGATCATGGCGGACGCTCCGGCGGCCGTGTACCTCTACACGGCGCGCAAGACCGCCGCGGCGGCCCCTGCGGAGCCTGCCTTCGCGCCATCCGTGTTTCAGGTGCCGGGGCGCTACCTCGCCACGCGCATCCTGGAGGACAGCCTCACGGTCATCGTGCTGGGGATCGCGGGGAGCAGGTTGGAGGAGGACATCCGCGCGGTCGCGAGCTCCTGCCCGCGGGTGCTGCAACGCCCGGTCGGGGCCGCCGGGGCGCTGCCGGCGTTCTATCGCGTGGTGCGTGACGACAAATGCTTGCGGGAGAGGGTGTTGTCGCCGTCTCGCGAGTGAATACCGATGCTCACGCTCTTGCACTTTGCGAGAGCGCTTCCAATACTTAGCCCCGCGCCCACACTTGAAGCTGTCAGCCATCGGCTGTCGGCCATCAGCATAACCCTCTGTTTGGCAATCTGTTATGAGCCGGGGGGTGGCTGAAGGCTGACCCCTGACGGTCGACAGCGCCTTTCGACAAAGGGGAGACTGCCTCTGCGCTGGCTTGGCGGCAACACCCGAGCGTCGGCGCTCCCGACGCCGCACACCCTGGTCCGCGCGGTCTACATCGGGCGGGCGTGCATTGCCGTGGCCATCTACCTCGCGGCTGCCCTCAAGTTCAAGGTCGCGGCCCCGCTCGACATCCTCGTGACCTCGTTCGTGCTCGTCGCGACGGCGGTCGTGACCATCGCCTCGTACTGGCACACCCACGTTCGTGGGCGCGCGCCGGGAGTCACGTTCCTGTACTCCCAGGCGCTGTTCGACGTGGCGCTCGTCACGACGGTGGTGCACGTGACGGGCGGGCCGCAGAGCGATCTCACGAGCCTTTACGTCCCATTGATTGCCGTTACCGCGGTTCTGATGCCCCCCAGGAGCGCGGCGCTCATCACGACGCTCGTGGGACTGGTCTACATCGCGGACGTATTCTTCGGCCACTCGACGCCGCTGACCCCGGACGTCGCCATCCAGCTCGCGGTGTTCGTGGCGGTGGCGGCCGTCACGGCCTATGTCGCGAGCCGCGTCAAGCTGATGGGGGCCGAGCACGAGGCGCTGGCGGGGGAGCTGCGTCAGGTTCGACTCGAGGCGGCGGATGTGCTGCGCAACATCCCGACGGGGATCGTGACGGTCGACCCGGAGGGGCGCCTGCTGTACACCAATCCGGCGGCCGAGGCGATCCTCGGCTTCCGGGAGCGGGACTGGCGGGACCGGCCCATCATGCCCGAATTCGCGCGCGTGGCGCCGGAGTTTTGGGCGGCGCTCACTGCGACGGCGCGGCGTGGAGTGCGGGCGATGCGCGTGGAAGCGGTGGTGCGGCGGCCCGACCGGACCTTCCCGATCGGCGTGACCACGACCACGCTCGACGGCGCGCCCGGCGAAGGCCCCCGGGTGACCGCGATCTTCAGCGACATCTCCGACTCCAAGCGGCTGGAGCGGCTCCGCCTGCGCACCGAGCGGCTGGAGGCGGTAGCGGAGCTGTCCTCCAGTCTCGCGCACGAGATCAAGAACCCGCTCGCCTCGATCCGCTCGTCGGTGGAGCAGCTGGCCCGCGCATCGCGGGCGAACCCCGATGAGAAGTTCCTCACGAGCCTGATCGTGCGCGAGAGCGACCGCCTGGCCCGCTTGCTGTCGGAGTTCCTCGACTTCTCCCGCGTGCGGGTCACCGAGTGCCGGCCGCTCGATCTCCACCAGGTCGCGGGCGCCGCGATCCGGCTGGTGCGGGAGCATCCCGACTGCCCGGCGGACGCCCGTATCGAGCTGCTTGGCGACCGGACGCCCATGGAGGGCGACGAGGACCTGCTGCACCGCGTGGTGTCGAACCTGGTGTTGAACGCGGTCCAGGCGGCGGGCAAGGAGGCGCGGGTGACGGTGCGGACGGGGCGACCGGAGCCCCACCAGCTGCCGGGCGGCGCGGGGATCGACAATCCGGTCGCGCTGGGTGTGAGCGACAACGGGCCCGGCATCCCGGAGAGCGTGCGGGCCCGACTGTTCGAGCCCTTCGTGACCGGCCGGGTCGGGGGAACGGGCCTGGGCCTCGCCATCGTGCAGCGTGCCGTGGATGCGCACCGCGGGCTGGTGTTCGTCGATTCGACACCGGGCCAGGGGACCACGTTCACCGTCTACTTCCCGGCCGCGCGGCGGAGGGAGGAAGCCGCATGACCGCGCAGCCCTCCATTCTCATCGTCGACGACGAGCAGGGGATCCTCGACACCCTGCGCATCCTGCTCAAGAACGAGGGCTTCGACGTAACGACGGCGCAGGGCGGCAAAGCGGGGCTCGAGCAGCTCAAGGCCGCCGCCCCCGACCTCGTCCTCACCGACATCAAGATGCCCGGCGTCACCGGGATCGAAATCCTCGCGGCCGCGAAGGAGCAGGACCCCGAAACGCCGGTCATCCTGATGACGGCGCAGGCTTCGCTGCAGACCGCCATCCAGGCGGTGAACCAGGGCGCGTTCCACTACGTGCCGAAGCCGTTCTCCAACGACGAGATCGTGGCTCTGTGCCGGCGCGCGGCCGAGGTCCGCCGCCTCAAGGCGGAGAACAAGCAGCTCAAGCAGGAGATCCGGCGCCGCGAGCGTTCCGGGCTCGTGAAGCCGCTCGGCAAGTCGCGGCTGTTTCAGGATGTGTTGCGGTTGGCCGAGCAGGTGGCGCCGACGGAGAGCACGGTGCTGATCCGGGGCGAGTCGGGAACCGGGAAGGAGGTCATCGCCCGCTACATTCACGAGCGCTCGGCGCGTACCGAAGGCCCGTTCCTCTCGCTCAACTGCGGGGCGCTCCCCGAGAGCCTGCTCGAGTCGGAGCTGTTCGGACACGTCAAGGGCTCGTTCACGGGCGCGGTGCGCGACAAGCAGGGTCTGTTCGCGGCGGCGCGCGGTGGCACCTTCTTCCTGGACGAGATCGGCGAGATGTCCGCCGCGACGCAAGTGAAGCTGCTGCGCGTGCTCCAGGAGCGCGAGGCGATCCCCGTCGGCGGGACGGAGACGATTCCTGTGGATGTGCGCGTCATCGCCGCGACGAACCGCGACCTCGAGGAGGACATCAAGCGGGGCCGCTTCCGGACCGACCTGTACTATCGGCTCAACGTCATCGCGATCCACCTGCCGCCGCTGCGCGAGCGCCCCGAGGACATCCCCGAGCTGTGGGAGCACGTCCTCGAGCGCGTCGCCCAGGAGCGGGGCGAGAAGCCCAAGTCGCTGTCGGAGGAGGCGAAGCAGGTTCTGCTGGCGTACGACTGGCCCGGCAACGTGCGCGAGCTCGAGAACGTCCTGGAGCGGGCCGTCGTGCTCACCAAGGCGGAGGACATCGATCGCCCGGCGATGCCGGAGAAGCTCACCGAGCACCGCGCGGAGCCTCTGGTCGCCGAGCGGCCGCACGCCAACCCCACGCTCGACGTGATCGAGCGGGCCTACATCACCTGGGTGCTCCAAAGCGAAGGCGGCAACAAGACACGCGCCGCCGAAGTCCTGGGCATCGACCCGTCGACCCTGTACCGCAAGCTGGGCCGGTACGAGGTCGGTGAGCAGTAACGCCCCGGGCTTGCGCCTCAGCGTCGTCATCCCCGTCTACAACGAGGCGGGAACGGTGGCGCACGTCGTGGAGCGCGTACGCGCCGTGCCGCTCCAGTGCGAGCTGATCGCGATCGACGACGCCTCGACCGACGGCTCGGGCGAAGTGCTCGAGGATCTGCAGCGGCGCGGCCGGCTGGACCAGGTCGTCCGGCACCCGGCGAATCGTGGCAAGGGCGCCGCCGTGCGCTCGGGGGTCGCCGCCGCCACCGGCGACGTCGTGGTGATCCAGGATGCCGATCTCGAGTACGACCCCGCCGAGCTGCCCGCGCTCCTCAGGCCCATCGCGGACGGCCGGGCCGACGCGGTGTTCGGCTCGCGCTTCCAGGGCGGACCGCATCGCGTGCTCTACTTCTGGCACTCGGTCGGGAACCGGGTGCTCACGCTGCTGTCCAACATGCTCACCGACCTGAACCTCACGGACATGGAGACGTGCTACAAATTGGTCCGGGCCGACCTGATGAAGCGCCTGCCGCTCAGGTCGAATCGCTTCGGCTTCGAGGTGGAGATCACGGCCCGCCTGGCGCAGGCAGGCGCCCGGATCTGGGAGCTGCCGATCTCCTACAGCGGGCGCACCTACGCTGAGGGCAAGAAGATCACGTGGCGCGACGGGGTCGCCGCGCTGCTCCACATCCTCCGCTACAACCTGTTTCCGCCGCGGGGCGAGTGGCGGCGGCAATAGACCAGGCCGCCCACTTCACTCCCCGCCGCGCCGGCCTCGCCGTGACCTGCGCGGCGCTGGCCGTCGGCGCGCTGGCGCTGAACCGGCAGCTGATCGGCGTCTTCTACGACGACGGCCTCTACGCCGGGATCGCTGTTGCACTCGCGCAGGGGATGGGCTACGTCCACCCCCACCTCCCCGGCGCGCCAGCGGCGGTGCATTACCCGCCGCTCTGGCCGGTGCTGCTGGCGCCCCTGTTCGCGATGTTTCGGCTCGATACCGCCGCCTTGCTTGGCAAGATCCTGAACCTCCTCCTCGCCGCCGCGGGCGCGGGGCTCATCGCCTGGCAGGCGGCGCGCACGCGGCTGCTGGGCGACGACGCGCCGTCCTGGCTGGCGCCCGTGCTCGTCGGGGCCGCCGCCATTACGATCCCCGTGCTCGCGATTCAGGCGGTGCTCTTCTCGGAGCCGCTCTTCGGCGTGCTGCTCGTCGCAGCCGTGATCCTCACGGATGCACCTTCCCCGCGGCTCCACGCCGGCGTCGCGGCCGGTCTCGCGGGCTGCGGCGCGGCGCTCGCGCTGCTCACGCGCTCGATCGGAGTCGCCGCGGGCGCGGGCGTCGTGCTCTATCTGCTCGTCGTGCGACGTGCGCCGTGGGCCCACCTCGCTGCGGCTGCTGCCCCGGTCGCGCTCGCGGGCCTGGGCTGGGGGCTGTGGCTGGCACGCCACCGCGGCGGACTCGACCCCGCCATGGCGATGAACTACGGCAGCTACTTCGAGACCGTGCAGGCGGCCGGAGTCGGAGTCTTTTGGCCTTCGCTCCGCGACCTGCCTCGCCCCCTGGGCGACCTCACGCTGAACTGGCTCCCAGCGCCCTTCTTCTACTATGCGTTCGGCGCGGCCGCGCTCAGCGTCGGCGCCTACGGCGTCGGACACCTGCTGCGGCGCACGGCGATCGCCTGGATGCTCGTTCCCTACCTCGCAATCCTGGCCGTGTGGCCGTTCCCGGGGGACCGGTTCATCTGGAGCATCCTCGCCTGGCTCGCGCTCATCTGGGCCGCGGGCGCCTTGGCCCTGGTGCGCCGCTGGCGGCTGCTCCGCCTCCCGCTCGCCGTGCTCGTCGGCGTGATGCTCGTCGGGTGGGGCGGCGTGCAGGTACGCGGTTTCGCGCACCGCTGGTGGGGCACGGCGGGGAGCCGGGTCTCGGAGAATTTCAGGGAACTGCTGCCGGCTCTCGAGAGCCTCCCCAGAGACGCCGTGCTGGCGACGGACGACGAGGCCCTCGTCTGGCTGTACGCGCGACGCACCAGCGTCCCCTTCTACGTGTACACGTATCGCGGCCGCACCAGCGTCCGCCCCACGCCGGCGGAGCACCGTGCCTACCTCGAGCGCCAGCGCGTAACGCACATCCTGATGGGCGGCTTCGGTTCCGGCTCTGACGAGGAGCTCGACGCGCTGCTCGGCGCCTATCCGCGCTGGCTCAAGGTTGTGCGCGTCTGGCGGGGCGGCCGGGCGCTGTTCGAGGTGCAGCATGCCTCCTAGGCGCCTGTACCTCGCGGTCGCGGCCTGCGCCCTGGTCGTCTATGCCGCGCCCTGTGGAACCACGTTCGCTCGTGCGGCACCGTGACTGGCGCGCGTGGGCGAGTACAGAGGGTATCGTGACGGCTACGTCGGCCGCTCCCGCCGCGCGATGGGAGCTCGCCCTCGAGGGTTGGCGGCTGTACGCCGTGGTGGCGGCGTGCGCGTTCTTGATCTACCTCGGGGCCCTGTGGAACGGCTTCGCTCTGGACGACCGCGCTATCATCCTGCAGAACCCTCATGTAGCCGCGCCATCGGGGCTGTGGCGTGTGTTCGTCGAGTCATACTGGCGTCCCGAAGTCGGGGGACACCTCTATCGTCCGCTCGCCATCGTCACCTACGCCCTCGACGCGCTGGTGGACGGCGCTCCTTGGTTTCACTTCGTGAACCTGTTGTGGCACGCGGCCGCGAGCGTGGCCGTGGCCGCGTTGGCGCGGCGGTTGCTCGGCGTCGCGGCCGGCCTCGCGGCGGGTCTCGTCTTCGCCGCCCATCCGGTGCATGTGGAGGCGGTGGCCAACGTCGTCGGGCGGGCGGAGCTGATGGTGGGGCTGTTCTCCGTGCTCGCGGTGTATGCGGGCTTGTGGCGGCAGAGCGTCACGTGGAGCACAGCTGCGCTCGCGCTCGGGCTCCTGAGCAAAGAGAACGCCGCGGCGATTCCGGCGATCATCGCCTGCGGATGGCTCGTCGGCATCGGCCGGCCGCCGCGGCGCAAGCTCGCGGCGTTCGTCGCGGCCTGGGCGGTGATCGGGGCCGGGTACGCCGCGGTGCGATGGGCGGTGCTTCATGGGCACACCGGGTTCCACGAGGTGGCGCCGGTGTTCTCGGGCGCCGGTCCGGTGCCGGTGCGGCTCACCGCCATCGCCGCCCTCGCCGACATCGGGCGCCTTCTCATCTTTCCCTTGACGCTGCGGGTCGACTACTCGCCCGCCGAGCGCACGCTCGTCACCTCGCCGCTCGATGGTCGGTTCCTGATTGGCCTCGCCTGTCTCGCGATTTGGGGCGTGCTGCTCGGCCGCGCGTGGCGGCGCCGCCGTCGGGTCGAAGCGCTTGGGCTCGCGTGGATCGCCATCGCCTATCTCCCGGTTGCCAACCTCCTCTTTCCGAGCGGTGTGCTGGTGGCGGAGCGCACGCTGTATGCGCCGTCGATCGGCCTCGCCCTCGCGCTCGGCGCCTGGCTCGCCCGGCTGGAGCTGCGGCGCGCGGCCTTGGTCGCAGGGCTGTTGCTGCTCGCGGGAGGCGTGCGCTCCGCCGTGCGCGTCCCCGTGTGGCACGACGACCTGTCCGTCGTACTCAGCATCCTGGGGGACTCACCCGCCTCCTACCGCGGACCGCAGTACACGGCGATGAGCCTGCAGGCGCGGCGCATGCCGGAGAGGGCGCTCGAGGACTACCTGATCGCGTTCCAGATCTTCGACCGCGACAGTCGGGTCCTCATCGGTGCGGCCGATGCGGCCTGGACCCTGCATCGGTCAGCGCTCGCCGACAGCCTCATGGACCAGGCGCGCGCGCGCTGCGGGCGATGCGAGGCGAGCCTGCGAAACCAGGCTGCCGCCGCTCTGGTGCGCGGAGATACGGCAGTGGCCGACTCGCTCCTCAACGCGCTGCAACTGCAGGAAAACCCCCAAAACCGCTAATTGCGGAAGAACTCTAGGTGACGCAAGGCACCGCGAGTCACCCCGCAATCTCGCATAAATCCCCACAATCTCAGGTCTCAACGATCCTCGGGGGACCGACGTATCGTCTGAATAGTCATCGGGTTGGGGCTACCGCGGTCGTGAGGCACGGCGCTTGCCTAAACTGTCCCCAGACGCTCGTTGCCTTTCGCTTTCGATTTCTACTGAGAGGTTTCTGAAATGAACCGCAAGGGTTTCACGCTCATTGAGCTTCTGATCGTGGTGGTGATCATCGGCATTCTTGCCGCCATCGCGATCCCGAAGTTCGCGAACACCAAGGAGAAGGCGTACATCGCCTCGATGAAGTCCGATCTTCGGAACCTGGTGACCGCTGAAGAGGCGTATTTCGCGGACTCGGTGAAGTACACGGCGGCGTACGGCGCCGGTGGGGTGAACTTCGTGCAGTCGACCGGTAACACCACGCCCGCGGTTACGACCACGGCGGACGGCTGGACGGCGAACATCACGAACGTCAACACCACGAAGACCTGCTCGATCTACATCGGGTCGACAGCGTTGCTGCCGGCGAACAAGGAAGGCGAGCCGAAGTGCCAGTAAGCGGCACGGCTTGACCGGCTGAACCCGAGCGGCGGGGGCAACCCCGCCGCTCGTTGCTTTCCGGTACGGGAGCCCAATCTGCGGCGGCGTGTCTCGTAAGTCATTGAGCTGTCGCGCATTGAGTTGCCAATTGCGTCCGGCCCTCAGCCTTGCAAAAAACCGCACTTTGGAGGGCTCCCCTAGGGTAGCGTGTGACCCATGTTACAGTCATAACACCATATGCGCCAGGCGGTTACGTGGATCGAGCCCACTTGAGGCACGATGCTTGCTCGAATAGCGCCCGGGACTACTGTAGCTGTGCAGGCTCTTTCTTTTGCCGGAGGACCTAGATGAACCGCAAGGGTTTCACGCTCATTGAGCTTCTGATCGTGGTGGTGATCATCGGCATTCTTGCCGCCATCGCGATCCCGAAGTTCGCGAACACCAAGGAGAAGGCGTACATCGCTTCGATGAAGTCCGATCTTCGGAACCTGGTGACCGCTGAAGAGGCGTATTTCGCGGACTCGGTGAAGTACACGGCGGCGTACGGCGCCGGCGGGATTAACTTCGTGCAGTCGACCGGTAACACCACGCCGGCGGTTACGACCACGGCGGACGGCTGGACGGCGAACATCAAGAACGTCAACACCACGAAGACCTGCTCGATCTACATCGGGTCGACAGCGTTGCTGCCGGCGAACAAGGAAGGCGAGCCGAAGTGCCAGTAAGCGGCACGGCTTGACCGGCTGAACCCGAGCGGCGGGGGCAACCCCGCCGCTCGTTTTTGTTACCTTGTGCCTTCGTCCATGTCCGCGAAGCCCTCGCTCCGCACCGAGCTCCTCTTCAACCTGGCCTTCCTTGCGGCGGCTGCGCTGCTGCTTGGCGTCGTGACCGTCCTGCTGGTGAGCGCGGTGGCGCCGGAGCGCGCCGTGCTGCTCATCCTCACCATCGTGGCCGCCGACGTCGCCATCTTCATCGTCTTCGGACGCTACGTCGTCACCCGGCACGTGCTGCGGCCGGTGGCGCGGCTCGTCGCCGCCGCCGACGCCGTCGCGGCAGGGGACTTCGCCGCCCGCGCGCCCGCGGCAGAAACGAGCGACTTCACGACGCTCGCCGAGCGGCTGAACCGCATGACGGACCACCTGCTCGATGCCCAGGGCCAGCTGGTGCGCTCGGAGAAGCTCGCCAGCGTCGGGCGGCTGGCGTCCGGGATCGCGCACGAGGTGGGAAACCCGCTGGGCGCGGGCGGCACCTACCTGGAGGTGCTGCGGCGCCGCGGCGCGGATCCCGAGGTGGTCGCCGGGCTCTCCCGCGAGCTCGAGCGGATCGATCGGATCGTCCGCAGCCTGCTTGACTACGCCCGCCCCCAGGACGAGGCGCTGGGCCTCGTGGATACGGCCACCGTGGTGCGGGGCGCCTACGTGCTGTTGGAGGCGCAGGGCGCCCTGAAACCGGTGCGCGCCGCCTTGGAGATCGTGCGCGACGTGCCTCCGGTGCTGGGACGCGCGCACCTCATGGAGCAGTCGCTCGTGAACCTGGTGTTGAACGCCGTGGACGCCGCGCCCGGCGGTAGCGTGGTGGTGGGCGCGCGTCGCTGGGACTTCGAGCCGGACCGTGTGCCCCGCAAACGGGCGAACGATCCCGGCCGGTCCGCGTTTCCGCGCACGCCGGAGCGACGGCCCACGCGGATCGAGTTTGCGCCGGGGCAGCCCGGAGCGCTGATCTACGTCGCCGATTCGGGGTCCGGTGTCCCCGCGGAAGACCGGGACAAGGTGTTCGAGCCTTTCTACACGACCAAGGAGCCGGGCCACGGCACGGGCCTCGGGCTCGCCATCGTGGCTCGTGCGGTACACGAGATGGGGGGGGTGGTGTGGGTGGATCGGGCGCGGGAGGGAGGCGCCGCCTTCAAGCTGTTCTTCCCGGCCGCGGACGGTCGATGATCCGGGTGCTCGTGATCGACGACGAGCCCGGGCTGCGCCAGTCCCTGGGGTTGCTGCTCGTCGACGCTGGCTACGAGGTGGCGGCCGAGGGGGACGGCAGGCGGGGACTGGAGCGGGCGCTCGCCGAGTCGTTCGACCTGATCCTGTGCGACGTCCGCATGCCGCAGATGGATGGCCTGACGTTCCTGCGCAGCTACAAAGAGCGTGGCGGCGCTGGCCTCGTGATCGTCATGAGCGCGTACGGAGGTGAGGACGCCGCGCTCGCCGCCATGAAGGAAGGGGCCTACGACTACCTGCCGAAACCGTTCCGCCCCGACGAGGTCGTGCTCACGCTGCGCAAGGCCGAGGAGCGGGAACGCCTCAGACACACCATCGCGACACTAAGAGCACAGCTGGATACGACGCCCGTCGCCCGGGCCGTCGTCGCTGAGAGCACCGCGATGAAGCAGGCCCTGGACCTGGTTGCCCGCGTGGCGGACCACAAGACGACGGTGCTCATCATGGGGGAAAGCGGCACCGGGAAGGAGGTCATCGCGCAGGCGATCCATCGCGCGAGCCCGCGGGCCGGCGAAGCGTTCGTCGCCATCAACTGCGCGGCCATCCCCGAGACGCTGCTCGAGTCCGAGCTGTTCGGCTACGTCCGCGGGGCGTTCACGGGTGCCTCCGGGGACAAGCCCGGGCTGTTCGAGCAGGCGGACCGGGGCACGCTGCTGCTGGACGAGATCGGCGAGCTCCCACTGGCGCTGCAGGCGAAGCTGCTGCGCGTGCTGCAGGAGGGGGAAATCCGGCGGTTGGGGGACGAGAAGACCCGACGCGTGGACGCGCGCGTGCTCGCCGCCACCGCCAAGGATCTCGCCGCGGAAGTCGCCGCGGGCCGCTTCCGCGAGGACCTGTTCTACCGGCTGAACGTCGTCACGATCCACCTGCCCACGCTGCGCGAACGCGTAGCGGACATCGCCCCGCTGGCCGGCCACTTCGCGGCGCGGCTGGGGCGGCGGCTGGGCCGGCGCGTGACGGTGAGCGCGGCCGCGCTGCGCTGGCTGGAGCAGCAGCCTTGGCGGGGCAACGTGCGTGAGCTGGAGCACGCCATCGAGCGGGCGGCGGTGCTGACCGATAAGGAGACGTTAGAGCCGGACGACCTCCAGAAGGGACCGCTCCCCCCTTCCCGCCCCCACGAGGAGCAGGGAGCCGGGAGCGGTACCCTCCGTGAGGCCGCGGAGGCGGCGGAGCGCGAGGCGATCCGAGCGTCGCTCGAGGCGGTGGGCGGCAACCGCCGCGAGGCCGCGAAGCGCCTCGGCGTGAGCCTGAGGACGCTGTTCTACAAGATGGAGCGCTACGGTCTCGGGTAGTGCAAGACCTTGCACTGGCACAGCGTTTTGCGGTAGCTAAGGGGTTGGGTGGGTTTCCGTAACATGCTGTAGTACAATGTGTTACACTACGGCACGTATCCTGTAGAGGTGGTTGGCGGGAACGGAGGGACTGCGCATGGAGCGCTCAGGGTTCACCACGATCGAGATGATCATCGTGGTGGTCATCATCGGGGTGATCGCGGCGATCGGGTTTCCCAAGATCCGCGGCACGCTGGACAAGACCAACGTGCGCTCGGCGCGTGTGTACCTCAGCACGCAGCTGGTCACGGCGCGCGCCACGGCGGTGCAGCGCGGCTGTTACGCCGTGGTGCACTTCACCTCCGGGGCGAGTGGCGCGATCTGGGTGACGGCGTGCCCGCGGCGCATGCCGGGCGCCGGCACCGTGGACACGATCGGCGGGGTGGAGTCCCTGGCGGACCGCTACAACGTGACGCTGACCGCGACGCGCGACTCCGTGCGGTTCGATCCGCGGGGCCTCAGCACCGATGGCGCCGGCGTGACGACCACGGTGCGGATCAGCGGCAACATCGCGTCGAACAGCGATTCGATTTTCATCAACCCGCTCGGCAAGGTGGTGCGCTAATGAAACGCGAGAGCGGTTTCACCCTGGTCGAAATCATCATCGCGATCATCGTGCTGACCGTGGGGCTGCTGGCGCTGGTGACGAGCTCGGCCCTGGTGACGCGCATGATCGCCCGTGGGCAGCGTTCCGCGATGTCGGCGACGTTCGCCGCACAGCGGTTGGAGCAGCTGCGCGTCACGGGCTGCGCCTCGCGCTCTGCGGGGACCGACCTGCTGCTGCGGAGCGGCGTCCCGATCGACTCGTCCTCCTGGCGCTGGGTCGACGCGGGCAACTTGCACTACCGCGTCATCCTGAAGCACAAGTACCGCACGCAGCAGAACAGCTGGCGGACGGACAGCCTGGAAACGGAGATCTCATGCCTCTTCTAAGGCGGCGCGGCTTCACGCTGATCGAGCTGATGGTGGCGCTGGTGCTGCTCGGCATCGTGGCGGGCGGGATCTACAAAGTGCTCGTCACGAACCAGCAGACCTACATGGCGCAAACCCAGCGCATCGACCTGCAGCAGAACCTGCGGGCGGGGGTGACGATCCTGCCCGCGGAATTTCGCGAGCTGGACCCCGCGGACGGGGACATCCTCCTGATGACCGCGACGCAGATCCAGATCCGCGCCATGCGCCAGCTGTCGTTCCTCTGCATCCCACCCGGGTTGGGCGGAGGCCTGGGGACGACCGTGACGATGACGGTGCGGGCGGACCCGTACTTCGGGGATCGCGTCTTCGATACGTCGGATTCGGTCCTCGTCTTCTACGAGGGCAACCCGGGGACGCGGAACGACGATACCTGGCTTCCAGCCGAGCTCAAGATCGTGACGAATCCGAGCGCGTGTGCGGATGGCACCCCGGGCTACCAGTTGACCGTGAAGCCCACCTGGCTCGGCGGCACGTTCAACGTGGCGGGCGCCGTCACGAACGGATCGCCGGTGCGGGGCTACCACGTCGTCACCTACCAGCTGTATCAGGCGAGCGACGGGAAGTGGTATGTGGGGCAGCAGGACAACAACGCGGGCGGCACGCTGCAGCCGCTGATCGGTCCGGTGGCGAGCAACGGCTTGCAATTCACGTACTACGACGCGGCGGGGGCCGTCACGGCCGTCCCGACGCAGGTCGCCTCGATCGGGATCACCCTGATCGGCCAGACCGCGTCGCCGATCCGGCAGGCGGACGCCCCGGGCGTGGCTTACAAGACCGATACCGTGACGACACGTGTCGCGGTGCGGAATAACCCACGGTGCGGCCCGTGCCTGTGACGGGCGCACCACCTGTGCACATGAAGGAGTGTTCTATGAAGCGGGTCCTGCAGAACGAGCGCGGCATGGCGCTCGCCCTGGCAATCGTCGCCCTGGTGGTCGTGGGCGCCCTCGTCGCCGGCGCTTTCTTCGCCGGCACGCAGGAGCAACGCGTGGGAGAAAACTCGCGTCGCGTCCTGACCGCGTTCGGCGTCGCCGAGGCGGGGATCTTCGAAGTGATCCGGACCTGGCAGGACAGCACCGGGGTCTTCAACGCCCTCGCGTCCTACCCGTCCGCCGCGCCGCCCAGCACGCGCACGTGGGCGACCGTTCGGTCCCCCGGCAGCACGGGAGCCTACAGCGGGACCCTCTACAAGTTGAATGACGAGATCTTCCTGATCGACATGACGGGCATCGATTCCGCGCCCGGGCTCTCGAGCCAGCAGGTCGCGTGGCTCAAGCGGCGCGGTGGCGGCGCGAGCCAGCGGCTCGGCCTGTTGGCGAAGATAAGGCCGCTGCAGATGGACATCAGGGCGGCACTCACCAGCGGGCGCGGTGATGCCCTCTCGGGGCAGGCCACGATCGACGGCTACGACCACATCCCCGGCACGTGGACCACGTGCGGCCCGTTGGACAGTACCAAGGCCGGCATCCGGACCGACACGAGCATGAGCATCACCACCGGGACAGGGTCGCAGGTCACTGGGCAGCCGGCGATCATGAGGGACCCGAACGTCACGGACTCGACCTTCTCGAAGTACGGGGACGTCACCTACTCCGCGCTCGCGGCACGCGCGAACATCACCCTGCCGGGCCAGAACTTCAACAACAGCATCGGGCCGGTCGTCACCAATGGACAGTGCGACAAGACCGTGCTGACGAACTGGGGGGATGGCATGAACCCCGACCAGCCGTGCGGCGGCTACTTCCCGATCGTGCACATCACCGGCAGTTCGGTAACCATCAACGGCGTGCAGGGTCAAGGCATCCTGCTGGTCGACGGCAGCCTGGCGGTGCAAGGGGGGTTCCAGTGGTTCGGGGTCACGATCATCCGCGGTACGTTCAGCACGGCGGGTGGTGGTACGAGCGACGCGCACTTCTGGGGCACGACGATGGTGCAGGACAGCGTGGTGGTCGCCAACAACACCTACACCGGTCACGCCAACATCCTGTACTCTAAGTGCGCAATTCTAAAGGCCTTAGATGCAACCGGCGTCGCCGCGATGATGCGGTCGCGCAGTTGGGTCCAGCTGTTCTAAATGGCCTAAACGTAGGCCAGCAAAGTACTTGGTAGTTTGGTCTAAAGTAGGTTCGAGGCTTGACAGGATAAGGGGCGGGGCATACTGTAGTTTGCCCTCGCCCCACCTGTCTTTTTAACCGAAGGCACCCATGGCCTTGTTTGGGTTGTTGGGCGGCAAAAAAACCTCAGTTGGTCTCGATATCGGGTCCGGCATCCTCAAGGTCGCGGTCATCGACCACTCGGGAAGCGAGCCCGAGCTCGTGAAGGTCGCCACGACCGAGGTGGCGGCGGATGCCATCGTCGAGGGGGAGGTCATGGACCCGGGGATCGTGGCAGAAGCGATCCGGGGGCTGTTTTCGACGGCGGGCGTGAAGCAGAAGCGGGTGGTCACGGCCGTGGGCGGGCGCGACGTGATCGTGAAGAAGATCCAGATGGACCGGATGAAGGAGGCGGACGCCCGGGAGGTGATCCGGTGGGAGGCGGAGCAGCACGTGCCGTTCGACATGGCCAACGTGGAGCTCGACTTCCAGATCCTCGACCCCTCCGCCGAGGGACTGCAGATGAACGTGCTGCTGGTGGCGGCGAAGCGCGAGCTCGTGGACAGCCGGACGTCGCTGCTCGGCGAAGCGGGGCTGCAGGCGGCGATCATCGACGTGGACGCCTTCGCGATCCACAACGCCTTCGAGCTGAACCACCCGGACGCGATGCAGGGGGTCGTGGCGATCGCCAACATCGGGCATGAAATCACGAACGTGAACATCCTCGAGGACGGCGTGCCGGTGCTGACGCGAGACCTCTCGGTCGGCACCCGGCGGTTTCGCGAGGATCTGCAGCGCGAAAAGGGGCTCTCGGCCGAGGATTCCGAGAAGGTCATCCAGGGCCAGGCGCAGCATCCCGATCTGGCGTCGTACGTCGACGCCCGGGGCGAGGAGATCGCGGTGGGGGTGGAGCGGGCGGCGGCGTTCCTCGCCACCGCGTCGCGCTCGGCGGGCGGGCTGTCGCGCGTGTACACGGCGGGGGGCGGGTCGCGCGTGCCCGGGCTGAACGACGCGCTCTCCAGCCGGCTCAAGGTGCCGGTGGAGGCGGCGAATCCGGTCCAGCGGCTGAAGGTGCGGGACGCCGTGTTCGACGCCATAGCGGTGGACGAGGTGGCCCCGCTGCTGCTGCTCGCCGTGGGGCTCGCGCTGAGGCGCGCCGCATGATTGAAATAAACCTTCTCCCCGGTGGCAAGAAGAAGGCGGCGCCCGGCGCGGGCTTTAAGCTCAAGCTCGCGCTGCCCGACTTCCGGGCCCTCCTGGCCAACGTCAAGGACCCCTGGCTCATCGCGGCAGTGGTCGTGTGGATCATCGCGGGAGGCGGCTCGGCGGCGCTGTTCATCACCGAGCGGGCGCGCCTCGCCGTGGTCGAATCGCGACTCGATTCGGTGCGCGCCGAAAAGCGTCGCTTCGACGTCGTGATCGCGCAGAAGCGCCAGTCGGAGAAGATCCGAGACTCGCTGGTCGCGGAGATCAACGTCATCCGCGGCATCGACAGCGACCGCTACATCTGGCCGCACGTCCTCGATCAGATCACGAAGGCGCTGCCGCCGTACACCTGGCTCACGAACATCGCGGCCGTGGCCGTGATCGCGCCGGGGGGCGCGCCGACCCCGCCCACGACCGACTCGAGCGGCGCGACGGTGGTGCGGCTCACCATCAGCGGCAGTACCGTGGACATCCAGGCCTACACGACGTTCCTGCGGCAGCTCGCGGCTTCGCCGTGGTTGACCGACGTCGCGCCCGCGACCTCGCAGACGATAATCGAGGCGGACCGGCCGGTGACGGCGTTCAACGTGGGGCTGCGCTTCAAGGTGGCCGACTCGGTGTACATGCGCACCGTTCCCCTGGCTCAGTCGCTGAGGTAGCGGCTATGGCGTTCGGGATTCCCACCGATCAGCGCAGCCAGATCATGCTGCTCCTCGTCGTCGTCGCCGCGACGGGGGGCTACTTCTTCTGGACCAAGGTGCACGCGCCGATGGCGCGGCGGATCAGCGACGAGATCGCGGAGACGGACAGCCTGCAGGCCATCATCGACCGCGCCAAGGCGGACCTCGCGAGCGGCACGGTGGAGGACCTGCGGCGCAAGGTCGAGAAATACCAGGCAATGCTCGGCTTGATGCGTCGCCTCGTCCCCGAGAAGAACGAGGTGCCGGCGTTGATCGACGACATCTCGACCAAGGCCAAAGTCCGCGGCATCAACATCGGGCGGTTCGAGCCGCTGGCGGTCGAGCCGGGTCCGCCGTTCGATACGTACCGCTACCGCATCGAGATCCTGGGGCACTACGACCAGGTGGGCGAGTTCCTGGCCGACATCGCGAGCCTGCCGCGGATCATCGTGCCGCAGGACGTGGCGCTCAAGTCGGCGTCGCAGGGGGCGCAGAAGATCACGGGCGACACGGTGGGCGCGCTGCTTGAGGCGAGCTTCATGATCCGCACGTTCGTGAAGGCGGCGGCGCCGCCGCCCGGGCCGCCGGGCGCCAAGAAGGCGGCGGCGAAGCCGGCGGGGGCCCGGGAATGAACGGGCGCCTCGCGCTCGTGCTGCTGGGGCTCGTGACCGCGCCGCTCGCGGCGCAGGCGAAGCCGTCCAAGCCGGACAGCACCGCGCGGCCCGACAGCGCGGCGGCGATGACGCTGGTGCGGGAGGTCTTCGCCTACGAGGGCGGCGGCCGCGACCCCTTTCTCTCGCTCCTCAAGACGGGCGACATCCGGCCGCTCCTCACCGACCTGAAGCTGGTGGGCGTGTACTACGACGGCCGCTACCCCGTCCGCAGCGTCGCGGTGATGCGCGACGTCACGAACAACAAGGTCTATCGCGTGAAGTCCGGAGACATCGTGGGCCGCCTCAGGGTCACCACGATCCGGCCTCGTGAAATCGTCTTTACGGTGCAGGAATTCGGCTTCGAGCGGCAGGAGACCCTGCAGCTCGCGAAGCGGGAGGTAACGCCATGAAGCGCATCGCAGCCCTCGCCGCGTGGCTCCTCGTCGCGGCGGCGCCCCGAGCCCTGGCGGGGCCGGGGGGCGATGGCGAGGTGAAGGCCGTCAGCGTGGTCCCGGCGCCCGGCAAAGTCGAGGTCGTGATCGACCTCCAGGGTGCCGTGGACGTCCAGGACTTCACCCTGAGTAATCCGGCGCGGCTCGTCATCGATCTCACGGGGGCGCGGCTCACGGCGCCGGCGACGCTGTACGACGGACAGAACCGCGGCGGGGTCAAGAACATCCGCTACGCGCAGTTCCGGCCGGACATCGTGCGGGTCGTCATCGACCTCGACGTGCTCAAGGACTATCAGGTCCAGAAGACCGTGGGGCATGTGCGGGTGCGCATCGGGTCGGAGCGCACCTCCTTCGCCGCGTGGTCGAGCGCCACGGCGGGGGCGGCCGCTCCCCAACCGGTCGCGCCGTCCCCGGCCGCGACCGCGGCCGCGCGCGTCACCACGCCCCAGGCGGGCGAGGCGGAGTCGGCGATCGACCAGTATCTCGCGGCCCACGCCCGGGAGGCGGCGCAGTCGCGGGCGCCGCGCATCACCGTGACGTGGGACAACGCCGAGATCATGGAGGTCGTCGCCGGGTTCGCGGCCTTCAGCGGCCGCACCATCGTCGTGAGCAAGGGCGTCGCGGGCAAGGTCTCGGCCGAGATCAAGAACCAGCCGTGGGACCTCGCGTTCAATGCGGTGCTCGAATCGCAGGGCCTCGCCGGAGTGACGCTCGAGGGCGGCATCATCCAGGTGGTGAACAAGACGGACCTGGCCCGGGCGGACTCGACCGTCCCGGTCTCGACGGTGCTGGTGCGGGTGAACTACGCGAAGGCGACGTCGCTCGTGCCGGCCGTGAAGTCCATTCTCACCAAGCGCGGCGACGTGGTCGCCGACTCCACCAACAACGCGCTCGTGATCACGGAGACGACGACGCGCGTCAATCAGGTCGAGCAGTTCGTGCGGGGGCTCGACATCCGCACCCCCCAGGTCTCGATCCAGGCGAAGATCATCTTCATCAACCGCACGGACGTGGAGGAGTTCGGCGTCAAGTACGACCTCGGCTCCCCCACGCAGTTCTTCAACCAGCTGGTGGCGCGGCCCGACCCGCGCACCGCGAAGCCCGTCGACACGAACCTCGACGGCGTGCCGGATGCGCTCGTCCCGACGGCGAACTTCAATCCCACGGACGTGATCGTCGACCTGGGTGGCAACTCGCTCTCGGCGCTGGGCAACGCCGGCCAGTCGCTGACGACGGGCAGCCCGGCGCTGCAGCTGATCTTCTCGACCGCGATCGGCAACTTCACGCTGACCTCGTTCATCAACGCGTTGCAGCGGGTCGAGCTCGCCGACATCCAGGCCGAGCCGACCATCACGACGCTCGACAACCGACCCGCCGAAATCCTGGTGGGCGACCGCGTGCCGATCCGCGTCGTCGACGTCAGCGCACCGACGACGGGTGGGGCAGCCCCCCGCGCCACGGTGAACTTCCAGCAGACGGGCATCAACCTGAAGGTCACGCCGCACGTCACGGCGAACCGACAAATCCTCATGGAGCTCCACGCCGAGCGGTCCAGCGTCCAACCGTCGTCGGTGGACATCGGGTTCACGTTCCAGACCCAGCAGGCCGACAACCAGATCCTGGTCAATGACGGCGAAACGGCCGTAATTGGCGGACTTACGGTGACGGAGGTCACGGTTACCAAGACCGGAATCCCGTTTCTTGTAGATCTCCCGATTCTCGGGAAGCTGTTCGGCTTCACGTCACAATCGGAGAACCGGCGGGACCTGCTGATCCTGGTCACGCCACACATCATCGACGACCTGGTGACGCCCAGCACCGGGAAGTAAAAGCCGGGAGCGTGTATGCTGCAGGGTAGAGGCGTGCGAGCGCTGTGGGGGACTGGCGTCCTGTTGGCCGCCGTGTGGGCCTGCGAGACCGCGCGTAATCCGGGTGGGATCCAGCGGGACCTCACCCCGCCGACCATCAGCCTGACGAAGACGCCGCCCGACACGCAGGACATCTCGGCCGGCCTGACCTTCGCGGTGTCGGCCACCGACAACCTGGGCTTGAAGGACATCCGCCTCACCTACAGCGGCGGCTACATCGCCCTGACGGACACGGTCTTCTTTTCCACGGTCACGGCTTCGAGCATCCCCGTGCATATCACGTTCCCGTCGAACTCGAACGCGGGCGGCCTGATCCGCATCGTGGGCCGCGCCACGGACGGCGCGGGCAATTTCGCGGAAGACACGCTCTTCATTGTCCTGAACAACGTGAAGGCGCTGAAGGTCACCCTGATCGCCCCGTTGACGGGCGCCGTGGCAGGCACCGGCAAGTACGTCCCGATCCACGTCCGCGCGGTGCAGGTGTCTGGGGTCAAGCGCATCGGGTGGATCGTCACGCCGGGTCAGACGGCCACTACCGGCGTCGATTCGCTCCTCAGTGCGGCGCCGCCATACCCCGACTCGATCGATCTCATCGACTCGGTGCTCGTCACGGGCACGAGCGGATTCTTCGTCCTGCAGGGGTTCGCCGTGGACGCCGGGAACCTCTCCGCCAACACGCCACCGGTCACGATCAACATCCTGTCGGTGGTGAACGACGTGACGCCGCCGCAGGTGGAGCATTTCGTGCCGCTGCGCGCCGAGGTGGGCGACTCCATCACCGTCCATGCGACCGACCCGAGCGGCATCAGCAAGATCGGGTTCATCGTCACGGATCTCACCGGCGCCACCGTGCTGGCCGCGGACTCCATAGGTCTGCCGCCCCTGCCGCCCCCGAACCTGAGTGGCAACGCCACCGACGTCGTGCACACGTTCTCAATGAAGATCCCGGGGATTACGACCTTCCCCACCCAGGTCGTGGTGCACGGCTTCGCGGTGGACGGCGCCGTGGCGCTGAACCGCGGCGTCTCGGGCGCCACCTTCACGACGATCAGCCCCACCGGGCCGGCGAAGCTCGACACGATCACCCTCGTCGCGGGTGTCACACGGTCGTTCCCGCTCGGCGGCAAGATCGCGGACGCGATCTTCAACGCCAACCTGAACGAGCTGTACCTCACGAACCCGAGCCGCCATCGGGTCGAGATCTTCCAGGTGGCGAACAGCAGCTTCGTGGCGAACCCCATCAGCTTCGGCGTGGGCGTGCCGTGGGGCATCGCCCTGTGGCCGCGTGACACGCTCGGCGCCTACGGCGACACCATCGTCGTGGCGGACGCCGGGGGCACGCAGCTCGCCGTCGTAGACGTGCGTCCGGCAGTGCGACGGCTGCAGTGGCGCCAGGACCTGCCCAACTACCTGATCGAGACGTACAGGATCCTCACGAGTCAGGGCGGCGGGACCCTGGAACAGATTACCATCTACGACGTCTCCGACCGGCCGCAGTACGTCGCCACCGTGTGCCGCCCCGCGGCAGGGACGGCGTGTCCGCCGGACCAGATCTACGCGCTCTACTCGACCACTCCCACGGTGAGCAGCACGAGCCCGTTCGGCGGTAAGGGCACGCTGCGCATGGAGAAGCTGGTCAGTCCGACGAGCGGGTTCCCGCAGTTCGGCAAGTTCTTCTGGGAGATCGGGGCGACCACAGCCAACGCGGGCACGGACACGCTCCGCATCGAGCAGATCCGCGGCCAGACAAGCACCGTCGTGCTGTCGGCCTGCGCCGGAGTCTCGATCAAGCTCGAGTCGTTCGGGCTGGGGGACAGCACCTACGCGCGGAACTCGGGGAACTTCAAGCACGCGTTCTTCGGCGAAGGTGGCAACATCACGACCTCGTTCGCGCGCGTCATGGCCTACGACGCAAACCGGATACTGCAAACGGGGGTCTTCCAGAGCTGCATCGGCAATGGCCGGACGGCACTCGCCTCCGGGTTCAACGACGTGGACTTCGGCATGTCGCCCGGCGTGAACGTGAGCGACTTCATCAGCAACACCGGCATCCACGTGGCCTCGGTCGCCACCAACTTCAACGGCCTGACCAACGTGGTGCGCGCCGACTCGATCTATTACCTGGACTCGAACCTGCGGCTCAAGGCCACCTCGTGCACCCTGGCAGTGGGCGGCGTCGGTTGCGTCACCGGCTCGCCGGGGATGGACATGAACTACTTCCACGACTTCTCGCCGGGGGGGAGCTGCACCCCGACGTGCGGGGGCGGCACGAACGTGAACAACCGGCTGCTGTTCGCCGCCCGGCCCGACGCGAGCATCGACGTGTTCGATACGTTCGACGGCAGCCAGATCTTGAGTGGCGGCCTCCCGGTCACCATCCCGATCCGCGATCCCATCATCGGCCCGCTGCGCGTGGCGAAGGACGCCACCGGGCAGCTATTGTTTGGCATCACGGCGAAGGGGCTGGTGATGGTCCGGCTCCCGGCCCTCGTCAACCCGAACCCCGCTCCCCCACGGCGGTGACCTCACCTCCGGCCCGCGGGCGCTCCCCGCCGCGTGCCGGCCGCGCCGGTCTCAGCACGCGTCGGGGAGCGCCCGCTGGCCAGGCGGTGAGGTCCGAGCCCGACCGTCAGTCGGGCTCGCGTGCTATGGGAGGCTCGAGCACACGGTGACTTTCCGGTTCACGACGGCGGGCGAATCGCACGGGCGCGGCCTCGTGGCGGTGCTCGAGGGCATCCCGGCCGGGCTCCCCGTGTCGGCCGAAGCGATCAACGCCGAGCTGAAGCGGCGCATGGGCGGGTACGGCCGGGGCGCGCGCATGAAGATCGAGGCGGACCAGATCGAGTGGCTCGCCGGCGTGCGGGCGGGCGAGACGCTCGGCTCCCCCATCGCAATGCTCGTGTGGAACCGCGACTGGGAGAACTGGCGGGACGTGATGGCCCCGGAGGCCGAGGTCCCCGCGGAGCCGCGCCGGCGACAGGTCACGCGGCCCCGCCCGGGGCACGCCGACCTCACGGGCGTCCTCAAGTACGACCGCCAGGACGCGCGCGACATCCTGGAGCGCGCCAGCGCCCGTGAGACCGTCGCCCGGGTCGCCTGCGGGGCCGTGTGCAAGCTGCTGCTCCAGCAGTTCCACATCGAGATCGGCAGCCACGTCGTGGAGCTCGGTGGGGTGACCGCGCGTAAAGGGGCGCAGCATGCTGCGCCCCTACCTTCACCCCTGAATGCCGCCGCCGACGCCAGCCCCATCCGCTGCCTCGACCCGCAGGCCGAGCGCGAGATGATCGCTCGCATCGACGCCGCCAAGGCGGCCGGGGACACGGTGGGCGGGGTGGTGGAGGTCGTGGCGCTGGGGGTCCCGGTGGGTCTTGGCTCCCACGTCTCCTGGGACCGCAAGCTGGACGGCCGGATCGCTCAGGCGGTGATGTCCATCC
>QHUL01000064.1 GCA_003222115.1 Gemmatimonadota bacterium | reverse complement strand
GCTTCTCTCAACGGCTGTAAGGACAGGACGCATGGCGACTCGCATCAGACTGCGGCGCGTGGGCCGCAAGGGACAGGCCTATTTCCGGATCGTGGTGGCGGACTCGCGCTCGCCCCGGGACGGCCGCTTTGTCGCGACCCTCGGTCACTACAATCCGCGCGCCAAGCCGGCGCTGATCCAAGTGGATCGCGACAAGGCGCTGGCGTGGATGGCGAAGGGGGCGATGCCCACCGATACGGTCCGCTCGCTGCTCAAGCAGGTCGGAGTGCTCGGCAAACGCCCCGCATAGTCGGGCGGTTGCGCAAGCCGCACGGCGAGCAAGGGGAGGTGGCGGTGCAGCCCCTCGTCCAGAATCCGGGCGCCGTGTTCGCCCCGCAGGCCCGCCTGTACGTGGTGGACGAGGACCGGCGCGTGATCGCGGGGCCGCTCACCGTGGCGCGGCGGCGGTCCTATCACCGTGAGTGGCTGCTCGGGCTTGCAGGAGTGACGCGGGAGGCGGCGGAGGCCTGGCGCGGCCTGTGGGTGGCCGTGGAAGGCGGCGATGCTGACGATTAACGTCGTGACGCTGTTTCCGGAGATGTTCGGCGGGGCGCTCGGCGCGAGCATCCTCGGGCGAGCGGCGCAGCTGGGGCACGCGCGCTACCGGGTCGTGCAGCTGCGCGACTACACGCACGACAGGCACCGCACCGTGGACGACTCCCCTTACGGCGGCGGGGCGGGGATGGTCCTCAAGCCGGAGCCGTTCTTCGAGGCGGTGGACGACCTGCGCGCCGGGCCGCCCATCGTGCTGCTCTCGGCGCGCGGCCGCGCGTTCACGCACCAGGACGCGGTGCGGTTCTCAGTGGGCAGGGAGCTCACGCTCCTGTGCGGCCATTACAAGGACGTGGACCAGCGGGTGGCGGACGGGCTGGGCGCGGAGGAGCTGTCGCTCGGCGACTTTGTGCTCTCGGGCGGAGAGCCGGCGGCGCTGTGCGTCATCGACGCCGTGGTGCGGCTGCTCCCGGGGGCCCTGGGCGACCACGAGTCGGCCGCGACGGACTCGCACTACGACGGAGTGCTGTCGCCGCCGAGCTACACGCGGCCGCCCAGCTATCGCGGATTGGATGTCCCGGCGGTATTGTTGAGCGGCGATCACGACAAGATTGCGGAGTGGCGCGCGGCGGAAGTCGAGCGCATCACGCGCGAGCGGCGGCCCGATCTGTGGGCGAAACGGCTGGAAGAATAGCGCGCAGCACCCGGCCCACGGACGCATAGAGGGATTGAGGGAACAGGCTATGGATCGATTGAGGGCGGTCGAGCGGGAAGGGTTGCGGACGGACCTCCCCGCGTTCGACCCGGGCGACACGGTGCGGGTCATGGTGCGCGTGCGCGAGGGTGACAAGGAGCGGCTGCAGGCGTTCGAGGGCGTGTGTATCGCCCGCCGCGGCGCCGGCATCAACGCGACCTTCACCGTGCGGAAGATCTCGGCGGGCGTCGGGGTGGAGCGCATCTTCCCGCTGCACGCGCCGTCGATTGCGGGGATCGAGCTGATGCGCAAAGGGCGCGTACGGCGTGCCAAGCTCTACTTCCTGCGACGCCTCGCGGGCAAATCGGCGCGCATCCGCGAAAAGCGCGCCGCAGTGGTCCCCGAGACGGGGCAGCCGGAAGCGTGAGTCCCCGCCGCCCCTCGCTCGAGCGCGAAGCCGCGCTCTGGCGCGAGGGGCGGGGACTCGTCGCCGGCGTCGACGAGGCAGGCCGCGGTCCCCTGGCTGGTCCGGTGGTGGCCGCGGCCGTCGTGTTTCCGGCGTTCGCCAAGCCGATCCGCGGCCTGCGGGACTCGAAGCTCCTGTCCGCCGCCGCGCGCGAGCGGCTCGCCGCGCTGGTGCGCGTGCGCGCCCTCGCGGTCGCCGTCGGTGCCGCGAGCGTGCGCGAAATCGACCGCTTCAACATCCGCCGCGCCGCTGTGCTCGCGATGCGCCGCGCGCTCGCCCGCCTCGCCGTCCGCCCCGACGTGGTCCTGGTGGACGGCCTGCCCTGCCCGGAGCTCGGCTGCCCCCACCAGGCGATCGTGGACGGCGACGCCCGCTGCCACTCGATCGCCGCCGCCTCGGTGATCGCGAAAACGGTGCGCGACCGCCTGATGGGCCTGCTCGGAGGCCGTCACCCCGCCTACGCCTGGGCCAGCAACAAGGGCTACGGCACCCCGCAGCATCTCGCGGCCCTCGCCGCGCTCGGCTTCACGGCGCATCACCGCCGCAGCTTCAGTCCGGTGGTTCAACTGGAACTGATAGGACGGTAGAAGACGGTAGAAGACGGCAGTCCTCTACCGCCCTCTACCGTCCTCTACCGCCCTTTTCAACCCCCGCCGAAACTCATCCAGGGGGCGAGTGTTGAGGACGTCCCCCGCCTCGAGTCCCGCCCGCCGCGCCAGGTCCACGGCGTAGCGCATGAACGCGAGATGCCCGGGTTGGTGGCTGTCGGTGGAGAGGGCGAAGCGCACCCCGTGCCCCTTCGCCGCGGCGGCGAGCGTGTCCGGCAGATCCATGCGCTCCGGGTTGCCGTTCAGCTCGAGCAGGCACCCGGCCGCGGCCGCGGCGCGGCACAGGGCGTCGAAGTCGAGCGGGTAAGGCTCCCGCTTCCCGAGCAGGCGCCCCGTGGGGTGGCCGATCGCATCCACCCAGCGGTGCTCCGCGGCGCCCACCAACCGTTCGGTCAGCTGCCGCTCCGTCTGGTTCAACCCGTAGTGCATCGTTGCCACCACGTAGTCCGCTTCGGCGAGCACGTCGTCGGGGAGGTCGAGCGTTCCGTCCTCGAGGATGTCGAGCTCCACGCTCTTCAGGATCGTGAGCCCGCGGTTCGCGGCGTTCCACTCGTCGATCTCCTTCCACTGCTCGCGCAGCCGGCTGGGATCGAGGCCACGCGCCATCGTGACGCGTTTGGAGTGGTCCGTGATGGCGATGTAGGCGTAGCCGCGCCCTCGCGCCGCCTCCGCCATGACCCGAAACGTCGCCTGGCCGTCGCTCGCGGTCGTGTGCATCTGGAGATCGCCGCGAATCGCGTCCACTGACACCAGCGCGGGGAGCCGGTGCTCGCGCGCGAGGGCGATTTCGCCGCGCGCCTCGCGCAGCTCCGGGGGGATCCAATCGAGGCCGAGCGCGCGGTAAATGTCCGCCTCGGTCGCCGCCGCCACCCGGCGTTCGCCGCGGTACAGCCCGTATTCGTTGAGCTTGAGCCCTTTCTCCTGTGCCAGCTGCCGCAACGCGACGTTGTGCGCCTTCGAGCCGGTGAAGTACAACAAGGCGGCGCCGTAGGCGTCCGGCTCCACGGCCCGCAGGTCCACCTGGAGCCCGCCCCGCAGCCGGACCGTCGCGCGCGTCGGGCCCTGGGCCAGCACCGCGGCGACGTCCGGGTAGGCGGCGAAGCGGCTCATTACGGCCGTGCCATCCGCGCACGTGGCCAGGACGTCCAGATCGCCGACCGTCTCGCGGCGCCGCCGGTAGCTCCCCGCGACTTCGAGGTCGCGGATGCCCCCGCCCGCCTTCAGATAGGCCACGAGCGCCGTGGCCTGGGCCTCCGCTTCGTCGAGCAGCAGCCGCCGCTCGACCCGCTCGGCCTGGGCGAGCCCGGCCCGGATCTTTTCCACCATCTTGGGACCGAAGCCCTTCAGCTCTTCGACCTTGCCAGCCTCGACCGCCTCCGCCAGATCGGCGGCAGAAGTCACGTGCAGTTTGTCATGCAGCTCTTTGACCCGCTTGGGGCCGAGGCCCGGGATGCGCAGCAGGTCGAGCAGGCCGGGGGGCAGCTGGGCGGCGAGCTCCCTGCGAAGCGGCAGCTCTCCCGTGGTCACGATCGCCGTGATCTTCTCGGCCAGGTCGTCCCCGATGCCCGCGATCTCCGTCAGATCGTGTGTGCCCGAGCGCACGACCTCGGCCAGGGGCTCCGGGTAGTCCCGCACGATCCGCGCCGCGTTGCGATAGGCCCGCACTCGGAACGGGTTGGCACCCTGGATCTCCAGGAGATCGGCGACCTCGTCGAACAGGCGGGCGATGTCGGGATTTTGCATGGCGGTAATGGGCGGTAATAGGCGGTAACGAGCGGTACGGTGTCCAGGCCCGCCCGTTACCGGCCGTTCCCGCGCTTTTTCCCGAAGGTTACCGCCTGCTTGCGCCTCTCCCGTTCGGGTGCTAATTCTGGCACGCCCTTGTAACCCCCTGCCGGTGTCGAGACGCGTAGTGCGTTGCAGGACCTCTTCCGTCACTCGCAAGCGAGGGAGGCTCGTGTGAAGGCGACCAGTCTCGTGCTGTGCGCGTTCCTGTGCGTGCCGGCGATGCTGTTGGGGCAAGGCGTGACCACGGCGGCGATGAGCGGCACCGTGAGTGACCAGGACGGAGCCCCATTGCCCGAAGCGAACGTCGTTGCCGTGCACGTTCCGAGCAGCACGGCGTACCGGGCCGTCGCCCGGGCGGGCGGGGCGTACAACATCCCCAACATGAGAGTCGGCGGCCCGTATCGGGTCACCGCCAGCCGCATCGGCTACAAGGCCCACACCGAAGAGAATCTGTTCCTCAGTCTAGGGCAGGATCTCAAGGTCGATTTCCGCCTTCAGGGCCAGGCGATCCAGTTGGAGGCGGTCGAGGCGGCGGCACAGAAGGATGAGGTGCTCAACGCGGGGCGCACCGGTGCCGCCACGTTCATCGATCCCCAGAAGGTGGCCTTGCTGCCGTCGGTCAAGCGCAGCACGCGCGACCTGATTCGGATCGATCCGCGGAGTGATGGCAACTACAGCTTCGCGGGGAGAAACTGGCTGTACAACAACATCTCCGTGGACGGCTCGTACTTCAACAACCCCTTCGGGCTGGACGATCCGGCGCCGGGCGGGCAGACCGCCGCCGAGCCGGTGCCCTATGATGCGGTCGAGCAGGTGCAGGTCTCGGTGGCGCCGTTCGACGTGCGCCAGGGCGGGTTCACCGGCGCCAACGTGAATACCGTGACGAAGAGCGGCACCAACGAATTTCACGGCTCGGCTTACACGTTCGGGCGCAACGAGAACCTGCTCGGCAACACGGTGCGCGGCTCCCAGATCGTTGCCACCCCGAGCCTGAGTTACCTCCAAGCGGGTGCGTCGTTCAGCGGACCGCTCTCCCGCGACAAGCTGTTCTTCTTCGTGAACGGGGAGATCGAGCGGACCGACAACCCCGGGTCGGACTTCGTGGCCTGCACCACCACATGCACCGGGACATTGCCGCTCGGGGTTTCGCGCGTGAGCGCCGACACCCTGGACAAGATCCGCAGCCTGATGATCTCCGACTACGGGTACGACCCCGGGCCGTATCAGGGATACCTCCACCACACCGACAACGACAAGCTCATCGCCAAGCTCGACTGGAACGTCAACCCGAGCAACACCCTGACGCTCCGCTGGGACTACCTCAAGGCGAAGCGCGATCTGCCGCCGCACCCCTTCGTGCTGAGCTTCAACAACACGGGCCGGGGGCCGAACGCAACCAGCCTGCCGTTCTACAACTCGGGCTACGCGATCAACAACCATTTGAACTCGTTCGCGCTGGAGCTGAACAGCCGCTCGCGTGGCTTCGCGAACCGCTTCTTCGCGAGCTACAACCGGTTCCGGGACTTCCGCCAGCCCTTCAGCAAGCCGTTCCCGACGATCGAGGTCGGCGATAATAGCGTCACCTACACGACGATCGGCCACGAGCCGTTCTCGATCCACAACATCCTGGATCAGGATGTGTGGCAGCTCACGAACAACTTCAGCCTGTTCCGGGGGAAGCATGTCCTCACGGTCGGCGCGAACTTCGAGGCGTTCTCGTTCTTCAACTCGTTCAACATCTTCCGCTACGGCGTGTTCTTCTTCCCGGCTCCTCCTGTGAGCTTCGGGAGTACGTTCTCGTCGCTGGGCGACTTCATGTCCCGCATCGACCCGACCAACCCCGGCTATACCCCGCTCGACTTCAACAGCTATGTCACCCCGGCGTTGGGGACTCCGTACAAGGGCGAGGACATTTCCATCGGGCAGCTGGGCGTCTACCTCCAGGATGAGTATCCGGCGTCGGAGCGGCTCAACCTCACGTACGGGCTGCGGGTCGATTTCCCGCTCTACTTCACCAGTCCCGTGGACAACCCGTACTCGCGCGGGCTGCCGGCGCTGGACCAATTCCGAGATCCGGCAATCGTGGATCAGAGCAAGCTGCCGGGTGCGACCCCCCTGTGGTCGCCGCGCATCGGCTTCAACTGGAATGTCTCGGGCGATCGCCGCACCCAGGTGCGGGGCGGCAGCGGGATCTTCACGGGCCGCATCCCGTTCGTGTGGTACGGCAACGTGATCTCCAACCCGGGCGCCAATCCGAACCTGTATAATCCTTTCACGCAGACCGGACCAGTGCGGCCCACCGGGTCCAGTGCAGACTCGTCCATCCTGCAGCAGTCATTCGACGTCAACGCCATGGCCCAGAACTTCAAGTGGCCGCAGGTGTGGACCAGCGACTTGGCCATCGATCATCAGCTGCCGTGGGGCCTGCTCGGGACCCTCGAGCTCGTGTATGCGAAGGACCTCAACGCGATCGTCATGCGGAACGCCGATCTCAAGCCGCTCCAGGGAAGACTCGCCACGCCCGACGGCCGGCCGTTCTTCGGCGGTTGCGTGTTTACCACCGCGGGCGATTGTCCATTCGGCGGCGGTCCCAGCAGCAGCGAGCTCACCCCCGATGGTGCAGGCATCTACGTGCTCGACAACACGAGCAAGGGGCATTCCATCAACGTCACCGCCCAGCTGCGCAAGATCTTCGCGTCCGGCTTGTCGGCGAGCCTCGGGTACAGCTTCACCGACGCCCGCAACGCCCTGAAGTCCACGGAGATCGCGAGCGTGCTGTGGCAGAACGAGCCTGTGAAGGGCGATCCCAACAACCCGGAGCTGGCCCCCTCCGAGTTCGGGCAGCGGCACCGCATCATTGGATCGGCCACGTACAGCAAGGCGTGGTCGCCGACCTTCAAGACGCACATCGGGGCGTTCGTGGAGGTCGCCGAGGGGAACAGCTTCGCGGGCGCGGGGGGCAACCGTTATTCGTTCCTCTATTCCGGCGACGTGAACGGCGACGGCCAGGGCGGGAACGACCTGATCTACATTCCCCGGACCCAGAGCGAGATCGAGTTCGATACCTGCGCGAGCGGCTGCGGCAGCAACACCACGCCCCAGCAGCAGTGGGACGCGCTCAACGCCTTCATCGCCCAGGACGGCTACCTCGGCTCGCACCGCGGGCAGATCGCCGAGCGGTTCGGCGAGTCGAACCCGTGGTACAGCAATGTCGATCTCCGGATTCTGCAGGACTTCACGGTGGGCGGCGAGACGCGCCACACGTTCCAGCTGAGTGTGGACATCCTGAACTTCCTGAACATGCTGAATTCGTCATGGGGGGTGCGGAAAGTGGCGAGCGCCGCCGCCACGTCGCCGCTCAAGCTGGTGCGGTTCGATACGACCAACCCCGCCGCGCCGGTACCGGTGTTCAACTTCACCGGACCCGCGACGACGTTCATCGACGACCCGAGCCTGTTGTCGCGCTGGCGGATGCAGATTGGACTGCGGTACATCTTCAACTGAAGGGCGGTAGGGGCGGCAAGGGCGGTAACAGGCGGTAATGGGCGGTAGGGATTCCCGCCTGTTACCGCCTTCTACCGCCCGTTCCCGCTGTCAGCTCCGCTCCAGCAACACCGTCCCCGACATGCGGCGCATCTCTTCGCGCTTGGCGCGCGGGTAGAAGCGCCCGATGAAGTTCCACAGCCACGCGAGCGGCACGGTGCGCTTGAGCCGCAGCGACTCGTCCCACGTCGACCGGAACTCCGCCTCGCGCCAGCCGTGCGCCGTGAAGAAGCGCGTCCCCTCAGCGGGCGCGAAGCGGAACGGCGCGTTCCCGGCCGCCAGGGTGCGCCCCCACGTCTTGGCCATCATCTGCAGCAGGCGGGGAGACGCGAGGTCGATCAGCCACCAGCGGAGCGCCGTATGGGCGTGCAGGTCATCCGCCAGCCCGCCCACGTCCTCGGCGGCGAGGTAGATGAGCAACCCCTCGGTCACCACGAGCACTTGCCGGCCAGCGACCGCGATCTGGGCGAACAGCGCGCGCCGTCGGGCCCGGTCGGCGAGGTCGACCGCGGCGTACTCGAGGGCGCAGCGCGGCCGCTCACCCGCCATCTGCTGCTTCTTGTAGGCGATCATGTCGGGCAGGTCCACGTCGATCCAGCGCAGCGCCGGCGACAGCGGCAGCCGCCAGGGACGCGCGTCGAGGCCCGCGGCGAGGTTGAGCACCGTCCCGACGCCGTCCCGCTCGATGGCCTGCAGGATCAGCTCGTCGAACAGGCACGTGCGGACCACCATCGGCCAAGCCCAGGTGCGGGCCTTCGGCATCGTCCGCACGATCGCCTCGCCTTGCGGGCCCGCGAGGCGCCGCGCGTAGGGGTCGTGGAACAAGGCGTCCGGCCGGTCGGACTCCCACGCGCGGTACATCGCCACCCAGCGGGCGGTGTCGGAGACGTGCGTGATCGGGGTGTCGGCGCTCACGGGTGCGACCCTCGGGGACATGCGGCGGTAGAAAGCTAGGCCCGCGCCCGCGCTGGTCAACCGCGCTTGTGCGGCGCTTCGCGACGCGCGAACTTTCGCCCGTCCGACCCGGTAGCTCAGTTGGTAGAGCAGCGGACTTTTAATCCGCAGGCCGCGGGTTCGATTCCCGCCCGGGTCACGTGCCCACCCTATCGCATCCGCGCACACTTTTGTCGCAGGTTCGAGGCGATTCGCCCCGACGCCCGACGCCTCGGAGGGCCGCGGCTAAGGCACGGGCCTTGCCCAAGAGCAGGAGCGAGCGTCACGGGGAGTGGGCTGGGAGTTTGCCATCGCGGGTTTGCGCCCGACTCGCTGCTCTTCAGAGTGAGAGAACCACGGGCCCCGGATGGTTTTTGCCCACTCCCCGTGACCAGCCGCTTCCGGTCCCGGGCAATAACACCGTTGCATTCGTACGTAGCCGAGCCGTCACCCCTCCGCGTATTATATTCGCTCGACCATGCCACCCACCATCTGGATCGACGGACAGTACCGCGACGGCGCGAGCGCCACGGTCTCGGTCTACGACCACGGGCTCTTGTACGGCGACGGCGTGTTCGAAGGCATCCGCGCCTACAAGCGCCGCGTGTTCCGTCTGCAGCAGCACCTCGACCGCCTCTATGCCTCGGCCAAGGGCATCTGGCTCGAGATCCCGATGGCCAAGGACGCGATGGGCCGCCTCGTCGAGGAGGCGGTGCGGAAGAGCGGCCTCGAGGACGCCTACATCCGCCTCGTCGTCACGCGCGGCGCCGGCGACCTGGGGCTCGATCCGCGCAAGTGCCCCAAGCCGTCCATCATCCTCATCGTGGACGAGATCCATTTGTGGCCCGCCGACCGCTACGACAAGGGGCTCACCGCCCTCACCGCCGCGACGCCGATCGGGCACCGCGAGAGCCTCTCGCCGCGCATCAAGTCGCTCAATTACCTCGCGCACATCCTCGCCAAGGTCGAGGGGATCGCGGCGGGCGTGGACGAGGTGCTCATGCTCGATCCCGGCGGGTACGTGGCGGAGGCGAGCGGGATGAACCTCTTCGTCGTGATGAACGGCACCATCAGGACCCCCCCCGCCTACATCGGGATCCTCAAGGGCATCACGCGCGACGCGGTCATCGAGCTGGCCCGCGACGCGAACTACGCCGTCGAGGAGCTGCCCCTCAACCGCTACGACCTCTACACCGCGGACGAGGTCTTCCTCACCGGCACCGCCGCCGAAATCGTGGGCGTGTCCAAGCTGGATGCCCGCACGATCGGCAAGGGCGTGCCGGGCCCCGTCACCCGAGATCTGTCGAAACGGTTCAAGGCGTTAGTCACGCAGCGTGACTGACTATTCGCACGACATCATTGTCGTCGGCGGCGGCACGGCGGGCCTCGTCACGGCCGCCGGGGCGGCGGCGCTGGGCGCGAAGGCCGTCTTGGTCGAGCGCGACGCGCTGGGCGGCGACTGCCTGTGGACCGGGTGCGTGCCCTCGAAGGCCCTGATCGCGTACGCGAGAAGACAGGGGGATTGGGGACGCGGGACGGGGGGAGGGTCCCCGCACGCCCCGTCCCCCGTCCCACGTCCCTCGTCCCCCTGGCCGGATGCCGTCTCCTGGATGCGGTCCGCCCGGGACCGCGTCGCGCGGCACGACGACCCCGAGCGCTTCCGGGCGATGGGCGTGGATGTGCTGCTCTCCCCCGCGCGGCTCGCCGGGCCCGAGCGGGTCGAGGTGGACGGCCGCACCCTGCGCGCCAAGCGCATCGTGCTGGCGCTGGGCTCCGTGCCGGCAGCGCCTCCCGTCCCGGGGCTCGCGGAGGCCGGTTTCCTCACCCACGTCACGGCGCTCGACCAGCCGGCGCTGCCGCCCCGCATCGCCATGCTCGGCGGCGGGCCCGTGGGGCTGGAGTTCGCCCAGACCTACGCGCGCCTGGGCGCGCAGGTGACGGTGCTCGAGCTGCTGCCCGAGCTCCTGCCGCGGGAGGATCCGGAGGTCGGCCGCTACGTTCGAGAGCAGCTCGGCCGGGAGGGGATCACCGCGCTCACGGGCTTCCGTGCGACGCGGGTGGCGCGCGAAGGGCAGGAAAAGGCGATCCACGGTGCCGACGGCCGGCGCATCGCCGTCGACGAGATCTTCGTCGCCGCCGGCCGGACGCCGAACACGCGGGACGCCGAGCCGGGGCGTGCGGGCGTCGAGCTGGACCAGGGGGCCGTGCGCGTGAACGACCGCCTGGCCACCACGGCGCCGGGTATCTGGGCCGCGGGTGACGTCACCGGCGGGCTGCAGTTCACCCACGTCGCCGACTACATGGCGAAGGTCGTCGTGCGGAACGCACTCACGCCCTTCCCGATGACGGTGGACTACCGGGTCGTTCCTTGGGTGACGTTCACGGACCCGGAAGTGGCTCGCGTCGGGATGACCGTGGAGGAAGCGGCCGCCGCGGGCGAGCGACCGCAGGTGTTCCGCTCCGACTTCGCCGAGCTCGACCGCGCGATCGTGGAGGGGGAAAGCGCGACAGCCGGCTTCTGCAAGGTCGTGACGCGGCCGAACGGAAGGATCCTCGGCGCCACGATCGTGGGACGCGGGGCGGGGGAGCTGATCATGGAGTTCGTGCTCGCGATGCGCCTCGGGCTCCCGTTGCCGCGGCTCGCCCGCTTCATCCACCCCTATCCCACGATGAGCGAGATCGTGAGCCGCACCGCCGCCGCCTGGTACCGCCAGAAGTACACGGGGACCCGGGCCGCCCGCCTGGTGCAGCGGCTCGTGCGCTGGTGGCTCTGAGCTCGCGGGCGCGCGGAGCCTTGAAGCTCCTCGCACTGGTGGTGGTGCTCGCGGGCGGCGTCCTGGGTCTGCGCGCCGCGGGGCTGGGGGGGCTGTTCACGGTGGAAGGCGCGGGCCGCCTCGTCGAGCTGCTGCGTCAGTCCTGGTGGGCGCCGCTCGCGTTCGTGGCGCTGTACGTCGTCGCCACGGCGCTCGACTTCTCGGGAGCCGTGCTCACGCTCGCGGGCGGGGCCGTGTTCGGCTTCGTGTGGGGCGCGGTCCTCAACACGATCGGCGCGAACCTGGGCGCGAGCGCCGCCTTCTGGGTGACGCGCCGGCTCGGCCGCGAGGGGCTGCAGGCCTTCCTGGGCTCCCGGCTCCGGGCGCTCGACCGCGTGAGCGCGGAGCAGGGGTTCGCGTGGCTGTTGCGCTTGCGCTTGATCCCGGTCGTTCCCTTCAACCTCTTGAACATCGCCGCCGGCCTCACGGCCATGCCGTGGCGCACCTTCGCCGCGGCCACCGCGATCGGGATCCTGCCGGCGACGCTCATCTACACCTACTTCGCGGACGCGCTGCTCTCGGCGGGCGTGTCCCACGAAGAGGCGCTGACGAAGATCGCGCGCCTCTCGGTCGCTCTGCTCGCGCTGGTGCTCGCGAGCCTGGTGCCGACGGTCGCGCGGCGCCTCGGGTGGCTCCCGCTGGCTTTCGCCCTGCTGGTGCCGCGGGCGGCGGGCGCCCAGGCGATTCCTGACCATGCGGCTTTCACGGCGATCTTGCGGGACTACGTGCGGGAGGGTCGGGTGGACTACGCCGCGCTGGGGCGCGACTCCGCGCGGCTCCGCGCGTACCTCGATAAGCTCGCCGCGACGGACTCGGGCGTGCTCGCCGCCGCGCCGCCGACAACGCGGCTCGCCTTCTGGATCAACGCGTACAACGCCTGCATGCTCGAGCGCGTGATCGGGCGCTACCCGATCCGCTCCGTCAGGCGCATTCCCGGAGCGTTCACGGCGAAGCACTGCCGCGTCGCGGGCGCGGCGCGCTCCCAGGACGACATCGAGCACGGGATCATCCGGCCGATGGGGGAGCCGCGGATCCATTTTGCCGTGAATTGCGCCGCGCGTTCCTGCCCGGCGCTCGCTACCGAGGCCTACGCCCCCGAGGGCCTGGACGCGCAGCTCGACGCCGCCGTACAACGCTTCGTGGACGACCCCCGCCAGTTCCGGCTCGAGCTCGCCCCGCGCCCCACGCTGTGGGTGAACAAGGTGCTCGACTGGTACGGCGGCGACTTCGGCGGACCGGCGGGCGTCAAGCGGTTCTTCTTCCGCTATCTGCTGGCCTACTCCGCGGCGGAGGTGCTGCGCCCGGACGTGCGCATCGAGTACTTCGACTACGATTGGACCCTGAACGACACGGCGGCCGAGCGCCCGTGATCGGCGTCGTGGTCCCGACGCTCGACGAAGCGGCCCGCCTCCAGCCGCTGCTCGACGACCTGCGGCGCGTCGTGGTTCCGCTCGACATCGTGGTGGCGGACGGCGGCTCCAGCGACGGCACGCCCGCCGTGGCGCAGGCGGCGGGAGCCCGGGCGATCGCGGCGACGCGCGGGCGAGCCCGCCAGCTCAACGCGGGGGCCGAGGCGGCGCGGGGCCAGTGGCTCCTGTTCCTCCACGCCGACTGCCGGCTCCCGCCCCTCGCGCGGCGGGCCCTGCTCTCCGCGTTGGTCGACGAGGCCGACCTCCAGGCCGCCGTCTTTCGGTTCGCCGTCGATCTCGAGCCGCCCGCGAAGGGCTTCATCGAGCGCGGCCAGCGCCTGCGGCAGGCGTTGTTCGGGCTCTCCTACGGCGACCAGGGGCTGCTCGTGCGGCGGGAGCTATTTCAATCGGCCGGCGGGTTCCCCGATATTCCCATCATGGAGGACGTCGCAATGATCCGTTGCCTGAAGCGTCGTGGAGTGACGATTCGCACGCTCCCCGCCGCGCTCCTCACCTCCGGCAGGCGATACCGAGAGCGCGGCGTGATCAAGACCTGGCTCCACCACACGCTCTTGATCTCCCTCTATCTCGCCGGTGTCTCGCCTCGACGCCTGGCGCGCCTGCGCCGTGCCGAGCCGTCCCCTGTCCCCGCCTCTCGATCGCCCACTCGGTAGCGTGCGCATCCTCGGCATCTTCGCCAAGGCTCCGATCCCCGGTCGGGTGAAGACGCGACTGGCCGACGACGTCGGTCCCTCGGCTGCCGCGGAGGTCTACTGGCAGATGGGGATCAAGATCGTGGCCGCCACGGCGGGGTCGAGTCACCGCTCGGTGCTCTGGTTCACGCCGCCGGAGGAGGCGGCGTACGTGCGGGAGTGGCTCGACCGCGTGGCCCACCTCGAGTTCCGCCCTCAGGTGGGCCGTGACCTGAGCGCGCGGCTCACCCACGCCTTCGCGCGCCACTTTGCGGACGGCGCGAGACGGGTCGTGATCATCGGCACCGACTGTCCTGGCGTGAGTCGTCACCTCATCCACCAGGCGTTCACGGCGCTGGGGCGGCGTGACATGGTGCTGGGGCCGGCGCTGGACGGCGGCTATTACCTCATCGGCCTCGCCGCGCCCCATGCGGCGCTGTTTCGGGGAATCTCCTGGTCCACGGGGAGCGTAGCCGCGCAGACCCGGACGCGGGCCGACGCTCTCGGGCTCTCCTGCCACCTGCTGCGGCCGCTGCGGGACGTGGACACGGCTCGGGACGCCCGGGCCGTGGGGCTGCTCCGGCCCTGACTGCGTGTTCAACTATTGACCGGACTTAGGGTTAGACCCATATTGGGCCTCCCTTGTTTGCGGCGAGGTGACCTATGCCATGGAGAGTCATCGCCCTAGGCGACCAAGTTTGGCACGTGGACGCCCTCGCGGAGCGACCCGCAAACACGGATGCGTGGCAGCTGGTGCTGTCGTTTCGGGCGGCGGCCGGGGGGCAGGGGGTGGGGGTGGAGGCGGGGGCGGGGGCGGGGAAACGGGCGTTTTGGACGCCGTATCCGTTGGAGGCCACCTCGAAATCCTCCCTGTTCATCCAGGCGGAGCGGATTCCTGACGCCGCGCTGTCCCAGCTCCTCAGCCAGCGGCTTGCGTGAGCACGATCGACCTCCAGGACTTGCGGCGGGTCGTCGGGGCAGTGGCCCGGCTGCGCGGAGAGGCGGTCCGGGAGGTGACGGTGCGCTCGGATCTGCGACAGCTCAAGGTGGAGCTCGAGAGCGGCCTGATTCTCGTGGTGTCGGCCGAACGGGACGCGCACGACCGCCCGCGACTCGAGGTGGACGTGGTCGAGGCGCCGCAGGACGCGACCGCGAAACAGCAGATCGAAGTGCGGTTCGACTGACGTGGTGGCCCCGATCGGAGGCGCGCCCAGTGGTGAGCGGTTGCGCTTCAAGGACTTCCTGTTTCAGCGGCTCGCCAGCGGGCGCTGCCGCTCGAAGGTGGTGCTCGCCTGGGCCGACGGCCGCCAGTTCGTGGGCGAGGCCGACGGGGTCACCTCGCAGGCCGGTGAGCTGCGCTGCTCGGCCCACGCCTGCGTGCAGGCGCTCGAGCGCGTGGTGCAGCCGGAGATGGGCTTCGAGCTCCTGGGGGTGAAAGCGGTGCGAGCCTTCGACGCGACAGTGGTGATCGTCTCTCTCTCGGCCCGGCAAGCGGCCAAGGCCTCCCGGCTCGTGGGCTCCTATCTGACCGAGACCGATCCGCCCCGCGGGGCGGCGCTCGCCGTGCTCAACGCCACGAACCGCCTCCTCGGCAACTTCTTCGCGACCCGGTGATGCGCCAGAGGACCATAGTCCCGCTTTCCGCGTTGCTCCTGCTCGGCTCCGCCTGCGGCGGTCGTGCGGGCCCGGTCGCTACGAGCATCCTGCCGGTGGCACCCGCCGATTCCGGGCCGACCGTGACCGTGGACTCCCTCGGGGCGGTCGTGGCCCGCCAGGCCGGGGACTCGGCGGCCGACCAGGCGGTCCTCGACAGCCTGCACGCACCGCGGGGACGGCACGCCGACAGCCTCACCTCGCGGCCGGCCGCCGCGGCCCAAGGGGTCGCGGCGGTCCGCGGGGAGGACGTCGAGCGGGAGGCCGTCCGGCTGTTCGGGCCCGAGGGGCGGGCGGTCGTGGGAGGGGAGGTGGCGGCACCGCGTTTCGACATCGACGTCACGAGCTTCGCCGCGAATCGCAGGGTGCTCGAATACCTCGAGTTCTTCCAGGTCGATGCGCGGGATCGCTTCGAGATCTGGCTGCAGCGGCTGGGCCGTTACGAGGGGATGATCCGCGAGCGCCTGCGGGCCAAGGGGCTTCCGGAGGACCTCGTCTACCTGACGCTGATCGAGAGCGGGCTCTCCAACACCGCCGTCAGCCGCGCGCGGGCCGTGGGCATGTGGCAGTTCATCGCCGGCACGGCGCGGCTGTATGGTCTCACGGTGGATCCCTGGGTGGACGAGCGGCGCGACCCGTTCCGGGCGACCGACGCGGCGATCAACTACCTCGCCGACCTGCGGGAGCGCCTGGGGAGCGTCTACCTCGCGGCGGCCGCGTACAACGCGGGCGTGGGGCGGGTGGAGCGAGGCATCGGGCGGCTGCCGGGCGAGCCGGATTCGGTGGGCGACCACACGTTCTTCCAGCTGTCCGATCGGCGCTACCTGCGGCGCGAGACCCGGGACTATGTGCCGAAGCTGATCGCGGCATCGCTCATCGCCAAACAGCCGGGCCGCTATGGCTTCGACGACGTGAGCCCGGCGCCCCCGCTCGTGTTCGACGAGATCACCATCCCCGACGCGACCGGACTCGACGTGATCGCGCGGCTCGCGGACACGACGGTGGCGACGATGCTCGAGTTGAACCCGCAGTTCGTCCGCGGGATCACGCCGCCGGCCCGGAGCGTGGTCGTGCGCGTGCCGCGTGGGCGGGGGACGCTGGCGGCCATGCGGTTCGACAGCCTTCCCGCCACCGACCGCATCACCTTCGTGGACCACTATGTGGGCCGCGGTCAGACGCTGTCGGACATCGCGCGCCGCTACCGCGTGAGCGTGGCGCTGCTCCAGAGCGCGAACCCGACCCTCCGGCCTCACGCGCTGCGCGTGGGCCAGCGCATCATCGTGCCGATGAGCGGGCGCGTGGTGCCGCTCTCCGCCTGGTCAGTGCCGCCGGAGCACACCTATCGGCGGATTTCCCGGGGGGGGGCGGCTGGGGGAGGCGCACGGCTGGCTCCCGCAAACGGGGCGGGTGGAGACGGGGAGCCGCTCGCGACCCACCGCGTGCAGCGTGGCGAGACGGCGAGCACGATCGCGCGTCGCTACGGCGTCGGGTTGACGGCGCTGTTGAATTACAACGGTCTCACGATGGGCTCGATGCTGCGGGCGGGGGATATCTTGAGGATTCCGCCGAAGTAGGTGGCCGGGACGACGTCTCCTCGGCCACCTCGGTTTCTTCAGGCAAGCCTTAGGACTTACGGCTGGTGCCTCTTATCCCTTGCGTCGGTAGCCCTTCATGAGCGTCGCCGCATAGCCGTTCTCGGGATTCCTGCCCGAGTTGAGCAGCTCCGTCACCCGGCCCGGTCCGCGGTTGTAGGCGAGAAGCGCCAGGTCCAGCCGCCCGCTGTAGCGCTCCAGCAGATCGTGCAGGTAGCGGAACCCGAGCCGCAGGTTGGTGTCGCGCTCGTACAGTTGGCTCGTCGTGAGACCAGGCTCGTACAGACGCGCGGTGCTCGGGAGCACCTGCGTCAGTCCGAGGGCGCCCTCGCGGCTCTTGGCGCGGGGGTTGAACCCCGACTCGACCCGCACCAGCCGGAAGGCCAGGACCGGGTCCACCCCTTCGGCGAGCGCGATGTCGTAGGTCGCGGCCGCGAGATCGGCGGGAACGCCGTAGCGGCTCGAGTACTCGATGATCGCGTCCGCCCGCTCGAGCTGCAGCTTGGCGACGGCGAGCTCGCCCTTGGCGGCTTCGAGCTCCTGTGTGAGCGAACGCAGCTCGCCCAACACCGGCGCCGTGACGGGGACCGGCTGATCGTCGGCCGTGGCGCGCCGGGCCCACCCGCCCAGGCTGCTCACCACGAGCGCCCCGAGGAGGATCCCGCCGCCCTGCAGCATCAATTTCCGGGTTGTCGTTGTCATAACCCTCTCGTGTCTGGTCCCGTCCGGCACCGCCAGAAACTCGCGGCCTAGGGTCAAGCGCCGGTCAATCATCGCGGGTGGCGTTCCGCCGCCAATCCCCGCGAGTCCCGCCAGTCTTCTCGAGCAGCCGCACGGAGAGGATCTCCATTCCCCGGTCGACAGCCTTCACCATGTCGTAGACGGTGAGCAGCGCGACGGATACCGCCGACAGCGCCTCCATCTCCACGCCCGTCCGTCCCACCGCCTTGGCGGCAGCCCGTACTCGGACTCCCGGCAAGGTCTCGTCCAGCGTCGCCTCGACCTCCACATGGTCGAGCCCTACAGGGTGGCACAGCGGGATCAGTTCCGCTGTGCGCTTCGCCGCCATCGTACCTGCGACCTGGCTCACCGCGAGAACGTCGCCCTTGACCACCGCCTGCTCCGTCACGAGGCGGTAGGCTTCGGCCGACATCCTGATCGCGCCCTCCGCCGTCGCCGTGCGGACCGTGATGGCCTTGTCGGCGACGTCCACCATCCGAGCCCGGCCCGCCGCGTCGAGGTGCGACAGCTTCATCGGGGCGACCCTAGATCCTCGCCCAGTACGGCGGCCACGAGCTGCGGGTTCACATTGCCCTGCGCCAGCTCCCGCGCGTCGAGCACCCGAGCGATGGCGGACACGACTTTCCCCGAGTCCTTCCCCGCCCGTGCTTCACTGCGCAACCGAGCGAGCAGCTCATCCAGCATCGCGGTGAATGCGCCCCGTGCCTGAAACGGCTGGAGACCGAGCGCGAAGCTGAGGCGCCCTACTGGGCCGCTCCGCACCGCATGCAGGAACCGCTCGCCCCCCTCTCCGCGTTCCACCCCCCCATCCGCAAGGAGCCTGCCGATGCACCCCTCAGCCGCCGTAACTCTTTGCGATAGCGACGGTTCCTTAACTAGGCCGAGCTCACGCTGCGCGAATGCTGTCACGACGCTGTCGGCCAGCCTTGCCACACGTACTCGCACGACGCGAGACCGGATTGTCGCCAGCAGCGCGTCGGGCTCCGCCGTCGTGAGCACGAACACACTGTCCGCGGGTGGCTCTTCGAGCGCCTTCAGCAGGGCGTTCGCGGCCGCCTCGGCCCCCGTCTGCGCTACCAGGCGCTCGGCGTCCCCGATCACGAACACCTTGCGCGGCCCCATCACCGGAGTGAGGGCGAGCTTTCTCAAGAGCAACCGCACCGAGGCGATGCCATGGCTCGCCATCCCGGACGGCGGTTCGTACAGGGGTCGCTCGCGGCGGGCGGCCAGTACCTCGCCCAGCGCCTCCTCGGCTAGCTCGACCTGCTTGTCCGCGTCGGCGGCCCGTCTTTCGAGCTCGACCGGGACGAACCAGTGCAGGTCGGGATGCGAGAGCGTGAGGACCAGTCGGCAAGGCCGACAGTCACCGCATCCCTCCTGTTGGCCCCGGCCCCTGTTGCGCTCGCACAACAGTGCTTGGCCCAGCCATAGCGCCAGCCGTTGTTTCCCGACTCCCCGGGGCCCCTCAAAGAGCAACCCTTGCGGCAACCGGCCGGAGGCGAGGGCGCCTGCCAGCCGGTTCCGAGTCCCCTCGTGGCCATACAGGGGGGGTAAGGGCATGGGCAAATCTACCCCCGGGTATGGTTTGGACCACAAGTAGCAGTTTGTAAGATGCTGCCTGTAAATCAGTTAGCTGCAATCCATGGGACTTGTGCCACGTTAACGCCATTTGTGGAAGATACTTCCACTCATAAGTGAGCGCACACTCGCGAGAAAACCCCTAATTTTGCTATGTTTTCGGCTTACATTCGGTGCGTGTGACCATCAGCTGCGTGACGCTTGACCTGGTTCGGCGGGCTGACCGACGAGGAGCTCGCGTGCGGCGCGCAGCTGGTGCGGCTGACCCACGATGGACAGCTCGTCGCCGGCGGCCAGGGGCAGGCGTGGGTCGGGAGTGGGGATGTCTTGGTCGGCGCGGCGGATGCTGAGGACGAGGGCTCCGGTCCGGGTGCGCAGGCGCGTTGCCGCGAGACTCCTGCCGACGGCCTTGGCCCCCGGCGGCAGCAGCACCCGCTCCGCACTCATCTGCGGGAGGCCGCTGAGGGCGGGGAGCTGCTCGAGCTGCAGCGGGCCCTGCGTGCGCAGCGCCTGATAGTGTGATGCGCGGATCCTCGTCACGAGGGTGTCGATGTCGCCCTGTGGTACCTGGTAGTGCGCGAGCACGCGGGTGAAGATCTCGATCGAGGTCTCGAACTCCTCGGGGATCACGACGTTCGCCCCCAGGCGGGCGAGCTCGGGGATCTCGACGACGTAGCGGGTGCGCGCGATGATGTGGACCGTGGGATTGAGCCCGCGGGCGACCCGTACCATGCGCCGAGTGGCGGCGGGGTCGGAGATCGCGACGACGAAGAGCCGGGCGCGGTCCACGCCGAGCGCGCGCAAGATCTCCTCACGCGTGGCGTCGCCGTAGAACGCCGGCTCGCCCTGAGCGCGCGCGTGCCGCACCGTCTGCGGGTTGAGCTCCACGATCAGGTAGGGCACGCGAATCGCCCGCAGCGCCGCCGCCAGATTGCGGCCGTTCAGTCCCAGACCGGCGATGACGACGTGATCCGCCAGGGGCTCGGTCGCGGGGGCCACCTCTTGTGGGCGCAGTCCCGGGAGCACGCGGTCGAGGCGGATGACGCGGTCCAGGCGGTCGAGCAGGGCCGGCCCTCCTTGGAGCAGGAACGGCGTCAGGATCATGGTGAACACCGCGACCGCGAGGAAACTCTGGTACAAGGCTCCGGGGAGCAGGCCCGCGGCCCGGCCCTCCCGGGCGAGGACGAACGAGAACTCGCCGATTTGCGACACGGCGAGCCCCGCCAGCAGGGCCACCCGCGCCGAGTAACCCAGCAGCGCCGGGCCGACAGCGGCGGTGAGGGTCTTGCCGGACAGGAGCACCGCCACGCCGGCGAAGGTGAGCGCGGGGTGCTGGAGGACGACGTCGAGCTGGACCAGCATCCCGACCGCCACGAAGAAGAGCGAGATGAAGATGTCGCGGAAGGGCAAGAGCTCCGCCATGGCTTGGTGGGCGTAGTCGGACTCCGAGATGACGAGGCCGGCGAGGAACGCCCCCAGCGCGAGCGACGCCCCCACCGCCTCGGTGCCGAGCGCGGTGAGCGTGCCGACGAGAATGATCGCGATGAGGAATAACTCGCGGCTCCGGGTCTTCAGGATCTCGGCGAGGACGCGCGGCACGACCGTACGGGCGGCGACCAGCACCCCCACCACGACGAGTGCCGCCTTGCCGAAGGCTACGACGAGCCCGGCGGCGCTCCCGGCGGCGCGTCCCGCGAGGAACGGCAGCGCGAGCATCATGGGCACGACGCACAGGTCCTGGAAGATCAGGACGCCCGTGGCGAGCCTGCCGTGGGGGGTGTCGATGTCCCCCTTTTCGGTCAGCAGCTTCAGGACGATTGCGGTGCTGGACAGTGCGGCCAGGAAACCAAGGAACAGGGCCACCTGCCATCGCGTCGTCCCGGCTGCGGCGGCGGCCCCGGTGGCGGCCACGGTGAGCCCCACTTGGCACGCGCCGGCGACGACGACCTGGCGCCCCATCTCTCGGAGCCTGCTGAGCGAGAACTCGATCCCGATCGTGAAGAGGAGCAGGATCACGCCCACTTCGGCGAGGCCCTCGACCCGATGCACGTCGGGGATCAAGCCGAGCGCGTTGGGCCCGAGCACCACGCCCGCCACGATGAACCCAGGGAGGGCCGGCAGACGCAGGCGGTGGAAGACGAGGACGACGACCAGCGAAGCCCCGAAGATGACCGCCAGGTCGCGCAGCACAAGCAGTTGTTCCATGGCCCTCTAAGATACCGGAACCGAATCCCTGGGCAATATGGTAACTCGTTTTGCGATAAGGTGTTCCGTCGCTGTGACGGAGCGCACACGTGGCGCGTGGTGCGCCCTGCGGCGCTCGCAGCATGGAGGCGTGATCGTTGGGCCGCCTTATCTTGGGCGTTCCTTTCCAGTCCAGCTCTGGAGGCCGCACCCGGCCGTGAGTCCCAAAGGCATCAAGATCGTCCGACCCGACGACGACGACCGCCTCGTCGAGCTCACCCGCACGGAAGAGACGCTCCGCGCGACGGCGCATCAGCAGGAGGCGGTGGCGCATCTCGGCCAGCAGGCGCTGGCCGGGGCGCCGGTCTCGGAGCTGATCGACGCCGCGGTCGCCCTCGTGGCCCGGGTGCTCGAGGTCGATTTTTCGTGCGTGCTCGAGCTGCGCGCGCCGAGCCGCACCCTGGTGTTGCGGGCCGGGGTGGGGTGGCGGGAGGGGAGCGTCGGGCGGACCGTGGTGCCGGCGACGCCCGACACGCACGCAGGGTACGTGCTCCGTTCGCCCGGCGCCGTGGTGGTGGAGGATCTCGCGGCCGAAACGCGCTTCGGCTCGGCGCCCCTCCTCGACGTGCACGGTGTGGTGAGCGGACTGAGCGTCATCATCCACGGCAAGGAGCGGCCGTTCGGCATCCTCGGCGCGCACAGCGCGCGGCGGCGCGCCTTCACGAGCCACGACGTCCACTTCCTGCAGGCGGCGGCGAGCGTGCTCGCCACCGCGATCGACCGCGCCACCGCCGAGGAAGCGCTGCGGCGCAGCGAAGAGCATTTTCGCTCGCTCATCGAGAACGCCCTCGACATCGTGACGGTCGTCGGGGAAGACGGCACCTTCCAGTACGCGAGTCCCTCCGTGGAGCGACTGCTCGGCTACCGTCCGGGCGAGCTGTTGCAGCGCAACGCATTCCAGTTCGTGCACCCGGATGACTTACCGGTCGTCGCCGAAGCGCTGGCCCGGGCGATCAAGGATCCCGCGGCGGCACAGATGGAGGCGTTCCGGTTCCGCCACCGCAACGGCGGGTGGCGCGCGCTCGAGGCGATCGGGCAGGCACGGGTGGGGCCGGACGGGAGGGCGCGCTTGATCGTGAACAGCCGCGATGTGACCGAGCGCAACCGCCAGGATCGGGCGCTGCGGGAAAGCAAGGAGCGTCTGCGCACGGTGATCGCGGGCGCGCCGCTCGTCCTTTTCTCGTTTGACCGGAACGGCACGTTCACGCTGGCCGAGGGGCGGGGGCTCGACGCGCTCGGCGTGCGCCCGGGGCAGCTCGTCGGGCAGTCGGTGTTCCAGCTGTACGCGGACCTACCCCAGGCGCTCGCCGATGTGCGGCGGGCCCTCGCGGGCGAGGCGTTCTCATCGGTGGTCGAGGTGTACGGCATCGTGTTCGAGGCCTCCTATACGCCGATCCGCGACCGAGATGGGAGCGTGGCGGGTGTGATCGGCGTGGGCACCGACATCACGGAGCGCCGCAAGGCCGAGGAGGCGCTGCGCCGCTCGGAGGAGAGCAGCCGCGCGCTGGTGCAACACGCCACCTATGGCATCTACCGCTCCTCCCCCGAGGGGCGCTTCCTCGCCGTGAATCCGGCGCTCGTGAAGCTGCTCGGGTACCCGTCGGAGGACGCACTGCTGGCCGTGGACATGGCCCGCGACGTGTACGCGGACCCGGCGGAGCGCCCCCAGGTGATCGCGCGGTTCGACCACAGCGACGCGGTGCAAGGCGTCGACGTCACCTGGAAGCGCTGGGACGGCAGGAAGATCCTCGTGCGGCTGAGCGGCCGGGCGGTGCGGCGGCGCGACGGCTCGATCGATTGCTTCGAGACGCTGGCGGAGGACGTGACCGAGCGGCGCGCCTTGGAGGAGCAGCTGCGCCAGTCGCAGAAGATGGAGGCGATCGGCCAGCTCACGGGCGGCATCGCCCACGACTTCAATAATCTGCTCACCATCATTCTCGCCAACGCCGAGCTGATCGCGCGGGCGCTCCCGACGGACCGCTCGGACGCGCAGGCCGACCTGCGGGACGTGATCTCGGCTGCGCTGCGGGGACGCGTGATGGTGAAAGAGCTGCTGGGCTTCGCGCGGCGCTCGAGCCTCAACCTCACCGCGGTCGACCTGAGCGGCGTGCTGGCGGATCTCTCGGGGATGCTGCGGCGCATCCTGCCGGCGGACGTCGAGATCGTCACCGCCGGAGATGAGGGGCTGCCTGAGGTACGCGCCGACCTGCACGCCACCGAGCAGATCCTCTTCAACCTCGTCACCAACGCCCGGGACGCGATGCCGAACGGCGGGGTGTTGCGGATCGAGACCCGGCGCGTGCACCTGACGGACGAACAGCGCGCCAGCGGTGGCGCCACGCACGACGGCGACTTCGTGTGCCTCGCGGTAGAGGACACGGGTGTCGGGATGGACGAGCAAACGAGGCAGCGCATCTTCGAGCCGTTCTTCACGACGAAGCCGGTCGGCAGGGGCACGGGGCTCGGCCTCGCCACGGTGTACGGGTTGGTGCGGCAACACGGTGGCTCGATCGAGGTGGACAGCGAGCCCGGCAAAGGCACCCGGGTGCGTGTGTACTTCCCCGCGGCCGAGGTCGCCGCGACGCCGCTCCAGCGAACCTCGGGACCGCAGCAGGCGCGTGGCGGGTCCGAGACCATTCTGCTGGTGGAGGACGACGACCAGCTGCGGCGGGCGACCAAGCGGGTGCTGGAGGACGCGGGCTACCAGGTGCTGACGGCGGCCGACGGGCAGGAAGCCCTCGACGTGCTGCGCCAGCAAGGGGAGGGGATCCGGCTCGTCGTCTCGGACCTGGTGATGCCGCGGCTCGGCGGTCGCGCGCTGCACGACCAGGCGCGGCGCGAGGGCCGGGCGATGCCCTTCTTGTTCGCGAGCGGCTACTCGGACGGCGATCGCAGCGGTCGCGCCCCGCTCGATCCGTCGCTACCCTTCTTGTTCAAGCCCTGGACGCCGAACGACCTGCTGAACAAGGTCCGGGAGCTGCTCGACGCGAATACCTAAAAGGGCGTGGGGAGTGGGGAGTGGTACCTGACGGTGCAATCCGGTAGGTCGGTGCGCACCGGATAGAACCACTCCCCACTCCCCACGCCCATGTTATTTCCCGTCGAGCACCTCCCTGACTTTGCGCGCCAGCTTATCGGGCGTAAACGGCTTCTGCAGGTAGGCCATCCCCTCTTCCAGCACACCATGGCGCAGCACGGCGTCGTCGGTGTAGCCGGACATGAAGAGCACCCGGAGCGTGCCGCGCCCCTGGAGCAGCCGGTGCGCGAGCTCCCGCCCGCTCATCCCCGGCATCACCACGTCCGTGAGGAGCAGGTTGATGGGTCCGACGTGGCGCTCGCTCAGCTCGAGCGCCGCCGGGGCGGCCCCCGCCTCGAGCACCTGGTAGCCGTGGGCTTCCAGCGCCTTGCGGGCGAGCGTCCGGACCATGGCTTCGTCCTCCACGAGCAGGACGGTCTCCGAGCCGTCGCCGGCCACGCTCGCCACCGCCGCGCCGGGCTGCGGCGCGGCCTCCTGGACCTCCGGCAGGTAGATCCGGAACGTCGTGCCGCCCTGCGGCTCCGAGTCGACCCAGATGTAGCCCCCGAACTGCTTCACGATGCCGTACACGGTGGCGAGGCCGAGCCCCGTGCCCTTGCCGACCGGCTTGGTCGTGAAGAACGGCTCGAACAGGTGGGACTTGGTCTCCGCGTCCATCCCGGCGCCGGTATCGGTGATCGAGATCAGGACGTAGCGGCCCGGGACCTGGCCGGGTCCGCCCACTTCGTCCACGGCGGCGTTCGCCGTCTCGATGGTGAGGCGCCCGCCCTGCGGCATGGCGTCGCGGGAGTTGACGGCCAGGTTGATGATCACCTGCTCCAGCTGCCCCGGGTCGGCCTTGACCCTGCCGACCCCGTGGCGCAGCACCGTGACGAAATCGATGTCCTCGCCGATCACCCGCCGCAGCATCTTCTCCATGTCCGCGACTACGGCGTTGACGTCGAGCACCTGCGCCTGCAGCACCTGCTTGCGGCTGAAGGCGAGGAGCTGCTGCGTGAGCGACGCCGCCCGCTCGCCGGCGCGGCGGATCTCGAACACGTCCTCGCGCGCGGGGGCATCCGGGGAGAGCTGCTGCAACAACAACTGGCAGTAGCCCAGGATCGCCGTGAGCAGGTTGTTGAAGTCGTGCGCCACGCCGCCCGCGAGCTGCCCGACGGCTTCCATCTTCTGCGCCTGGCGGAGTTGCTCTTCCAGGCGACGCCGGCCGGTGACGTCCTTCGCGAGCACCAGCCGGGCCGGCCGTCCGTCGAAGTCGATGGAATCCGCGGACACCTCGACCTGGATGAACGTCCCGTCCTTCTTGCGATGGCGGGCGTCGACGTGGGTCGCGGCGCCCGTCGCCGCGTGCTGCAGGGCTGCCTCGAGCCGCTCCTGCTCTTCCGAGGGGCGGATGTCCCGGATCGTCAGCGCGAGGAACTCCTGGCGCGAGTAGCCGTAGTGGCGCACGGCCGCCTCGTTGACCGCGAGGAAGCGCAGCGTCTCGACGTCGTAGACCCACATCGCCTCGGGGTTGGACTCGAACAGCAAGCGGTAGCGGTTCTCGCTGTCTCTGAGCCGCTCCTCGCCGCGCTTGCGGTCGATCGCCATCGCGACCTGGGCCGAGACGAACTGGAGGATCGACTTGTCCGTCTCCCCGTAGCGGACGCCCTCGGCGTAGCTCTGGGCCACCAGCACGCCGATCGTGTTGTCCCCGATCGTGAGCGGCACGCCGAGCCAGTCGATCGAGGGCGCGCCGATCAGCTCCACATATCCCCGCTGCTCCAGCTCGCGGTGCACCTCGGGGGTGACGAGCAGCGGCGCCCCGGTCCGGAGCACGTATTCGGTCAGCCCCTTGCCGGGCCGTTTCGGGGGGAAGTCGCTGTCGTACTGGTCGACGAAATACGGGAAGCTGATGATGTCGCTCTCCGGGTCGTACAGCGCGATGTAGAAGTTGTTGGCCGGCATCAGCCCACCCACGATCTCGTGGATCGCGCGGAACAGCTCGTGGAGCGTCTCGGCGCGATGGGCCGCCTCGGAGATGCGGTAGGTCGCGCGCTGGATGCGGTCCGCGCGGCGTCGCTCCGTGACGTCGCGGTACGTCACCACGATCGCGGCAATGGCGGGCTCCCGGAGGCGGTTCACCGCCACGGCTTCGAGGTCGCGCCAGGAGCCGTTCTTGTGGCGGGCGCGCAGCTCCGTGCGCTGCGGCTCGCCCGGTCGCTCGGCGACCTGCCGCAGGAACGTCTGCGCCGCGGCCACGTCGTCGGGGTGAATGAGCTCGAACGCCTTGCGCCCGATGTTCTCCTGGTACGCGTAACCCAGGACCGGCTGCGCCGACTGGCTGGCGTAGAGCACGGTGCCGTCGGGCCCGAGCAGCGTGATGACCTCGGTCGAGTGCTCAACCAGGGCCCGGAATCGCTCCTCACTCGCTGCCAGGGCTTCGCCGGACGCCGGAGGGCCTGGGCGGGCGGAGGGGGCGGGGGGCGTGGGCAGGGGTGGTCCGCCGGAGGCGGGTGGGACGGCCTTCCGGCCCCTGCGACGGCGGGGTTCTCCGGATCTCACAGGCGGCGCGCTCTCCGGGGGGCGGGGCTCACGGCGAGAATAGGTGCAGACGCGGGCCGCCGCCAGAGGCCCCCCGCGCCCGCGCCGCGGTCACGGCGTCGCGGGCCCGTCCAGGACCTCTCGGCTCGAGCTTCGTGTGCCGCACGATGGTGTCGTCGAGACGCTAGTGCGGCGGCCGGTTCACGAGCAGCCAGTAGAGGCCGAGGTCGGAGACGGCGCGCGAGAAGGCCTCGAAGTCGACCGGTTTGACGATGTAGCTGTTGGCGCCCAACCGGTAGGCGGCGGCGATGTCGGGTTGCTCAGCGGAGGATGTCAACACCACCACGGGGATGGTGCGGGTGCGCTCGTCGCCCTTGAGGCGGCGCAGCACCTCGAGGCCGTCCACCTTGGGGAGGTTCAGGTCGAGCAGGATCACTCTCGGCGTCACGCCGATGTCGCGCAGGGCGTTGGGCGCGTTCCCGAAGAAGAAATCGATCGCCTCGGCGCCGTCCCGGCAGACGAAGAGCTGGTTGGCCAGGTGGCGGGACGTCAGCGCCCGCAGGGTGAGCTCGATGTCCGTCGGATTGTCCTCGACCAGCAGGATCTCGACTTCGTGGGTCGGGTCCATGCGACAAATCTAGCCGGGGCCGCTCAACCGCTGTCGAGGGTCTCGCGCACCTTGCGGGCCAGCGCTCCCGAGGTGAACGGCTTCTGGAGGAAGGCGATCCCCGGATCGAGCACGCCGTGGTGCACGACGGCCTCGTCGGTGTAGCCGGACGTGTAGAGCACCTTCAAGCCGGGCCGCACGGACTGGAAGCGGGCCGCGAGCTCCCGGCCGCTCATCCCCGGAAGCACGACGTCCGTGACGAGGAGGTGGATCGGCCCGGCGTGGCTCGCCGCCAGCTCGAGGGCGTCGGCTCCGCTGGGCGCCGCCAGGACGGTGTAGCCGTGGGAGGCCAGCATCTTCCGCGCGAGCGTGCGGACGGCCTCGTCGTCCTCGACCAGCAGCACCGTCTCGGTGCCACGGGGCGTTTCGCGGGCGGCCGGCGTGGGGGCGGGGAGCTCGAGTGGCTGATCGACGCGGGGCAGGTAGATCTTGAACGTCGTCCCCCGGCCCGGCTCGGAATAGAGCCAGATGTTCCCGCCGCTCTGCTTCACGATGCCGTACACCGTCGCGAGCCCGAGCCCCGTGCCCTTGCCCTTCTCCTTCGTGGTGAAGAACGGCTCGAAGATCCTGGCCTGCGTGGCGGCGTCCATGCCCACGCCCGAGTCCGAGACGGCGAGCATCACAAAGGGACCGGCCACCACGGCAGGGTGCTCGAGTGCGTAGCTCTCGTCGAGCTCGGCGTTCGCCGTTTCGATGGTGAGCTTGCCGCCCCGCGGCATCGCGTCGCGAGCGTTCACGACCAGGTTCATGATCACCTGCTCCAGCTGCCCCGGGTCGGCCCGGACCGCGCCCAGGTCGGACGCCAGCGCGGTCCTGAGCGCCACGTCGGCCCCGATCAACCGCCGCAGCATGTTGTCGACGCTCGCGACGACGGTGTTCAAGTCGAGCACCCGCGGGGCCAGTACCTGCCGGCGGCTGAAGGCGAGCAGCTGGCGGGTGAGGGTGGCGGCCCGGTCTGTGGCGCGGAGGATCTCCTCGAGGTCGCCGCGGCGCGCGTCGTCGCCGGGGAGATCCTCCCGCAACAACTCCGCGTAGCCGGCGATCGCCGTCAGGACGTTGTTGAAGTCGTGAGCGACGCCGCCCGCCAGTAGCCCAACCGCTTCCATCTTCTGCGCCTGCAGCAGCTGCATCTCGAGCGCTTTGCGCTCGGTGATGTCCACCCAGGAGCCGAACACCTCGACGGGCCGGCCGCCCGTGTCTCTGGTGAGGCGTGCCTCGTCGTGGATCCAGTGATAGCTGCCGTCCTTGTGACGGAAGCGGTACTCGAGGGCGACGTGGTCCCTGCTCAGGATGGACGGGACGGCAGCGAGCACGGGGTCCCGGTCTTCCGGATGGAGGTGGTCCGTCCACCACGTGGGCCCAAGCGCCTCGGCCGCCGCGTAGCCCATGATGCGGGTGATGTTCTCGCTGACCCAGTTCGGCCGGAACGTCTCGCCGTGCACGCTCGTGGCGTACAGTACCGCGGTGCTGGAGGCGGTCACTTGTCGCAGCCGCTCCTGGGTCACGCGCAGCGTCGCCTCGGCGCGCTTCCGGTCACGGCGCTCCCGCGCGTCCCGCAGCTCGCGCTCGACCGCGGGGAGCAACCGCTTCAAGTTGCCCTTGGTGACGTAGTCCTGCGCGCCGGCGCGCATCGCCTCCACGGCCGTGTCTTCCCCGATCGTTGCGGACACGAAGATGAACGGCAGGTCGAGCCCGCGCTCGCGCACCAGCGCCAGTGCGGCGGTGCCGCTGAAATGGGGCATGCTGTAATCGGCGAAGAGGATGTCCCACTCCTGGCGCGCCAGCGCCGCCCGGAGGGCGTCGGGCGTGTCGACCCGCTCGAACGCCGGCTCGAAGCCGCCGCGCCGCAGCTCGCGCACCAGCAGCAGCGCGTCGTCCTCGGAGTCCTCGACGATCAGGACTCGCAATGGAGCATGCATATCAGAGCCTTCGGGGCACTGGCGGTGCCCGGTTCATGAGCAACCAGTACAGCCCGAGCTGCTTGGCCGCCTGGGTGAATTCCACGAAGTCCACCGGTTTCCGCACATAGCTGTTGGCGCCGAGCCGGTAGCCATCGATGAGGTCGCGCTCCTCGTCGGACGAGGTCAGGATCACGACCGGCAGCAGCCGGGTGCGCTCGTCGGCCCGGATGCGCTGCAGCACCTCCAGCCCGTTCACCTTCGGCAGTTTCAGATCGAGGAGGACCACCGCCGGCAGCTCGTCCGGCCCGGCGCCGCCCTCCGCGCCGAAGAGATAGTCGAGCGCCTGTACGCCGTCCTGCGCCACGACCACGTCGTTCGTCATGTTGTGACTCTTGAGCGCCCGCATCGTCAGGGCGATGTCGTCCGGGTTGTCTTCCACCAGCAGGATCTTTCCCGCGTTCACACGGCCTCCGCGCCCGCCGAGCGGGCCATCACAAGGTGAAGTAGAAGGTGGCTCCCCGATCGACGGCTCCCTCGGCCCAGATCCGGCCGCCGTGCCGGGTGATGATGCGCCGCACCGTCGCGAGACCGACGCCGGTGCCCTCGAATTCGGCCGCGGAGTGCAGGCGCTGGAACACCCCGAACAGCTTGTCCGCATACTTCATGTCGAAGCCGGCACCGTTGTCCCGGACCACGAACGCCCGCTCGCCGTTCACATTGGTGGATGCAAATTCGATCTGCGGCCGCGGCTGTTTCGCGGTGTACTTCCAGCCGTTGCGGAGCAGATTGTCGAGGGCCACACGGAGCAGGCGCGGGTCCCCCCGCGCCTCGAGCCCCGGAGCAATCGCGAATTCCACGTGCCGCTCCGGCGTCGCCCGTTGCAGCTCGGCCACGATGTCCCGCGCCATGCCGCTCAGGTCCACGACCTCGGTGCGCATCTCCGCACGGGTGACCCGAGCAAGTTTCAGCAGGTCGTCGATCAGGGTCGCCATCCGCTGGCTGGCGGCGCGCACCCGCTGCAGGGAATCCCGTCCCGCCTGGTCGAGCTGCGCGGCGTAGTCTTCCAGCAGCACGTGGCTGAATCCGTCGATGCTGCGCAGCGGCGCGCGCAGGTCGTGCGACACCGAGTAGGCGAAGGCGTCGAGCTCCTGATTGGCGGCCAGGAGCTCCGCCGCATTGCGCCGCACCGCCTCGTGGCGCTCTTGGAGCTCCTGGGTCCGCTCCGCGACCCGCTGCTCCAGCTCCGTGGCGTAACGCCGCAGCTCGCGGTCCTGGTCCTCGATGCGGACGAGCATCTGGTTGAAGGCGTCGGTTAGCGTGCCCAACTCGTCCTCGCCGAGCTTGGGCGCCCGCACGGAATAGTCCTGACGTGTCGAGACCGCCGTCGCGGTTTCCGCAAGCGCGAGGATCGGTGCTGAGATCCGTCCCTGAAGCGCGGCGGCCAGGGCATAGGCGGCCAGCATCGCGATCGCGAGGACGACGATGGCGATGACGCCGGAAAGCCGGAGGGCGTCCGATACGTCCTTCGTGTCCGACGCTATGTAGAGAGTCCCCAACCGCTTCCCTCCCTGCGCCACGGGCGTAGACCCTACCAGACGTCCGCCCTGGAAGCGGTAGCCGTCCGGCTGCGGCGCCGCAGGGATAAGATCGGCGGTGGCGGCTACTGGATAGGTCGCCAGCACCCGCCCGTCCTGGTTATACAGCGCCGCGGCAACCATATGCGGGTCGTACTTCAGGGCTGCCAGGATTTCTGTTGCGTCCGCCTCGTTCGCAAACGCCAGGGCGGCGGTGCTGTTGGCGGCAAGAATGCGGGACCGCGTGGCCAGATGACTCTGTATCGTCCCCCGGAACGTCACAACCTGATAGGTTACGAACGCGGCCGATGTCAACACCAAGACCAGTCCGCTGATCAGGAGGAGGATCGCAGTCAGCTTCCGTTTGATCGGCCAGTCCCGCAGCGGCGACATCTCAAGGCCCGGGCCGGGTGATGATCTCGGCCACCCGGAGCAACTTGGAGCTGATGGTCAGGTGTGCCGCCTCCGTCGCAGCCAGGTTGAGCTGGAGTCGGATGCGGCTCCGGTCGGTCACGAAGCGAATCATGCCGCCGCGCTCCGCGAATCCGTCGGCGTCACTCACCGTGAGGATCGGCCGGTTCTTGAGGCCCGCCAGAACGCTCTGCGGTCGGTCTCCCTCGGGCCGACTGACGAACAAGATGTGGCAGGTCTTGATCTCGTCCACGCTGTGGTAGCGCCGGATCTGGAATCGCCGCCCTCCCAGGCGCTCATCACCCACCGTCTGGTCCAGGACGCGCCCGAACGGATCATCTCCGAGAACGCCGATCACGAGCGGCGTGTCGGCCTCGGGAAAGGCCTCGGCTGGCCACTCGACGAATTGCGCGAAGTTGAATAGGAACACGGCCTTCACGTCGTATTCCGAGGCCCGCACGGCTTGCGCCGCCAACCCGCGTCCGGCCACGAGCAGCGCCGCGAGGGGGAGCGCCCGCGGCGCTCGGGCGAGCATCGCGCTCAGAAGCGCCATTCGACCAACCCGTACACGCCACGTTCGATTTCCCGGCGCGTGGCGGGTGCGCCGAACTCCGCGTGTCGGTCGTGTAAGAGGTTCTGACCGACGAGCGAGAGATCGAGTTGCGGCGTCGGCTGCCACGTGAGCTTGGCATTCAGCTCGGCATAGCCCGGGACCTGCTGCCTCGTGATGTCGTCGATCGCACGCATCCCGGCGTCCAGTCTCAAGTGGGCGGGCAAGTCGAGCGACGAAAACAGGAAGAACTGGCGATCGGGAGTCTGCGATTCCGAGGCTCCCCGGGTGGTGTCGGTGCTGCCGGGGTTGGGCCAGATGTGGATGCGCAACTCCGTGTGACCGGCGCGCACGCGCCATCCCTTCGTGATCAGGTAGTCGGCGGTCACCTCCGCACCGTACGACTCGCCGTACTGCCCATTGGCGATCACCGCTGGAGATGGCGTCGGCGGGTTGACCTGCTCCACGCTGCGGAGTCCGTGGTAGCGGCTGTAAAACGTGGCCACGGAGAGTGCGAGGGCGCCGCGCTGGTGGCGGTATCCCAGCTCGTAGGCCAGCTCTTCTTCCGAATGGAAGCCCGGGCCCCCGGCGATAAGGTAGGGTGGCTGACCGGGAAAGAACAGCTCGCGGTCGATCCGCGACGGCGTTCGCAGCGCGCGCGCGACGGCCGCCCACAGGGTCCCCGACGGGCTGAGCCTCCAGCTCACACGGCCGCTGGGCTGGATCTCGTAGCCGGTGTAGTCGTTGTGCTCGACCTTGGTGCCGAGTGCCACGTGCAGCCTGTCGGGGATGAGCGCGATCTCGTCCTGGACGAAGCCGGTGAACCACTGGCGCGTGACGTGCGGCGGCAGGAAAGCCAGCAACGCGCTGTTGGCGACCCGATCGTTGATCAGACGGTAGCCCAGTCCCCACACCACGTCATGACGAGCGCCCAATCGGGTAGCGTGTTGCAGATCGACGTCGTAGATGTCGAGATCTTCGCCAAAGGTGCCCGGAATGTTCCGGTTAGTGCGGTCGTAGTACAGTTGGGCCGTGACGGCGGAATTCGCGGACACGGTGTGTGACCACTTGGCGACCACGTTACCGCCGCTCACGGCGATGTCGCCGGCAGTCGCCTGGCTGATCCGGCCGTTGTAGAGGTCTCCTTGCATGGTGACCTGGTTGATCGTCGACGCGTCCCAATCGAGCCGGAACCCAGCCTGTTCCATGTGCCAGTCGTCGGTGGCGTCCTGGCCACCGGGCAACACGCTCGGCTCGCGAGCCCAGCCCTTGCCGTAGATCCGATAGTTCACGTGAGAGCCAAGCGCCCCTCCGTAGCGGGTGGTCCCAAAGCCGCGCAACTCGGTACCGCCGCCGCCCGAGACCACCAGGCCCTGGGTCTCCCTGGCACGCTTGGTGATGACGTTGATCACGCCGTTCACGGCGTTGGCCCCCCACAGCGTCGCGCCGGGGCCGCTGATGACCTCGATGCGGTCGACGTCCCCGAGGGGCACGTCCTGCACGTCCCAAAACACGCCGGAGTACAACGGGGTGTATACGGTGCGCCCATCGATGAGCACCAGGAGCTTGTTGGCGGTGGTGCTGTTGAACCCGCGCGCGCTGATGGCCCAGTCGCGCGAATTGACCTGCGCCACCTGCAAGTTGGTGACGAGACGCAGGGCCTCGGGGAGACTCGAGGCGCCGGAGCGGCGAATGTCCTGTTGGGTGATGACCTGAATGGCGGAGGCCGCCTGCGCCAATCTCTCGGGACGCCTCGAGACGGAGGTGACCTCCAGGTTCATCAGTTGTTCGATGCTCAGCTTCTTCAGCGCCTCGGCGGACGCGCTGGAATCCGGTTGCTGGGCGAACCCGGGCTCAGCGAAGCAGATGAGACCCAAGGTGAGGAGTATCGATGTCGCGGGCGCAACGGTCCTCGGGTCAGCCATCGGTCCGCACCTCCTGGTCCATCACGCTTCGCGAACATCGATCATGCCCGGCCGCCGCGACGTCCAGCTGCCAGCCGGCCAACGCGCCGAGGCTGATGACGATGACCACGCCCCCGGCGACGCGCGGGATCCGGGCGGCGTTCAAGAAAGGGGTCTCATCCTCAAGACCGAGGGTGGCACCGTGCCAGGGGGGGTGCTAGGGCGATTTTGCGGCACCAAGGGGCGATTTTGCGGCATCGGCCTACCGGAGGACGTGTTCATGACACTTGAGCACCTCGAGCACACCGAGGCCGGAAGAGTGGCGCACGTCGTACAGGCATAGCGTGTCGACGCGGAAGCGCTGCTGCAGACGGTCGTAGCCCCGCTCGTACTCGAGCAGCTCGTGCGGCGCCAGCCGCGTACCCAGGCCACCCGACACGTCACCGACCACCCGCAGCGGGTGCGCGCCCGCGCGGGTGGCAGCGGCCAAGGTCGTTTCCCAGTAGTCGAGTTGAGCGCGCGGAGAAGCGGCATACTCCGAGAGCACCAGTCGCCCCTCGTCCATGGCCGCGTCGAGGGAGGGGCGGCGTCGCTCCAGATGGGCGAGAATCTGATCGCGCGCATCAGGCGCTGCCGCCAGGTAGCTCACACTCCCCGGGTGTAAGCCGTCCGCGAGGAACCCTACGGCGAGGTCGACCCGGCTCAAGTCGCTCGCATAGAGCCCACACATGTGGCTCCCGGTGGGACGCGTGGGTGCTGGACCAGCCACCGGTTGCGGTTCCACGAATGCGAGCAGATCGGTGCGCCGGAACCGGCGCTCACGCTTGCGGCCCACCCGCAGACAGGCCAGCCGACCGGCATTGGTCCAGCGCCGCAGCGACGTCTCGCTGACCTTGAGGAATTGAGCAGCCTGCTTGATGTCCAAAAGGTCGTCTTGGCGCCGATCCATGAGACCACGTGGCCACGAAAGACTACGAAAGTATATGATAGGCCACAGCAAACAAGATCCGCTCCAATCTCCGTGGGCCAAAAGTCACAGGGGGAGGCTCGGCGGGCGAGTCTCCCCCCTGGGCGCTTCGGTCTTGCGACGCGCTCAGTACCCGCTGGCGTTTCGCTCGGTGCCGATGAACGTGCCGTTGCGGAAGGTGTTCGGCATAGCGGGTGGATGAACGGCGAGGCCGGATCCACGGTGGAGTACAGGATGTCGTCCACGGTGCTCCCGCCCGGCGCGTTCAACCCGGCCTCGTCGCGCACACGCTTCGCGATCTCGTGGTCGGTGCACGCCGTGTCGCCACTAATGTCGAGGCCACCGATGATGTGCCGGCGGGCGTTGTAGAGCGGCACGCCGCCGCCGAACGTGGGGAAGTCCCGAGCAATTCGCCTGGTTGCCCTCGTTTTGGGACCAGGCAGCGCCCGTGCTGAAACAAAGTAGGAGAACAGATGCGAGGAGCGATTGATGGGGCTTCCTAACCCCGGAGCGGCCTTACAGGCCGCGGGCAAGATCACACGCAGGAAGGGCGGTCGGCAGGTTGACACTTACTGGCTTTAGGGACAGCTTCGCGGTGATATCATGCCACCGCGCGCATGCGCTTGTGTGGTAACATGATAGCGGCTATGGCTGGAGGCTGCACCATGGTCGGGCGGCTCGTGCTCCAGTGTTGGTGGGAGCGGGATCGATGATGGCCCGGCTCGGGATCGAGCTGGGCGCGCGCACGCTGCGCGGCGTGCGGCTCGAGGGATGGTACCGGACTCGGGCGCGCACCGTGGAGATCGAGTGGGACCGCGAGCATCCGGCGGAGGCGGTCGCGGCGCTGCGCCAGCACCTCGGGCCCGCGCCGCGTATCGCGCTCGCGCTCGACCTACCCCTCCTGTTCACCAAGCAAGTCAAGCTGCCCGCGCTGGAGCCGGCGGCGAAGCGGAGCATTCTGCGGCTCGAGCCCGAACGGTTCTTCGCCGTGCGAGCCGAGGACATCGTGCCGGCTGTGCGCGGCGAGGACGACCTCGTCTTCGCCGCCAGGGAGGGACCGCTGGCAGAGTGGGTGGCGGCGCTCGAGCAGCTGGGGCCGGTTGATGTGGTCGAGCCGGGGCCAGTGGCGCTGGCGCGAGCGCTCGGGAGGGCCAGCGTCACGACTGCCGTGACGCTGCTGGACGCCGAGCGCGACGGGATCGGCGTGGTCGAGATGTGCGAGGGTCGCGTCGTCCGCGCCCGCCGCGTATTCGGCGGACTCGACGCTGTCGCTTCGGCCCTGCGAGACAATGGCGGCACGCCGGCGACGCTGTATCTCAGCCCCTGGAGCGAGGACCGGGGGCGCGCGCTCGGCGTGCTGCTCCCGGACGCGACGCTGCGCGCCCTGCCTGCAGTGGCCGACGTGGATGGCGCCTTCCTCCCAGCCTACGGCGCCGCGCTGGCGACCGGCGCGGCGCGGGATTTCGCGCGGACGCTCGTTCCCCCGGAGCTCGCCACCCGCATCACCACGCGGCGGCGGCGCGCGCTCGCTCTCGCGAGCGCGGCGTGCGCGGCCGCGCTCGCGTTCGCACTTACCTCAGTGGATGCCTCGCGCGTCCGCGCGACGCGAGAGCTTGGGGCCGGGCTCGAGGCCCTGCGCCAGCGCGCGGCGCCGGCGCTCGCCCTGCAGAACGAGCTCGACGCGCTCGACCGCAAGGCGCGAGCGATTCGCCAGATCGAGAGCGAGCGGGCCGCCCCGCTGCGGGTGCTGCTTGCCCTCTCCCAGCACCTGCCCGCGGGCGCCTACCTCCGGGGCCTGCGGCTGTCCGGCGGCGATGGACAGATCGACGGGTACGCCCCGAACGCGTCGCGCCTCGTCGCGCAGCTCGGCGGGGTGCCGGAATTCCGAGACGTACACTTCCTGTCCGCGACCAATCGTGTCGCCGCGGGCGACAAGACCTATGAGAGCTTTGCGCTCGCTTTCCGATACGCTGCGGCGCCTTAAGCCGCGCGAGCGGCGCGTGATCCTAGGCGGTGCGAGCGTGAGCGCGGCCGCGCTCGTGATCGTGCTGGGCGTCTTGCCATTCGGTCGCCGCTGGGCGGCGCGCGAGGACGCGTACGCCGCGAGCCGCGAGCAATGGGTGCGCCTGGCGACCCTCGCCGCGAGCACGGACGGGCTGCGGCGCACCCTCGCCGAGCAGCAGCGGGCGTTCGCCGTGGACGAAGCTCGGCTCGTGAGCGGCGCCACGCCCGCGCTCGCGGCCTCGTCGCTGCAGGGACTGCTGCAGCGCTACGCCGACGAGAGCGCCGTGCAACTCGATCGGGTGGACGTCGCGGGCCAGCCGCGCCCCGACAGGCCGGGCCTGGTCGCGATCCCCGTGCAGCTCCAGGGTCAGGGGGACATCTACGGGCTCGTCGACTTCCTGTACCGGCTCGAGCGCGGCGAAAAGCTGCTCGTGGTGGACGACCTGACGCTGAACGCCGGCGTCGCATGGATGCCGAGCGCGGGGTTCGCGGGCGGCAGTCGGTCCCAGCGCCTCACGTGGTCGGTCCGCCTCCACGGGCTCTACGGCGCGGCAGCGAGAGAGAGTGGCTCATGACCACCGTGCGCGCGCTGTACGGTGCCGCGCTCGTGCTCGGGGTCCTGGCCCTGTGGCTTCGTCTCGGCCGATCGCCGCTGCCCCAGGCGGCCGCCGCACCGCTGCCCTTACGGACCGCGGGCCGCCCCACGACCACTCCTGAGGGCGCGACTGCGGCACCCGGCTACGAGGCGATCGTCGCCGCGAATATCTTCTCGCAGACGCGCACGGCACCGCCGGTGCGCTTCGCGCCGGCAGGGCGCGCGGCCAGGGGGACGGCGTCCCCCTCGCGCCGGCCGGCACTCACGCTGTACGGGATCACCGTCGGCCCGCAGGGTGCCGTCGCCCTGATCGATGGCGACCCGAAGATCCCGGGCGCCGAGATCTACCGGGTCGGCGACGCGGTCGCGGGCGCGCGCCTCGTCGCGATCACCGACTCCACGGTCACGCTGGCGCAGCCGTCCGGGCCGCTCATTCTGCGCTTGCCATCCGGCGATCGGAAGAAGCCATGAAGGCACTCGCGCTGCTCTTGTCGCTCGCGCTGCAGCAGCCGCAGACGATCCGCATCAACTACGTGAACGCGGACCTGGGCGACGTCATCCGCTCGCTGGCGACCGTACTCGGCGTGAACGTGGTCCTCACCGAGGTCCCCAGTCGGCGCATCACGTTCCAGACGCCCGAGCCGGTGCCGGCGCCGCAGGTCGGCGCCGTGCTCGAGGCGATCCTCGAGAGCCAGGGGTTGGTGATCGTGCAGACCGGACCCGTGGCGCAGGTGATGCCGGAAGAAAAGCGCCCCACGACGGGCCCGGTGCGCGTCGGGAAGGAGCTCCCCACCCCGCCCCCGTTGGGCCTCGTGACGCAGATCGTCCCGCTTGACTACATCCGCGCGGAAGAGGGCATCACGCTCTTGAAGCAGGTGGCGAGCAAGACCGCCCGAGTCGAGATCGTGTCGCGCTCGAACGCCGTGCTCATCACGGACCGCGGCGTCCACATCGCGCGCTATCTCGATCTCCTGCGACAGCTCGATGTGAAGACCGGGGGCGAAGCAGGGCTCCGCACCTACGTCTACCCGCTCAAGCATGCGAGCGCCACGGAGCTCGCCACGACGCTGGGGCAGGTGTTCGGCGCCGCGGTCGCGGCGCCGCCGGCGCGGGCGCGGGTCCAGGCGCTCGAGGAGCGCAGCCTCTCCGGCGCGCTCCGCTCCCTGCGCGAGCGAGAGGCGCAGTCGCTGCAGCAGCGCATGCAGACGCCGGTCGCTCCGCCGTCCGGCCTCGCCGCCGCGCCCGTCGCGGGCGTGCCGGAGAGTGCCCAGGCCGGGGGGCCCGGCCTGGTCGGCCGCACGACCATCGTCCCCGACCAGGCCACCAATGCGCTCGTGATCCGCACCGCGCCGCCCAACTTCTCGGTGCTCCAGGAGACGATTGAGCAGCTCGACGTCCGGCCGCCGCAAGTGCTGCTGGAGGTGTTGATCGCCGAGGTCACCCTCGACAAGGCGAGCCAATACGGGATCAACTGGCAGGTGCTCACCCAGCGCGGCGTCGCGGGGGACTCGACGCGTGGGATCGGCGTCGGCGTCGGCCCGCAGACCTTCGGGGACACGCTGCTGCAGCGCGCTCAGGGCCTCGGCGTCCGGCTGGTCAGCCTGGCGAGCTTGAATGTGCGCGCGATCTTGCAGGCGCTCGCCACGCGCACCAACGTGCGCGTGCTCTCCACGCCCCGGATCCTCGCGCTGAACAACGAGGAAGCGCGCATCCTGGTCGGCAGTGAGGTCCCGTTCGTGCAGTCGACGCTGTCGAGCTTCAACGCGGTCCTGAACCAGGTCGTCCAGTTCCGCAACGTGGGCACGCAATTGACCGTGGTCCCCACCGTCAACAACGACGGCTACGTCACCTTCCGCGTGCTGCAGGAGGTGAGCAACGTCTCGCAACAGACAATCCAGGCCGCACAGAACGCCCCCGTGATCACCACCCGCGAGGCGGAGACGAGCGCGATCGTGAAGGACGGGCACACGATCGTGATCGGGGGCCTGATCGGTGAGACGACACAGGCTACCGAGTCGGGGGTGCCGCTGCTCAAGGACGTCCCGATCCTCGGCTTCCTCTTCAAGACCCGGGGCACGAGCCGGCAACGGACCGAGCTCGCGATCTTCCTGACGCCCTACGTCGTCTACACAGACGAGCAGGCAGACTCGCTGCTGCGGCGGGAGCAGGAGCAGTTGCCCGGCATGAAGCAAGACCTCGACAGCATTCTCAGTCCCCGGCGACCGTGACGCGCCTGCGCGGCCGCTCCCCCGTCGGTCCCGTCGGCGCGCCCGAGCCGTCGGCCGGAGGGCCGGCGCAGGTGGCGGCGCCGACTCCCGGGCCCGCCGAGCCACCGCGCGCGGCCGCCGACCTGCGCTCCGCCGCGGCAGGCCCGCTCGCCCAGCGCCTCTCCGCGAAATACCTCGAAGAGCACTGCCTGTTGCCCCTCGCCGTCGCGGGCAGCGGGGAGCTGGTGGTGGCGGCGGGCATGCCGCTCGACCCGACCGTGATCGACGAGCTGTGCTGGACATTCGAGCGCCACGTGAGGCTGGTCGAGGCGCCCGCGGCCGAGATCCACGCCGCGATTCTCTCGGCGCAATCGCAGGCCACGCCCGAGGTCCAGGCCTCCGACCTCCGCGGCAGCGACCTCGTCGTCCTGGCCGACGAAGAGGAGACGATCGACGACCTGCGTGCGCTCGCGAACCAAGCGCCCGTGATCAAGCTCGTCAACGTCCTGATCCTGGAGGCGCTGCGCGCGCGCGCGAGCGACATCCATCTCGAAGCCGGCGCCGAGGGCCTGCGCGTGCGCTATCGCATCGACGGCGTGCTGCAGGAGATCTCCCACCCCCCCCGCCAGTATCAGGCCGCGGTCATCAGCCGCGTGAAGATCATGGCGGGCTTGAACATCGCGGAACGGCGACTCGCCCAAGACGGGCGCATCCGCTTGCGGCTCTCCGATCGGGAGCTCGACGTGCGCGTGTCGATCACGCCGAGCCTCCACGGCGAGAGCGTCGTGCTCCGCATCCTCGACCGGGGCGCCGGGGTGCGCGACCTGGCCGAGCTCGGCATGCCGAACCGGCTGCTGGAGGACTTGGAGCACCTGATCCGCCAGCCGCACGGCATCATCCTCGTCACCGGGCCGACCGGGTCGGGGAAGACCACGACGCTGTATGGCGCGCTCGACCGACTCAACCAGCCCGGCGTGAAGATCGTTACCGTCGAGGACCCGGTCGAGTACCAGGTGGCGGGCACGACGCAGATTCCCGTCAATCCCAAGATCGGCCTCACCTTCGCCGCCGCGTTGCGCTCGATCCTGCGCCACGACCCGGACATCATCATGGTGGGCGAGATGCGCGATCGAGAGACGGCCGAGATCGCGATCCAGGCCGCCCTCACGGGCCATCTCGTGTTCTCCACGCTGCACACCAACGACGCGCCGAGCGGCGTGACGCGGATGGTGGACATGGGCATCGAGCCCTACCTGGTCGCGGCAACGGTGCAGGGAATCCTGGGCCAGCGGCTGGTGCGCGTAGTGTGCGATTCGTGCGCGGAGGATTTCCAGCCGCCGCCCGACGTCGTGACGCAGGCGGCAGTCGGCCAGCCCGACATCCCCAAGCCACGCTTCCGGCGTGGCAAGGGATGTGACGCGTGCTCGGGGACCGGCTATCGAGGGCGGACCGGGTTGTATGAGCTGATGCGGATGAGTGAGGAGCAGCGCGCCCTGGTCGTCAAGCGCGCGCCGCTCGCCGAGGTGCGGGCGCTGGCGCAGGCGCAGGGCATGGCGCCGCTGCGCGCGGCCGGCTGGGCCAAGGCGTGCGCTGGAATCACGACGCTCGAGGAAGTGCTCCGCGTGACGCGCGACGAAGTGCTCGGATGAGGGCGCGGTTCCGCTACCAGGCCGCGACGCTCGACGGCCACACGGTGGAAGGGGTGGTCCAGGCGGCGTCGCGCCAGTCGGTGCTCGCGGAGTTGCGGCGCCGGCAGCTCTATGCGGTCACGGTGGACGAAACGGCACCCGACGGCGTGGCGCGCGCGGGGCGGCGACTGGGCCGCCGGGCGGCCGTCGCGCTGTGGACCCGCAACGTCGCCACGCTGCTGGGTGCCGGCGTGCCCCTGGACCGGGCGCTCGCCTTCACGGCCCAGCATGCGAGTCATGACGGGCTCGCTGAGGCGGTGCGCCAGGTGCGCCGCGCGGTCCAGGAAGGCGCGAGCTTGGCCGACGCCCTGGCACGGCACCCCCGCTACTTCGACCCACTGTTCGTTGCGATGGTCTCGGCCGGCGAGTCCAGCGGAGCGCTCGAGATCGTGTTCGATCGGCTGTCGGAGCACCTGGAGGAAGGCGCCGAGCTCCGCTCCCAGGTGCGCACGGCGCTGCTGTACCCGGCGCTCATGGCCATCGTGGGCGGCATCGGCCTCGGCGTGCTGCTGGGCTTCGTGATTCCGCGGTTCGCGGGGATCTTCGCGGACGTGGGCGGCACCCTGCCGCTCAGCACGCGCCTGCTCCTCGCCGCGAGCACCGTGCTGACCAAGGGCTGGTGGGCGTGGTTGCTGCTGGCTGTCGCGACGGGGTACGCTCTCCCGCACGCCCTCGCGCGTCCCGAGATGCGGCGACGCTGGCACGCGGCGCGGCTCGCCTGGCCCTGGGTGGGCGACCTGGAGCTCAAGTACGCGACCGCGCAGTTCGCCCGCACCCTCGGCCTGCTCCTGAAGAGCGGGGTGCCGGCGCTCCCGGCCCTGAGGATCGCGCGCGCCTCCGTGACGAACTTGGTCGTGCAGGCTGGCGTGGACCGGGCGGCGGGGGCGCTGGCCGAGGGGAGCGCGCTCGCGCCAGCGCTCGCGGGGACGCTGCCGCCGCTCGCCCTCCAGATGATCGCGGTGGGCGAAGAGAGCGGTCGCCTCGAGGATCTGTGCCTCCGCGTCGCCGACACGTACGACGGCGAGGTGCGGCGTGCGCTCCGGACCGGCGTGGCGCTGCTCGAGCCGGCCCTGATCCTCGCGTTCGGCGGGCTCGTGGGGTTCGTCGCGCTCGCTATGCTGCAGGCGATCTACGGGATCAACCTCAAGACGTTCTAGCTCTAGGCTACAGCTCCCGCTCCCAGCTCGACTGCAGCACGAGCCGACGCCCCACGATCGCGAACACCGCCTGAATCTCGTGGGTCAGGGGATGCCCGTCCTGCCACCCACGACTGACGAGCATCAAGCGGGTGGGAACGGTCGACACCAGCAGCACCGCTGCGACCACGCCAGGCATCGACGGCTGGTGCACGGGGTCGAGGTTCACGAAGACCTCACCGGCCTCGCGACGCGCGACGATGCCCGGTGCCGCCGCCGCGAGGCCGGGCAGCGCCGCGAGCACGGGCTCGGGCGCCGAGTTGATGTTCACGAGCCCGTCGCTCCAGACCGTGACGTACGGAGCCACCGCGAGGGCCAGGGAGTCGTCGATCCCTGGAACGCGGGAGAGCTCGGCGAGGCGGCGGATGGGGGCGGCCTTCAACGCGGCGGCCACCGTGTCCGCGCGCGCGTCCGATGTGAACTGGCCGAACAGCCCGTGCAACGTGGCGACGTCGGCGCGGTTCAGGTCGATGCGGGCGTTCAGGTCGAGTGCGGCGACGCCGAAGCGCGCGCCGCCGAGCTCCACCTCCGTGAGCGACGCCAGGCGGGCTTCGAGCTGCCGGAACAAGGAGGCACGCTCGAGCGGGTTGGGCGTCGAGTCGAGCAGCCGCTCAATGGTGACCGTCGCGGCCAGAATCCCGCTCTCCGCAGCGTAGCGCGCGACCGTGCGCGAGCGCAGGCTCGAGAGCAGGGCCGCCTCCGCCCGCGCCTTGGAAGCGACTTCGGCGATGATCACGCCCAGCAGCACCAGCAGCCACAGGACGAAGATCAGCGCGACGCCACGCTGGTCGCGCCGGGTCACCATGGCAGGCTCCCCGGTGCACCCGGGGACGTGTTGCCGGCACGCGGGGCGTCACCGCGCGCGAGCCGATGGAGATCGAAGCGGCCCTCGCCGGGGAAAAACACGGTCACCGTCAGGAGGGTCAACCCGGGCTGCCACGGTTGGGTCGTGACCTGGCGCCGGAACCCGCCGGGGAGCGTGTCGGGCCCCGACGGCTGCGTGCTTCCCAACTTAGTGCGCTCCATCGCGTCCTCGGCGTACGCGATCGCTTGCGACCACTCACGGGAGCTCGCGACGAGCGCGTGGCTGCCATGGAACACCTGCACGTAGGCGACGGCCACGAGACCGAGCACCACGAGCGCCACGAGGACCTCGAGGAGTGTGAGGCCTCGCTGGCTGCGGACTCGCCTCACGGGCTGCCCTCCAGCGAATCCACGACCGGCGCGGGACTCGGAGCGAGCTCCACGAGAACGGGCGGTCCCAAGGGCTCCGACTCGTGCCACAGCATGATCGCGACCGCGCGCGGCATCACCTTTCCCGAGAGCCACTCCTCGAGCCACTGCGAGCCCCAGGGCGCGAGGACCCGCGCGTCCCACCGGGTCACGGCGGGCAGGGCGAAGGTCACGGGTATGGGCGGCGCCCGGCCGATCGGCACCGCCACCACTTCGAGCCCGCTGGCGCTCGGCCCAAGCGTCACGAGCCAATCGTAGCCGGGATCGAGCGGTGTCCCACCGCCGGCCGTCACGAAGGACAAGCGGCCGGCCTGGAGCGTGAACCCGGGATCGCCGGGGCGCTGCGGTGCCTGTGCATTGCGGAGCGCGTCTTGGAGGAACTCCCGCAGGGCCCGACCGCCCTGCAACCGGCCGAGATCCGCCCCCAGCCGGGCGCGTGCGTCGAAACTCACCTGCGCCGTGGCGTATGCCAACAACGCCACGATGCTGGTGAGCACGATGGCGACCAGGACCTCGAGCAGGGTGAATCCGGAGGCGCGCCTCACGCCTCGAAAAGTTCGACTCAGCAGCGATGCGGCGCAACCGTCAGCTCTGGGGCAAGGCGGTGGACGTTGCAGGGGACGCGGCCCACCGCGTAGCTTCGAAGGCATATGCGGCGCTCTCGCGAAGGTGCCCGCGGCTTCACGCTGATCGAGATCCTCGTCGTGATCATCGTGCTGGGCCTGCTCGCCGCCCTGGTCGGGCCCCGCATCCTGGGGCGCGTGTCCGAGGCGAAAAGCGCCACCGCGCGCACCCAGATCGAGCTCCTCGGCCTGGCGCTCGACAACTACCGTCTCGACAGCGGTGCCTACCCTACCACGGAGCAGGGCCTCGACGCGCTGCAGACGAAGCCCACGCGGGAGCCAATTCCGCTGAACTGGCGGGGGCCCTATCTGAAGAGGGCCGTCCCGCTCGATCCCTGGGGCCGCCCCTACATCTACAGATCTCCCGGGGAGCACAACCCGTCAGGATACGATCTCTACACCTTCGGTCGCGACGGGCAGCCCGGCGGCGAGGACGAGGACGCT
>QHUL01000030.1 GCA_003222115.1 Gemmatimonadota bacterium | reverse complement strand
ACAGAAACAGCAGCGCGCTCAATGCCTGGTTCTGCGTCGAAGCCGCCACGCGGCGCCGCACCGCCAGATCAGACAGGAAGCGCGCGACCTCACGCTCGCCCAGCTCGCCCGGATGCCGTACCCCATGGAACCGTACGTACCGCTCCACCCAGTGAACGTACGCCTCCTCGGTCCGCGGGCTGTAGCGCTTCGTCCGCAGCACCGCCCGTACCTGCGCCAGCAGCTTCATCGTCCACTGAGATCGTGACGCGCCGCGCGCCGTGCGTGACCAAAAACCCGCGAGACCACCAAAAAGACGACGGCGCCCGGGATCTCTCCCGAGCGCCGTCGTCACTAGCCGCCTATCCGCCTAACCGCCTAATCAGCCTCCACTTCCTCCGGGAACGGACTCGGCACCACTCCGGGCGTGGGCTCCGCGGGGGGCGGCGGCGGCTGGAACCCCTCCGGCGGCTCGATCTCGATGTCGTGATACCGATAGATGCCGGTCCCCGCCGGGATGAGATGCCCGATGATGATGTTCTCCTTGAGCCCGAGCAGGTCGTCCTTGGCCCCGCGAATCGCCGCGTCGGTCAGCACCCGCGTGGTCTCCTGGAACGACGCCGCGGAAATGAACGACTGCGTCGTGAGACTCGCCTTGGTGATGCCGAGCAGCAGCGGCTCGGACGTCGCGGGCTTGGCGCTCTTCTTCACCACCCGCTCGTTGACCTCGCGGAAGGTCAGCTTGTCCACGTGCTCCCCCTCGAGGAACATGGTGCCGCCCGGATCGACGACCCGCACCTTCTGCAGCATCTGCCGCACGATGATGCCGATGTGCTTGTCGTTGATCTTCACGCCCTGCAGTCGGTACACCTCCTGCACCTCGTTCAGCAGGTACTCCTGCACCGCCCGCGGCCCCTTGATCCGCAGGATGTCGTGCGGGTTGACGGGGCCCTCGGTGAGGCGGTCGCCGGCACGCACCCGGTCGCCCTCGTGCACGCGCAGGTGCTTGCCCGCGGGCACCTCGTACAGCTGCGGCTCGCCCTCCTCACCGTGCACCCAGATCTCGCGCTTGCCGCGCTTGATGTCGCCGAAGCGCACCACGCCGTCGATCTCGGAGATCGTGGCCGGGTCCTTGGGCCGCCGGGCTTCGAACAGCTCGGCCACACGCGGCAGGCCGCCCGTGATGTCGCGCGTCTTGTACGCCTCGCGCGACACCTTCGCCAGCACCTGCCCGGCGTACACCTCCTGGCCGTCCTCGACTGCGAGCTGCGCCCCCTCCGGGATCACGAAGTCGCGGACGCGCTTCTCCTTCTCGCCCTTCTTCTGCACGACCTCGATGTGCGGGTGCAGCTTCTTGTCCCGGTCCTCGATGATCACCCGCTGGCGCCGGCCGGTGAGCTCGTCCAGCTCCTCGCGAACGGTTTCGTCCTCCACGATGTCCACGAACCGCACCACCCCGGGCACGTCGGTGAGGATGGGGTTGGTGTAGGGATCCCACGTGAACAGCACGCCGTCTTTCGCCACCTTCTGGCCATCGCCCGCCATCAGCGTGGCGCCGAGCGGCACGTGGAAGCGGGAGTGCACGGAGAGCTTGCCCTCCTCGCCGGCGCCGTGCTTCGCCGCCTTGAGGACCAGCTCGCCCTCGTAGCTCGTGACCACCTTCTGCTTCTCCGGCGTCTCGACGAAGGTGAGGCGGTCGCCGTACTCGATCACGCCCTCGACCTTCGTCTTCCGCACCGTCTGCTCGGCGATGCGGGCCGCCGTGCCGCCGATGTGGAAGGTGCGGAGCGTCAGCTGCGTGCCCGGCTCGCCGATCGACTGCGCGGCCAGGATGCCCACCGCCTCGCCCAGGTCCACCATGTCCATGGTGGCGAGGTTGCGGCCGTAGCACATGCGGCACACGCCGCGCTTCGCCTCGCACGTCAGCACCGAGCGGATCTTCACCGCCTCGATCCCCGCATCCTCGATCGCCTGCGACGTCTCCTCGGCGATGAGCTTCCCGGCCTCCACCAGCACCTTGGGCCGGCCGTCCTCGTCCAGCTCGTGCGGGTCGAGCACCTCTTCCAGCGCGACGTTGCCGACGAGGCGCTCGCGCAGCGGCTCGATGATGTCCTCGCCCTCCTTCAGCGCCGCCATCTCGAGGCCGAGGATCGTGCCGCAATCCTCCTCCGTGACCGTGACGTCCTGCGCCACGTCCACGAGGCGGCGCGTGAGGTAGCCAGCGTCGGCCGTCTTGAGGGCGGTGTCGGCCAGCCCCTTGCGCGCGCCGTGCGTCGAGATGAAGTACTCGAGCACGGAGAGGCCCTCGCGGAAGTTGGACTTGATCGGGCTCTCGATGATCTCGCCGATGCCGCCGGTGAGCTTCTTCTGCGGCTTCGCCATCAGGCCGCGCATCCCGGCGAGCTGCCGGATCTGGTCGCGCGAGCCCCGGCTCCCGGAGTCGAACATCATGAACACCGGGTTGAAGCCGCCCTTGGACTTCTGCATCGTCTTGACCATCGCGTCGGCGATGTCGTTGTTGGCGTGCGTCCAGGCGTCGATCACCTTGTTGTAGCGCTCGCCGAACGTGATCTGTCCGGTGGCGTAGGCACGCTGGAACCGCTCGACGCGCTGCTCGGCGTCGTGCAACAGCGCCGCCTTCTCGGCCGGGATCTCGAGGTCCTCCACCCCGATCGACACGCCGCCCATCGTGGCGTAGCGGAACCCGAACTCCTTCAGCTGGTCCAGGAACTGCACCGTCGCCGCGAGGCCGGCGTGGCGGTAGCTCTCGAACACCAGCTCGGAGAGGTCCTTCTTCCGCATCACCTTGTTCTGGAACCCCTGCTCCGCCCGCAGCACCTCGGGGAGGATGCTGTTGAAGATCACGCGCCCCACGGTGGTCGGCACCCACGCGGGCTTGGCGCCCGGCGCGACGTGCCAGAAGTGCACGGGGGTGTGATAGGTGAAGCGCTTGCTCTCGAGCCCCATCTCGATCTCGGCGAGCGAGCTCAAGCGCGGCGCCGCCGGCAGGCGCGACTCCATGTCGGCCGGCTCCTTCGTCAGGAAGTAGCAGCCCAGCACCATGTCCTGCGACGGCTCCGCCACCGGGCGGCCGTCCGAGGGCTTGAGGACGTTGTTGGACGAGATCATCAGCACGCGCGCCTCGAGCTGCGCCTCGAACGAGAGCGGCACGTGCACGGCCATCTGGTCGCCGTCGAAGTCGGCGTTGAACGCGGCGCACACTAGCGGGTGGATGCGGATCGCCTTCCCCTCGACCAGCACCGGCTCGAACGCCTGGATGCCCAGGCGGTGCAGCGTGGGCGCGCGGTTTAGGAGCACCGGGTGGTCCTGGATGATCTCCTCCAGGATCTCGTACACCTCCGGGCTCTCCTTCTCCACGATCTTCTTCGCCCGCTTCACCGTCTCGGCGATGCCCTTCTCCACGAGCTTGTGGATGATGAAGGGCTTGAACAGCTCGACCGCCATCGCCTTCGGCAGGCCGCACTGATGCAGCCGCAGCTCCGGGCCCACGACGATCACCGAGCGGCCCGAGTAGTCCACGCGCTTGCCGAGCAGGTTCTGACGGAACCGGCCCTGCTTCCCCTTCAGCATGTCGGAGAGCGACTTGAGCGGTCGCTTGCCGCGTCCGCGGATCGCCTTGGAGCGGCGGCCGTTGTCGAACAGCGCGTCCACCGCTTCCTGCAACATCCGCTTCTCGTTGCGCAGGATGACCTCCGGCGCCCGGTGCAGGATGAGCTTCTGCAGCCGGTTGTTGCGGTTGATGACGCGCCGGTACAGATCGTTCAGGTCGGACGTGGCGAAGCGCCCGCCGTCGAGCGGCACCAGCGGCCGCAGGTCGGGCGGGATCACGGGGACCACGTCGAGGATCATCCACCTCGGGTCGTTCCGCCCCTCGCCCGCGTTGCCGGAGTTCCGGAACGCGTCCACGATCTTGAGCCGCTTCAGCATCTGCTTCTTGCGGTGCTGGCTCGTCTCCGTGGCCACCGAGTCGCGCAGCTCGTCGGCGAGCTTGTCAACGTTGATCCGCTCGAGCAGCGCCCGTACGGCCGGCGAGCCGATGTCGGCCTTGAAGCCGGCGTCGCCCTCCGTCTTCGCCTTGGTGCGGAGCTCGAGGTAACGGTCCTCGTCCAGCAGCTCCTTGTCCTGCACCTCCTGCTTGCCCGGGTCGATCACGACGTAATTCGTGTAGTAGATCACCCGCTCCAGGTCCCGCAGGGTCATGTCGAGCAGGTTCCCCATCGGCGACGGCAGCGTTTTGAAGAACCAGATGTGCGCCACGGGGACGGCCAGCTCGATGTGCCCCATGCGCTCCCGCCGCACCTTGGAGAGCGTCACCTCGACGCCGCAGCGGTCGCAGATCACGCCGCGGTAGCGGATGCGCTTGTACTTGCCGCAGTGGCACTCCCAGTCCTTGACCGGGCCGAAGATGCGCTCGCAGAAGAGCCCGTCCCGCTCCGGCTTGAAGGAGCGGTAGTTGATGGTCTCGGGCTTGGTCACCTCGCCCCAGGACCACCAGGTGCGCTGGCCCTGCAGCTCCAGGCGCTCGCGCTCCTTGGAGTCGCGGGGGCCGCGGATCTCCTCGGGCGAGGCGATGCGGATCTGGATGAAGTCGAAGCTCGAGCTCTTGGGCTCGCGCCCGCTCCGGAAATCGATCATCGGGTCTCCCTCCCCTCTACTCTTCAACGTCCTCGGTCGTGCCCAGGGTCACCTTCAATCCTAGGGCCTGGAGCTCCTTCACCAGCACGTTGAAGGACTCGGGGATGCCGGGTTTCGGCAGGTTCTGCCCCTTCACGATGGCCTCGTACACGCGGCTGCGGCCGTTCACGTCGTCCGACTTCACGGTCAGGATCTCCTGCAGCGTGTGGGCCGCGCCGTAGGCCTCGAGCGCCCACACCTCCATCTCGCCGAACCGCTGGCCGCCGAACTGCGCCTTACCGGCGAGCGGCTGCTGCGTCACCAGCGAGTACGGCCCGATGGACCGCGCGTGGATCTTGTCGTCCACGAGATGCGACAGCTTCATCATGTAGATCGACCCCACGGTCACGTCGGAGGCGAACAGCTCCCCCGAGCGCCCGTCCCGGAGCTGCGCCTTGCCCGCCGGCGACAACCCCGCGACTCGCAGCAGCTCGTTCACCGCCGCGTCCACATCGGTCTCCGACTTGGGGCCGAGCTGCGCCGCCAGCGCCGGCAGGCCGACCGCCTCGAGCACCTCCTGCGGCTTGTCGCGCTCGAGGAACTTCTCGACCTCCTTCAGGCCCCCCTTGAGGGACCCCTTCTCCGGCTTGGACAGCTCCGCGTCGACCTCGAGCCGCGCGTCGTGGTATTCCTTTTCGAGGCGCCGCTGCCCCAGCTCGCGATCGGCCAGCTCCTTCGCCGCGAACTTCAGGAAATCCATGACGCGGTGGTGCACGTCGCGCGTCTCCTGCGTGAGGGCGCGGCTCGACAGCATGGCGATCCCCGCCCGGTTGAGGTCGGGACGACCGCCGTTGGTCGCGGGGTAGCGCCGCAGGTCGCGCGCGATGTCGCGCACGGCGTCGGCGTCCAGCTCGGGCGGCCGCACCGCGAGCCGCAGCGCCTCCGCGGCCCAGGACAGCCCGGCGAGCCGCAGCAACACGCCGATCTCCATCTCCTCGGCCCCCTGAAACACGGGGGTCTTGGCGTCGAACCCGAGGATGCGCGCGCACCAGCCGAGATGCGTCTCGAGGATCTGCCCCACGTTCATGCGGGACGGCACCCCCAGCGGGTTGAGCACGATGTCGAGCGGCGTCCCGTCCGGCAGGAACGGCATGTCCTCCTCCGGAACGATGCGCGCGATGATCCCCTTGTTGCCGTGGCGGCCCGCCATCTTGTCGCCCACCGAGATCTTGCGCTTCTCCGCGAGGTAGACCTTCACGAGCTGGATCACGCCCGGCGGCAGCTCGTCCGGCTGCAGGATCTTGTCGATCTGGTCTTCCGACTTCTCCTCGATCTTGGCGCGCTCTCCCTGGGCGGCCTCGAGCACGGCGCGGATCCGCTCGTTCACGGTCTTGTTCGCCACCCGCAGCGTCTTCAGGTCCATGTCGGCGAAGTTGATGTCGGCGAGCTGCTGCCGCGTGAGCTTCGTCCCGGCCGGGAGGAACTCCTCCACCGTCCCGGCCTTGAGGGCGAGGCCCACTTCCTGGTTCGCCAGCATCTCGCGCAGCTCGCCGAACATCGCCTCCGAGATCCGCGCCTTCTCCTCCGCCTCGAGCCGGCGCACCTCGCCGATGCGCTCGCCCCGGTCCTTCTCGACGACCTGGTCCTCGATGCGCGAGAAGATCTTCACGTCGATGACCACGCCCTCCATGCCGGGCGGCACCTTGAGCGAGGAGTCCTTCACGTCCTTCGCCTTCTCGCCGAAGATCGCGGTGAGCAGCTTCTCCTCGGGCGAGAGCTCCGTCTCCCCCTTGGGGGTGATCTTGCCGACCAGGATGTCGCCCGCCTTCACGTGGGCGCCGATGCGCACGATGCCCCGCTCGTCCAGGTCCACGAGCGACTCCTCGGCCACGTTCGGGATCTCGCGCGTGATCTCCTCGCGACCGCGCTTGGTGTCGCGCACGTGGAGCTCGAGCTCCTGGATGTGGATCGACGAGTAGACGTCGTCCTTGACCAGGCGCTCCGACAGCACGATGGCGTCCTCGAAGTTGTGCCCGTACCAGGGCATGAACGCGACCACCACGTTCGCGCCCAGGGCCAGCTCGCCCCGCTCCGTGCCCGCGCCGTCGGCGACGATCTGGCCGGCCTTCACCTTCTGGCCCACGTGCACCAGCGGCCGCTGGTTGATGGCGGTGTCCTGGTTGGTGCGCCAGAACTTCTTCAGGCGGTAGCGGTCGTGCTGCTTGAGCCGCGCCAGGGGATGATCCCCCGCCCGTGCCTCGTCGTCGCCCGTATCGATGATGATCTCGTCCGCGGTGACGCGCGTGACGACGCCCGCGCGGCGGGCGATCACGACGGCGCCCGAGTCGCGCGCCACCTTCTCCTCGAGCCCGGTGCCCACGAGCGGCGCCAGCGGGAACAGCAGCGGCACGGACTGGCGCTGCATGTTGGAGCCCATGAGCGCGCGGTTGGCGTCGTCGTGCTCGAGGAACGGGATCAGCGCCGCCGCGATCGACACGAGCTGCTCCGGCGCCACGTCCATGAAGTCGATCTTCGCGGGCGCGAGCAGCGGGTAGTCGTCCCGCTTGCGGCACAGCACCAGCTCGTCGGCGAAGCGGCCGTCCTCGGTGAGGCGGGCGTTCGCCTGCGCCACCGCGTACTCCTCCTCCTCCGACGCCGAGAGCCAGCGGATCTCCCCCGTCACCCGGCCGTCCTTCACCACCCGGTACGGCGTCTCGATGAAGCCGAGCTCATTGACGCGCGCGTAGCACGACAGGCTCGTGATGAGCCCGATGTTCGGGCCTTCCGGCGTCTCGATCGGGCACATACGGCCGTACTGGCTGTAGTGCACGTCGCGCACCTCGAAGCCCGCTCGCTCACGCGTGAGGCCGCCCGGCCCCAGGGCCGAGAGGCGGCGCTTGTGGGTCAGCTCGGCGAGCGGGTTCGTCTGGTCCATGAACTGCGACAGCTGCGAGCTGCCGAAGAACGCCTGGATCACGGCGCTCACCGTGCGCGCGTTCACGAGGTCGTCCAGCGTGATGCGCTCGGGATCGTTGTTGATGCTCATCCGCTCCTTGATGAGCCGGGCCATGCGCGACAGCCCCACCGAGAACTGGTTCGCGATCAGCTCGCCCACGGAGCGCACCCGCCGGTTGCCGAGGTGGTCGATGTCGTCGGTGTAGCCGCGCCCTTCCCGCAGCTCGATCAGGTAGCGGATGATCGCGATGAAGTCCTCTTCCGTGAGGACCGTGTGGTCCTTCGGGACCGCGAGCTTGAGTCGCTGATTGATCTTGTAGCGGCCCACCCGCCCCAGGTCGTAGCGCTTGGGATGGAAGAACAGCCGCTCCAGCGCCTGGCGCGCCGTCTCGAGGTTCGGCGCCTCGCCCGGCCGCAGCAGCGCGTAGATCTGCTCCAGCGCCTCGGCCTCGGACCGGGTCGGGTCCTTGAGCAGCGTGTTCTTGATGAGCGGCGACTCGCTCCGGCCCGCCGGCAGCAGCACGTCCACCTTCGTGAGCCCGGCCTTGAGCAGCTTCCGCTTCAGCGTCTCGCTGAGCTCCTTGCCGCCGTCGGCCAGCACCTCGCCCGTTCCCGGGTCGGCGACGTCGAAGGCGAGCACGTGGGGCCCCTGGCGCTCGCGCGTCGTCGTGGGTTGGGCCTCGTCGCGCAGGTCGAGCCCCGTGTAGCCCGCGAACACCTTCACCTTGGTGATGCCGGCGCGCCGGAACGTGTTGAACCGCTCCTGCGTGAGCTCGTCCCCGACTTGCGCGAGCGGCTCCCCCTTTTTGTTCTCGGGGTCGGGCACGTCCGCCGCGAGCAGCGTGCCCAGCACCTCGCGCCGCTGCGCCCGGCCCTCGAGCTTGCCCGTGATGTCGATGTCCTTCGTGGCGTAGAACAGCTTCAGGATCTCGGCGTTCGTGCCGTAGCCGAACGCCCGCAACAGCGCCGTCGCCGGGAACTTCTTCTTCTTGTCGATGTGGACGTAGATCACGTCGTGAATGTCGATCGTGAACTCGACCCACGAGCCGCGGAACGGGATGATGCGCGCCGAGAAGAGCCGCTGCCCGTTGGGGTGGATGCTCTCCTCGAAGACGACGCCCGGGGACCGATGCAGCTGCGACACGATCACCCGCTCGGCGCCGTTGATCACGAACGTGCCCAGCGGCGTGAGAATCGGCAGCTCGCCGAGATAGACTTCCTTCTCGATGATGTTCTTGGGCCGCTTGGTCTTCGTGATCTCGCCCACCTCTTCCATGACGACGAGCTGCAGCGTCGCCTTCAGCGGCACCGAGTACGTCATGTCGCGCTCGATGCACTCCTCGACCGTGTACTTCGGCTCCCCCAGACCGTACTTCACGAACTCGAGGGAGTAGTTGCCGTTCACGTCCTGGATCGGGAACACGTCCTTGAACACCCGCTCCAGTCCGAGGTCGGCGCGCTGGGCGCCCTTGCCGTCCGGCTGGAGCAGGGACTGGAACGCCAGTGTCTGGATGTCGAGGAGATGGGGCATCGGCATCCCCGTCTCGAGCTTCGCGAACGAAATGACCGGCAGCGTCTTCGTCATGTCGAAAACCTCAATCGAGCGCAAAAAGCCCCGCCTCCCCCGGCCCCAACGGCGGCCGGGAGCGGATGGAGGGGCTCGCGTAAACGAGCAGGTGTGATGTCACTACTTCAGTTCGACGACCGCGCCCTGTGTCTCGAGCTTCTTTTTGATCTCTTCCGCCTCCTGCTTGGACACGCCTTCCTTCACCGTGCCGGGCGCGCCTTCCACCAGGTCCTTGGCTTCCTTCAAGCCCAGGCTGGTGATCGCCCGGATCTCCTTGATCACCTGAATCTTCTTCTCGCCGCCGCTCTTCAGGATGACGGTGAACTCCGTCTGCTCCTCGACGGGAGCGGCCGCGCCGGCCGCGCCCGCGGCGCCGCCCGCCGCCGCTCCCGCAGCGGCCGCCGGCGCCGCCACGATCGTCACCCCGAACTTCGCCTTGAAGGCCTCGATCAGCTCGGCCAGGTCGAACACGGACATGTGCCCGATCGCGTCCAGGATCTCGTCCTTGCTCAAACTCGTCTGCGTCGCCATTGCGGTCTCTCCTACCCGGTTAAGAAGCAGCGCCCGAGGCGCGCTGAGCCCTGAGCGCCTCGAGGGCACCCACCATCGTCTGCAGCAGTCCCTGCATCGCGCCGACGAACCCCGCCAGCGGGGCCTCGAACGCCCCGCCCAGCTGGGCCAGGAGTTCGGCCCGCGGCGGCAGCGCAGCGAGCCGCTTCACCTGCTCCGGCGTCACCGTCTTGCCGTCCACGAGGCCGACCTTGATCGCCGGCTTGTCGTGCTCCCTCACGAAATCGGCCAGCACCTTGGCCGCGGCTACGGGGTCCACCCCCGCGAGCACCAGGGCGGTCGGGCCCCCGAGATGCGACTCGAGCCCGGGCACCGCGACGTCCTTCAGCGCCCGCCGCGCCAAGGTGTTCTTCACCACCACGTAGTCCACGCCCGCCTTGCGCAGGCGCCGCCGCAGGTCCGTGATCCGGGCCACGTTGAGGCCCGTGAAGTCGGTGACGTAGACCGTGGGCGAGCGGGCGAGCCGCGTCGCCAGGGCCGTCACCTGCTCCTGCTTCTGCGCCTTGGTCCGGATCATTGATGGTATCCCGCCGGATCGATGCGCACGCCCGGCCCCATCGTCGACGACAGCGTGATCGACCGGATGTACTGGCCCTTGGCCGCCGCGGGCTTGGCCCGCACGATCGCCTCGAGGAACGTCTGCAGGTTCTCCGTCAGCGCCTCGGCCGCGAAGGACTTCTTCCCGACCGGGGCGTGCACGATCCCGCTCTTGTCCACCCGGAACTCGATCTTGCCGGCCTTGAGCTCCTTCACCGCCTTGGCCACGTCCATCGTGACCGTGCCCGCCTTCGGGTTCGGCATCAGGCCCCGGGGCCCGAGCACCTTCCCGAGCGGCCCCAGCTGGCCCATCACGTCCGGCGTGGCCACGATGACGTCGCAGTCGAGCCAGCCGTCCTTGATCTTCTGGATGTACTCGACGCCCACGAAATCGGCGCCCGCCGCCTCCGCCTCCTTCGCCTTGTCGCCCTGCGCGATCGCGAGCACCCGGACGCTCTTGCCGGTGCCGTGCGGCAGCGTGACGGTGCCGCGGACGGTCTGATCGGCGTGCTTGGGGTCGACGCCGAGCCGCACCGCGACGTCCACCGACTCGTCGAACTTGGCGTACGCGGCCGCCTTCACCTGGTCCACCGCCTCGCGCGGGGCCACCAGCTTGCGGGGCTCCAGCGTCGCCGCCGCGGCGCGGTAGCGCTTGCCGGGGACGCGCATCAGTCGACCACCTCGAGCCCCATGGACCGCGCCGTGCCGGCGATCATCTTCATGGCGCCCTCGAGATCGACGGCGTTGAGATCGGGCAGCTTCAGCTCGGCGATCTTCCGCACCTGGGCGCGCGTCACCTTGCCGACCTTCTGCCGGTTGGACGTGGGCGAGCCCTTCTCGATGCCCGCTTCCTTCTTGAGGAGCACGGCCGCCGGGGGCGTCTTGGTGATGAACGTGAAGCTCCGGTCCTTGTAGATCGTGACTTCGGCCGGCGTGATCATTCCGGCCTGGCTCTGGGTCCGGGCGTTGAACTGCTTCACGAACTCCATGATGTTCACCCCATGGGGGCCGAGCGCCGTGCCCACCGGGGGGGCCGGCGTCGCTTGTCCCGCCGCGACCTGAAGCTTCACCACCGCCGCGATCGCCTTCGCCATTTGACTCCTCTTAGTGCGCCTTCAACTGCAAGTAGTCCAACTCGACCGACGTCGGCCGCCCGAACAGCGACACCGCGACCCGGACCTTGCCCTTGTCCCGGATCACCTCTTCCACCGTGCCCGAGAAGTCCGAGAACGGCCCCTCGGTGATCTCCACCACCTGCCCCGGGAGGAACGGGATCAGCTCCTGGGGCTCTTCTTCCTTCACCGCCTCCTCGATGCCGAGCAGGCGATTGACCTCCTCGGGGCGGAGCGGCATCGGCTCCCGGCCGGTACCGACGAACTTGATCACGCCCTGGATGCCGTTGATCGTGTGCAGCGTCTCCTGGTTCTTGATCATCTCCACGAGCACGTACCCGGGATAGATCTTGCGCTCCACCGTCACCTTCTTGCCGTTCTTGATCTCGACGACTTCCTGCGTCGGGACGAGGGCCTGGCGGATCGGCTTCTCCTCGTCAGGACGGGGATCGTCCTTGATCCGCCGCTCGACCAGCGACCGCACTTTGTTCTCGTGCCCCGCCGTCGTCTGAATCGCGTACCAGCGGTGCTCGGACATCAAAAGAACTTCGCCACCGCGGTCACGAACACGAACTGGAGGATCGAGTCCATCAACCCGATCACGAGACCCAGCAGGATGACGAACAGCACGATGACCGTCGTCGCCTTCTTGAGCTCGTCCCAGGTCGGCCAGGTGACCTTGCGGATCTCCCCCTGCACGTCCCGCAGGAAGTCCACCACCCGCCCGAGCCAGCTTCGCCCCGTGCTGGCGAGCGCTTCCGTCGCCACTACTTGGATTCCTTATGCGGCTGGTGCTTGTTGCACCGCGGGCAGTACTTCCTCCATTCCACCCGCTCGGAGTGCTTGCGCCGGTTCTTGGTGGTGAAGTAATTCCGGCTTTTGCACACCGTGCATTCCATGATGATGTTCTCCCGGGGCATCGCGTTACTTCAGGATCTTGGTGACGACGCCGGCGCCCACCGTGCGGCCGCCCT
>QHUL01000084.1 GCA_003222115.1 Gemmatimonadota bacterium | reverse complement strand
GCCGCCGTTTTGCGTCGCGCTGGTCTACGCCGGGCTCGCCGACAGGGATCAAGCATTTGCCTGCCTCGACCGGGCCTACGAGGAGCGCTCCTATTGGCTGGCATACCTCAAGACATGGCCGCTCGTGGACGACCTGCGCGCGGACGCGAGGTTCACGGCGCTGCTGGGCAGAGTTGGCCTCCGGTGACTGGTAACAGGGTTCGGCGTTCGGGGCGTGGCTCAGGCCGGCTGCGTCATCACGTGCTCGCGACGGAAGCCGAGCCCCACGAGTCGCGCCGGAATCCTGCGGAATAGCGGTACCCCGCCAAGGATCCTGATGATCAGGGGCGGAGCCATTCGCCCCTCCCTCCCCCTCCCCAGCACCCGCCGGATGATGCCGTTCTGGATCAGCAGCTGAGCGCGCTGGGTGACCTTCGTCGGTAGCTCCCGGCGTTCCTGAACCGCGGCGAGCGCCGCGTTGGAAGCCGTGCCGCTATCCCGCAGGGCAGGGACCAGGATGTTGGCCGCCGCGACCGCGTCCTGGATCGCCAGGTTGATTCCGACCCCGGCGACGGGTGACATCGCGTGCGCGGCGTCTCCGATGCAGAGCACTCCGTCACGATACCACCGCCGCAGACGATCGACCTGCACGGTGAGGAGCTTGATGTCGTTCCAGTCGCGCAAGTCGCTGACGCGGTCGCCGAGGAAGGGTGCGAGCCGCTGGATGTCGGCACGCAAAGCATCGAGTCCGCGTCGCTGGATCTCGGCGAGCGCTCCCTTGCGCACGACCAGACCGCACTGCCAGTAATCGCCCCGGTCGATCATGACGAAGATCTGCCCGTAGTCGACCCGACCCAGCAGCTGCCCCGGATCGCTCGGTTTTCGGGAGATGCGCATCCACAGAACATCCATCGGCGCCCCGAACTCGATCGACGGGAGTGCGGCGGCTGCGCGCACGGTCGACTCTCTGCCATCGGTGCCGACCACGAGATCGGCTGAGACCTCCCGCACTCCCGCTGGCGTCCGCACCCGCACGCCGGTGACGCGCTCACCGTCGAACGTGAGGCCGGTCACTTCGGATTCCATCTCCAGCTGAAACCCGGCGTAGGCTCTGGCTCTCTCCGCCAGAAAGTTGAGGAAGTCCCACTGCGGCATGAACGCCAGGAACTTGCAACGGACCGGAAGGTGGGTGAAGTCGGCGAGCGTGAGCGTGGTGTCGCCGATTTGTCCCCTCAGCTGGCGGACCTCCTGATGCGGCAGCTTCAGGAATTCGTCGAGCATGCCGAGCTCGTCGAGGATCTCCAGAGTCGAGGGATGGATGGTGTCGCCGCGGAAATCGCGAAAGAAATCGGAGTGTTTCTCGAGGACTGTCACGCGGATTCCCGATCGGGCCAACAACAGCCCGAGCATCATCCCCGCCGGTCCGCCACCGGCGATGCAGATCTGACATCTCCGCTCGCCGGCTGCGTCTTCCACGAGAAGCCTCAGGTTCGACTTCTCAGGCATCTTTGCGGGGGCATCTCGACCTCACCAGATACGCGGCTGTAGCGAGTCTGGGCGCACCAGCGGATCGCTGGCCGTGCACCGGAACGCCTTCCGGAACTCCGTCATGTTCGAGAGTGGCCCGTTCACACGCCAGCGCGGCGGGGCATGGGGATCGACGATGACGTACAACCGAGCCAATTCGTCGCGGACCTTCGTTCGCCACATCTGCCCGAAGCCGAGGAAAAACCGCTGCTCCGGGGTGAAGCCGTCGGTGAGGGGCGGGCGCGGCTTGCCAGTGCGGGACTGCTCGAACGCGGCGTACGCGATTCGCAGACCGCTCAGGTCCGCGAGGTTCTCGCCCAGCGTGAGCTCGCCGTTGACGTGCAGCGTGTCCACGGCGACAAAGCCGGCGAATTGGTGCACGACGAGCTGCGCCTGCGCTTGGAACCGCTCCGCGTCCGCCTTCGTCCACCAGTCGCGCAAGTTACCGTCGGCGTCGTACTGGCGGCCCTCGTCGTCGAAGCCGTGGGTCAGCTCGTGACCGATCACCGCACCCATCCCGCCATAGTTGATCGCGTCGTCGGCGTCTGGACTGAAAAAGGGCGGCTGCAGGATCCCGGCCGGGAACACGATCTCGTTCATCGCCTGGTTGTAGTAGGCGTTCACGGTCGGCGGCGTCATGCCCCACTCGCCGCGGTCGACCGGCTTGCCGATCTTTGCGAGCTGGCGCTGGGTCTCGAACTCCTGCGCACGCCGCACGTTTGTGATGAAGGGGCCGAGCTCCACGGCGAGCGCCGAGTAATCGCGCCACTGGTCCGGGTAGCCGATTTTGTTCACGTAGGTGGCGAGCTTCGCGAGCGCTTGCTGCCGCGTCGCATCGCTCATCCACCCGAGTCCGTGGAGGCGGTCGCGCATCACTGCCTCGAGGTTGTTCACCATCTCGAGCGCGCGCCGCTTCGCCTCGGGGCTGAACCTGCGCTCCACGTAGGCCTCGCCGAGCGCTTCGCCCAGAAACTGGTTCGTGGCCGCGACGCAGCGGCGCCAGCGCGGCTGCTGCTGTTTCACGCCAGTCAGGACCTGCCTAAAGTGGAAGTCCTCGTTCGCGAACGGCGAGCTGAGCCACCGTGCGGCGGCGCGCACCAAGTGCCAGCGCAGGTACCAGCGCCAAGCGGCGAGCGGGGTCTCGCCGAGCAGCTGACTCATGGTCCTGAAGAAGTCGGGCTGCTGCACGTTCAGCTCGGGCACCGGCGGGGCGCCAACTTGGTCGAAATAGTCCTTCCACGCCACACGGGGCGCGAGGCCGCCCAGCTCGGCGGCCGTCATCTTGTGGTAGGTCGCGTTCGGGTCGCGCAGTTGCACCTGTGTCATGGACGCCTGCGCCAGCGCCGTCTCAATCGCCATCACTTTCTGGGCCGCGCTCCGGGCCTCGTCCACACCTGTCCCCAGCAGCTCGAGCGTGCGGGCCATGTGCGCCACGTACTCTCTCTTGAGCTGCTCCGAGGCGCTGTCGGTCTTTGTGTAGTAGTCACGATCTGGGAGTCCGAGTCCTCCCTGGCCCGCTTCGGCGATCATCTCCGTCGAGTGCTTCGCGTCCTGGTCCGACGTGAAATTGAACAGGGCCGTGATCCCGGCTCGTTGCAGCCGCGCTACTTCGCCCTGGACGTCGGCCACGGCATTGACCGCCCCGATGCGATCCAGCTCGGGCTGGAGCGGCCGCGAGGCTGCCGCCTCCGCGGCGGCGGAGTCCATACAGGTTCCGTAGAACCGACCGAGCTTGCCGCGGTTGCTGGCTGGCGGCGCAACGCTGTCGCGCGCCGCCGCCTCGAGCAGGTCGTGCAGCACGTCTAGGTTGTGTTCGTATAGCTCGTTGAAGCTGCCCCAGCTCGGGAACTCACCCGGAATCGCGGTCCGCGCGAGCCAGCCACCGTTGGCGAATTGAAAGAAGTCACGGCACGGCGCGCAGGTTGTGTCGAGACTCGATCGGTCGAACGTCCGTGAGGCCGGGGCGGGCGACTGCGCCAGCGTGGGTGTCGCGCCGCCGCACCCTAGAGACGAAACCGTGATTGCCACCGCCACGGTGCTGCACAGGTTCATCTTGCGATTTCCGACGACTCGGGGTTCCGGGTATCTGATTTGGGTTCGAATATGCTGGGTACGCGGTTGGTAGCAAGCCGAGTGTGACGGCGTTGGGTTCGGCGGCGGGATCAACAGACGCAAGCCCAGACTGGCCGCGCATCAGTCCGCACCCCAAGTTTCGGCGCGTCCACCCACTATCGGAGATGCCATGCCCGACCTCGCCGGCTGGGACAGCTTCTACGTCATCATCGGATCGTCGGCCGCCGCCTTGACCGGCCTGATGTTCGTCGTGATCGCGCTGACGGGCGAGGTCAGCGCGACAGTCGAGGCCGTTCGCGCCTTCAGCACGCCCACCGTGGTGCACTTCGGGGCCGTCCTGCTGCTCGCCGCCCTGCTCACCACCCCGCACCACACCCTGCTGACGCTCAGTGGCAGCATCGGCGTCTGCGGCATCATCGGCCTGCGATTCACCCGCTGGGTGGTGGTGCAGATGCGGCGGCAGACCGTGTACACGCCCATCGCCGAGGATTGGATGTGGCACGTGCGCATGCCCGCGCTGGCCTACGCCGGCGTGCTCGCCGGCGCCGCCGGCATGTGGTGGCGCCCGGCTCCAGGGCTCGTCCTCGTGGGCGCTGCCGCGCTGTTTCTTCTCTACATCGGCATCCACAACGCCTGGGATGCGGCGATCTATGTGTCGGTCGCCCGGCGCGCCCGCCGCGATCCAGGCACGCCGCCTAAGTGATCGCTGCTCCGCTCGCGGGCCGGGACGTCTCAGCGCCGGACTCGATACCGCGGCTAGACGAGGCCGCCTTTGAGCGGCTCGACAGAGATCAGCGATCATTTGATCGCTACTATGTCATCATAGTCACTACACCGCTGCTATCGGCGCCCTCGGGAGCAGCAGGTCGATCAACGACCGCCGTGGCTCCCACTCCGGACCCGCGAAGCGAACCGAGGCCGGGTCACGGTCGAGCAGGGTGACGATGACTTCGCCGACGATGCGCCCGCCGACCGGGCCCAACCGCTCACCAGACGTGGTCACCGCCGCCTCTCGCAGGACGTAGTACCAGAGCGGGGTTTCGCCCGTCCATCCCATGACACGCAGTCCCACTTCGTCGCGCGTCAGCGGCGTGACACCGAAGCGCCGTGCCACGGCTTCACCGGACGGCAATCCCACGCCTTGCCCGCGCTGCAGATCGCGCACGGCGAGCGAGTGGTATTCAGCGATCTCGGTTTCGCCCGTAATCGCGACCGGGAGCTGGATCAGGGGACGAACCAGTCGGCCATCGATCTTTTTTGCCCGTTGCGCGGCGTCACTCCCCGGCGCATCGAACAGGAGCGTCCAATCGACCCTGCGTTCGCGTGGCACCGGTCGAAAGCCGAGCAGGTCGGGAAACAGCGGGACGGGATCCGTCTCTCGATTCAGCTGGTAGCGCTGACGAATCTGACAGTGGCCGTAACGGTACGCCGCGTCGGCGAACTCGAGTGGGATGAATACGTCTCCCTCCGGACGGAACCAGCGTGGTCCGTCCGCAATGATTTCGTTGACCAGCGGTCGGCCGACGAGCGATGGCAGAAATTCATCGAGGACGGCCCGCTGATAGTGCCACCGCATTTCACGGGCCGCCGTGTCGAACACCGCGGGTTCCGATACCCCGCGTCGGCGCGCCTCGTCCGCGAAGGCGTTGTGCGCCTTCAACATTGTGAGATGCAGCTGCGCCATCAACATGTGGGAGTCGTTCCGCGGGTCGCCGATG
>QHUL01000094.1 GCA_003222115.1 Gemmatimonadota bacterium | reverse complement strand
ATGATCGTGGACGGCAGGAACATCTCCAGCGCTCCGATGCGTACCCCCCGGATCATATCCTCGTCCGTCCCCAACTGACTGGAGTGGAAGACGCGCACTTCCACCCGGTCGCCCAGTTCTCGGGCCACCCGCTTGCTGAACTCCTGCGCGGTCAGCTCGTACAGGGAGTCCGGGAAGCCGACATGTCCAAGGCGAATGACGATCTTCTCACGCGCGCCGGCCGGCGGAAGCACCACCGTGCCGACCAGTACGGCGAGTGCCACTGCCGTGGCCCAATGTATGACCCTGAGCTTCATGTGATCCTCCCTTGCCCTGGGGGCTGAGAGACTGGCACCAGCTGCTCCTCCAGAAAGAACTTTTGGCACGCGGTGACGCCGGCGCCCAGCGGGATCCGGACGCCGGCCATCGTCAAGGCCATCTCCACCCCGGCCACCGTGGCCAGCACCTCGAGCTCGTTGAGAGCGCCCAAATGCCCGATGCGAAAGGCCCGGCTCTTCAGGCGCCCCAGCCCCGTCCCCAACGATAGGTCAAGGCGCTGCGCGGCCATGCGGAGCACGCCATCGGCATCGATCCCATCCGGCATCATCACTGCCGTGAGGGTATTCGAGTACTCCTGCGGATTGCGGCATACGATGGACAGGCCCCAAGCGCGCACGGCACGCCGCACGCCCTCGGCCAGCCGCCCGTGGCGGGCGAAGACGTTGGGCAGCCCCTCTTCCGCCAGCATACGGACCGCCTCGCGCAGCCCATAGAGCATCAGCGTCGCCGGCGTGTAGGGGAAGTATCCCCGCTGCATCTCGGCCAGCACGGGTCGCCAGTCGAAAAAGTAACGAGGAGAGCGCACGTCTTCGCCGCGGGCCAGCGCCCGCGGGCCCACGCACACCACCGCCATCCCCGGCGGGAGCATGAGTCCCTTCTGTGTGCCGGCCAGAGCGACGTCGACCTTCCATTCGTCGAAACGGAAGTCTATGCTGGCCAGCGAGCTGACCGTATCCACCAGCAGCAGCGCCGGATGGCCGGCGGCATCGATCGCCTCGCGCACGGCGCGAACGTTACTCGTGACGCCGGTCGAGGTCTCGTTGTGCACCACGAGCACCGCGGCATACGCGTGCCCGCGGTCCGATCTCAGCCGTTCATGCACCACGTCTGCCGGCACGCCGCTCCCCCATGGGACGTCGACCTCGTCGACGACAGCGCCCAACCCCCGGGCGCACTCGGCATAGAGGTGGCTGAACTGACCGAGATTGAAGGCCAGCACACGCTCCCCGGGGTTGAGCGTGTTGACGAGGGAAGCTTCCCACCCGCCGGTGCCGGACGCCGGAAACAGCGCGATCTCGCCGGAGGCCGTCTGGAAGACCTGCTTGAGGCCGGCGGTCACTTCGGAGACCAGGGCAGGCAACTCCGCACCGCGGTGATCGGGGACCGGCCTGTCCATCGCCCGCAGGACGCGGTCAGGCACATTGGTCGGCCCTGGGATCTGAAGAAAATGGCGACCGGGCACGCGAGCCCTCCAATAAGGTTCAAAGTTTGAAGGTTCGTGGCCTCCAACCTCCAACCTTCAACCAGTATGACGACCAATCACGCGGCGTTGTCCGGGATGAAGGTCATTGACTGCAGCCAGGTGATGGCCGGGCCGTTCTGCACCATGCTGCTGGGCGACCTTGGGGCCGACGTGATCAAAATCGAACCCCCCTCTGGAGACTCGACGCGGCAGATGGCAGGGGCGTCCGGAGGAGAAGGCGCCAGCTACTGGGCCGTAAACCGCAACAAGCGTGGCATGGTCGTTAACCTCAAACGCTCGGCCGGTCTCGAAATCATCCACAGGCTCGTCCTGGGAGCCGACGTGTTCGTAGAGAACTTCCGCCCTGGGGTGATGGCTGAACTTGGATTAGACTACCCGTCGCTCGCCGCCCACAACCGTGGACTAATCTACGCCTCCATCTCAGGGTTCGGGCAGACCGGGCCGTACGCGGCACGTGGCGGGTTCGACCTGGTGGCGCAGGCGATGTCCGGCATTATGTCGGTGACCGGAGAGGCCGGCCTGCCGCCGATGAAGTGCGGGCTCCCGATCACCGACCTCGGCGCCGGGCTCTTTGCCACCTATGCGATCCTGGCGGCGTACGCGCACCGCCTGCGCACCGGCGAAGGGCAACATATCGATACATCGCTGCTGGAGGCCGGGGTTGCCTTATCGGTGTGGGAAGCGTCCCAGTACTGGTCTGGTGGGGGCATCCCGCAGCCGGCGGGCTCGGCGCACCGGATGTCGGCCCCATATCAGGCGTTCCAGTGCGCCGATGGCTACATCACGGTGGGGGCCGCCAACCAGCGAACGTGGGAGCGGCTGTGCGAGGTGCTGGGGCGCCCCGACCTTCCTGCGCGCCCGGAGTTTGCGACCGACGCCGAGCGCGCGCATCACCGCCGCGAGTTGGCCGCGATCATCGAGGAGATCATGCGGGCGAAACCACGGCGGGCCTGGCTGGAGGCATTGGAGAAGGCCGGCGTGCCTTGTGGGCCGATCCTGAACTACGAGCAGGTCTTCGCCGACCCCCACGTCCGCCACCGCGGCATGGTGCAGCAACTCGACCACCCGGTGGGCGGGCGGATCAACCAGCTAGGGCCGGCGGTGAAGCTGTCAGCCACGCCGGCCAGCCTGCGGCGGCCGGCCCCGACGTTCGGGCAGCATACGGCGGAGGTCTTAGGAGAACTGGGCTACGATCAGGCTGCCATCAAACAGCTGGCCGCGGTAGGAGCGGTCGTGCTGAGCTAATCGTCCTCCCCGCCTGAGATCTTGCCGCGAATCTCGCCACCGGGACGGGCCATCGTATGCACGTTGGTGTAGGTGGCACCGGCCAGAATCGCGCGGACGGCCTCAGCAAACTCCCCCGGCGCGATCCCCTGCCCAGTCGGGCCCACGATGTTATCAGCGGTAATCGTTCCCGTCACCGTCCCCGATGGTGTTGGACAGGCCGGCGTCCCTGTTGGACCACCGCTGTTCGAGCAGAGGAAGGCGATGACGCCCCCAGTGATAGCGGGCAGACCCAGATGGATGTGCGCGAATAGCACATCTCCGCCCTCCAAACCAGAGTAGCTGAGCTCATACTCGATCGTCGCGTCGCTGATTTTCGCTCTGAACTGACCACTTCCGGCCGTGGACAGCGTCAGCGGAGTTTCCTCAAAGCCGGAGAGCGTGGCATGCACCGTGGGATTCGGCGAGGCTGGCACCGTGACCCAAGAACCGGCAAGCAGCATGAGAGAAACACTCAGGACGATTCGCCCCAGTACAACCAGTCGAGACATTGCAAACCCTCCTTTAGTATTAGAATCTGAAACCGGCCTTCGCAGCATTTCAAGGGTGCGTGACCCTTACGTCACGTTCATGTCACAGTTGAATCACGTGCATCGAAACGAAATCCTGAGAAGGCCCAGGCAGGAGGGAACTGCCCCCTGTTCAACACGGGTGAACGAGGTGATCCGCGGTGAGCACTCAGAGTCAGGATGAGATTCTCTTCCGGCAGGACGGGGCGCTGGCGTTCGTGACCTTCAACCGCCCCCGCGCGCGCAACGCGCTGACCTGGAACATGTACGATCGCCTGCTGGACTACTGCGAACGCATCGACGGCACCGACGAGATCCGTGCGGTCATCTTGACCGGCGCGGGAGATCAGGCGTTCGTGGCCGGGACCGACATTGCGCAATTCCAGGCGTTCCGGACCCCGCAGGACGCCCTCGCCTACGAGCAGCGCATCGAGCGCGTGGCGGATCGCCTGGAACGGGTCGGCAAACCTACGATCGCGATGATCCGCGGCTACTGCGTGGGCGGCGGGCTGTCGCTGGCGCTGGCCTGCGACTTCCGGTACGCGTCACCCGACCTGAAGATGGGAGTGCCGATCGCCAGAACGCTGGGGAACTGCCTGTCGATGAGCAACTACGCGCGGGTCGTTGATCTGGTCGGGCCGGCCCGCACCAAGGACCTCATCATGTTGGCGCGGATGCTCGACGCGCGGGAGGCGCTGGCCCTGGGGCTAGTGAACGAGATCGTTCCCGTCCGCCAGCTGCTGAGGCGGGTCAAGAATGTGGCGCAGACCCTCACCACCCTCGCCCCGCTCACCCTGCGCGCCACCAAGGAGGCCGTCCGGCGGATCCAGGCCCACCGCCGGCTGGCGCCGGGCGAAGGAGAAGACCTGATCGTCTCCTGCTACATGAGCGAAGATTTCCGGTCGGCCGTGGCGGCGTTCCTGGAGAAACGCGCGCACACATGGACGGGGCGGTGACGCTCAGGCCTGGCTCATCAGACGCGCCATCTCGCCTTTGGTGGGAAAGCGGCCGGTGTCTGCCTTACTGAAGAGCTGCTTTCCCGCGACCTTCACGACGAACCGGCCGTCGGTGAACGGGGCAATCACCAGCTCGCTGATACGTTCCCAATGTTCAGTCAAGATCTCCTCCGCCACACGGGCGGCATGGCTCTGGTACTCTCATTCCGCTCAGTATTCGATCAGGACGCGAACCTTGTCGGCCATGGCCGGCTCCTTTCCTGACTCACCTTCGAGCCCTCACTCATAGCGCAGCGCCTCAATGGGATGGAGCGATGCCGCGCGGCGCGCCGGATAGTAGCCGAAGAACACCCCCACAGCAACGGAAAAAACGAACGCCAACAGCGCCGCCTGCACCGACATGATCGTGGCCCAGCCCAGAGTCCGGCTGAGCAGCTGCGCACCCACCGCTCCGACGAGGATCCCAAGCACGCCTCCGGAGACCGACAGCAGCACCGCTTCGACCAGAAACTGCAGCAAGACGTCGGCCTGCGTGGCGCCCACCGCCTTCCGCAGTCCGATCTCCCGGGTGCGCTCGGTCACCGACACCAACATGATATTCATGATCCCGATCCCGCCGACCAGCAGCGACACCGCGGCGATCCCGCCCAACAGCATCGTCATCGTCTGGCTGACGCCGAGCTGCGCGCTAAGGACATCCGCCTGGTTGTAGACACGGAAGTCGTTCTCGCCCTTGGGGGGAATGCGGTGGCGGGCCCGCAGGACTTCGGTCATCGCCTTCTCCGCATCATTCAGTTCCTCAGAGGTGCGGACCTTGAGATCAATCTGCCGCACATAGGTGACACCGTACAGCCGCTTTTGGGCCGTG
>QHUL01000019.1 GCA_003222115.1 Gemmatimonadota bacterium | reverse complement strand
TATGGATCGAACCAGACTGGAAATTTGACGGTTTGGTCCATCACTCCGCCGGCGCCATCATCCGATTTCTTTGTTCTCTCTTCGATGCGCAACGGCTTATTGGCCAATTCACTGATCGGTACCAAAGAGCGCCCGCTCAGTTCACCGCCGAGCGCTGGTTTACAGCTGTCTTCGCTGTAGCCCAGCACACCGACATGAAAGTAGTCGTAAATAGAGTCGGATTTGGCGCAACGGATGCTCAGATTGTGAATGAGTTTGTTGAGGATCGTCGCCAACTCCTCGGCCTTCCGTCTGCCAGCCTCTCCGCCGCCAAACGGGTCTTCCATCGACTCCGACTGGTCCACCAAAAACAAGAAACAACCCGGGTTCTTACGACTGATTTCGGCCTGGTATGCCATGGTTTTCCTCCACCTTTTTTTGGCATCACGAGAACTACGACTCTCACATGCCAGAGGTCACAGGTTGGAGTACTGTCGCGACGATCCCCAGAATGCAGCAACGCCCGTCCCTTTTGCGACATTCGCAGGGACGAATTGAACACGGCACGCTCACTGCTTGATAGCACCCACAGGGCAAACGCGTTGTGATCCCGATCACCGCGTAACGGATTTACGTCGAGGCGTAGCGGAATCGCCCTCGGCCGAATCTGAAAACCGGCGGGCGCAAGCCCTTGGAGGTTCGAGTCCTCCGCCCTCCGCTGCACCCTGCTCCCTCACATCCACTTTGCGTCTCCCTCACCGTCTCCCCCCCAACTCCCTCCTGACCCGCCGGAAAATCCCGTACCACATCCCCCTCGTCAGCCTCCCGGTATTCGTGTTCTGCCGGCTGGGATGGTAGGACGCGATCAGGATGGTGCCGTCGGGCAGACGAGTCAGGGCCCCGTGGCGGAAGGGGGGGCGCGCGGCGGGCGCGAGCCGGCTCCACCACCCCGCTGCCCTGAGCCAGGCATCGTGGGCGATCCGGCCCAGCGTGAGCACCACCTGAGCCCGCGGCAGCAACCGCAGCTCGGCCTCGAGATACGGACGGCAGTTTGCGAGCTCGGTGGGCGCCGGCTTGTTCCCGGGTGGAGCACAGCGCGCGGCCGCTGTCACGTAGCAATCGGAGAGCGCGAGGCCGTCCTCCCTGGCGAGCGCGCGCGCCTGGTTCGCGAACCCGAAACGGTGCAGCGCCTCGTACAGCCAGCTGCCGCTCGAGTCGCCCGTGAACATGCGGCCGGTGCGGTTCGCGCCGTGCGCCGCGGGCGCGAGCCCGACGATGAGCAGCCGCGCCCGCGGGTCGCCGAACCCGGGCACCGGCTTCCCCCAGTAGGTCCAGTCCCGGAACTCGCGCTTCTTCTCGCGGGCGACGCGGCGGCAGTAAGCGCGCAGCCGGGGGCAGCGCTCGCAGGCGACCACGGCGCGGTGCACGGCCCCGAGCGAGCGGGCCGCGAGACCCGTCAGGCGCCGGGCCGAGTCACCCCCTCGGAAGCCAGCGGTTGACCGATCGCTTGTAGTCGAGATAGCTCTGCCCGAAGCGGCGCTCGAGCCCGGGCTCCTCGTAGAAGACGACGAAGAGGTGCGCGCAGCAGAGGAATACGAGCGCGAAGAGGACGATGGCGAGCGAGCGCTGGTACAGCCCGAACCCGGCGAGCACCCCCAAGCCGCCGACGTACATCGGATTGCGCACGTACTTGTAGGGGCCCTGGGCGACGAATTCCCGCGGCGGGTCGAACGGCGCCGGCGTGCCCCGTCCCCGTGCCACGAAGACCGCCACGCACGAGATCGCGACCGCCGCACCGACGACCATCAGGACCACGCCGAGCGGCCGCGTCCACACGGGAAGCACGCCGCCGATCTCCGGATCGAACCGCCGCACGCTCAGCGCGACCCAGCCCCACAGCAGCACGAAGCCCGTCCCGTAGACGGCGGCTCTCACCACGATCAGCAGCGTTTTCATGGAGTCCCCGGCCCCCGCGGGCGGATCGGCCCCGTGACCTCGACCTTCACCGGGTATCCCTCGAGCTGCGTCGGGATGCGTCGCCGCGCCGCAGCACCCGAATCCGCGAGAAACACCCGAATGCAGGGCGCCCCATCGCACAGGCCGATGGCTGTGCCGACCACGCCCGGCAACGCCATGAGCGAATCGGTGTGGGCCGCGAGCACCGCCTCCATCGTCCTCGACGTCACCGCCTGCGTCTCCTCACGGTGGTCCCGGCAGGCGCAGCTCGCGAGCGCCGCCGCCGTGACGAGCGTCGCGACGAGGGGCCCGGAGCTGCGTCGCGCCATGGCCGGCCTAGAACGGCCGATTCACCCTGATGGTCGTGCCGTTACTGTCCCCGTCTGGGTCGTGGTTCAACGTCCGGTCGTAGGTCCGGCCCGGCATGGTCACACTCACCACCGTCAAGTTCACGGAGAGGACGCTCTTCTTGAGGCTCGGGAACAGCATGATGCACGTGCCGTTGCCGCCGAGATCGCCCGTCGTGCACGTATTGGAATTCAGCCCGAGGACGCTCCAGTGACCCACGACGGTGGCGCCATTCAGCGGATTGTGATCGGCGTCGTGCACCGTGATCTCGACCGTGGCCGACCACTGGCTGCCGCTCCTCGACGTCCTGGCGTCCAGGTTGCCGATGTGGACGATCGTGGACGGCGAGTTCACCGTGACGGTCGTCGACGCCTGGTTGTTGGTCGCGTTGTCGTCGGGGGTCAGGTTGTGGCTGGCGGTGAGCGTATGGCTCCCGATCGAGGTGGTGCTGCTCGTGCTCCAGCTGAAGGTCAGCGTCGTCTGGGCGCCGGCGGAGAGGCTGGTTACGGTCTGCGGTGCGAACGGCGCGCCGTCCGGCGCCTCCTGGAGCGTCACATCGAAGGCCCCGACGGGCTGGTTGCCCACGTTCTTCACGGTGACGCCGACGTTCACCGTGGCGCCCTGCGTGAAGGCGGCGGGTGCGGTGACGCTCGTGACCGCGACATCCGTGACGGGCGCCGGCGGGGGCGGCGGCGCGCCGCCGTCCACGTGCACCCCGAAGTTGTTGAGCACCAGGTCGATGCGGTTCGCGATCGTCTGGGCGGAGCTGCCCGCGAACAGGAGCCCCACGGGATTCTTGTTCTGGTCGTCCGTGACGATCAACGATCCTGAGTCGCCGCCGCCCGAGAACGATCCCGGCTCGATCACGAGCTGATCGACGAACCGGGCCGACTTGATGCAGATGATGAAGAACACCTCGTAGCACACGTCCACCGTGGCGTTGACGCCCGTGATCTGCCCATGCGTGAGCTTGGTCGTGCGCCCGTACTTCTGAACGTTGAGGCCCAGCAGGGTGGACACATCGTCGAACACGCCGTCGTTGTTGCCGTCGCCGTAGATCGCGCCGCTGGGCGTGCCGTAGCCGTCGTCCGTGGGGGTGGCGTTGCCGAGCTTGGTCGCGTCGGAGAGCGCGATGGCGGCGTCGATCGAGTTCGGGCCGCCCGAGAAGTCGATGGTGTTGAAGCCGGCGAGGGTGCCGATCTGGTCGGCGGGCGCGGTGCCGCCGTCGTAGGGCCCCGGCTGCAGGGCCGGGTCCCCGATGCTCGCGTCGTTGCTGTTCGCGAGCACGTGGTTGTTGCTGAGGACGTACACGGCGCCCGCGCCGTCCACGACGCGCCCGCCGATCGAGCCGGCCGTGATGGCGGGATGCCCGACCGAGTAACCGAGCGGCGCGGGCCGCTGCCGCGTCGTCGGGTCGGAGAGCGCCATGAACCGTCCCGTGACCTTCACGTCGACGGGCATGCCGTCGAGCTGACTCGGCAGCCCGCGGACGTCGGCCCGTTCCACGAAGATCCGCACGGCCGCCTTGCCTTTGACCAATGCCACGGCGGTGCCGACGACGCCGGGGATGCGCATCAGCGCGTCGGTGTGATGCCTCTGGGCCGCGATGGCCCCGTGAATGTCCGGCGCCTGCCCCAGCGTGGCGGCTGACGGCCCCAGCGGGAAGTCGGAGATGTTATCGGAGCAGGCGGACCAGAGGAATGTGCCGAGTGCGATGGCGGCGAGGGCCGCGGCGCCCTGAGTGATGCGCGGGTGCGTCATGAGTGGCTCCCGGTTGGAGGGAGGGGGTGGGGGCGCGGCTCCATTATGGAGAGGGTCGCGGCGGCGGGCAAGTCGGGAAGAACCCGCACGCCGCGAGCCGAGCGTCGCTACTTCCTGCGCGTCGCCGTGGTCTTCCCTCGCAGGACGTCCCCCGACGCGTAGCGGGCCTCAATCGTGCCGGTCATCGCGTCGCCTTTGTAGTGCCCGACGGTGTGGGTGGTCACCATCTGACCGGGCCGCAGGATGCTCTCGTACGGCCCGGCTTCCATGACGACGCTGTCGCCGCCGACGGCGACAACCCGTACCGGGATCGGGTCGCGGTTGGCGAGCTTGATCGTCCACCCTTTGCCGTCTGCCGTCGCGGTCAGCACGGACGTGACCACCACGCTGTCCTTCGGGCCCAGCACCGTCTTGCTGTCCCACGTGCCGGCAACGTCGGCGAGCTTGATGCCGCCCTTTTTCGCAGGGGCGGGATTCTGGGCGATGGCAGCTGTGGCGGAACCAACCGCAAGTGCTGCGGTGACCAGCAGGACGGGGCGCATGGAAGAATCCTCCCGAGATGAAGGAACCGACCCGGCGGCGAGCGGCGGGCATGAACGTACGCTCCGAGACGGGGAGCGGCAACGCGCCGTCGGCTTCCTAGCGTCCAACTCTCGCGCCGGCCATAGGTAACCCCTAACTTAGCGGCGCATGAGGGATCTGCTGGAGCGCCTGCGAGTGGCGCTCAGCCCCGATTATCGGGTCGAGCGGGAGCTGGGCGGCGGTGGCATGAGCCGCGTGTTCCTGGCAGAAGAGACGGAGCTCGGGCGGCGCGTCGTCATCAAAATCCTGCCACCCGAGATGGGGGTGGGTGTGAGCATCGACCGCTTCCGCCGCGAGATACAGCTCGCCGCCGCACTGCAACACCCGCACATCGTGCCGCTCCTGCACGCGGGGCACGTGGAAGAGGTCCTGTACTACACGATGCCCCTGATCGAGGGCGAGTCCCTGCGGGCAAAGCTGGCCCGCGAGGGGGCGCTGCCGATCGCCGACACCGTTCGCATTCTGCGGGACGTGGTCGATGCGCTCGCCTATGCACACCGCCACGACGTGGCCCATCGGGACATCAAGCCGGACAACGTTCTCATTTCGGACCACCACGCAGTTGTCACCGACTTCGGCGTGGCGAAGGCGCTCGGGGAGGCGACCGGTGAGACGTCCCTCACGTCCGTCGGAGTGACGCTGGGCACGCCCGCCTACATGGCGCCCGAGCAGGCCGCGGCCGACCCCCATGTCGACCACCGGTGCGACATCTACGCCGTCGGCACGCTGGCCTACGAGATGCTGACGGGTCGGCCGCCGTTTGCCGGCGGGACCCCGCAACAACTCTTGGCCGCGCAGGTCAGTGAGGCGCCGCCCCCCCTGTCGCGGTACCGGACGACGGTGCCGCCCGCGCTGGCCGAGACGGTGATGCGGTGCCTGGAAAAGAATCCTGCGGACCGGTGGCAGTCCGCCGACGATCTGCTGCACCAGCTGGAGGCGATGGCGACGCCGAGCGGCGGGACGCAACCCGTGCCGGCGGCAGCTGCCCGCGCACCATCCCGCAGGCGGACGCGCCTCGCTGTGTACGCCGGCCTCGCCGTGCTCGGCCTCGCGGCGGTCTCCGGAGTCGCCTTCCTCGCTCGCGGCCACGGGGACGCTGGTTCGCATCAGCGGAAGCTGCTGCTGGTGCTGCCCTTTCAGAACCTGGGCCGCCCTGACGACGACTATTTCGCGGACGGGATGACGGAGGAGATCACGGCGCGGCTCGGCAGCGTTCAGGATCTCGGCGTGATCGCACGCACCACCGCGGGTCAATACAAGAACACCGCCAAGACCATCCGTCAGATCGGGCAGGAGCTGGGCGTCGAGTACGTGTTGGAAGGAACGGTTCGCTGGGAACGGTCTCCCGCAGGTTCAAGCCGGGTCCGGGTCAGCCCCCAGCTGATCCGAGTGTCCGACGCCACGCACCTGTGGGCACACGTGTACGACGAAGTGCTGGCCGGAGTGTTCGAGGTGCAGGCCGGCATCGCCCAGCAGGTGATCGACGCGCTGGACGTGGCACTAGTCGAGCCCGAACGGCAGGCGTTGGTGGCGAAGCCCACCAACAGTGTGGCGGCGTACGATGCTTATCTGCGCGGCAATGAATATTACAGCCGTGGCTATGAGGAGAAGGGTTTCCGCATAGCGGTCGAGATGTATCAGGAGGCGGTCCGGTTGGATCCCCGATTCGCCCAGGCGTATGCTCAGCTCTCGATCGTTCATTCTGCCCTGTTTTGGTTTTACTACGACCGCACGGAAAGTCGCCTGGTGCAGGCGTCGCAGGCCGCGGAGAAAGCGTTGCAGTTACGACCCGAGCTTCCCGAAGCGCACCTCGCGATGGGGTACTACTACTACTGGGGGCACCTCGACTATGACCGCGCGCTGCGGGAGTTCGCGATAGTTCAGGCGCACCAGCCGAACAACGGCGACGTCCTGGCGGCGACCGCGTTCGTGCAGCGGCGGCAAGGCAAATGGGCCGAAGCGCTTGCGAATCTGACGAAAGCGATCAAGCTCGATCCGCGCTCTAATACGCTTGCCTTCGAGGTCGGTCTCACCAACGTCCTCATACGCCGCTATCCGGAGGCCGAGCAGTACCTGGATCGCGCCATCGAGCTCGCACCCGAGTGGCCGGAGCCTTACACTGACAGGGCCCGGCTATACCTGAGCTGGGAAGGAAACACCCACAAGGCCGAACGGTCTTTACTGCAGTCGCTGGGAAAGACCGACCGGTTAGTCTTGCCCGGTCGGACGCAACGATTGGGCGAGTTCTTTATTCCCCGAGATGAGGCGTACCAGACGGCACTCCGCGGACTTTCGCTCAGCGCCGTTGGGAGCGATACGGCAGCGTATTTCCTGTTCAAGGCCGAGTTCTATCGGCAAAACCACGAGCCACGACTCGAACGGGCTTACAGCGACTCGGCTCGGGCCGTGCTGGAGGCCGATACCAAGAAGCGACCCGAAGACGCCGGCTTTCGCGCGGCCCTCGGGCTCGCCTACGCTGGGCTGAACCGGAAGGCTGACGCCATCCGGGAGGCGAGGCGCAGCCTCGAACTGCTACCCCTGTCCAAGGACGCGTATTTTGGTGCCGCGCGGGTCGTGAACCTCGCCCACGTGTACGCGCTGGTCGGCGAGTCCGAGGCCGCGATCGAGCAGTTGAAGCTGCTGCTTTCGATCCCCTCCGAGATCTCGATCCCGCTGCTGCGGGTCGACCCCAACTGGGACTCGCTGCGCGGCGATCCGCGGTTTCAGCGACTGCTGGCGGGAACGCCGTAGAGCGGCGAGTTCAGATGTTCCGCCTTCCACCTCATGGCCGCATAAATGCGGGTGCGGCCGCTCGGATGATCGAAGAAGATGAGCTCCTCGACGGGGCCGGGATCGAGCTTGCGATAGTCGCCCAGCTTCAGGTCGATCAACGCCTCACCGTCGGGCTGGCCCGCCGCGTTGAGGCCGAAGATGTCCGCTTCGTACTCCTGGGTCCGGATGTAGGTGTTCGTGACGGGCGTGAGCACGAAAAAGTAGACGGCGATCAGGAGCGCGAACAGCGGCAGCGCGGCGAGGTCGTCCACACCGCGCAGGCGCCACGCGTCGCCCCGCCGGGTCAACGCCCGGCCGGAGGCCCCCCGCAGAAACGCGAAGCCGAGCACGGTGAGCACGCCGAAGAACAGGGTCCCCTTGTACACGTGATTCAAGACGTAGTGGCCCATCTCGTGGCCCATGGTGCTTTCGATTTCCGGCAGGGTGCAGCGGTTCAGCAGATTGTCGTTGAGCGTGATGCGCTCCGTGCCGAGGAAGCCCGAGACGTTGGCGCTGACGCGGGTCGATTGCCGCGACGCGTTGACGACGTACACCTCGCTCGCCGGGATGCCGTTGGCCCGCGCCATGCTCAGAATCGGGTCCTTGACGCGCGCATCCTCGAGCTTCGTGTACTTGTTGAAGAGCGGCAGGATGAAGACCGGAGCGATCATGGCGCTGAACATCAGGAAGGCGACCGTCACCACGCTGCCCCAGATCCACCAGCTGCGCGGCGCGCGCCGCACCACGCCGTAGATCGCGATCACGAACACGCCGCCGAGCACGACGCCCACCGCCAGGCCCTTGAGCTGATCGCCCAACCAGGGCCCGAAAGTCTGGGTCGCGAGACCGTACTGGTGCTCGCGCACGAAGCCCTGATATACGGTGAGTGGAAACAGTAGTACGGCTGTGACGACGAGGAATTGCACCCAGTAGAGGAACGTCTGGAGCGGCTTGGATCCCGTCACCCGCTCCGCCAAGTCGCGCATCCGCGCCGACCACCCCTTGCCGAGGAGGAGCAGGTAGACGGCGGCGGACGCGAGGAAGTTCCAGAGAATCAGCCAGTAGCCGCCTTCGAAGTAAGCGTCGGAGCGCGCCCGCTTGTCCGGCGGGACGGTCGCGAGGTAGGCGTTCGTGGCGACGACCGGGTCGAAGTGGTCGCTCGCCTCGGCACCGGGCGGCACGGGGAGCTGGTCTTGGGCGGCTTGGGTCTCCGGCGCTCGGCCCGTGACCGCCGCCGCGCTTGAGCCACGAAGGATGAGGAGACCGGCTGCGCAAAGCAGAACGGACCAGCCGCCCGCACCTAGGCGTCGCTGCATGTTTCCTCCCGGAGGAGATGGACGAGAGACGCAGCGCATAAACTGCGAGCCGATCCTACACGGCGCAACGCGGGTTACGGCTTCGGTTCTTGCCGCGCCACGCGAGCCCACGCGGAGGCAACGACGAGGCCGTAGCCCACAAAGAACGGCGCAAACAATCCGAAGGTGAGAAATTGGGGCGGGCGGATGCCGGGCGAGGCGATGGCGAAGCAGAGGAGGCCGAACGCGAGACCGCGCGGGAGCGGGCGGCGCGGCAGCCAGCGCTCGACAGCCCAGAGGAGCGCGCCGCCGATGAGGCCCGCCACGGCGCCCGCGAACACGACGTTGAGGGTTCCGCGCAGGCTGAAGGCGCCCGGTCGACCGGTCGCGAGCGCGAACAGTCGCATCGCTAGTCGCCCGCCCAAGCCGAGCAGCAGGGCGCCGGAGGCGGTGCCGAGGGCGAGGGCGAGCGGCAGGGCGCGGAGGCGGGTAAAACTGGCGCTCAGTCCCCCGCCCACAATCCCAGCGCCGCGAGGGCGCGCTCCTGGGTGAGCTTCGCGCCGGCCGTGAGCACACGGCTGGGCATGCGCTTGCGGAATGGTATGAGGGTCAGCCGATGCGTCCCCGAATCGGTATGGACCTCATGCACGGCCTCGAGCGCCGCGCGCCCGAAGCGGCGCTGGAGCCGCGCGAGCGCCGGCCACAGGCGCCGGTGGACGTAGGTCACCTTGCCCGACACCAAGCGGCACACGAGCACGTCGCGCGACGCCCTCACGGCGCGCGTCAGCCAGAAGAACTCCTTGCCGCGCGGATGTCCCCACCAGCTGCCGCGCGGGCGGCGGCCGAGGGCGGCTTCGAGCAGGCTCGGCACGGGACCGCGCGCGGCCTCGAGCACGACGCCGTGCTTGGCGATGAAGCGGAGGGCTTGGCGGAGGGGATCCTGCCGCTGCGGCAACGACGTCGCCCTTAGGGCGTGATCGCGAACCCCGCGCTCGTCGCCCCTGAGAGACCGGACGCGGAGGCCGTCAGCGTGTAACCGGTGCCGGTGGCACTGATCTGCAGGTCGCTGAACGTCGCCACTCCGGCCACCGCGGCCACCGTGAGCGTCCCGGTCAGCTGAGCCGGCACGGCGGTGATGGCCTCGCCGTTAGCTCCGTCCCCCAACGGCATGATGAGGGTCATCGCCCCGGTCGCCTTGTCCACGCTCCACAGCTCCTCGGGGTTCGTGGCTCCGTCGCCCGTTACGGCGATCAGCGTCCCGTCCGGCAGAAACGTGATTCCGGCCACGCCATCCTCGGAGAGGACAGCGACGCTGGTGAGGGTCAGCGCATTCGCATCCAGCTGCGTGAGCGTGCGCCCACGCCCGGTGTTGCTTCCCAGCGTCGCGACGGCATAGACGGTGCCCGCTGTGGGATCGCGCGCAAGCCCGTTCAACCAACCAACGACGTCGCCCGAAATGGTGAGCGTGCCCAGGGTCGTCACCGCCGCCGTCGCCCGGTCGATGGAGTACAGGGTGGCATCGCTGCTCGTAACACCAAGCAGACGAGCGCCCGGACCGGCCTCGAGGGCGAGCCCTCTCATATAATTCACGGTCAGCGCGCCTACTTGCGTCCGATGGCCGGTAACCGGATCCAGGCTCCACAGGATCGGGGTGTTGTCCGCGCCGTATACGACGTTAGCAACGGGATCGTACTCCAGGCCGAACATTTCGCTGCTGCCCTCGTTGTTCTGGAGCGTCGGCAGCACGACCAGGGAGACGGGGTCCACAAGCTCAATGATGCGGTCGAGGTTGGCGGCGCCGCTGGCGTGGAGGATGAGGCGCCCCGGGTTGTTCCCGAGGGCAATGGTTACGGGGTTCGTCGCGTTCACGAGCCCGCCTGAGGCATTGTGAATCTCCACAGCCACAGCTGGGAGCGCGGTCCGCACCGGCCCGTCGGCGACGGGCCGGAAGGCCAGCGTCGTGGCGGGAGCGGGGGCGGGAGCCGTCCCGTTGTCGCCGCACGCGGCGAGCAGGAGCAGCGCTAGCGCGCCGGCGGCGGGGGCAAACCCTAGCGATCGACACGAGCTCATGGCGCGTCTCCTCTGCAGCAGGGCGGGCGTGAACGGCGCGGCCCAACATATCCCCCGGAGTGCTCGCCGGCTAGGCTGCCAGTTAGCGGGCGAGCACGTGAGAAGTCTCGACATTCACTCACCCCCGGGCCCGGAACCGAGCGCTGCCGGCGGGACGCGCGAACCACCGATAGAGGATCGATTCGGCTGGCTTGTTGCGCCACGACTGCGAGATGTTCGGAAAGCTCTGCGCCGGAAGGATGACATCCACATACCAGGAGGCGGTGGCGGTCACCCCGACGGTTGTGAATGCGGTTTGCGTGGACACCGCTTCGAGCATCGCCTCGTAGGCGATCGCCTGTACCGAAAAGTCCGTGCGCACCGCCTTCTGAGCACACCCCGACACGCAGAACCCGTCCTCGACCCACCCGTTGAGCAAATAGTCGCGATGCGACTGCGCGAAGAGCTGCCAGATGACCGGGCGTTTGGTGGCGCCGAGCACGTTGCTGAGGCCCGTGATCAGGTCGAGGTATTTCTGCCTGAGCTGCGGCACGGTGATGTTCGCGTTGTCGGCCGCGTTGAATTGAATGCCAAAGATGTTGCCGATGAACCAGTCGATGCTGTTCATGAGGTCGACGTCGTTCGATATCCACGGTGCCACATCGCCATACAGGATCTTGCCGGAGTAGACCCCACGCACCTGCTGGGCGGCGGCGGTCATCTTCGCGATGAAGAGGTCCCGCAACGGCGTCCAGTCGAACCAGTAGCCGCCGTCCCAGTCGAGTTGGAACGCCTGGATGCCATCGCGCTGGGCGAGGGCGGCGCGATTGACGATGAAGCGAGTGTACGCGTCGAGGTATGCGCTGGCCCAGGCGCTGGTCGGCGGCGTGGGGAGCGGCACGTGATTCAGATCCTCTCCACCGACCTGCATGTACTCGTGCACCTCGAGTCCGGCCGCCCTCGCCACGCCGACGATCCAGGCCAGCTCGGCATCTGAGATCTCGATGCGACTCGTGAGATCGAAGTCCAGCGTGGTGGCAGTCACGTCGACCAGATAGGCAGCCTCGTAGATGTCCACGTGATCGGCGCCCAGTCTCCGGAGCCGTTGCAGCGTGTTCAAGAACGCCGCGTGCAGGTCTCCCGAACAGCCGGCGTTGGTGGACGGATCCGTGAGACCGTAATGCCAGTAGTCCTTGACGGCCGCGCCGCGGCTCAAGGCAGCGGGGAGCGGAGCGCCCTGAATGGCCGGCAACGGGAACGCACCGACGTACGATGCCGGATACGCGACTACGCCGGTGGCGATGGCGCAGTAGGGGTCCGGCACCGTGTAGCTGAACGACGGGGCGCGCTGATAGAACTCCGGGTATGGAATTTTTGTGAAGTCTGTCGGGACGGTCATCATCCCGTCGAACCGGGTACCGCTCGATGGATTGCCGAAAGCCCACAGCACGTGGTCGGCGGTCATGGCAATCGAGCCGCCCGCGGGCACGACCGCGCCGTCGAGCACGGCCAGCGCCGACGCGTTGCCGGCCGATGGCGCGTAGCAGTACGGCACGACCGCTCCCTGATCGTACCGCACGGCCGAGGTCAGGGGAGTTCCTTGCGCGCCATCGCCGACGATGGTGGTGAGCAGAAGCCCCTGCGCGACACTCGGGGGAGACTCGCCCGACCTGCAAGTTGGCGTCGCCGCGACATCCGTGGGAGGATTGCTCGAACCGCAGCTCAAGAGGGAAGCAACCAACGCGGCGGTGAGCGAGGCAGCCGCGGCCGAGATGAGGCGGCGAGCGTGCGCGGAAATCCGCAAGCAAACGCTCATCTGGCAACCTGGTCTGGCGAACAGGTCGTGTCAACCGGTGTGTAAATGCGGGTCAGCCACGTGCACCCGGTCCATGTTCGATCGCTACAACATTATCGACGAACACGACCTCGCTCGGGGCGTGGCGCAGCGATTCACCAATGGCCAAGTTACGGCCAAGTTGGCGGGTGCCGCAGCGCCAGCCGAGCCGCTAAGTTAAGACGCTGCTCATGTGGGAGAGGTGGCCGAGTGGCTGAAGGCGGCGGTTTGCTAAACCGTTATAGGGGCTAATACCCCTATCGGGGGTTCGAATCCCCCCCTCTCCGTCGCAAGACGCCGTCAGCTATCAGCCTTCAGCCAAAGCCGACAGCGCATTATCCGACTTCAC
>QHUL01000063.1 GCA_003222115.1 Gemmatimonadota bacterium | reverse complement strand
CTCCGCAGTTCGAGCACGACGAGATCAAGACGCTGTTCCAGGGCGCCCTCCAAATCAACCCGACCGGGTTCACGTTCCGCAGGAGCGAGTCCGAGACGGCAAAGCCGGGGCAGATACAGCTCCTCTACCACCGCCTCGTAGGCGGCGGGAGCGTCATGTTCACCGCCAACTACTGGCGCTTCCGCGAGATCGACTTCATCGAGAAAAGCCGCCTCGGCGCCATCTCCGGCACGGGTCTCGAAGACTGGCCGATCACCTACCGCGACCTCGAGCCCTACTACACCAAGGCCGAGTGGGAGCTGGGCATCTCGGGCGAGCCCGGGCCGTTCGACCCGCCGCGCACGCGCCCCTATCCCCTGCCGCCCCTCCCCGTGAAGTCGTCGGGCGTCCTGTTCGAGCGCGGCGCTCGCGCCCTGGGCCTGCACCCGCAGCCCGCGCCCCTCGCCATTCTCTCCCAGCCGTTTCACGGCCGGCCGGCGTGCCAGCACTGCGGCTACTGCCTCGGCTTCGGCTGCGAGTTCCGCGCCAAGTCGTCCACGCTGTACACCGTCATCCCGATCGCCGAAGCGACCGGGCGATGCGAGGTGCGACCCAACAGCTACGTGCGGAGGATCGAGGTCGACAAGCAGGGCCGTGTGACCGGCGCGACGTACTTCGACGAGAACAAGAAGGAGCAGTTCCAGCGCGCCCGGGCCGTCGTGCTGTGCTGCAACGGCTCGGAGACGCCGCGGCTGCTCCTCTTGTCGGCGTCGAGCCGCTTCCCGAGCGGCCTGGCGAACTCGAGCGGCGTCGTGGGCAAGTACCTGATGTTCAACGGCTACTCGAGCGCGAGCGGCGTGTTCGAGCGCCCGCTGAACGAGTTCAAGAGCGTGACGGCGACGCGGGTGCTGTACGACTTCTATGAGAGCGACCCCAAGCGGGGCTTCTACGGCGGCGGGGCGCCCGACGCGCGCTCCTTCGCCTACCCGACGATCTTCGCCTTGGGGGGCCTGCCGCACGACGCGCCCTCGTGGGGCGCGGGATACAAGCGCATCCTGCGGGATTATTACACGCGCACCATGAACGTGGACGGTCACTCCACGTCGCTGCCGCTCGAGACCAACAGCATCTCGCTCGATCCCGAGATGAAGGACCCGTGGGGGCTGCCTGCCATGCGGGTCACTTACCGGGACCACCCTGACGACCTGGCGATGATGCGCTTCCTGCAGGACCGGGCGATCGAGATTCTCGAGGCCGCGGGCGCCCGGCGGACCTGGCGGCAGCCGGTGCAGGAGACGAACCTCGCGGCCCACCTCCTGGGCACGTGCCGCATGGGCGACGACCCGCGGGCCTCGGTCGTCGACCGCTACCACCGCGCGCACGACGTGCGGAACCTCTTCATCTGCGACGGCTCGAGCCTCGTCACGGGCGGCCGGGGCCAGCCCACCGCGACGATTCAGGCCCTGGCCTACCGCGCCGGCGAGCACATCGCCCAGTTCGCGCGGCGCGGCGAGATCTGAGCCAGCGCGGGATGACGCCCAGCGATGCCCGAATCCTGGTGATCGACGACGACGCGACGCTCCGGAGCGCCGTGCGGCGAATCCTGGAGCGCGCCGGGTACGACGTCCTGGAGGCGGGCGACGGTGATGCCGGCCTGCGGTTGCACCAGGAGCAAGGCGCCGACGTCGTGATCGTGGACATCTTCATGCCCGAACGGGACGGACTCGAGCTGATCCGGGATTTGCGAGCCACCTCGCCGCAGGCGAAGATCATCGCCATGTCCGGCGGCGGCCGCAGCGGCAAGATCGACTTGCTGAAGGACGCCGCGGTGTTCGGTGCGTCGCGGACGCTGTGGAAGCCGTTTGAAATGACCGAGCTGCTCGCGATGGTGCGCGAGCTGCTGCAGCAAGATCCGGCCCGTTAGGCCGGTCGGCGCGCGGCCGCCTCGCGCTGCGTCAGCACGACGGCGGCGACGAACAGGAGCAACATGGTCCATACCACGACGCTGTACCCCCCGAGATAGTAGTACGCGTTCCTGCCGATGAGGTCTCTGCCACTCAGGCCGCTGACCCCGATCAAGCCCCACAGGCCGATCAAGGCGACCCGCAGCGGCGCGGGCAGACCGGCCGGCCGCAGCAGCAGGAACGTGTAAAACACGAACAGCAGGGTCACGAGGTGGGCCTTCCAGGTGATGGGCGACAGCAGGTGGCTGATCAGGAACACCGTGCTGAACTCGAGCGCGGACGGGGCGACGCCACGGGCTCGCAGGAGACCGAGGTTGAGGAGGAAGAGGAGCAGCAAGAACGCGGCGCCGATCTTATAGGTCAGCGCGGCGGCCCCCTCGGATGCTGGAACGTAGTCGTACTGTAAGTGCTCGGGGGTCTCTGCCGGTCGCATCATCCGGTACACCAGTGCGCCCAGGTTCTGGACTCTCTGGTCCGTCAACACCTGCCCGTGCTGGAATCCTTCCAGGAACGAGTGGTAGTACTCAGCCAGCTCGGCGCCGCCGGTGGCGGGCCCGCGCAGGAGGAGCGGCCCGACGACGCAGGCGAGCGCCAGGGGTGGCACCGCCAACACGGCGCGCCGCCGCCCTCGCAGGATCAGCCAGATCACGAAGAATACGGGGGTGATCTTGAGGGCGGTCGCGGCCACGAAGTAGCCGGCCGCGCGCACGTCCAGCGCGCGCAGATGCGCATCGATGCCCAGCAGGGTCAGCACGAAGATCACCTCGTTGACCTGCACGTGGTTGAGATTCTCGAGGTGGAACACCAAGGACAGCACCACGGCGAGGACGAGCGGCAGCGCCTCCACAGCTTGATGGGGGTAAGTCCGCGCGACGATCCTCTTCGTCAGGTAGGTGGCGACCCCAAGCAACACCAAATTGATGACGGAGAAGATCTCCGCGGCGAGCCGCAGCGGGAAAATGGCGAGAGCCTGGAAGACCATCGCCGCGAACGGCGGGTAGATGAACCTTCGCGCGCCCGGAAGATCGCCGTGGTAGAGCGGAGCACCGGTCGCGAAGTTGCGCCCCGCCTGCCAGAAGACGTGGAAGTCGCCGCCCACTCCTTCCCGGCTTCCGCGCTCGAAGGCGACTATCACCGCGACGACGCACACGCCCGCCGCGAGAACAAGCGTAGCGGCGGTCCGGCGCGGACCGTCGAACCCGAGGAGCGAGCCTGCGGTCACGGGCCTCAATGTCACGCGGCCATCCGCGTCCGGCTAGCGGAGCGGCGCAGGCCGCGTGGCGCGGCGAACTCCTTGTAGAGCGAGGAGGCGGCGAGGGTCGCCCGGCGAGGGGGTTCATTTGTGGCTCATCGCGCGCAGGCTTGCCTGCCGGAAGACACATGTTGGGGAGGGCGCCGGACGCCCGCCGGACCGCAAGTGCCCACGCCGCAACGCGGTTCGGTGTGGAACGTCCGCGGCATTTGCCTTGCAGAGAGGGCGTGGCGGCGGGGACGGGCCCGCACCGAGCTCTCACGCTGCGGCGTCCCGCGGGAATCCCTAGACCCACCACGTCGGATGGCACGCAATGAGCTCGCTTGTTAGCAGGCTGGGCGGGGCCGCAGCCCGGGGCGTTGCCCTGCTGGTCATCGCGACCTGTACCTCCGACCACATCCCCACTGTACCACTCCCCCCGCAGACCGCACCGGTTGCACCGCCCCCTGTTTCGGCAGCCATTACCGCCTCCCCGCAGGCGGTGCAGTTCATCGGCGCCGGCAACATCGCGCGCTGCGATCGCACCAACGACGAGGCCACGGCGCTCCTGCTCGACGCGTATCCCGACGCCACGGTGTTCGCGGCCGGCGACAACATGAACGGCAACGGGTCGCTGACCAACTTCACCACCTGCTACGGGCCGTCGTGGGGCCGGCACAAGGCGCGGACGCGTCCGGCGGCGGGGGAGAAGGAGTACAAGACGGCGGGCGCGGCGGGATACTTCAGCTACTTCGGCGCCGCGGCGGGCGATTCCGGCAAGTACTACTACAGTTACGACCTGGGTGCGTGGCACATCATGGTGTTGAACGACAACATCTCGATGGCGGCCGGGTCTGCCCAAGAGCAGTGGCTGCGCGCCGAGCTGGCGGCGAACACGCGGCAGTGCACGCTCGCCTACTGGCATCACCCGCGGTTCAGCTCCACCGGAACCAACAAACTCGCCTCCGTGAAGCCGCTGTGGGACGCGCTGTACGCCTACAGCGCGGACGTGGTGGTGAATGCGCACTACACCGTCTATGAGCGCTTCGCACCGCAGACGCCGGACGGCGTGGCGGACCCCGTGAACGGAACGCGCGAGTTCATCGTCGGCACCGGTGGCCTGAGCCTCCAGAACCCCGGTGGAGCAAAACCCAACAGCGAAGTGCGGAACGGCACCACCTATGGCGTCCTGAAGCTCACGCTGGACACGGATACCTACTCGTGGGAGTTCGTCCCCATCGCCGGACAGACCTTCAGCGACGCCGGTACCACCGCTTGCCACACCCGCATCGCGGTCGCCTCGGTGGAAGTCACTCCCCCCGCAGCAACCGCTCTGGTCGGCGCCACCGTCCAGCTCGCGGCCACCCCAAAGGATGCTGCCGGCAATCCGCTCACGGGCCGCGCCGTGGCCTGGCAGACGAGCGACGCCACGATCGCTACCGTGGACGCGACCGGCCTCGTGACCGGAAAGGCGGCCGGCGGACCGGTCACCGTCACGGCGACGAGCGAGGGCAAGAACGGCACGTCGGCGGTCACGATCACGCTCGTCCCGGTCGCGTCGGTGGACGTCACCCCCCCGACGGCAACCGTGCAAGCCGGCGCCACGGTTCAACTCACCGCCACGCCGAGGGACGCGAACGGGAATTCGTTGAGCGGTCGCGTCGTCACCTGGCAGACGACCGACCTCGCGATCGCCACGGTGGACGCGACCGGCCTCGTCACCGGGAAGACGGTCGGTGGGCCCATCACCATCACGGCGACGAGCGAGGGCAAGAGCGGCACGTCTTCCGTTACCATCACACCGGTCCCGGTCGCGTCCGTTGACGTGACCCCCGCGCCGGCGAGCGTCCAACTCGGTGCCACCCGACAGCTCACCGCGGCCCCGAAGGACGCGAACGGCAATCCGCTCACGGGCCGCGTCGTCACCTGGCAGACGGCCGACGCCGCGATCGCCACGGTGGACGCGAACGGCCTCGTGACCGGGAAGACCGTGGGTGGGCCGGTCACCATCACGGCCACGAGCGAAGGGAAGAGCGGCGCGTCGGCCGTCACCGTCACGCCCATCCCCGTGGCATCAGTGGACGTCACGCCCCCGACGGGGAGTATCGTCGTGGACGCGACGCTACAGCTCACCGCCACCCCGAAGGACGCGAACGGCAATCCGCTCACGGGCCGCGTCGTCACCTGGCAGACGGCCGACGCCACGGTCGCCACGGTGGACGCGAACGGCCTCGTGACCGGAAAGGGAGCCGGCGGGCCGGTCGCGATCACCGCGGCGTCCGAAGGGAAGAGCGGCATGTCGGCGATCACGGTCACCCTCACCCCCGTCGCGTCGGTCGACGTCGCGCCGCCGACGGGAAGCATTCAGGTCGGGGCGACCCTCCAGCTCACGGCGACTCCGAAGGACGCAAACGGCAAGCCGCTCACGGGCCGCACGATCACTTGGCAGAGCGGTGATGCCACCATCGCGAGCGTGGACGGAACCGGCGTCGTCAGCGGGAAGGCAGCAGGGGGCCCAATCACCATCATGGCGACGGTCGAAGGTAAGAGCGGCACGGCGGCGGTCACGGTTACACTCGCCCCGGTCGCGTCGGTCGTCGTGACCCCGGCGACCGCGACCATCCTGGTGAACGGCACCGTCCAGCTGACGGCGACACTGAAGGATGCCAACGGCAACCCGCTCACGGGCCGCAGCGTGACGTGGCAAACCGGTGACGCCGCCGTCGCGGACGTGAACGCGGGCGGGATGGTCACCGGGAAGACAGTCGGCGGGCCCGTCACCATCACGGCGACGAGCGAGGGGAAGAGCGGCACCGCGGCGGTCACGGTCTCGGCCTCGGCCCCCGTCGCGACGGTCGACGTCGCCCCCCCGACGGCAAGCGTGCAGGTCGGCGCCAGCACGCAGCTCACGGCCACGCCCAAGGACGCGAACGGCAATCCGCTCAGCGGTCGCGTCGTCATCTGGCGGACGGGCAACGCCACGATCGCCGACGTGGACGCGAACGGCCTCGTCACCGGGAAGGCGGCGGGCGGGCCGATCACTATCATGGCGACGAGCGAGGGCACGAGCGGCACGTCGGCCGTCACGGTCACTCCCATCCCCGTCGCGTCGCTCGCCGTGACCCCGGCGACGGCGAGCATCCAGGTGAACGGCACGGTCCAGCTCACGGCGACGCCCAAAGACGCGACGGGTAATCCGCTGAGCGGTCGCGTCGTCACGTGGCAGACGAGCAACGCCACGATCGCCATGGTGGACGGGAACGGCCTCGTCACCGGGAAGGCCCTGGGCGGGCCGATCACGATCACGGCCACGAGCGAGGGCAAGAGCGGCACCGCTAGCGTCAGCGTCACGCCGGCTCCGGTGGCTTCGGTCGCCATGAGTCCGACATCGGCGACGATCTTCGCGAACGGCACGGTCCAGCTCACCGCCACCCCCAAGGACGCGAACGGCAACGAGCTGGGCGGCCGCGCGATGTCGTGGGCGAGCAGCACTCCCGGGGTCGCGACGGTGAACGCCCGTGGCTTCGTGGTCGGCCTCCAGCCCGGCACCGCCAACGTGACCGCGACCAGCGAGGGCGTGGTCGGCATGTCGGTCGTTACGGTGCAGAACTCATCCGGCGCGCCGGTGATCGCGGGAGCGGGCGACATCGCGGACTGCTCACGCATGAGCCAGGAGGGCACCGCACGAGTGCTGGATGGCATCGTGGGAACGGTCGTCACGTTCGGCGACCAGGCCTATCCTGACGGGTCCTACACCGACTACATGAACTGCTACGACGCCTCGTGGGGCCGGCACAGACCGCGCACCCGTCCCTCACCCGGAAACCACGAGTACAACTTCGGGTCCTCGGCGGGCGCGCCCGGCTACTATCAGTACTTCGGGGCGGCAGCCGGTGACCCGAGCAAGGGCTACTATAGCTACGACCTGGGCGCGTGGCACCTCATCGTCATCAACAGCAACCTCGCGATGAACGCGGGCTCGGCCCAGGAGCAGTGGCTCCGGGCCGACCTCGCGGCCCACCCGACCGTGTGCACGGTGGCGTACTGGCACCACCCCCGGTTCAGCTCCGGCGGAAACGGCAGCACGCCCGCGACGCAGCCGATCTGGCAGGCGCTGTACGACTTCGGTGCCGACCTCGTGTTGAACGGCCACGACCACGACTACGAGCGCTTCGCCCCGCAGACGCCCACCGGCGCGCGGGACGACGCGAACGGCATCAGGGAGATCATTGCGGGGACCGGTGGCAACTCGCTGTACGGCTGGCCGGGGAACCCGATCGCCAATAGCGAGCTGCGCAGCAACGTCAACTACGGGATCCTCAAGGTGACGCTCTGGCCTACGAGCTACGACTGGGACTTCATCCCGGTTGCGGGGGGAACGTTCTCCGATCACGGGAGCGCGCTGTGTCATTCCGGCGCTCCCCTGCCCAACCAGGCTCCGATCGCGAATCCGGGCGGACCCTACGGCTCGGAAGGCACGGTGACGCTCGACGGGGGCCAGTCTCGCGACCCGGACAACAACACGCCGCTGAGCTACAGCTGGACCTTGGGTGACGGCGCGACCGCGAGCACCGCGACCGTGACGCACACCTATCCGGCCGAGGGGCAGTACACCGTGACGCTGACGGTCACGGATTCACGGGGCGCAGCGAGCGCCCCAGCGACGACGACGGTAACCATCGCCAACATCGCGCCGACGGTCAACGCCGGACCCGACCAGGCGGTGGTCGCCGGCGCGCCCGTGAGCCTGCGCGCGACGTTCAGCGATCCCGGGCCGACCGACTACCCGTGGATCTATACGATCGCCTGGGGCGACGGTGCGACGGACGGCGGCAGCAGCAACGCGCAGGCCAATCCGATCACGGGCAGCCACGTGTTTGCGGCGCCCGGGCACTACACGGCCAGGGTCACGGTGACCGATAAGGACGGCGGCGCGGGCTTCGACGACCTGGTCGTGACTGTGCTCGATCCCAGCAGCGTGCAGGTCTTCTCCGGGGCGGGCAACATCGCCACCTGCGGGACCGATGTAGATGAGGCCACGGCGAAGATCCTGGACAACCTCCCGGGGAGCGTCTTCGTGCTGGGCGACAACGTGAACCCGAGCGGCAGCGCGGCGAATTACACGAACTGCTACGACCCGACCTGGGGCCGGCACAGGGCGCGCACGCATCCGACCATCGGGAACCACGAATACGACGTCGTGGGGGCGAGCGGCTACTTCGGCTACTTCGGGGCGGCGGCGGGCGATCCGACGAAGGGGTACTACAGCTTCGACCTGGGTGACTACTGGCACGTCGTCGTGCTCAACAACACCGCCTCGGTGGCGAGCGGGGCCGGCTCGGTGGAGGAGCAGTGGTTGAAGGCGGATCTCGCGGCCAGCAGCAAGCGCTGTACGCTCGCGATGTTCCACTACCCGTTGTTCTTCTCGTCGGATGATCCGTCGTGGCACAGCGCGAGTGGCGTCATTCCGATCTGGAACGATCTGTATGCCGCGGGAGCGGAGATCGTGCTCAACGGTCAGCAGTACGATTACGAGCGCTTCGCTCCCCAGGACCCCGGCGGGAACCCGGACCCCGCGCGGGGGATCCGTGAGTTCAACGTAGGTGTGGGTGGGTACGCCACCGCCATGCCCTCGTCCATCGCGCCTAACACCGAGGCCGTGTCGGACGCCTACGGCGTGTTGAAGCTCACGCTCGGCCCGGACACCTATACCTGGGAGTTCATTCCCGCTGCCGGAGGGACCTTCACCGACTCGGGCTCCGGGAGCTGCCACTGATCCTCGAGGCGGGCGGCGCCCGCGACCCCTAGAACCCCAGCCAGTAGTTCACTTTGATCAGGAAGATATTCTCCGACGGCCCGCGGAACAGCGCGCCGGCATCTTCGCCGAGGTCGATCATCCCGCGCGTGAGCGACGAAGAGCCGGTCCGCGTCCAGGCGAGGTAGATGGTCGAGCCGGGTCGGTATTCCCAGCGCAGCACGGCGTTGCCGCGCAGCGAGCGGAGCGTGAAGCTCGGGTCCGCCACGAGGAAGCTCGCGGCCGGCCCGCCGCCGTCGGGGTCGATGCGCAGCGTGTCGGGCGTGGTGCCCAAGGACGTGATGGTGCCCACATCCCGACCGTACACCAGGCGGCGCAGGGCGCGCGGCGCGGCGAACTCCTTGTAGTGCGAGTAGGCGCCGCTCGCGATCAGGGGCTGCACGAACAGCTCGAGCGTGACGTTCGGCGAAAACGTGACGTTGAAGCGCGTGTTCATCGCGATCGAGTTCTGCACCAGGTCGGCGAACACATAGCGCTCGCCGTAGAACGCCGTGGCGGTCGGGTCGGCCACCGCGGTGACGTACTGGAATCCGCTCTCGTTATGCGCCAGGGAGGGACCGACGGACAGCGTGACGTTGGACGCCGGTCGCAACTGCAGCGTGACGGTGGCGGTGCGGTCGCAGTCGCCGTCCCGGTTGCAGCCGAGCTCGCCCGTCCACTCGAGCACGAGGTCCTTGCGCCGGTCCGTCGCGAGGCTGGTGGACCAGAAGTCGAGGCCGGGGCGGCGCAGCACCGGCCCGCCGCGGCTGAGACGGTCGTCGAGCAGGCTCGGCCGGTGGATCCAGAAGCCGCTGATCTCCCAGTAGTTGTGCGGCTGCAGGTAGCCATACAGCTGCACCTGCCGGTCGGTCAGGTCGCCGTCGAAGTTGTACTGCTGCTGCCCGCCCGCGATGAAGAGGAGCTGGCGGTACCAGCGCGTCGGCTTGGTCCATTGAGGGAAGATGTTCGCGCTCATCCACCAGTAGTCGGCGCGAGAGAGGAAGGAGATGTCGTTGTTCTCGAATCCGGGCGTGCGCAGGTTGGTGGACACCTCCCACAACAACTGCCCCGACTCCCGGGCGAACCGCGCGTACGCGCCGAGCCCGCGCAGCGCCGTGAGCGCAGGGTCGTAGGCGTCGCTCAAGAGCCCGTTCGTCCCGTTGCCGCGATCCGGCCGCTGGAAGTAGCGCGCACTGGACGTCTGCAGCCGCCGAATCGCCCCCGTGTCGCCGGTGACCGCAGTGCCGGCCACCTGCGCCAGCAGACGGTAGTCCCGCTTCCCGAACCACATCTCCGTGCCGACGCCGACCGACTCCGCGCGGCGGGAGAGCCGTGCAGCCAGGTAGGGATCGTCGAGCTCGCGCAGCACCGACGTAGCGACGGCGCGAACCACGGTCGCGCCGCCGCGCAGGTCCTTGGCGACGCGCCCCACGAAGTAGTTGGCGAGCGGCTCGACGGTCGCCTCGCCGCGCGTGCCGTCGCTGCGCTGGAATGTCGCCCGCTCGCGTCGCGTGATCGCGTCCAGCGCCCCGATCGACCAGCCGGACGGCGTGCGGCCGGTGAGCTTGGCGGCCCCCAGGATGGTCGTGTTCTCGGGGGTATCGGCGTAGGTCCCGCCCGTGGCATAGGCGTTGTCCGGGACCTCCGGCGAGCGGCCGATGCGCCGCGAGTAGAACATGCCGAGGTTGGAGACATTGGAGCAGAAGAAGCAGTTGAAAGTGCCGAATCCGAAGTAGCCCGCCCCCTCGACGAAAAAGGGGCGGCGCTCGTCGAAGAACGTCTCGAACGCGGTCAGGTTCACGACCGCGGGATCCACCTCTACCTGGCCGAAATCGGGATTGACCGTGGCGTTGAGCGTGAGACTGGACGTGAGCAGGAACCGCGCGTCCCCACCGACGCGGCCGTCCCACCGGTGCGCCTGCTGGAAGGGATCGGTCGGGTCGCTCACGGGGACGTTGGCCGAACGGCCCACGACGTAGGGGAGCAGCTCCGCCCGGCCGGGCGCTCGCCGGATCACGAGGCCCTGCAAGTGCCCGAAGCGGGGCGGCCCGCCGATTTCGGTCAGGCCCCAGAACGACCACTGCGACAGCTCGTTCAACCGGTTCTCCTGGCGCCAGATCTGGAGGCCCCAGGTCTGGTCCTCCGCGGTCGCCGGATAGCGCAGCTGCGAGAACGGAATCCGCATCTCGGCGGTCCAGCCAAGCGAATCGATGGCCGTCTTCACCTCCCACACCGGGTCCCAGGAGGGGTCCTCGCCGCCGCCCAGCCCGTTCGCGTCGTAGCGCACGCCCGAGGGGTTCACCATGAAGAACAGCCGGCCGATGTGGTCGTGGTAGGTGTCGAAGATGACCTCGAGGTAGTCGGCGTTCGCGGTCCCGTCGCGGCGCACCAGGCGGGTCTGCACCCCCGCCGCCCCCTGGTCGTCGAACATCCGCGCCCCGACGTAGATCGCGGCCGCGTCGAACGCGAACCGCACCTCGGTTCGCTGCGTCGCGGGTTGACCTTCACGCGGCTGAGCCTGCCGGAAATCGGTCGCGGCAGGGGCCGCGCGCCAGACCGGCTCGTCCAGCCGGCCGTCGAGCCGGATCTCGCCCTCGAGGGGGACGGCCCGTACGTCGGGGGGTGGTGTTGGGTGGATGTTCTGTGCGGCTGTCGGGGCGGCGGTGATGGCACTGAGCACCGCCAGACGGACGAGCGTTCTCGGCATGACGGTGCCCCGACGAAGGGATACTTGCTTTGACGCCTGGCGGCCGAGAAAGGTTGCGGCGGGGGTCTTGCCACCCGCGCCCGGGTGATGCATGGTGGATGCCGGGCGGCGATCCACGCCCAACCTCATCGATCCTCCCCCAGCGAGGGTCCCCGTGAGGCAAAGGGGGGCAGACTCCCGGATCGGCATCGCGCAAGCCTTTGGGTCGCCGCGGGGCGACGCTGCTGGGGGGCGTGTGCCCGTGGCCCGACCAAAGGACGGACACGATGCCGACCAACAAGGATTTCAAGCGCCTCGTTCGCGCTCGCATGCGGAAGACGGGCGAAGCCTACACCGCCGCCCGCGCACAACTCCTGAGCAAAAGGCACGCCCCCGCCCCCGCCCCCACCCCCCTCGCGACCGGGGCGGACTATGCCACGCTCGCGGGTCGGAGCGATGCCGCCCTGAAGGCGAACACCGGCTGCACCTGGGAGCGCTGGGTCAAGGCGCTCGATCGCGTCGCGGCGCACACCTGGCCGCACCGGCGGATCGCCGAGTACGTGTCCGAGAAGTACAAGGTCCCGGGGTGGTGGGCGCAGACGGTCACCGTGGGGTACGAGCGCATCAAGGGCCTGCGCGCGATCGGCCAGCGTCGAGACGGCGCGTTCGAGGCGACCAAGAGCAAGGTGTTCGCGGTGCCGCTCGCCCGGCTGTATCGGGCTTTCAGCGACCCGCGCACGCGGACGCGCTGGTTGCCCGATGTGAAACTTACCGTCCGTACAGCGACGCGTAACAAGTCCATGCGGCTCACCTGGCCGGACAACACGTCGGTCCAGCTCGGCTTCTTCGCTAAGGGCGTGGCGAAAGCCCAAGTCCAGATCCAGCACGGGAAGCTGCCGGACAAGGCGGCGGCGACCCGGACGAAGGACTACTGGGCGGAGCGCCTCGACACGCTCGGGAAGGTGCTGGCGTAGGCGAGGCTTGAGGCCCACGCGGAGCGACCGGCTTGCGGGCGCTGTCCGAAAGTGAATCTTGCTGTACCGCTCCAGGACACCGCCCGTGAGCCAGTGGGAAGCAATCGTCACGCGCCAGCTGCGCGCGCTGCACCTCGGTAGCATCAGGAGCAATATCCTGGTGTTCGCGGTGCTGGCGACGCTGACTCCGACGCTCGTGACGAGCCTCGTGTCCTACCGGCAGAACCGCCAGCTGCTCACCGAGCAAATCGCCGGCGAGCTGCGCAGCGCGAGCTCCGAGGCAGCCCGGGAGCTGGACCTGTGGCTGAACGAGCGACTGGACGATTTGCGAGCGGCGGCGAGCTCCTACGTCACCTCCGAGAACCTGGCCAAGATCCAGGGGAGAGAAGAAGTCCAAGCGCTCGGCCGTCTCCGCGATTATCTAAACTCGGTCCGCCAGCGCTTGCCGGACAACGAGGCGCTGGTGCTCATCGACCCGGGCGGGCGGGTGGTGGCGAGCAGCAGCGGCCGTAGCGGCGGCGTGCGGCTCCCCCCCGACGGGCTGAGCCGCCTGCGGACGGGCGACGCGCTCGTGGGCGACGCGTACTGGGATGGGGCGATCGGCAAGCCCGCGATGGTGCTCGCGGTACCCATCCGCCAAGCGGATGGCCGCTTCCTCGGCGCCTTCACCGCGAAACTCAATCTGCGCACGGTCGCCGAGCTGCTGCAGCGGCTCGCCCCAGACGACCCCCAGGACGTCTATCTGATCACGGACCAGGGCAAACTGATCATCAGGTCCCGAGTCAGCTCCGCCGATCTGATGCGCACGAGACTTCCCGAGACGACGACGCGAGCGCTCCTGGACCGAGAGGGCCAGATCGTGATGTACAAGCGGGCCGACGGACGGGACGTCGTGGGGGCCCTGCGGCGGGTGCCCCGGCTCGGCTGGGCGGCGGTAGCCGAGCTGCCCCAGGCCGCGGCGCTCCGCGAGGTTGGCCGGCTGCGGAACGCCACGGTGTTGATGATCGCCGCCCTGCTCGCGGCGGTCGGGCTGATGGCCTACGTCCTGGGACGGCTCATCGTGCGCCCGCTCGAGCGCCTCACCGCGGCCGCGGCGAAGGTGGCCGGCGGAGACCTCTCGGTCGATCTCCCGGCGGCCGGGGCCGGGGAGGTGGGCTACCTGACGCACGTGTTCAACACCCTGGTGGCACGCCTGCGGGAGCGGGAGAGCCAGGCGGAGCTGGAGCGGCTCTCCGTCACGGACGCCCTGACGGGCCTCTACAACCGGCGCTACCTGATGGGGACGCTCGCGAGCGAGGCGCAGCGCTCGCGGCGACTGCGGCGCCCGTTCTCGGTGCTGTTGGCGGATGTCGACCACTTCAAGCAATACAACGACACGCAGGGCCACCCGGCGGGGGACGCCGCCCTCACGAAGATCGCGGACATCCTGCGGAAACAGACGCGCGCGGTGGACTGCGTGGCGCGGTACGGGGGAGAGGAGTTCCTGATCGTGCTGCTCGAGACGACGGTCGCAACGGCCGCGCTCGTGGCCGAGCGCATCCGGGCCCGCGTGGCGAGCGAGGAGTTCGCCGGCGGGAGCATGACGCTGAGCATCGGCGTGGCGGAGTGTCCGAGCCACGGCGACACGCCGGAGACGCTCATCGCGAGCGCCGATGCCGCGCTGTACGAGGCGAAGGGCGCGGGGCGCGACCGCGTGGTGGCCGCCGGCGGGAAGCAGGAGCCCGAGAGGGAGCGGCGACGGCGCAAGGGGGAGGCCTGACGGTCGTGGTCACTTTGAGGGTCAACGGCAAGGCGCACACGGTGGACGTACCGCCGGACATGCCCCTGCTCTGGGTACTGCGCGACGTCATCGGACTGACCGGCACCAAGTTCGGCTGCGGCGCGGCGCTGTGCGGAGCCTGCACGGTGCATCTCGATGGCCGGCCGATCCGCTCCTGCGTCACGCCGGTGGCCGCGGCCGCGGGCAAAACCGTCACGACCATCGAGGCGGCGGGGGAAGGACCGACCGGCCGCAGGGTGCAGCAGGCCTGGCTCGATCTCGAGGTCGTCCAGTGCGGCTACTGCCAGTCCGGCCAGATCATGGCCGCCGCCGCCCTGCTCGCGACCAAGCCGCATCCCACGGACGCCGATATCGACGCGGCGATGGCGGGTAACATCTGCCGCTGCGGCACCTACCCACGCATCCGCGCCGCGATCAAGCAGGCCGCCCTATCCAAGGGAGCCTGACCATGCACCTCGTCTCCCGCCGGACGTTCCTCGAGACCAGCGCCGCCGTCGGGGGCGGCCTGTTGCTCGGCTTCACGCTGCCCCCGCTGGCCCCCCTCCAGCAGAACGGCCCATTTGTGCCCAATGCGTTCGTCCGGATCGACCGCGACGGGCGCGTGACGCTCATCATGCACAAGGTGGAAATGGGACAGGGGACGTACACATCGATGCCCATGCTGCTGGCCGAGGAGCTGGAAGTGGATCTCAGCCAGGTCCAGCTCGAGCATGCGCCCCCCGACGACGCGCGCTACGCCGAACCCCTCTTCGGCGTGCAGGAGACGGGGGGCTCGACGTCGGTGCGCGGCAACTGGGAGCCGCTGCGCCGCGCCGGCGCCACGGCTCGCAGCCTGCTCGTGGCCGCCGCGGCGCAGACGTGGAAGGTCGATCCCGGCTCCTGCCACGCCGCAGAGGGCCAGGTGATCCACGGTCCGACCGGCCGCAGCCTCAACTACGGCGCCCTGGTCGCCACGGCGGCCGCACTGCCGCTGCCGCGCCACGTGACGCTCAAGGACCCAAAGGACTTCAAGCTGATCGGGACGCCCGCGAAGCGGCTCGACGCCCCCGACAAGGTCAACGGCACAGCGCAATACGGTATCGACGTGAAGGTCCCGGGCATGAAGGTCGCCACGGTGGCGGCCTGTCCCGTGTTCGGCGGCAAGGTGGCGTCGGTCAACGACGCCAAGGCGAAGGGGATCAAAGGCGTGCAGCAGGTCGTGCGCCTCGACGACGCGGTGGCCGTGGTCGCCGACCACATGTGGGCGGCGAAGCAGGGCCTGGCAGCGCTCGACATCCGGTGGGACGAGGGGCCGAACGCGAAGCTGAGCACCGCGGACATCGTGCAGCAGCTGGCAGCGGCGTCGGAGAAGGCGGGCGTCGTCGCGCGTAACGAGGGCGACGCGTCCAAAGCCCTGGCGGGCGCCGTCCGCAAGGTCGAGGCGGTCTACGAGGTGCCGTTCCTCGCGCACGCCACCATGGAGCCCGTGAACTGTACCGTCCACGTGCGTCCGGACGGCTGCGATATTTGGGTGGGGACGCAGGTGCCCACGTTCACCCAGACCGCGGCCGCGAAGCTGACCGGGCTGCCACGGGACAAAGTGCGCGTGCATAACCATCTCCTGGGCGGAGGCTTCGGACGGCGGCTGGAGGTGGACTTCGTCATCCGCGCGGTACAGATCGCGCGGCAGGTCGCGAGCCCGGTGAAGGTGGTGTGGACCCGCGAAGAAGACATCCAGCACGACATGTACCGGCCGTACTACTACGACCGGATCGCCGCCGGTCTCGACGAGCACGGGATGCCGATCGCCTGGACCCACCGGATCGCGGGCTCCTCGATCATGGACCGGGTGATCAACCAGCTCTTCCCCAAGACGCTCCGGGTGATGCGGGCGGCCGGCCTGCATCAGCTCGTCGCGATGGTCAAGGGGCTGGACGTCGATGCCGTGGAAGGCGCGGCGGAGCCGCCCTACACGCTCCCCAACATCCGGGTGGAGTACGTTCGTCAGGAGCCGCCCGGGGTGCCGACCGCGTTCTGGCGCGGCGTCGGGCCCACGCACAACATCTTCGTCGTCGAGAGCTTCATGGACGAGCTCGCCGCGGCGGCAAGGCGGGACCCCGTCGCATACCGGCTTGCGCTCCTGGACAAGTCGCCGCGCGCCCGGGGGGTGCTCGAGCTGGCGGCGCAGCAGGCCGGCTGGGGTCAGCCGCTGCCGGCGGGGCATGGGCGCGGCGTCTCGTTGCTGCACGCCTTCGGGAGCTACATCGCCCAGGTCGCCGAGGTGTCGGTGTCGCAGGCGGGCGACGTGCGCGTCCACCGCGTGGTGTGCGCGGTGGATTGCGGCACCATCGTGAACCCGGACACGGTGAAGGCGCAGATGGAGAGCGGCATCATCTTCGGGATCACGGCCGCCCTGTTCGGCGAGATCACGATCAAGGACGGCCGCGTCGAGCAGTCCAACTTCAACAACTACCGGATGCTGCGCATCAACGAGGTTCCCGTCATCGACGTGCATCTGGTCAAGAGCGGCGAGGCGCCGGGAGGGATCGGCGAGCCGGGCACGTCGGCCGTGATGCCCGCCGTCGCCAACGCCATCTTCGAGGCGACCGGCAAGCGGATCCGCAAGCTGCCGGTCAAGGACCAACTGTCGATCAGCGGTGCTTGATGAACGAGCCGTCCTGCAGCTCGGCGTAAGCGCGCTGCAGCTCCCCCTCGGTGTTCATCACAATCGGCCCCCGCCAGGCGACCGGCTCCGCGATCGGGCGACCGGAAACGAGCAGGAAGCGTATCCCGGCGTCGCCGGCCTGGACCGTGATCTCGTCGCCCGTGTCGAACAGCACAAGCGATCGATTGCCCGTGAACTCCGGAGTGCCGCTGGCATCGCCCACCCATTCGGTGCGGACCGCACGGGGCGTCGATGCGTCGCGGAAGCTCCCACTCCCCTCGAAGACGTAGGCGAAGGCGTGGCGCGACGACTCGACGGGCAGCGTCTTGCGTAGCCGCGGCGGGACCCACACGTCGAGGTAGCGTGGGTCGGCGGCGACGCCCTCGACGGGACCGGTCTTGCCCCAGAAGCTGCCGCAGATGACGCGCACCCGCGTCCCGTCGTCGTCCACGACCTCCGGGATGTCGCGCCCCACGATGTCCTGGTAGCGGGGATCGGTCATCTTGAGCGATGCGGGGAGGTTCGCCCACAGCTGGAATCCGTGCATGCGGCCGCGCTCGTCGCCCTGCGGCATCTCCTGATGGAGGATGCCGCTCCCGGCGGTCATCCACTGCACGTCCCCGGCGCCGAGCGTGCCGCGGTTGCCCAGGCTGTCGCCGTGCTCCACGGCCCCGTTGAGGACGTAGGTGATGGTTTCGATCCCGCGATGGGGATGCCACGGGAATCCGGCGCGGTAGTCCTGCGGGTTGTCGTTGCGGAAGTCGTCCAGCAGGAGGAAGGGATCGAACTCGTCGGTGTTCCCGAAGCCGAACGCCCGGCGCAGCTTCACGCCCGCGCCCTCGATCGTGGGTTGCGACTGAATGATCGACTTGACCGGCCGGATGGACATGGCGTCTCCTCACGCTACGCGATGGTAACGAGGGGAGGAACCACGGCCGAGCCGCGGAGGTTCCCGGAGGACTCGGACTAAGGATCGCGAATTCGTCGCCGCCGGCACGATGTACTATATATGTCAAGTATCTCCCGGCACTTGGCAGACCGGCAAACAATAGTTAACTTCCTTCAGTCAAGCGTAGGTCTGCCCAAGGAGGACTCCCGTGGATGTTTCGTTTGTGATCCGCCGCCGGCTGGACGAATTCGGGCTGGAACAGCGCGATCTGGCCCAGGCCGCCCAAGTGACCGAGTCCTACATCTCCCAGTTGCTCACGGGGAAGCGAGCGCCCCCCGCGCCGAACCGCACCGACATCTACGACAAGATGGACAAGTTCTTGAAGCTTCCGACCGGGGAGCTGGCGAGGCTGGCGGACCATCAGCGGAAGGAGCAGCTGAAGCGAGAGCTGGGGGACGAGCCCACGCCGTTGTTTCGGGAAGTTCGCGAGTTGATCCTCCGGAAATGCAAGCCCGACGCGGCAAGACAAGTACGCGCGGTCTTCGAGAAGCAGCCGTTCGGAGAACTGGAACGCCTGGTCACCCAGAAGCTGCTGGACGTGGTCAAGGGACTGGCCCAACAGGAGTTGGAGAACGCATCGTGGCTCCGGGCCGTGGCGGAGCTCGGCGGCCGCAGCTACGAGGAAATGCGCGTCATCGTGCTCGAGTTCCTCGATACGGACATCTTCCACGTATCCATTGAAAACTGTGTCTCGTTCTTGGATCCGCTGATTGCGTCCTGGGACATCGACCTCGCGACGTTTGCCTTGGAAATCGTCTTGAACGACAGGCTGGTCTCGGGAAACGTGAAGAAGTTTGAGTTTATCGAGCTGCAATCCGAACAGCCTTTCGTCGAAGAGCCCGGATTCAAGGGGTTCCTTCAGGATCCGTCCCTCAGCGGCACGGCGACGGCGGAGGAAGTCGCGTTTCTCAAGCAGCTGAAGTTCAAGGGCAAGCGACCGACGCCCCTTTACTATTACCGGGAGTTACAGAACCTCAGAGACCCGCTCCATTTTCGGGCCGCGTAGACTGGATAGTGAGGAGTGACATGATCACCGAGCCCACCGACTTTCAGAGCCGACTGCGCGTCCTCCTGGGACTGCAGGGCGCGGTGCTCACGGACGAGGAGATGTCCCACACGGCGGAGTGCTACGCCAAGTGCCCAGGGAAGGAGCACTGGGACGTGCGCGAGTACGCTCAGCGCATCGGGCTGGGCGCGCGCGAATACCGGGTGGTGCGGGGCAGCAGCGTCCAAGATGTGTACCGCAGCGCGGAGCGGGTCCGGGCGCACGCCGTAGGCACGGCACTCAACGAGCTCGAGTCCCAAGACAGGTCGGGGGAGGCCCCCAAACTCGTCCTTCCCGTAGCGCCGTGACGCGACCCGTCGCATAGACCTTCCGGATGTCGCCGTCTACCTCGATAGTGCCTCGTCCCATGGAGACATTCGCTCCTTAACCATCCGGCATCTTTAGGGACGAGAAAAAAGGGACGGTCTAGGACCGCCCCCTTTTCCCAGAACAGACCGCTGGCCCCGGCTGAGCCCAGGCGGTCCTAGTTGCGCGCCGCGATCTTGTGGCAGGTCGAGTTCGCAACCTCGTAGTTCAGAACCTCTGGCGTTCCCTCGATCACCTTCGCCAGACTCTTCAGCACTTCGGGATACGTATCGCGGCCGTACGCCTCCGCGCTCTCTTTCCGATCCCAGAGACTGATGGCGATCGCTGCGGCGCCGTCGGGGGCGACGAACGTGATCTCGTCCTTGAAGCCGTTCTGCTTGCGCAGCAAGGGCAGGACGTCCGTTTCCAGCGTCCGGGTGAACTCAGGGGCCGTATTGGCCTTGAGATGCAGCGTGACATTGCGTGCGTACATTAGCGACTCCTTCGCAACCATCATGAACCTGCGTGACTACTGCTGCTTCTTAAGCTCCCGAAGGTTACCGTGCTTTTACTATCATTGTCAAGTCCAGTACTTGCGGAGCTCACGTGCTTGACAAAGAAAGTACATTGCGGCATCTTCGTAGCTTATGGAAGGCCTGCTCACACACGTCGCCAGGGCTGATTGTTTCATCACTCTGCCTCATCCGGCGCTAGCGTGCGGGATCGTCACGGCGTGGTGGCAGTCTCAGGTGGAGGCGGACCGGGCCGAGTTGCCCTTCGCCGGCTCACCTCAAGGGGGCTAGAACATGGTCGACATTCACTGCCACGGCTGCGGCGGGTTCATAAGCAACCCAGCGCCCATATCGTATCGGCTCCCTTCCAGCCGAGCCCTGCCGGCAGCACCCCACAGCGGCTTGTGTACGTGCACGCCGCCAATTGTCTACGGGCCGCCGCAGGGGTACTTGTCGTCGCCCGGCATGCCGATTCCCGATTACCGCAGCACCTGACCATTCCCCCCTTTGACTTCACCCTGCCATTCGACTAGCCTTGCAGCAGCAAAAGTCAAGGCGGGACTTGGCCAATGCGCCGGTCCCGCCTTTGTTCTTGCGAAGCCCTTCGCGAACGGAGTGCCGATGGCCAAGGAAGAAGCGATCGAGCTCGACGGCATCGTGGAGGCCGTGCTGCCCAACACCACGTTTCGGGTCCATTTACCGAACGGCCACACCGTGCTCGCCACCATTGCGGGCAAGATGCGGCGGTTCCGCATCCGCGTGCTCGCGGGCGACCGGGTGACTCTCGCCGTGTCCCCCTACGACCTCACGCGCGGACGCATCACCTTCCGGCACAAGTGAACCGTTCGCAGCTGAAACAGGCCCGCGCCGGGATGGTGACGGACGGCGGTGCACCACGCTGTCGGGGATGCGACCAGCCCCTCCGCTTCGGCACCGACCGCCAGGGCCGGACGACGGAATCCTGCGCCTGCGGATACCAGGGGTTCTTGAAGACCCGGCCTGGGCTAGTGGATTTACGACCGGCTGCTACGACGCCCGCAGCGCGTTGACGATGTTCAGGCGCGCCGCCCGCGCCGCCGGAAGGACCCCCCCGACCAGCCCCATCACCACCGCGAAGGTCAAGGCGCTCGCGACGACGCCCGCCGCTCCGCCCACGATCGCGAGCAGCACGTCGCCGCGGCGGGCTCGGCCGAGCGGTTGATGCGCAGCGCGGCGAGGTCGGCGTTCTTCGCTTCCATCGCCCCCAATCCTAACACTCCGACAACGGTCCGGCGCGTTTGCGCCGGTTGAACCCTCCCCTCCCTTGCGCTCCGGCGCGCGCTGGGGGGATATAGGGGCCCACCGGAGGAACGTCATGATCGCCGTGTCCGCTCGTCGCACACTTTTGCCGCTCTCGCTGGTCGTCGCGCTCCACGCGGCGGCCCACGCTCAGGCCACTGTACCCGCCCGCGCCCCCGCCCCCGCGGGCGCGACCGCCGCGTGGACGCTCAAGCTGAAGGGGGACATCCGCTGGCAGCAGGTCACTCCCGCGGGTGCGCTCCTCGTCTCGACCGACGAGGCGCTCTCGGGCGTGGACATCGAGCGCGGCGTGGTCGCGTGGGAGAAGCCCGAGCTCAGCGGGTTGCCGGCCGACAGCGTCCGCATAGTCGAGGGGTCTCTCCTCATGGAAGCGGCGCGGCCGGGCCTGCTGCTGATCTTCGACCCGGTGACCGGCGCGGCCGTCTTCGATTCTCGGCGACCGGGCCTGGGGCAAATCGTCACCCGCCGCGTGCTGCCACAGAGCGGCACGCTGCTCGTCCACGGGCGGGCTGCGGGGGCGGGGGCGGGGTCTTCGGTCGTCGCGCTCTACGATCTCGTGACGGGCGAGCAGCGGTGGGCGAACGCAGCGCTGTTCGAGCAGACCGACCCCAAGAAGAAGGGGCTCGGAGGCCTGATGCAGGGCTTGGTGCGCGCGGCGTCGGAGGCGACCGCGCTCGAGGTCCTGCAGGCGGGGCCCGACATGATCGTGGTCCACACGCTGATGGGTCTACGGGGGCTCGACGCGCGCACGGGCGCCGTGCGCTGGTCGGCGGCGCTGCCCACCGCCCGCGCGGGCAACCCCGCGCGCCACGTGCGGCTCTACCCGTCGCTCAACAAACCCGATCGCATCTACGTGAGCTTCGACGACCGGCTCATGGCCTATCGACTCGCCGACGGTCAGGCGGTGTGGTCCAAGCCGGCGACGGTGGAGGGCTGGGTACACGACATCGTTGAGCACCCCGACGGCATCGTCATCCTCCCGGAATCGCCGCCCGCCAATCAGGCGACCGGCAACGTGCGGATCGTGAACGGTGTGGTGCAGACGGGGCTCAACGTGGCGCGCTATGAGGATGGAACGACCATCGCCGGCAAGCCGCTGCGCATGCGCGGCACCGTAACGGACGCGATGATCGTCGGTGGCTCAGCGGTGCTCGCGGTGGACGCTGAGTCGCGCACCTTTGTGAACGTGCTGGACGTGGCCACGGCCACCGTGCGCCTGAAGAAGGATGTGAAGATCAAGGGCCAGCTCGCCTACGCCGAGCTCACGCCCGGAGGGGGGGGCCTGCTCTACATCTCGCGGCCCGACGCGGCGACGAACGCCGAGGTGAACGTCATCGACCTCGCCACGGGTGAGCCGAATTTCAAGGACGCGATCGAGAGCGGCAAGCCGCTCTCCTCGGGCGATTACAATGCCGCGCGGTACGCCCTGCACCATGTCGTCGAGGGGACGACGCTCTACGTCTTTGCGAGCCACGATCACCGGCTGTACGCGATCGATCGCAACGCCGGTACCTTCCGCGCGCTCGGCGGCGAGATCAAGCTGCAGGGCGGCGAGGATCCGGTTGACATGGAGATCCGGCCGGCGGGGATTGTGCTCATCGCGCCCCAGAACCTCGTGGTCGTGGCGCGGGATGGGCAGGTGAAGCAGCAGGTCTACTACCCTGCCCCGCAGCTGCCGGGGCTGCTGCGCGCCCTGTATCGGATCAACGCCATGCGCGCCGGCCTGTACGGCGCCGCCGCCTCGGCGTACGGCGACGCCTTCGCCCAGGCGTCGCGCACCGCCACGGATTCCAACGCGCGCCGCATCACCGGACAACTGGCGACGGCGTACTCACAGGGCGGCGCCCAGCTCACGGGCTATTCGCACCAGGCGGCGGCGCTCGCCTCGAAGCGGTTCCGGGCCTCGCTCACCGTCCCGGGGTCGGTGTTCATGTTGACGCGCGCGCCCGAGGGGAACGGCAACGTCCTGCTGCAGATCGACAAGGACAGCGGGCAGCCGCGGGCACGTGTGGATCTGGGCAAGGAGCGCGAGCCGGTGTACGCGGTGGACGACGTCGCCGGGATGCTGTTCCTGCGGACCGCTTCGGGCACGCTCGTCGGCTACCGGCTCTGATCGTAGGCTTGCTGCAGGCCTTTGATATCGATCTTGGTCATTTTCAGCATCGCCTGCATGACCCGGTTTGCCTTGGCGGGGTCTTTGTCCCCCAGCAGCTTGCCCAAGACCGTGGGCACAATCTGCCACGACACGCCATACTTGTCTTGGAGCCAGCCACATTGGTCTTTCCGGCCGCCTGCAGAGAGCTTGTCCCACAGCTCGTCTACTTCTTTTTGCGTGTCACAGTTCACGAACAAAGAGATCGCCGGCGTGAACTTGAATTGCGGGCCGCCGTTCAGGGCGTAGAAGTCCTGTCCCTCGAGCTGGAATGTCGCGGACATGACCGTCCCCTTCGGCCCCGGCCCTGCTTCTCCGTACCGAGTCACCGTCACGACCTTCGAGTTCTTGAAGATCGAGACGTAGAAATTCATCGCCTCTTCGGCTTTGCCGTCGAACCACAGGAACGGGACGATCTTCTGCATATGCTCCTCCCTATTGATGGACACGCGGGCGGTACAGGACGCCGCCGAGCCACGTACAGGGCAAGCCGGTGACCGCGAGCGCGACCGGGTACCAGAGCGGGCCGAGTCCGGGTTTGGCGATCGCGACCATCACACCGGCGAGGCCCGGCGCGAGCCCGACGAGGCCGAGGATCAGAGCGTGGCGCACGGGCGCGTGGGGGGCGAGCCGCGCCGTGATGTAGCCGCCCAGGACGGTGTAGACGATGCGATACGCCGTCGCCACCGCGAAGAGCCCGCCCGCCATCGGTTCGCCCCACGGCGGGTATACCCTGAGCACATGCAGCACCTGGTCGGTGCCGAGCGACAGGACGACGATCGCGGCGAACCCCGCGGCGACCGCGCCCGTGCTGCGCCAGAAGGACGTCGTCATCTGGTTACCCTCGAAGTTGCAGCGAGCAGCTCGTCGAGCCGGTCGGCGCGGCTGCCGTCAAGGCCCGTCAGGCCGCCTGCGGATCACCTATTTCTTCGCGGGCGCGAGCGGCCCCAGGGACCGCGGCGGCCCGATGCGTCGCGCTTCGATCCGCAAGAAATCCGTGACCCAGGTCTTTCCGCCATCCGTGGAGCGGTCGCCCGTCCAGGAAAAGCGATCCGGCCGGATGTCGTAGTAGCGAATCCGCCAGATCGACGGGTTTGGGCTCATCACGCCGAACTTCTGCTCGATGTGCATTTCCGTGCCGATGCGGTGCGCGGTGCCCACATTCTGCAGGCCGGTTCCCGATTCCGCCGAGACAAGCTCCCATTGATCGAGGACGGCGTTGTATGCGCGCAACGTGGACGACACATAGTAGGTCTGGCCGCTGTCCCCCACGACGCGATACTCATCCAGGATCTGTGCGCCCTCGGCGAGGCGCACCGCGCTCCAGTATCCGCGGCCCGTCCCGAACTCGCGACTCACCGAGGTGAACGCCCAATCGCCGAGCAGGTAATCGAAGTCCCCCTGATGTGCCTCGTAGGACGCCTTGATTTGCTCCTTGGTGCGCCGACCACTGGCCTGCGCGGACAGCAGTGATGCGATCGCCATCGAGACGAGCAGGGTTGCGGCACACAGCGGGAGAACGGTGCGGCGCATGGCGACCTCGCTACTGGAAAGGGGAACAACTCGCACCACGTTCACCGACCAACCTCCACCACCGCTCCGGCCTGGCAACGTCCGTCAGGCGGCGGGGAGCTGGCCCCAGTTACAGCAGAACGAGGTGGCCGCCGCCGGTCAAGAGAATCACGAGATTCATCACGAGCAGCATGAGGTCGTAGTGCCAGCCGTATGCCCGGCCTCCCCAAAAGCCGATCTTCCACACGAAGATCTTCTTTTGTATCGCACCGAGCATGAGGAGGATCAGCCCGACGGCGGCGAGTTGTGTGAGGACCCCGAACGCCACGCCCACGCTCCCGAGGACTTCCGCGGCGCCGAGAAAGACCGTGAACCCGGTGCTCGCCCCGATGCTCTTCGACCGCTCGGCGGGGTTCCTGAGGTGATTCCACCCGCTATCGAAGAACACGACGGCGACCATGAGCCGCAGCAGCAACAAGCCGACGTCGCCGAACCGCAATAGCGCGGGGAATAGGACGCTCATGCTCGCTGCTCAGTCGGGCTGCGGCGGATGGCGGCGCAGCTGCGTCGTCGCCTCGTCGATGCGGACGATATAGGTCCGCACGGCCTCGCCGTGCGCGCGCCGCGGCACGACGAAGTGGCGATCGTCGGGCCGCGAGCTCTTCAAGTCGTCGACCATCAGGTCTCCCCCGTGGGCCTCGACCGCCGCTTCGAAGCGCTCCACGGCCGAGAGCAGGTCCGCCAGATCCCCGGGATCCTCGGCGCCGGTCAGGGCGATCCCGCGGCTCCGCAGCCGGGCCGCCACTTCGGCCACCGCCGCCGCGCGCTCCTCGGCTTCCTCGTCGTACCGGTCCATACCCGTTGCTCCTCGCTACAGGGCCCGCCGCAGTGCGGCCGCGAGCGTCTTGGCGTCGCCCGGCTCTTCGTGGCGACGGCCGTTGATGAAGAACCTGGGCGTGCCGCTCACGCCGCTCTTGGTGCCGCTCACGAAGTCTTCACGGACCCGCGCCGCGTGGACGTGGGCGACGAGCTCGCGCCGCACCCGCTCCGCGTCGAGCCCCAGCTCGCGGGCGTACCGCACCAGATCCTCGTCCGCGAGCGCCGCCTGCCGCTGGTACAGGAGATCGTGCATCTCCCAGAACTTGCCCTGCGCGGCCGCCGCCTCCGCGACCTCCGCGGCGTGTTGGGCGTGCGGGTGCTCCTCACTCAGAGGAAAATGCCGGAACACGAACTGGACCTTGCCTCCGACCTGCCGCAGCACCTGCTTCAAATCCGGGTAGGCGCGGCCGCAAAACGGGCACTCGAAATCGCCGTACTCCACGAGCGTGACGGGAGCCTCCACCGTTCCCAGGGTGTGGTCGCGCGGCCCGACGGGCGGTCTCAGCAAGGCCATGGCGTCGTTTCAGTACGCCGTAAACGCGTCGCTCGGGCTCACGGCACGCCCTCCGCGTCGCGAGGCGCGAGTCGCTGCCGGATGGCACCGAGGTGGTACGCCGCGTGCGCGATCGCGCCGATCGCCACACCGAGTGCGTCCTCATCCCACACGGCGTGCGTCTCCACCGCCACCAGCAGCGTCTCGTACTCGCGCCGCAGTCGAGCTTGGAGGTCGGTCCAGGCAGCGTCGTCGACCCTGGACACCGTCCAACTCCGACTGCGATCGCGCGACGTCGGCTGGCCGCGAAGGCCGAGGGTCGAAAGCGCGAGACTCGAGCTCAGGTGGTGGATGTGGCCGGCGATGGTCGTGTGGCCCGGTCCCCCCGCCTGCGAGGCTGCGGCGGCGCTCACGCCGCTGATCGTCCCAAGGACTCCGGTTCCCGGGGATGTGTCGGTGAAGTAGGTCCAGGGGCCGGGAGGCCCTGCGAAGGCCTCACGCAGCATCCTCGTCAGCAAACTCACCGTCACGGCGGGCGGTGTAGCGGTCATGGTCTCGGTCAGGCCTTGAGAGCGGAAACAAGGGGCAGCTTGCGGATCCGCTTCCCGGTGGCCGCGAAGATCGCGTTGGCCAGGGCCGGGGCCGTGACTGCCGTGCCCGGCTCGCCGATCCCGCCGGGCGGCTCGAGGTTCCGCACGAGGTGTACCTCGATCGGCGGCGTCTCATTCATCCGCAGCACGCGAACGTCATGGAAGTTCGACTGCTCCACCCGGCCGTTCTTGAGCGTCACCTCGCCCCACAAGGCGCCGCCGATGCCGAAGATGACCCCGCCCTCGATCTGCGCTTTCACGATGTCCGGGTTCACGACCGTGCCGCAGTCGACCGCGCAGACGATGCGATGCACGCGCACCTCGCCCGACTCGGACACGGAGAGCTCGGCGACCTGGACCACGTAGGTATCCCAGCCGCTGTACATCAGCGCGATGCCGCGCCCGCGCCCGGCTGGCAGCGTCTCGCCCCAGCCCGCCTGCTGCGCGGCCAACTCGAGCACCGTGCGGGCGCGCGGCGACTTTGCCAGCAGCGCGCGACGGTATTCGAACGGATCCGCCTTCGCGGCCAGGGCGAGCTCGTCGATGAAGCTCTCGATCACGAACGTATTGTGCGTGACGCCGACGCCGCGCCAGAACCCGGTGTTCACGACGGGCTCCTCGTGGCGCACGTACTCGACCTGGATCGCGGGGATATCGTACTGCAGATGCACCGCCCCGTCCAACGCATCGCCGTCGAGTCCGTTCCGGAAGGCCGGTGGCGCCCAGCGCGCCAGGATCGATGGGCCCACCAGGCGGTGCGTCCACGCGATCGGCTTGCCGTGCGCGTCCAGGCCTGCGGCCATCCGATCGTAGTAGTAGGGGCGGTAGACGTCGTGCTGCACGTCTTCCTCGCGGCTCCAGACCACCTTCACCGGCCCGTCGACCTGTTTCGCGATACGCACTGCTTGCGTGACATAGTCGACTTCGAGGCGCCGCCCGAAGCCGCCACCCAGGAGATGGTTGTGCACCACCACCTTCTCGAGCGGCAGGCCCGTGACTTGGGCGGCCGTCGCCTGCGCCCGGGCCAGCACCTGCGAGCCGGTCCACACCTCGCAGCCGTCCGGCCGGACGTGCACCGTGCAGTTGATCGGCTCCATCGTCGTGTGCGCAAGGAAAGGGGCCTGGTACACTGCGTCGAGCTTCACCGTCGCTCCGGCGATCGCCGCCGCAGCGTCGCCCTCCTTGCGACCGACCACGCCCGGCTGCTGCGAGGCCGCGTCGAGCTCCCGGACGACATCGGCCGTGCTCACCTTGGCATTGGGCCCATCGTCCCAGCGGATGGCGAGCGCGGCGAGCCCTTGCTTCGCCGCCCACATGTGGTCGGCGACGACGGCGACCACATCGTCCAGCTTGACGATCTGGCGCACACCCGCGATCGCCATCGCCTTGGCCGCGTCGAGGCCGGCCACCGTGCCGCCGAGTACCGGACTCGCGGCGACGGTGGCGATCTTCATCCCGGGCAGCCGCACGTCGATGCCGAACTGCGCCCTGCCGTTCACCTTGTCGGGAGTGTCCAGGCGCTTCGCCGGCGTGCCGATCAGCTTGAAGTCTTCCGGCCGTTTGAGGACAACGTTATCCGGTATCGGGAGCGCCGCCGCCGCGGCGGCGAGCGCGCCGTAGCTGAGCCGGCGGTGGCTGGGGGTATGGATCACCGCGCCTCGCTCCGCGCGGCAGGACGCGGGGTCGACGTTCCACCGCTTGGCCGCCGCGGCCATGAGCATCGTCCGCGCGGTCGCACCCGCCCGCCGCATCGGCTCGTACAGGCCTTTCACGGAGGTCGAGCCCCCCGTCGCTTGGAAGTGGAATATCGGATTGGCGTAGAGCTTGTCGTCGGGCGGCGCATGCTCGAGGCGGACCTGGTCGAGCCCGACCTCGAGCTCTTCCGCGAGGAGCATGGGCATCGCCGTGTACATGCCCTGCCCCATCTCGACCTGCCCCATGATCATGGTCACGCGGCCATCGGTGCCGATGCGAATGAAGGCGTTGGGCGCGAAGACCGGAGATAGCGGCCGTGCGTCGATGCGCCACCCCAGCAGCAAGCCGCCGCCGGCGGCGGCGCCCGCGATCAGGAATTCCCGTCGGGACACGCGGTCCATGGTCAGCCTCCTGCCTTGACGGCGGACGGCGCCCGGGCGGCCTGCTTGATGGCCGCGCGGATACGCTGGTAGGTGCCGCAGCGGCAGATATTGCCGGACATCGCGGCGTCGATGTCGGCATCGCTGGGGTTCGCGTTCTTCGCCACGAGCGCCGCTGCCGACATGATCTGGCCCGACTGGCAGTAGCCGCACTGCACGACCTCGAGATCCAGCCACGCCTGCTGCACTCTCTTGCCGGCCGGCGTCGCGCCGATGGCCTCGATGGTGGTGATCCGCTTGCCGACGGCCACGCCCACGGGCGTCACGCACGACCGGGTCGGCTGCCCATCCAAGTGCACGGTACACGCCCCGCAGGCGGCGATGCCACAGCCGAACTTCGTGCCCGTCAACCCGAGGAGGTCGCGCAACACCCACAGCAGCGGCATGTCGGGCGGCGCGTCCACCGTGTGAGCCTTGCCGTTTATCGTCAGTGTGACCATGGCCATGCCTCCAGCAGTGGTTTTCACTGTGCTGCTTGAATGAGACCAATGATCGCTGCAGGCGAGCAAAAGTACCGGCGATCCGTCCCGCGGGCCCGTCCTCGTGGGCGATTTCAAGCGGCGAGGTGCGACCTCGCCATAGCGTTCTTCACATCGAGCCTCCTGTTCCTGTGTCTCGCTCCCGGGCCATCCACTCCCGGACGGACGCCGCGGTCTGGCCGTCGGAGGCTGTTTCGACCTTCAGTGTCATTCCGGAAATGCCGCGCCGAACATGGGGAGGCCGCTCTTCGATTCGGCCTTCGTCGGCTCGTCTTGCACGACGTCCCAATGTTCTGCGAGACGTCCGTCCACGATACGGAGGATGTCGACGACGATCCGGGTCGGCCTCCCACCCCCACTGAAGCGCCCGTGCACCATGACGTAGTCGCCCTCGGCGACTGCGAGCGAGCTTTCGTACCGCCGCGTGAGACCACGTACCAACGAGAACAGCCCGTCCCGCCCGGGGGCGATCCCTGCGCTGTGCTGGATGTACGTGGGCGAGAAGTACATCGCAGCGGCCTCGAAGTCTCTCCGGTTGAAGAGTGCGTCGAATGCCTCGAGAACCAGCGCCTTGTTTCTCGTCTCCTGCTCTAGGTCTCGTGCCATCGCTCCCTCCGTCGAGGCGACCTCACTCTCCCTGGCGCCGCTCGTCCGTGAGGCTCGCGCCGGCGACGATCATCTCCAGGATCCGCTTCGTCGCAGCCAGCAGCGACACCGCTCGCCGTTGAGAGGCAGCGTCAGCGTCTTGAGGGACCAGCATCGCGTCAGTACTCCGCAAACGCGTCGTCGGGATAGCAATACAGCCACCGCTCCTCGCGCTCCGCGGAGGCGACGACGGGATGCCCGCTCGAGCGCGCGTGCTTCGAGGCGTGGCGGTTGGGCGAGCTGTCGCAGCACAGCGTAGCGCCACACTGTTGGCAGGTGCGCAGATGGACCCACTGCGCGCCCATCTTCATGCACTCGGCGCACTCCCGCTTTTCAGGGTGCCGCACCGTTGCGATCGCGCTGATGTGGGCGCAGGCTCCGTCGGCGCTCATTGTCCTCCCCCTTATTGGGCCAGCACTTGGTGAACGGCGGCGATCGCGATCGATCCCTCGCCCACGGCCGACGCTACGCGCTTCAAGCTCCCGGCGCGGACGTCGCCGATCGCGAACACCCCGGGGAGACTCGTCTCGAGGAGATGGGGAGCGCGAGCGAGCGGCCAGCGCGCGGTGGCCAGGTCCTCCGGCAACAGGTCCGGGCCCGTCTTGATGAACCCCTTGGAGTCGAGGGCGAGGCAGCCGCCCAGCCAGCGAGTGCTGGGCACCGCGCCTGTCATGGTGAAGACGTGCCGGATGCCGTGGGTCTCGAGGCGCCCGGTCTGGTTGTCGCGCCAGCCCACGCGCTCGAGGTGCCCATTGCCCTCGACGCTCACGATCTCCGTGTGCACGTGACGAACGATGGCCGGATGGTCCTCGATGCGACGGATCAGGTAGCGCGACATGGTGTCGGCCAGGCCCGCCGCGCGGATCACCATGTGCACGCGCCGGGCGGTCTCGGCCAGGAACACCGCGGCCTGGCCCGCCGAGTTGCCTCCGCCCACGACGATCACCTCTTCACCGGCGCACAGCTGCGCTTCCATGAAGGTCGCGGCGTAGTACACCCCCGCCCCTTCGAATCGCGGCAGGCCCTCGATCTGGAGCCGCCGGTACTCGGCCCCCGAGGCGATGATCACCGCGCGGGCCGGCAGCCGCTGCCCGTCGCCGATCTCGAGCGCGTAGGGCATCTTGTCGCAGGCGAGCCGTCGGGCCGCGGGCCCGACCATCAACTGCGTTCCGAACTTCAACGCCTGGTTGGTGGCGCGCGCCGCCAGCTCAATGCCTTTGATCCCCGTCGGAAAGCCGAGGTAGTTCTCGATCCGGGAGCTTGCGCCGGCCTGGCCCCCAGGGGCAGTCGACTCCACGACCAGGACATCCAATCCTTCCGACGCCCCATACACCGCCGCCGCCAACCCCGCGGGTCCCGCCCCGACGATGACGAGATCGCGGACCTGGGTCTGATCGATCGCGGCGTTGAACCCCAGGGCGTCGGCGATCTCCTGATTGCTCGGGTTCTTGAGCACGACCTTGCTGCACGTGATGACCACGGGGATTTCCGCGGGGGTGACATGGATGCGATCGAGAAACTCTTGGGCGCTGGGATCGCGGTCCAGGTCGAGCATGGTGTGGGGATGCCCGTTCCGTACGAGGAACTCCCGGACGCGGAGCGTCCCCTTGCAATGCGTCGAGCCGACGACCACGACGTCGCTGACGTTGCGGTTGATCAATTCCACGCGCCGCAGGATGAACGCGCGCATGAAGATCGGGCTCAGCTCGCCGTCGGTCTGGATCAGTGCCAGCAGGTCGTCGCGTCCGAGTTCGATGACCTCGCCGTCGGCGCCCGCCCGGATCTGGGCGAGCCCGCGCCGGCCTGACAGCATCGTCGCTTCGCCGGTGAACATCCCCGGGGTGAACGAGACCACGAGCTCCTCGGCGGCCGACGGGCGGACGACGTCGATCCGCCCCGACACGATGACGAAGATGCGCGACGCGCTCTCTCCCGGCTGCACCAGCACCTCGCCCTGCGCGACGTGGCGCCGGCGCCCGTGCGGGGCGATGCGATCCAGCTGCGCCGGTGTCAGCGTCGGATAGAGGCGCTCCGGACGCGTGCCGGAGGATGGGGGAGCCGGCGGAGCGACGAGGGTCATGGGGTCACCCGCCCTGCTGGTGCGCTTCCACGAACCAGAGCCACTTGTCCACGCCCCGGGAGATCTCGGTGAGGATATCGGCGCTGTCCGCGTCCTCGAGCTCGTTCATCTCTTCGATGCCGACCCGAGCCGTGCGGCCGAATGCGGCGAGCGCGTCCGACAGCGCGGCCACGTGCTCCGCACCCGTTGCAAGCGCGAGCGGATAATCGAGGAGGGTGGACCGGTCCGCGACGACCCCCACGGTACCCTCGGCAATGCCACCGAGCTGCACGATCCGCTCGGCGATCAGATCGACGTACGCCTCCACGTCTTCGTTGATCTCGTCGAACAACTTGTGCAGCGCGATGAACGTGGGTCCCTTCACGTTCCAATGGGCCTGCTTGCACTGCGTCTGCAGGTCGATGCAGTCGGCGAGCCGCTGGTTGAGCAGGGCGACCGCCTCGCCGCGGGCGGCCTCCGGCAGATCGTTCTTCGTCGGATACGCCGCAGTCGCGGCGCGCGAGCGGTTCTCCGGAGCGCTTTGGCGCGAGCCGGCGTCATCGCGGCGGGGTGTGGTGGTGCGAGTCATCGGTCTCTCCTGATCAGAGTCGGGCCGGTTTCGGTGACCCAGAGATTAGACGAAATGGCGCGCAAGCGCCACCGAGGGTCGGCGATGTCGGCTACAAGCGCCATCTCCCCTCAAGGATCTTCGGGCTATCGGGGTTCCCAGATCGGGATCGGCTTGTGGACACCGGAAGAGGAGCCACGATTGTGAGCAAGATCCAACTAGGCCCCTATGTCAACTTTTAGGGGTGCGCGCTTCGAGGGACCAGACACGGGAAGGCACAAGCCCCGCAGCGCAGGGGCGCTGCGGGGCTCGGTGAAGGGACTCGGGGCTCGGGGCTATGCGCTCTTGGCCGGTTTCTCCTGCCGCAGCTGCGCGACGGCGGCCCGCACCGTGTCGGTGATCTCCCGCTCTTCCCGCAGCGTGGCGATGAGCGCCTCCGCCTGCTTCGTGTGGAATTCGAGCGACCCGGCCTGCGCGATGACCTGATCCATCAGAGCCTTCTGACCGTGCAGCATTTCGAAGCCCGCGTGGATATCCGCGAGCAGCGCTTCGACGCGGCCCAGCCGCTCCTCGGCCTGCTCGACCTGGCGCTTCCGGTGGTCCAGCCCGTTGGCGGCGTCGTGTACGTGGCTCACCAGGCCCAGCACGTTCTCGAGCATGGCGCGCGTCTGCGTGACGTCCTCCTTCGCGGCAGCGATTGACCGCACGTCGTCCGTGGTGCGCTCGGCCACCTCGAACAGCCGGTGCATGTCGGCCTGGAGGGCGTCGAGAGTGGCCTGGCGCTGCGTCACCTGCTCGAGCGCCCGGTTGAGGTGCGACTCGACCGCTTCCCACTTGGCGAGCCGCTCCTCGAACTGGGCCATCCGTTTCTGCGCGAAGCGCAGGCCGCCCGCGCGGCTATCGAGCTCGTCGAGGGTCGCCGTGAGCTCGGTGAGCCGGGCGCCGGCAGTCGCGAGCGCCCCCGTGAGCTGCCCGGTCCGCTCTTCCAGCTGCTGCACGCCCGCGGCCGCCTGCTCCCGCAGCTGGGACGCCGCCCCTAGGTGCTCGCTGGCCTTGTCGAGCGCGCCCTGCCGCATCTCGAGCTCCTGGCCCAGCGCGCGCGTACGCTCGGCGAGCCCTTCCAGGTTCTGAGCGCGCGCCTCGAGCGACGCGACCACGGTGTCCACATCGGCCGCGCGGCGCTCCGCCCGCTCGACGGTGGCAACCGCGGTGGGCACGAGCTTCTCGATTCGCGCGGCCTCGTCGGCGTGAGCCGCCAGCGTCTGGAACCGCTCGTCGGCGCCGTCCATCCGGGCGAGCAGCCCGCGGCCCCGCTCCTCCAGCTGTCCGCCCAGGGACGCGAGCTCGGAGAGCCGCTTGTTCAGTTCCTCGACGAGCTGGCGGCGCGCTTCGATCTGCGCCAAAGACTGGGACAGCCGGTCGGCTTCGGCCCGCACTAGCTCGACCGTCGGCTTCATTTCCTCGACCGCCGCGAGCTCGCCGCGGAGCGCGCTCACCGACTCGGTCGCGCTCGTGAGCCACGCCTTCGTGCCGGCCTGGCCCTCCCGCATCCGGGCGATCTCGCTTTCGGCGACCTGCACCTGCTCGAGCGCGCCCTTCACGGCCTCGTGCGTGCCCTTGAGGCTCGCGACGTCCTGCAGCGCCGCTTCCATTGCGGGTTTTGCCTTCTCGAGCCGCGCCACCTGCTGGGTCATGTCTTCGACCGTCTCACCCAGCCGGCCGGCGTTCGCCTCCACGGCGCGCACCCGCTCGGCCTGCGTCTCGAGCTGGGCCATGCTCTCCGTGATGCCGCCGAGCTGCGTCGTGAGGCCGTCGGCCTTCGAGCGCACGTCAGTGATGGCGCGGCTCGACTCGTCGAGCGACCGGAAGCGCGTCTCCATATCCGTGAGCCCGCCGCGCAGATCGAGGATCCGCTGGCTGACGGCGTCGAGCCCCTGATTCTCCAGCTCGAACCGCTTCACCGTTCGCTGCACTTCGTCGCGGAGCGTGGCCAGGCGGCCCCGCAGCTCCTCGTCGGCCCGCTTCGCTTCGTCGTGCCGCCCGCGGATCTCCTCCGTGCGCTCGAGCAGGTCACCGTGGAGCGACTTGAGGTCGTTGACCTTGGCTTCGAGCTCGCCCAGGCCCTTCGCGCTCTCCTCGTGCTTGCGGATCTTGCCGTCGATCTCCCGCACCAGGTCGTGGAGATGGGTCACCTGACCGGTGACGCGCTCGACGACCTCGCGCTGCTGCTCGAGCGCCGAGACTTTCTGGGTGGCGGCGTCGGCGAGCGCCTTGAGCGTGCCGAGTTGGCGCTTGGTCTGGACCGCATCGGTGGCCGCCTGCTTCAGCTCCTGGAGCGTCTGCCCGAGCGCGGTCACGCGGGATTCGGTCGTCGCGACGCCGCCCTGGACCTGCTGCTGCCGTTCCTCGAACGCGTTGAGGCGCGTGGCGACCGCTTCGCCCGTGCGGCGCAGCTCCTCCTGGCGCTCGCGCACCCGGTCGAACCCCTGGGTGATCTCGCGCACTTCGGCCCCGAGCTTGTCCGCGTCCATGCGGAGCGCCTTGAACCCGCCGCCCAGCTCGAGGAAGCCGGTGAGGTCGTTCTTCAGGGCGAGCGCCTGCTCGAAGGTGCCGCGCAGCTCCTCGATCTCGCCCCGTAGCCGCTTCGCGTCCTCCGTGGTGTTGGTGAGCTGCGTCTCGGTGCGCCGCTGCACCCTCGAGACCGCTTCGGTCTGCTCGTCCAGCGTCGCGAGCACGGGCACGAGCCGTTCCAGCGCCTTCACCCGCGCCTGCAGCTCGCTCACGGTCTTCTGCGCGTCGCTGATCGGCTGCGTAAGCTGAGTGAGGTTCTGACTGGACTCCCGCGCCGCGTTCGTCAACGCTTCGAACGCCACGCGCTCGCGCTGCATCTGGGCGAGAATGGAGCGGAGCTCGGCGGGCAGCTGCTCCGTGGTGACGTCGCGACCGAAGAGCTTCCAGGCGGCCATAAACGCGGCCCTCACGAAAAGGTGGGGCTTCCGCACACGAGCTGCGGGAGCGTGGCGTTGGCGCCGACGCTGGTTGAGGAGATCTCGGGCGGGTGGGCGCACTGTCCCGTCCAGCGAACGGCGTCAGTGCGCCTCCACTATGCAGCGAGCGGTGAGCCCGTGCAAGCCGAAACATTCAGACCATCGGGTGAGACGAAGCCAGGTCCCACACCGGAACTCGATGTGAGGCTTGCTCTTCACCCAGTCGGGGACGGCGACCGAAGGAAGTACTTCAGTGCGGGATTTGACGCCTCCGGCCCAACCTCGACCTACCCGTCCCTACGCGTAATCCCTTCCAGGAGGAGGTTCCTAGCCGCTTCGATGGCCTCGTGCGTCCCGGCGAGGGCCAGGACGTCGCCCCTGCCGAGCAGCTCCTCGGCGCTCGGGATGATCACCCCACGTTCGCCGCGCGTGATCGCCAGCACCGTGGCTCCCGTGTGTCCGCGCAGGTTCAGCTCGGCCAGTGTCTTCCCAATGGCCGGGCTGCCGGAATCGAGGGCGACGGCGACCAGGGCCCCAAGGCCCGGCAGCAGCTGGTGGACCTGTTCCAGGGTCTCAGGATCCGCCTGAGTCCCCCGCCCGCGGGACTGAGCGGCGAGCGCTTCCACGATCGCCTGAGCGCCGGCCCGGACATGGCCCTGAAGGTCGGTCGCGCTCCGCCAAAACGTGAACCCGAGCACTGCGAGCGACACTGCCAACACCCCCACACCCGGAACGGTGGGCAGAAAGGGCTGGGTGAGGGCCAGCAGCGGCGCGCCGACGAGCATGACGCTGGCCAACTGCAGCGTCACCACGAGCGCTCGCCGCGGCGCGGCCGCGAAGTCGACTCGCGTGCCCTTGTGCACAGGGAGTGCGACTCTCGCGACGGTGACGCCAAGCCGGCGGCCTACACGGATCACCCCGACGCAAAACGGCGCCGCGAGCGCGATCGCCGCGGCGATGACCAGGGACCGCGCCACCGCGGGCGGAATTCCTGCCTTATCCCGAGCAAAGGCGACCACGGTCTCCATGGCGGCGGACGTCCCGACGATGATGCCTGCCAGCGCCGCCCCGTCGAGGACCAGCAACCGCAGTAGCCGCCGGATGCTGCCCACGGCGGTGTTCGCGCGCGGGGCAGACCGCAGCTCCTCGACCCAGCTGCCGTACAGGGCCGCGAAGGTTTGCAGGGGCCTCGGCAGTTTGCGATCCACGTACGCCGCCACCCGCTCCGACGCGCGAATCCACCAGGGTGTGAAGAGGGTCGTGAGGGCCGAGACGGCGACCGCCACCGGGTAGAGGAACTCGCGCGTCGCCTGCAAGGAGAGCCCGAGAGCGGCGATAATGAAGGAGAACTCGCCGATCTGGGCAAGGCTCATCCCCGCCTGGACGGATGTCCGCATCCCGGCGCCGGTCAGGAAGGCGCCCAGCGAAACGCCCAAGACTTTGCCCAGGACGACGACCGCTGTCAGTACCGCGACCGCCGGCCAGTGCCGCGCGACGAGCGCCGGGTCGATCTGCATGCCCACCGAAACGAAGAAGACCGCCGCGAACACGTCCCGTACCGGCTCCACGAGGCGCACGACTTGCTGCTCTTCGCCCGACTCCGCGACGAGCGACCCGGCGATGAACGCACCGAGGGCGACCGAGTACCCGAAGGCCTGGGCGAGTAGCGCGACGCCAAAGCACAGACCGATGCTCGCCACGAGCGTCGTCTCGCGCCGCTTGAGCCTGTTGACCGCGCGCACCGCCCGGGGGACGAGCACCATCCCCACCGCAACGAGCCCAACCAGGAATGCCGCCAGTCGGCCGATCGTCGCGGCGAGCGGGCCGGCAGACAGGCCGCTGCCCGAGGCGATCGCCGTCAGGATGGCCATCAGGAGGATGGCGATCAGGTCTTCGACAACGAGGATGCCGACTACGATCTCGCGCAGTCTTCCCGTGACTCCCTGCTCGTCGAAGGCCTTGGCGATGATGGTCGTGCTCGAGATCGCGATGACGGCGCCGGTGAAGAGGCTCTCCAGCGTGGTCCACCCAAAGAGCTGTCCCACCACGTATCCCAGCCACACCATGATGCTGGATTGCAGGACTGCGGTGAGGCCGGCCGTGGGGCCGACCTGCGCCAGCTTGCGGATGCTGAACTCGAGCCCGAGCGAGAACATCAGCAGAATGACCCCGAGCTCGGAGAGCGTCCGGACGACGGCGCTGTCGGCGACGAGCGGGATCGGCACATGCGGGCCGACGATCAGGCCGGCGATGATGTACCCCAACACAACGGGCTGGCGCAGCCGCTGGAACACGACCGTCGTGACCGCGGCGACGCCGAGGACGATCGTGAGAGCCTTGAGAAACGCGTGGGCGTCCTGCATCGTGAGCGCCGGGGTGGACGGGATTGTCGGGTTCGACAGAATCTACCGGGTCGGAGAAAAAGGTCCCACCGCGGACTCCGTTCGGTCGCGGCCCGTCAGGGGTGGGCGTCCTGTCTTTGGACCTCCTTGTTGAAGCTGACGCCGCCGGCTACGGCGAGCCGGATCCCCTCGTGCGTTCCGCCGGGTGGCGTGCCGAGTAGTTCGGACGCGGAGTCCCACGGTTCGTCGCTGGCTGCGAGCAGCCCGACCGAGCGCGGGACCACGGTACGCTGAGGGTGCGGAAAGACCCGGGCAATTAGGTCGGCGGCAGACTCCCCCTTCAGACGTTGCGGGACGGCGGGATGGTGAACGCCGACCGCCAGCAGTCGAGCGAGCGGCCCCAGAAGGCCGGTGGTAACAGCGTCCTCCAGCGCCGGCGCGCCCCCCTCAAGTTGGTCGCCTGCGATGTGAGCCGCCGCCTCATCGAACAGCCTCACCTCCAGCGCTTCGCCAAGTGAGTCATACAAGGCGGTGGGAACAGGCCGGGCCAACGATTTCATGGCCTCGTAGCCTCGGGTGGCCCAGTAGAATTGGCGCTGCAGCCTTTCGCACCATCCGGCCTCCGGCAGGACGTGGGAACGATCCCCAGTGGTGATCAGCGCTTCCTCCACCAGTGGCCAGGCCAACTCCAGCTGGCCTTTGCAAAGGTGGATCTCCGCCCTAGTCACGAGCGCGGTAACCTGGTGCCGCCATAATCCTGAGCGTTGCGCTGCAGCTTCACACAGTTCCACCGCCTTCTCCGCTTCCGGCACGCTGGCCAAGACGAGGGCAAATCGTGCGATGCTGGAGTACGCTTCCACCGATGCGCGTGGCGAAGACAGCGCTTCCAGCGGAGCCAGAATCGCGCGGAAGCACCTGACCGACGAATCGAAGAAGGCGAGGTCGTGGTATTGGTTCGCGAGACACATGCCGCTGTGGGCGATCGCCGCTGGATGCCCGCAACGTTCGGCAACTGCCACTGCTTCGCTCAGAGTACTGGTCGCGTCCCCGAACCTTCCCAGGCCTTTGTAGCATATGCCCAGGGTGTTCAAGACCCGGCGCAACTCCACCAGCAGTGCCAGCGATTCCAGGACCGGGGCGGCCTCGGTGAGTCGTTCCACGCCCTGGACGAGGTCGCCTCGCGAGAGTGCGCCTTGCCCGAGCGTGAGCCTGGCCAGGGCGACGGACTCGGGGGTTGCACCTGACGCGACCATTCTGGCGGCGAGTGACTCTGCTTCCGCCCGCGTTGCCGGGTCTCCTGCGTCCAAACTGACTTCCAATCGTATGTGGTTGGCTCGGGCAAGGAACCATACCGCGTTGGCCCGTTCCGCCAGCGCAATCGCCTCCTTCGCCGCCGCGATGATGGCCTCGTCGCCGCCCAGACGAGCGCGCTGCAGTGCCTCGGCACGGAGCAAGGCCGCCAGGGCCAGATCGGTCGAGGATGCTGCATCGGGCTGCCAGTCTGCGAGGGCCTCGAGCCCTCGCTGGTACTGACCGGCCGCGACCAGGGAGTGCGCCAGGAGCAAGCGGAGTCTGGAACCTGGAGCGACGGCGTAAGCCCGGAGTAGCCGCGTCAGGACCCGCTCGGCTTCCTGCGGAGCGCCTCGAGCGATAGCGACCTCGGCTGCCTGCAGCGCGGTCTCCATGGCTTGATGTCGCATGTCCGCGCCGATGAAGTGATGAACCAGTTCGAGCATCGGCTGGAGGTGATTCCGGTCCTGGGAGCCTGCCAGCCGCTGGGCCAGCTGGGCGTGATGGTAGTGACGCCGGTCCTCCCCCATCGCGTAGTACACATACGCCCGGTGCAGCTCGTTCTTGAACGACAGCCGCCCTTCCTCCACGCGACCGACTCCGCGATCCAGCATCTCGAGCGCCGCCCGCTCGACCACTCCGTCTTGGAGCCCCAGCAAACTCGCCAGCTCACTCGGGACCATCGCCTTGCCCGCCACCGACAGTAGCTGCAACACGTGCTGCGCGTCGGTCGAAAGGCCGCCGTATTGCCGTGCAAAGGCCGCGCGCAAGTCCTCCGGAGGCGTCCAGGAGATCGGCCCGCTGTCCTCCGAGCTCTCCGCCGCGGCCAGCGACTGCGCCCGGTGCGTCCGCCAATCCGCGAGCAGCATTTCGAGGTGATACGGATTCCCCTGCGCCAGTCGCACGATCGTTTCTGCGATCTGTGAGCTCACGTCCTCGGAATCAACGGAGTGGTCGCGGATCAGGTTCAGGGCCTGGGATCGGTCGAGCGGTTGCAGGTGAATGGTTTCCTTCCAGACCAATCCGCCGTGCCCGGTCTCCTCGGGCCGCAACTCCGCGTCGCCCGCCCGCGCTCCGGCCACGATGAGTGTGGGCACCCGCTCCAGCCGCCGCGTGATCAGGAACAACACCTCGCGGCTCGCCGGATCGAGAAACTGCAGATCGTCGAACGCGAGCAGCACGGGGCCGTTGTCCGCGACGGCTTCCATCATCCGGGTCACGGCCTCAGCCACGCGCAAGCGAATCGAGTCGGTGGGCGCGTCGGGAGCCGGGGGGATGCCGGGATAGATCGTCCTCAGGCCCGGACACACTCGGCTCGCCTCAGCCAGCCAGACCGGGTCCGTGCCGCCGGCCGCCGGATCACGCCCCAACGCGGTGATGAGCTCCGAGACGGTGGCATAAGGAATGCCCTGCCCGATTTCCTGACACGGGACCATGAACACGGGCCGCGCGCGCGCCCCCAGGGAGGTCGCGAATCGGCGGATCAGCGAGCTCTTCCCGATCCCCGGCGTGCCGCTGATCAAGCAAGTCTGGTACCCGGCCCCGCCCACGCGACTCCAGATCGCTTCCAGCAGTCCCAGCTCGACTTCCCGGGCGACGAACGGGTGCGGCCGGGCGAGCCGCTCGGGGAGCGGAGATGCCTGAGCCAGAAACGCGGGTCGCTCACCGCGCTCCAACCGTCGGAGCAGCCGAGCGATCTCGGGGTTGGGATTGGTTCCGAGCTCGGCCTGGGTTCGCCGGAGTTGATCCTTGAGCAGCCGGACCGCGGCGACGGTATCCCCGTCGAGCAAGGAGCGCTCGGCGAGCGCGTATACCGCGTCGGGACAGAGCGGGTCAACCTCGTATAGCGCGGCCGCCACGAGATGCGTGTCCGACAGATTGCCTTTGGCGCGCGTCGCCTGGAGCGCCGCCCGGAGGGCGTCTCGCGCCTGGGCCTTGAGCCGCACCCGCGCGCCGTCCACCCAGTGGGCGAATTCCGCGCCGGCGCACTGGTCGAGCCCCTGCAACGGCTCTGCCACACGGATCGCTGCTACTGGACCCTGGCGCAGGGCGGAGAGGTCCGACGGCAACTCCGCGAGCAGCTGCACGTCCTGTTCCCGGCCCGTTAGCGCGTCTGGGCCCAGGAGAGACCGAATGGCGAGCAGGGCCTGCGAGAGCGAATGCCGGCCTTTCTCGGGTGGGACGTCGGGCCACAGCAGATCGACCAGCTGATCGCGCGGGATCGAGCGCGCTCGTCCCTCGAAATGCAGGTAGAGCAGAACGGCCAGATGCTTCTTGGTCCGGAAGCGGACGGGCGAGCGGCCGCCGCGAGCGAGCTGGGGGGATCCGAAGACCTTGAGCTGAAACTGAGCGACCATTGCACTCCCAGCCACGCCTCTAAGTGTCTCCGGAACAGCGCGTTGAGACCTTGTTGAGGTCGGGCGGCCACGTTGTCCTCGTCCAAGGTACCGCAGGGTGTGTGGTGTCGTTAGAGGTGCCGCATTCGGCCGGCGCACTCAGGAAGGGGGTGAGACTCGATGACGCTGATCACGCTGCTGTTCGTGGCTTTCTCGAATTACGCAGTGGCTTGGTGACGAGGCCGGGGTCTCCCGAGACCCCTCTCGATTTCCCGGAGAAGTCGGGGGGGTCTCGGCGACCCGCGGCGAAAGGCTCGATACAGCTACAGACGCAGGGTCTCGATGAGCGCCGCGAGTGCCGCTGATAGCTGCCGTTGCCGGGGATAGTAGAGGAAGAAGCCCGGGAACGGCGGACACCAATCTTCGAGCACGCGCACGAGTTCCCCACTCGCGAGGTGCGGCGCGGCGCGGTCCTCCGACATGAACGCCAGACCCACGCCATCGATCGCTGCACGGACCATGATCTCCACGTCATCGACGATCAGCGGTCCGTTCACCGCGACGGTGAGGGACTGCTTGCCCTTGTCGAACTCCCAGCGGTATACGCCGGCGGATCCGTGTCGAAAGTTGATGCAGCGGTGGCTTGGCAGGTCACGCGGCGATGCCGGCTTGGGGTGCGACTCGAAATAGCGGGGCGACGCCACGATGGCCGGCCGGTGGTCCCGGGATACGCGGAACGTGATCATGTCCCGTTCGATGAATTCCCCGAAATGAATGCCGGCGTCGAAGCCCGCGGCGACGAGGTCGACGCGGCTCTCATCGGTGGTCACGTCGAGCACGACGTCCGGGTACTCGCGCGCGAATTGTCCCAGTTTCGGCGCGAGCACCGTCGTCGCGGCAATGGGCGACACGACCAGGCGCACGCGTCCCGCCGGCCGGTCACGCAGCCCGGTAATCAGGTCCACAGCTCCGCGAATGTCGCCGAGCGCCGGGCGCAGACGCGCGATGAGCTGCTCTCCGGCATGTGTCGGGGCCACACTGCGCGTCGTGCGCGCGAGCAGGTGTACGCCGAACCGCTCTTCCAGCCCCCGCATCGCGTGGCTGAGCGCGGAGGTCGACACACCCAGACGTTTCGCCGCTCGCGTAAAGCTCCGTTCCTCCGCCACAGCAAGGAACGCAGATAGGACGCTGAGCTCGTCGCGCACCATTTGTGAATAATACTCACAAACCCTTCTCGATTTTACGGGCTACTCAGGGGGGCACTGTCCCGCTACGATTGGCCTCGAAGGACGAGCGGGAACACGGATCTAGGAGGTACCATGCCTCACAAGGCTGCCAAGAAGGTTTGGTTCATTACCGGTGCCGGCCGTGGCATGGGCGTCGATTTCGCCAAGGCCGCGCTGGCCGCCGGCCACGCGGTCGTGGCCACCGGCCGGGACACCGACGCCGTGGCCAAGGCCGTGGGAAAGTCGGACGACCTGCTGGTCGTCAAGCTGGACGTCACCAACCGCGACGACGCCGCGGCGGCGGCTGGGGCCGCCGTCGACCGGTTCGGCCGCATCGACGTGCTGGTCAACAATGCCGGCAACTTCTTTGCCGGCTACTTCGAGGAGCTGACGCCGGAGCAGATAGACCGGCAGTTGGGGACGCTCCTCCTCGGCCCGATGAATGTCACCCGCGCTATCCTGCCGATCATGCGCAAGCAGCGCTCCGGTCACATTATCTCGATCTCGTCGACCGCCGGCCTCGTCGGGTTTGCCTTCTGTTCGGCATACGCCGCGGCGAAGTTCGGCCTCGAGGGCTGGATGGAGTCGCTGCAGCAAGAGGTTGCGCCGTTCGGCATCACCACCACGATCGTCAACCCCGGGTTCTTCCGCACCGAGCTCCTGGAGGCGGCGTCCGTGACCTACGCCGAGCCGTCCATCGAGGACTACGCCGACCGCACAGCGGAGCAGCTGAAGTGGTGGCAGGCACAGAGCGGCCAGCAAGGCGGAGACCCCGCGAAGCTCGCGCGGGCGCTGGTCGCGGTCGCGAGCGAGGAGCCGCCGCCGCGCCGCTTCATCGGCGGCGCCGATGCCATCGGCCTCGCCGAACAGAAGATCGCTGACCTCCAGGCGCAGATCGCGGCCTACCGCGACCTCTCCACCTCTCTCGCTGTCGAGATGGCCTCGCTGAAGGAGCCCGCATGAGGCCACCGCTTCCTCTCGAGCCGGCGGTCACCCGGCCGAATTAACGCAAGGTTCGCAGACGATGATCATCACGCGAAGTGGCTCGCAACCCTCCAGCCAGGGGCCAGCCGAATACTTCACTGGCTCGGTACGCGTCGACCCCCTATTCCAAGCAAAAGACCCGTCACGCGGGTCCGGCGCCCGCGTGACCTTCGAGCCCGGCGCTCGAACGGCGTGGCACACCCACCCGCTGGGCCAGATCCTGATCGTCACGGCCGGATCGGGATGGGTTCAGCAATGGGGCGGGGAAGTCGAAGACATCCGGCCAGGCGATGTTGTCCGGATCCCGCCGGGCCAGAAGCACTGGCATGGAGCCACGGCGACCACGGGCATGACGCACATCGCCATTCAGGAGCAGCTCGACGGGAAGGTCGTGGAGTGGATGGAACAGGTCAGCGACGAACAATATCGGGGGCGCTGAAAATGCCTCACGTCATCGTGAAGCTCTGGCCCGGAAAATCCGAACAGCAGAAGAGGCGACTCGCCGAAGCGATCGTCAAAGACGTCATGAACGTCTTGAACTACGGAGAAGAGTCCGTTTCGGTAGCCATCGAAGAAGTCTCAGGTCCAGAGCGAATACTCACTGTGGTGGAGACGCCCTGAAGAAGAACTGCTGCCGACCCTGGACGAGCTCGGCATCGGGTTCGTGCCGTTCAGTCCCCTCGGCAAGGGCTTCCTCATGGGCACGATCGACGAGAAGACGACGTTCGTGAGCTCGGATTTCCGCAACATCGTGCCGCGCTTCACCTCAGAGGCGCGGAAGGCGAATCAGACTTTGGTGGATCTGCTGCGCACGATCGCAGCGCGCAAGCAGGCGACACCGGCGCAGATCGCGCTCGCCTGGCTGCTGACGCAGAAGCCGTGGACTGTTCCGATCCCAGGCACCACGAAGCTGAACCGCCTGGAAGAGAATATCGGCGCCGCTGGCGTCGACCTTACCTCGGGCGATCTCCGCGAGATCGAGGACGCCGCTTCGAAGATCACGATTGAAGGGGCGCGGTACCCCGAAGCGCTGGAGCGCAGGACGGGGCTATGAGGGAGCGGCAGCCGGCTCCGGCGGCTGGGCGCCCTTGATCACGAGCCACAGCATGATCGCCAACTCCCCGAACAGAGCGGGCTGGGAAAGCATGAAGACCTTGTTCTGGTATGCCGGGAAGAATATCCCCGTGAGGCTCAACAGCACGTAGGCCGCGCCATTGATGAACAGCCACACGCCGATGAACCGCGGCACGAAGCCCGACCGGTATGCCAGGGCACCCATCGGGAAGAGCCACAGCCCCCACAGGATCTCCGCGGCCGTGATCTGATGGTGATGCAGCTGGAGGAATAGCATCACCAGGGCGTTGCGCTGGGGCTGGTCGAACACGGACAGGAAGTCGGCGCCCTGCGCGACCATGAGCGCGCCGGCGTCGGTCACCACGTTCACGAAATTGATCAACGCCGGCATCACGCCGCCGGTGATCACGAGGAGCACCGCGAGCTGCTGATCCACGCCCTTGAACAGGCGGTAGAACGCCAGCACCAGGAAGATCAGCACCACGGCGCCGAGCAGGTCGCTCGCCATGCCGAAGCGGAAGAGCCACGGGTGCGCGGCGATGTTCGCGGCGGTCGCGGCCGCGTCCCCGTGCACGAACAACTTGTTGGGGATGTAAATGAGACGCAGCGGGCCGGCCAGCACGAGGAGCAGGTACCAGAGTCCGGCCACTCGGCCGGGATTGCGGACCGCGTTCATGTCGCCTCCGTCGGTAACGGGCTTCTCCGGGCTCCCGGACGATACGCCGAATGTGGCAGGGAAAGTTTCGGCGGCCGCTGCTATCGATTGCGGCTGTTGCTATCGATTTCGGAGAGCCGCGTTCATCCTATCTTGGGTAGCCTAAGACAGATCGGAGCTCGAAGCCATGCGCATCGGCATTCTCGGTTCTGGATTGATGGGCGGCAAGCTCGGAACGATCTGGGCGCGAGCCGGCCATGAGGTGGTATTCAGCTACGCCCGCAGCGAGCAGAAGCTAAAGAAGCTTGCACGGGACGCCAAAGGGAAAGCGCGGGCGGGCACACCGCGGGAGGCCGCGCAGGAGGCGGACGCGGTCTTGCTCGCCGTGCACTGGTCCAGAGTCGACGACGTGTTAAAGCAAGCGGGCGATGTGTCGGGGAAGGTCGTCGTGAGCTGCTCGCTGCCGATGAATGCCGACGACACGGGCCTCGTGATCGCCCATACCTCCTCGGGCGCGGAGGCGCTGGCAAAGCGGGTTCCAGAGGCTCGGGTCGTCTCCGCGTTCGGTACGGTGCCGAGCGAAGTGCTGTTTGATGTGTTCGAGGCTCGGCGCAAGGCCACGAGGCCGAGCCTCGTCTACTGCGGGGACGAGGCGCGCAGCAAGAAGATTGCCGCTCAGCTGATCCGCGACGTGGGGTTTGATCCGGTGGACGCCGGGCCGTTACGGATCGCCCGGTACACGGAGCCCTTCACGCTACTCATCGCCCAGCTCGCGTACGAGGGTGACGAAGGTCCCGAGCTCGCGTACCGCTTCGAGCGGTTCGGGAAGTAAGGGTCACCGCCGGTATGGCTCTCGTTGTCTTCCTCCGGGGTGTCAATGTTGGCGGGCACAGGACCTTTCGCCCCAGCATCCTCGCAAGAGCACTGAGCGACTATGATGTCGTGAATGTGGGTGCTGCGGGCACGTTTGTCGTTCGCAAGCCTGGATCTCGAGCACAGTTCCGTGCTGCATTGCTCCGGAAGCTGCCATTCGAAACGGACGTCGTGCTCTGCGACGGCCGCGATCTTATCCGTCTGGAGACGGAGAATCCGTTTGGAACTGAGCCGTCGCGCCCTGATGTCGTTCGATTCGTGAGCATCCTGACGAAAGCCGGCCGGGTCCGGGCTTCCATTCCAGTCACACTTCCGCCACGTGGGGCGTGGTTGTTGCGACTTATCGCGTCGAAAAACCGCTTCGTCTTCGGAGTTTACCGTCGTCACATGAAAACGATCGGCTATCTTGGCCAGATCGACAAACTGTGCGGCGTACCGGCGACGACACGGAATTGGAACACCATAGTCGCGATCGTGCGGATTTTGAAAGGCCAGGGGAAGAAGGGCCGCTGATTACACGTAAAGCCCCGCAACCTTGCTACCCCGTCCGAAGGATCCGGAATACCCCAGCCCCAATCACGATGAGTCCCGCCAATCGGGCCGGTAGCGCCGGCGCGCGTGCGATGCGTTCGACGGTGATGGCGAGCGCGGTCAGCGCGATGACGGCGACGTTCATCATTCCGGCGATCACGAGCGCGGCCATGAACGGCAGGCAGCACAGTGCGCAATGGCCCCCCAGCGCGATCCCGCGCCGCCACGACGCCCCAGGGTGCGCGACGCCGAGGCAGCCCTCGCGGTAGCACTCCAGGTGCCGAGCTTTCCAGCAGGTCAGCTGCACCCACCCCGCGACGACCAACACGACCCCGCGGGCGATCGGGATCACTAGCGCCAGTGTCGCCCAGCGTACCTCCGCCTGCGCCAGCGCGATACCCACTACGTACACCCCTGCGCCGATCGCCGCCCAGACCGCGAAGTAGCCCGCGCTCGTTAGAACATCCAGGCGAGTCCGCGCCAGCGTCGGGACCAGGGAGGGGAGCATCATCGCGGCCATCATGGCGATCCACATCCCCTCGAAGCCGACGGCAGCGCTCAATCCAGTCTGGCCAGGCATGGGCATCCATACCATCGACATGGTCCATCCGCCGGGCATGGTCATCCCCGCCGCCATGGCGCGCGACCAGCGGATCGTGGCTAGGGCGCTGACCACGAAAACAATGACGCTGACGGTCAGGAAGGGTCCCCGGCGCGCCGAGGTCAGAACGGTGTGGGTCACGACGTGAGCGTCCGCTCGAGCGCCGCGACGATGGCAGTCCAGCCCCGCCGGTGCGAGTCCACCTGGCTCGGCGGAAGTTGCCGGTGTGTCAAGATCAGCTCGGTGCTGTCGTCGCGCTCAAGCAGCTCCACTGTGACCAAAGTGGGCCGGTGGTCGGTATTGACCGAGAGCCAGGTGAAGGAGAGAAACGACGGACGATCGATGGCGACGTACTCCCCCCAGTGCTCGACCTCCCCGCCCCGGTGCCGCATGACGATGCGAAACTTCCCACCCACCTTGGGCTCGAGCACGGTCACCGCGGCGCCCTCGCCGGTGCCCATCCAGCGCGCCAGGGACGCCGGATCCAGCCAGGCGTCGAACACCCGGTCCCGCGGAACGGGAAGGACTCGGCGGATCTGCAATGCGTCGGTCGAATCGTGGGTCGGGCTCACGGCCGACGTCCCCGGGTCCCAACCAGCAGCGCCTCGAGCGCGTCGAGCCGCGCTTCCCAGAACTCGCGATAGTGTTCGAGCCACCGGGTTGCCTGCCGCAGCGGCTCGGGCCGGAGCCGGAGCCAGTGCTCGCGGCCGCGGACGCGCCGGCGAACCAGTCCTGCGCGCTCCAGCACCTTCAGGTGCTTCGAGACCGCATTGAAGGAAATCGGGAACCGGCGCGCGACGCTGCCGACGTTGCGCTGACCCCCCGCCAGGACGCCGAGAATGGCGCGGCGGGTCGGGTCGGCGATGGCCGCGTACACCCGGTTCAGCTGAGAACGGGGCGGCCGCGGGGCGGCTTGCGAGCGATGGCGGGGGGGCATATTATCATTCAACCGCATGGTAGAATATTGTCAATGCGGTGCGAGTTGTCCACCTATCACCCAGTCAGTGCAGGGAGATTCGAACCATGGCGCACGATGGCGCGAGTGGGCTGACCGGTCACCCCGTCGTATCTCACGAAAAGTGGCTGGCGGCGCGGACGGCGTTCCTCGTTCGGGAGAAGGAGTTCACGCGGCTGCGCGACCAGGTGAGTGAGGAGCGACGCCAGCTGCCCTGGGAAGCGGTCACCAAGAATTATGTGTTCGATGGCGCGACCGGCAAGCGCACCCTGGCCGAGCTGTTCGAGGGACGCAGCCAGCTGGTCGTCTACCACGCCATGTTCGATCCCCCGAACGCCTCGGAGTCGACGTCCTGGACCAAGGACGCCGCGTGCCACGCCTGTTCGTTCTGGGCCGACAACTTCAACGGGATCATCGTGCACCTGAATCACCGCGACGTGACCTTCGTCGCGGTCTCGCGGGCACCCCGCGCCGCGCTGGCCGCCTACGAGAAACGGATGGGCTGGAGCTTCACCTGGGTCTCATCGAGGGACAGCGATTTCAACCGCGACTATCAGGTGTCGTTCACGGCAGAGGAAGTGGCGAAGCAGCGGGCCTACTACAACTACACGATGCAGGACCCATCGCTGTCCGAACGCGAAGGGATGAGCGTCTTCTACAAGGATCCGGCGGGACGGGTGTTCCATACCTACTCGGCCTACGCGCGCGGCATCGACCTGCTCAACACGGCCTACAACTACCTCGATCTGGTGCCCAAGGGGCGGGACGAGGGGGGGGAAGGCATGTACTGGCTCCGCCGCCACGACGAGTACGATGCTCGTTAGCTTCGGGCATGGAAAAGGCCCCCGCGAATTACGCGGGGGCCGAGTCGGGACGGCGACCGAAGGAAGTACTTTAGTGCGGGATTTGACGCGCCCGGCGGAGCGGACGCGGTGGGGTGGGGGAGTGTGGGGGCGTCAACCCCATGCGAACCACTATGGGGGCGAGTTACGACACCCAGTAGCATTCACGCGGTGGTCTGGGCATCGGTGTCGTAACACCAGACCCGAAGATCAACCGAGTGTCGTGACAAACGCACAGCATTACTCACGGCACGGCGCTCTTGCGACACGCCGCGCGGGGCGGCGCCCCAGGCCGGCCGCGCTGCTACCTTTCTCGGATGCCGAGAGACATTGACGTGGTGGGAGTGTGGCACGGAACGCCGTACCAGGTCGCGTCGGTAAGCAGCACCGCCGACGGGGTGATTGTCGCCTGCGGTCCTGCGGGCAGGCACACGACCTACCCGAAGACCGGCCATCGGCACACCAAGGACCCGAGCTCGGGCACGAGCACATGGTACGAGCGGCAGGTCCTCTCTGACGTCACACTCGCGCAGCCCCTCCAGGTCATCGCGTTCTCGGGCGCCAAGCCGCCCGCGTGGGCGAAACCGTATGCGACCCGTCCGTCGCATGACAGCTTCACCTTCCAGGCGCAGGCGGACGGCCAGGTACGACTCGCCCTCGTGGGAGTGCGGGAAGCGGACGACGCGGTCGTGGTCGTGACCAAGCGGGCCGCGACCGCGCCCCGGCTGTTTCGCCGGTACGCGCCGAACGTACTCATGTGGACGGCGCCGTCCGACGAGGCCTAAGACGCGACTCGCACCCCCGCTCCTCTGTTAGTTTCCTCTTCATGACCGCTCCTCTAAGCGTAGCCCGTCTGCCGCCTCGTCGGCGGCGTCGCCTGGGCCTCGTCGTGCTGGTCCTCCTGTTCGCCCTCTTCTTGCTCCTCTCCAATCTGGTCCCGCTCGCCGCCGAATGGCTCTGGTTCCAGGCCCTGGGTTACGAGCGCGTGTTCACAACCCGGCTGGTGGCCGAGGCGGTGCTCGGCGTGGCAGTTGGCGGCGCCGTATTCGCGTTCCTTTATGCCAACCTGCGGATCGCCCAGCGCGGCCTCGTCCCGAACCCGCTGGTCGTCCAGGTCAGCTCCGGGGCCGCCGCCGTGGACGTCACCCGGCTGCTGCGCCGCTTGGCCCTGCCGACGGCGCTCGGCCTGGCACTGCTGTTCGGCATGGGAGCCGCAGGCGGCTGGCTTGGCGTGCTCCAGTTCCTGCACCGGACGCCGTTCGGCGCGACGGACCCCGTGTTCGGCCGCGAGGTGAGCTACTACGTGTTCACGCTGCCGGTGATCGCGGGCGCGATCGGTCTCGGCATCGCCGTCACGACGCTCGCGCTGCTCGCCACCATCGTGCTGTACGTGGTGCGCCGGGACATCGTCGTGTTCCGCCGCCAGGTCACGGTGGAGCCGTCGGCCCGCCTGCACCTGGCGGTGCTGATCGCCCTGCTCTTCGTGCTGGTAGGGTTACGGGTGTACTTCGTCCGGCTTCCGGAACTGTTGTACTCCACCACCGGGCCGCTCGTGGGAGCGAGCTACGCCGATCTCCACGCCCAGCTCACCGGCTTGCGACTCGCCGGGCTCGCGGCCGTGGCGAGCGGAGCGCTGGTCCTGTGGGGAGCCCGCAGCCACCGTCTGGCCCGCAACACCCTGCTCGCGGTCGGGGTCTACTTCGGCGTGTCGCTGCTCGGCGTCGCGCTCTACCCGGCGATGGTCCAGAAACTGGTCGTGGCGCCGAACGAGTTGG
>QHUL01000062.1 GCA_003222115.1 Gemmatimonadota bacterium | reverse complement strand
CAGGGCGCTGCGAGCGGCGCTGTCCGTCGCGCCACACCCGGTCGTCGCTTTTCTGGGCGACAACATCTACCCCCGCGGCATGCCGGACTCGAGCGCCGCCGACAGGCCCGAGGCCGAGCGGCGCCTCACCGCGCAGCTCCGCGTGCTCGGCGCGAGCGGCGCGCGCGGGATTTTCGTACCGGGCAATCATGATTGGGATCGTCACGGGCCAGGAGGATGGGACGCCGTCCGGCGCGAGGAGCGCTTCATCGCCGCGGCGGGCGGCACGGGGGCAGCGCTCCTGCCTGCTGGCGGGTGCCCGGGTCCCGCCGTAGTCGACGTCGGCAAGGTGGTGCGGCTCGTGGCCCTCGACACGCAGTGGTGGCTGCATAACGGGACGAAGCCCGAAGACCCTACGTCGTCATGTCCCGCGGATTCCGATCGCGAGGTGATCGACTCGCTGCACGCGGCGCTCGCGAGCGGCGGCGGGCGCGCGGTCGTGGTGCTCGGGCACCACCCACTCGCGACCGGCGGGCCGCACGGCGGGCATTTCGGATGGCAGGCGCACGTGTTCCCGCTGCGGGCCGTCAAGTCGTGGCTGTGGATCCCGCTGCCGCTGATCGGCTCGGCATACCCCATCGCGCGGGAGAACGGCATTTCCAGTCAGGACGCGCCGAGCGCGGCCTACCGTCGGATGCGCGCCACGCTCGACAGCGGGTTCGCGGGCTCCCCGCCGCTGATCTACGCGGCGGGGCACGACCACGCGCTCCAGGTGATCGGCGGCACGAGCGCCCGCTACGAGCTGCTGAGCGGCGCCGGCATTTTCGGCCACCTCGATCGCGTCACCGCGCTCGACGGCACGCGCTTCGCGAAGCGCGCGAGCGGGTTCATGCGCGTCGAATTCCTGGGGGACGGCCGCGCCCGCCTGAGCGTGATCGTCGTCGACCGCTCCGGCGGCGGCACGGAGGCGTTCGCACTATGGCTCGAGTGAGCAGCGCGCGGGGGGCCGCGCTCGCCCTGGGCGTCGCGGCGGCCCTGGCGCCGGCGGGCGCCGCCGGGCAGGCCGGTCCGGCGAACCCGGCAGGCCGACAGACGGTCGTCGCGGGCGCGCACTACCGCGCGGGCTGGTTCCACCGGCTGCTGCTGGGCGCGCACTACCGTGACCTCTGGACGACGCCGCTCGAGGTCGAGGTGCTCGACCTGTCGCGATTCGCGGGCGGGCTCACGCCAAGCCGCTGCGGCGGCCGGCGCCAGACGAAGGTGCTCCGGTTCTCGAGCGCTGACGGCCGGGACTACGCATTCCGGTCGGTCGACAAGGACCCGACACTCGCGCTCCCTCCCGAGCTGCGCGCCACCTTCGTCCGCGAGATGATTCAGGACCAGATCAGCTCCGCTCATCCGGGCGCCCCCCTAGTGGTCGCCCCACTACTCGACGCGGCCGGTGTGCTGAACGCGGAGCCGAGATTGTTCGTCCTGCCGGACGACCGCCGTCTCACGGGAATCGTCTGCGCGTTTCCCGGCGAGCTCGGGATGATCGAGGAACGCCCGACCGAAGGGCCGGACGGCGAACCCACGGTCGCCGGCGCCGTCGACCTTGCCAACACCAAGAAGTTATTCGAGCACCTCGAGCGTAGTTCGCGCCACCGGGTCGACTCGCGCGCGTTCCTTGCCGCCCGGCTCATGGACGTGTTCATCGGGGACTGGGACAGGCATCAGGACCAGTGGCGCTGGGCCCGGTTCGATTCCGCCGGGGTCCACTGGTGGCGTCCCATCCCGCGCGACCGCGACCAGGCGTTCGCGCGTCTCGACGGTCTGCTGGTGTGGCTCACGGGCTTCTACCAGCCGCAGGTCGTCGGATTCGGGGACAACTACCCGAGCATCTGGCGCCTCACGTTCGCCGGCCAAGTGCCCGACCGGCGTCTCCTCGTCGATCTCGAGAGACCCGTTTGGGACTCCGTGGCGAAGGCGCTCCAGGCACGTCTCCCCGACTCGGTGATCGAGGCGGCCGTGCGGCGGCTGCCCCCGGAGTACTATGCGAAGAACGGGGCGGCGCTCAGCCGTGCGCTCCGGCGGCGGCGGGATCATCTGCTCCAAATCACGGATCGGTACTACGCCTTGCTCGCCGGTGTGGTCGAGATTCACGCAACCGACGAGGCCGACGTGGCGGAGGTCGAGCGCCTCGCAGGCGGGCGGCTCGTCGTGCGACTCTCGGCCCAGGGTGCTCGGGAGCCATACTACCAGCGGACGTTCCAGCGGCGCGAGACAGAAGAGGTCCGTGTGTACCTGCACGGCGGCGATGACCGGCTCGTCGTGCGCGGTTCGGACGGCTCCGGGCCCCGGCTCCGGGTGATCGGCGGCGGCGGGGACGACGAGCTGACGGACTCGGCACGCGCCGGGTCGACACACTTCTACGACCGAGGGAACAACCGCTTCACAACGGGACCCGGGACCTCGGTGGATCGACGACCCTATGACGACCCGCCGCGCGACACCTCGACGCTCGGGTTGCCCCGGGACTGGGGCTCGCGCTGGGTGCCCCTCACCTGGGTCGGGTACACGCCCGACATCGGGTTGTTCGCTGGAGGCGGGGCGGCCGGCACCGTCTACGGCTTCCGCCAGCTCCCCTACAGCTCGCACGTGGTGGTGCGCGCCGGATACGCGACCGCCGCCGCCACCTACCGCGCCGAGCTGACGGGAGAGTTCCGTGGCATCGTGCCGCCCGTGATTGTGACGCTGCGCCTGCGCGCCTCGGGGATCGATGTGCTGCGCTTCTATGGCTTCGGCAACGAGACCCCGACCACGGGGGCAACCGACTTCTACAAGGTGAAGCAACAACAGTATCTGGTCGCCCCGGCCCTGCGGTTCGCGTTGTCGCGCTCCGCGGACTTTTCGGTCGGCCCCGTGTACAAGTTCGCCCACACCAAACTCGAGCCGGGCACGTTCATCGATGCCGCACGGCCTTACGGAGTCGCCGACTACGGTCAGATCGGCGGGACCGCGGATTTCCGTGCCGACACGCGCGACGTGCCGCGGGCGGCGAGTCGCGGGATCGAGTTCCACTTCGGCGGGAGCGTGTACCCCAAGGCCCTGGACGTCGGCGCGGCGTTCGGCGAGGGCCACGCCGAGGCGGCCACCTATCTCACCGCGCGCATGCCGCTGCAGCCCACGCTCGCCGTGCGAGTCGCGGGGAAGAAGGTGTGGGGCACCTACCCCCTGCACGAGGCGGCCTACGTGGGCGGCGCCACCACGGTGCGCGGCTTCGTCGAGCATCGCTTCGCGGGCGACGCCTCCGTCTACGGAAACGTGGAGCTGCGGTTCTCCGTGGCGAAGTTCTTCTTCCTCGTGCCGACCGAGGTCGGCCTGTTTGGTCTGGGCGACGCAGGCCGGGTGTTCCTGTCCGGCGAGACCTCGGACCGGTGGCACGCGGGGGCCGGCGGCGGGTTGTGGCTCGCGTTCCTGAATCGCGCGAACACGGTGTCCGTGGCCGCGGCGCACAGCGTCGAGGGCACGCGCGTGTACGTGCGGGCCGGCTTCCCCTTCTAGCGATGCCGCCGCTGGCCGAGTGGAAGGGCGACGTCCCGAGCCTGGACGCGCTGAATCGCATGGTCGCCGACGAGTTGCCGCTGGGGCTCGGGCCCGGCCCGGTGGAGCTCTCCTTCCACCGCGACGCGTATTTCGATTCCGCGGACTGGACCCTGCGGCGCCGCGGCGTGACGTGCCGGTTCCGGGTCCGCGTGGACGACCGGCGCATCCTCACCCTGCGCACGATCGGCCGTGCCGAGGCCCGCGTTCCGTTGACCGTCCCGGAGACCGCCGAAGCCGAAGTCCCCGAGCTCGAGGGTGCGCAGGCCCTGGCGGGTGCCTCAGAGCCGGCGCGGCGCCTCCGCGCGCTCATCGAGCCCGGACGCCTCGTCCCGCGGATCCAGTTCGAGACCGAGCGGCGGGTCCGCCGCACCCGACCGCGGTGGTGGCGGCGGGCGCGGTACGAGCTCGTCTACGACGTGGTGACGGTCCGCAGCCACCAGTTGGCGCGGACGTTTCAGGAGCTGAAGATCCGCCAGCTTGCGGCGGGGCGGCCCACACTGGAGCAGGTCTCCGGCGCGCTGCGCGAACGGTACGGGCTCCGCCCGCTGCTCGTGGGCAAGGCCGACCGCGCCCAAAAGCTGCTGCGCGATCTGGAGGGCGAGGGGCTGGCGCGCGCGGCGCAAGGCAGCCGCGAGGTCGCCGTGGTGGTCCTCGAGGAGGGGCGCGTCGCCCTGCTCGCGGACGAGTCCCAGCTGACGGTGCCGGTGCGGGGTGGCAGCGGCGAGGACGCGTGCCGCGACGTGTTACGCACGCATTTCGGGAGCGCGGACGGGCAGGTGCGCTTCCTCGGCACTGCCGCGTCGTCGGGCACCCGACCGGTGCTCGAAGTGTGGCTGGCCCGGCGCGTTTCCGGCGCACGGGACGCGGACGCGAGTGGGCGTCTCCAGTGGCTCCCCTTCCACGAGCTGCTGGCCGGCGCCGGCGCGCCGGGCCTCCGCGACCCGCGCACACTGGCGTCGCTCACCGTGACGGCGCGCTCCGACGCCCTCGCCGAGTGGACCCGGGAGGCGCCGCTCGAGCCCGGCGGGTCGACGGCGCCCCGCACCGGCGAGCGGCGGGTGCGCCTGTCCGACGTCGCCCTGCGCTCGCCGTTCGCCGCCGCCGGTCCCCCGGTGGCCGACCACTTCCTCAACAGCGATCTGAGCCTGATCGAGTTCCACAGTCGCGTGCTGGCGTTGGCGGAAGACCCGGACGTGCCGCTGCTTGCTCGGGTGCGGTTCCTCGCCATCCTGAGTGCGAACCTGGACGAGTTTTTCATGGTGCGCGTCGCGGCGCTGAAGGGGGCGGTGGCCGGCGGCGTGACCGAGCCCGGCGAGGACGGGCTGTCGCCGGAGGAGCAGCTCGACGCGATCGCCGTGCGGGTCCGCGCGCTGTTCGAGCGCCAAGCCCGCTGTCTGCGTGACGAGTGCCTGCCGGCGCTCGCCGCGCACGGCATCCGCCTGCTGCGGTGGAGCGAACTGGCGGAGCCGCAGCAGGAGACGCTGCGCCGCTACTTCACCGAGCAGGTGTTTCCGCTCATCACGCCGCAGGCCCTCACACGCGCGCCCGGTCACCCGTTCCCCCTCATCCCCAACTTGAGGCTCTCGCTCGCTGCGGTGGTGCGCGACCCCCACGGCGGGCCGCCGCACTTCGCCTATCTGAAGGTACCGGACTCCCTGCCTCGCTTCGTGCCGGTGGCGGGCGGCGCCGGCTTCGTCCCGCTGGAGGAGATCATCCGCGAAAATCTCAGTCTGGTGTATCCCGGACGGCGCGTCGAGGCCGCCCACGCATTCCGCGTGACGCGGGGGTCGGACCTGGAGCTCGACGAGCACCACGCCGCGAGCCTCTTGCAGGTGATCGAGGAAGAGGCGAAGCGCCGGCCCTACGGGACCGTCGTGCGCGTCGAGGTGGAGCAGGCGATGCCCGAGTCGGTGCGGGACCTGCTGCTGCGGGAGCTCCTGTTCGAAGACACCACCCCGGCCGGCCCCCTGGGCGCGGGGGACCTGTACGAGGCGGACCGACTCCTCGACCTCGGGGCGCTGCGGGAGATCGCGCGCCTCCCCCTGGCGGAGCTCGACTATCCGCCGCACCGCGGCCGGACGCCGATCGCACCCGGGCGGTCCGTCTTCGCCGAGCTCGCTGAGCGCGACCTCCTGGTCCACCTGCCGTACGACTCGTTCGAGGCAACCGTGGAGCGGCTGTTCGTGGAAGCGGCGGAAGACCCGGACGTCGCGGCCATCAAGCTCACGCTGTATCGCGCGGGGGGACGCTCGGGGATCGTAGACGCGTTGCTCCGCGCCGCCGAGCGCGGCAAGGAGGTATTCGTGTTCGTCGAGCTCAAGGCCCGATTCGACGAGGAGCGGAACATCGAGTGGGCCCGCAAGCTCGAGCGGGCCGGGATTCGCGTCGTGTACGGGCTGGTCGAGCTGAAGACCCATGCCAAGACTGCCCTGATCCTGCGCCGCGAGCAGCAGGGGATCCGGGGCTACGTGCACATCGGGACTGGTAACTACAACGCCGTGACGGCGGGCATCTACACCGACCTCGGGCTCTTCTCGGCCGATGCCGCGCTCAGCGCCGACATCCACGACCTGTTCAACGAGCTGTCGGGATCCTCCCGGCCCCCCCAGACGGCGTTCCGGCGAATCCTCGTCGCTCCCACCTACCTGTTGCACCGCCTTGTCGAGCTCATCGATCGGGAGGCGGAGCACGCCCGCGCGGGGCGGACCGCGCGGATTCGCGCGAAGCTCAACGGGCTCGCCGATGCCGAGGTCATCGCGGCGCTGTACCGCGCATCGGCCGCCGGCGTCGACATCGACCTCATCGTGCGCGGCGTGTGCACGCTCCGGCCGGGCGTCCCCGGCCTGTCGGACCGCATCCGCGTCGTCAGCATCCTCGGACGCTTTCTCGAGCACGCCCGCATCTCTCATTTCACGAACGGCGGCGACGCCGAGTACTACCTCGGCTCGGCCGACTGGCGTCCCCGCAACCTGCGCCGGCGCGTCGAGGTGGTGGCGCCGGTGAGCGACCCTGCCTGCCGCGGCCGGCTCGACGCCATTCTCGACGCCGAGCTGGCCGACCCGACCGCCTGGGAGTTACAGTCGGACGGGAGCTACCGGCGCCGCGCGCCGGCGGCCGGCGCCGACCGGCGCAGCTCCCAAGAGCGCTTCCTCCTGGCTGGTGCGACGGCCTGAAGCTGGAGCCGTCCTCGCCACGCTGGCGCTGGCCAGCCTCCGGCCCGGGGTGCCGGGGGCGGCGCCGCAGTGCCGGGAGCCGCACTATCGCTGGTCGCAGAAGACCGACACCTCACTCGCCGCCCTCAGCCCCCACCCTACGTCGGTCACGGCGATCCTGGCGGGCTGGGCGGCACCGAACATCGCATCACGCGACCGCTGCGCTCCCCGTGCCGACCGCGAGCTCCAGGTCTTCGCCCTCACCGGCTGGGTGCGGCGGGTGGAGAAGGTGAAGGATGACGGCGACTGGCACATCGAGCTGACTGAGGGCGCCGCGAGCCCGGTCGACTCCTGCGTGGTCGTGGAAATCCCGGCACCCAAGTACGGCTCGCGATACGCGCTCGCGCGAGCGGCGCTCGACTCGCTGCTCGGCGGCCGGAAGATCCGCAAAGGGGGCGCTCTCGACCAGTCCGCGCTGGTGCGGGTCACCGGCACCGCGTTCTTCGACGGGCAGCATCGCCGGGGGGGAAGACGGGGCGACGAGACTGACGGCGGGCACGGCCGCTGCAATTCGTCGGTGCGAGCCCTGTGGGAGATCCACCCCGTTTACCGGGTGACGCCCCCGTGAGGAAGCAGGGTCAGCGCACCGGCGCGCCCGCGCCGAAGCGACTGTCCACGTACTCCTCGAGGATCTTCAGGAAGTCGGCGACGATCGTGTCGCCCTTGAGCGTCACCTTGAGCCGCCCGTCCACGTACACCGGGGCCTTCGGCTCCTCGAACGTCCCGGGGAGCGAGATGCCGATGTCGGCGTGCTTCGACTCGCCGGGGCCGTTCACCACGCACCCCATCACGGCCACCGTGAGCGACTCCACCCCGGGATAGCGCTCGCGCCAGATCGGCCGCTGCTCGTGCAGGTAGGTCTGGATGTCGTCGGCCATCTCCTGGAAGAAGGTCGATGTGGTGCGGCCGCAGCCGGGGCACGCCGACACCTGGGGCGTGAAGCTGCGCAGGCCGAGCGACTGGAGGACCTGCTGCGCCACCTGCACTTCCTCGGTGCGGTCGCCGCCGGGCCGCGGCGTGAGCGACACGCGAATGGTGTCGCCGATCCCCTCCTGCAGCAGGATGGCGAGCCCCGCGGTGCTCGCGATGATTCCCTTGCTCCCCATCCCCGCTTCGGTGAGCCCGAGGTGGAGCGGATAGTCGCAGCGCTCGGCGAGCCGCCGGTACACCGCCACGAGGTCCTGCACCCCGGAGACCTTGGCGGAAAGGATGATCCGGTCGTGCGCGAGCCCGCACTCCTCCGCCAGTGCCGCCGAGCGCATCGCGCTCTGCACCATCGCCTCGATCGTCACCTCGCGGGCCTCGAGCGGGTCGGAGCGGCGGGCGTTTTCGTCCATCAGCTCGGTGAGGAGCTGCTGGTCGAGGCTCCCCCAGTTCACCCCGATGCGCACGGGCTTCCCGTGGGCGAGCGCCACCTCGATGATGGTGCGGAAGTTCTCGTCGCGCCGCTTCGCGCCCACGTTCCCCGGGTTGATCCGGTACTTGGCGAGGGCCTCGGCCATGCGGGGGTACTTCGTGAGCAGGAGGTGGCCGTTGTAGTGGAAGTCGCCGATGACGGGCACGTCCACCTGTGCGACGATATCGGGGACGGCCTGCGCGGCCTCGTCGTTGTTGACCGTGACGCGCACCAGTTCGCTCCCCGCTTCATGCAGGGCGCGCACCTGCGCTGCGGTCGCGTCCACGGCGGCCGTGTCGGTGTTGGTCATCGACTGGACGACGATCGGGTGGGCGCCGCCCACCTTCACGCCGCCGACGTCGACGACGGCCGCGTGTCTGCGGTGATTTGCGGTCACGGGTCCAATATAACCCGCGTGGCTTGACTAGAAGATCTTGTCCTGAAAGACGATCCTCGCCTGCAGCGCGGTGAGCTTGAAGGTGGCCTGGAGGTTCGTGGCGCCGGTGTTGGACATGGTCACCCGGATCCCGACGTACAATCCAGACCCCTTGAACGCGTCCCCCACCACCGCGGCGATGTTCTGCGAAGTAATGGGAACGGGCCCCGTTCCCGGAATCGGGGCGGGACCGACCGTCAGGGCTGGCGTGGCGGCGTACACGACGGCCGGGTCGGAGCTGCTCGAGAAGAAGACCTCGTACGAGAAGGTGCCCGTGCCTGTGGAATGCGTCACATCGAGGCTTCCATTCACGAGCACCGTGTCGACGATCGACGAGCTCATCGCGCTTGGCAGATCCACCCCAATCGGAATAATCGAGTCTTGAACGGGCGGGCTCGCGGGCGGCAGGCCCGGGAGCGGGTCGGGTGGCACCCTCAGGGTGTCGCTGCCCGTCCCCGTCATGAAGCTGTAGACGTCGATGCTGAAGATGGCGTGCCCCTCCCCACACGCGGCCGCCACCGCCACGAGCAGTGTCACCCCGAGCCACTTCGCTTTCATCGTGCCTCCCTAATAAATCGAGAGCGAGGTTGCCATCGTGATGGCGCGCTCGTTGGAGAGCGAATTGCTGTGCGTCCAGAAGCCGAGGTCGAGGGACACCCCGCCGAGTCGCACGCCGCCGCCCCATCCGAGCTCCAGCCGCTTGCGCTGGTCGCGTGACACGCCCCCGCGCAGGGCGACGAGGCCGAGCCGCTTCTCGCCACCCAGGTGCAGCGTCGTCCCCCGCCCGTTGTTCACCAGGTCGGCGGCCAGCGTCGTCGTGCCGATCGTGTAGGCGAGGTTCGCGACGTAGGAAACCGGGAGCTTGGTCTTCGTCTCGACGGAGGGCTGAAACGTCCGGGAGTACAGGGAGTCGTGATAGAAGACGCTATCCTGACGCGTGTCCGGCCAGGTGATGGTCGCCCCGATGTCGTTCACGCCGACCCCGAGCTCGAGCGGGCCCGAAACCCAAACCGCGCCGACGTCACCGCCAACGCCGTGACCCAGCTTGTGACCGGGCTTCGAGTACTGGCTGAAGCCGCGCCCATCGAGCGTGACCGGGGTCGCGCCGCCGAAGAAGGGGGCGGACGTGGTGGTAAAGCCGCCGAGGCCGTTCACGGTGGCGTACCCAGCGCCCAGATAATAGTGCACGGCGCCGCCGAGGTAGATGCCCCTCGCCGTGTCGCCCCAAACGCGGCCGGCATAGCCGATGGTCGGCGCGAACCCGCCCTCTACGATTCCATCGGTCTGTACCTCGTAGGGCGCGTTGTGCTCCGCGGGCACGGAGTCATGCAGGAACCCAAGCAGCGTGTCTCCCAATTGGAATCCCGCTTCGGTGTGGAGCCAGCCCATCACGCTCACACGGACGCCCTTGATGCTGATCCCGGGATCGAGGGGGCGGCTCGAGAAGCCGAGGCCGAACTCGTCTAGCGGGACGAGCATCGCCGACTGGCCCAGGTTGACCTGGAAGAAGTTCTCTCCGATCCCGATAGTCACGTCGTTCGTGGGCGTCGGCGCCTTCTTCACCTCGTAGAACAGCGGCAGGTTCAGCGCCAGGTTGAGGATCTCGACCGGATTGAATCCCGTCGAGTCGGGGTTGAACGTCGGGTCGTCACCGAGGTGGGAAATGGGATGATCGTGGAAGAACTGGATCAAGCCGAGCGGAATGGGGATCGTCACTTTGGGCTGGCCCTCCAGCCCCGAGCGCGCGGGGACGGCGCGGTAGGCGGCGTTGAAGCGACTCACGCTCCCCGAGCGCCCCACCGAAACCCCACCCATCCCGATGCGGCGGGCGTCTGTGAACAAGCCCTGCGCGGCGGCGGGCGCCGTGCAGCCGACGGCGAGTGCGACGAGCCCGAACCCCACGACCGATGTGCGCACGGTTCTCCCCGAGAAGGGTGCCGGTGACAAGGTTAATAAGGTTCGCCATTGGCGCCACGCCCGGCGTGAGCCCGGTCACGAAATCAGCGGGCGGCGCCCGCCTGAAACCGGATCGCGACGGTCGTTCCACGTCCCACGGTGCTCGTGAGCTCGATCGCGCCTCCCCAGCTCTCGACCAGCCGCTTCGCAATGGCGAGGCCGAGACCCGAGCCGCTCGAGGTGGTGGAGAACGACGGCTCGAACACGCGCGCGAGCGACTCTTCCGGAATGCCCCCGCCGTCGTCTTCCACCGCCACCCGGCGGCCACCGTCGGTCACCCGGACCACGATGCGCCGCGCGCCGGCGTGGCGCGCGTTCTCGAGCAGGTTCACGAGCACCTCCTTCACTTCGTCCTTGCGGGCGAGGACCGGCGGGCCGGCGTCGCCCACCATCTCCACTCGCGCGCCCGCTTCCTTCCCACCGAGCGCGTACAGCTGCACCACCTCGCGCGTCGCGGCGTGGAGGTCAACGGGCTCGAGGGGCGGGGCTTCCTCCGGCGCGACGGGCGACGCGAACCGCGCGAAGGCGCGGGCGATCGCGTCCAGCCGGTCGATCTCGGCGAGAATCCGCTCTGCCGTCTCCTCGAGCGTTAGGTCGAAATCCTTCGCCCCGCGGGCGGCGTGCCGCGTGCGCAGCAGGTGCTGGATGCCGAGGCGGATGGGGGTAAGGGGATTCTTGATCTCGTGCGCCACCTGGCGCGCCATCTCGCCCCACGCGAGCACGCGCGCCGCGCGCGTGAACGCGGTCGCGTCGTCGAGCGCGACGACGCAGCCGTCGGGACTCGGGCCGAGCGGCGCGAGCTGAACCCGGATCTGGCGGCCGCCGATCTCGAATTCGCGCTCCGCGATCCGGTCGCCGCCCGCCGCGAGGAACCGGCTCACCGCTTCCCACACCGGGCGCCAGTCAGGGGGGGCCGCGGCGGGCAAGAGGTGGCCCGGCTCGAGCGGCGCGCCCAGCAGCTCGGCGGCGCGCGCGTTGGCCATGGTCACGCGCAACCCGTCGTCCACCGCGATCACGCCGGTCGCCACGTTGGCCAGCACCTGCGCGGTGCGGCGCCGCGCCTCCTCCAGCGCCGCCTGGCTGCGGCGCACGTCGGCCGCCATCCGCTCGAAGGCCGACATCACCGGCGCGAACTCCCGGGGCGCGCCCGGCGCGAAGCCGGGCGGCGCGGCGCCGCGCCCCACGGCGATCGCGGCGTCGCGCAACGCGGCGACCGGGCGGGCGAGACCCCGGCCCACGAGGCCCGCGAGATAGACGGCCGCAGCGAGCCCCGCCACGGTGGCGAGGATCAGTGCCAGGACGAGATCCTCCTGCTGCTGGCGCACCCCCTCATCGTCGAGCAACTGCGGCGCGGCGAGGATGGCTTGTTGCTGCGGCGGTCCGGCGCGCACCACCCGGTACCCGACGCGGGTCGGCCGGCCGGCGGTGCGGCCGTCCGCCGTCATCTCCAGCTCGTCCTGGAACGCCAGCCGCACGAACACCGCCGGGTCGAGAAACGCGTCCACGAGCCCCAGGTCGCTGAGCACGGGCGCGCTCGTACCGGCGAGTACGCCGTCCCGGTAGAGCCAGAGGTCCGCATCGTGCTGGTCGCCCACGTCCACGATCAGGCGGGCGACCGCGTCCGGGCGATCGAAGGGGAGCGCAGCGGCTGATGGCGCAGCGTCGCGCAGCGTCCGGAGGATCAACAGGTCCCCGGCCCGCCGGGCCTCGTCGGCCAGGCGGGCGAAGCTCCACGCGGCGAACCCGAACAGGGGGAGCACGAAGAAGGCGATCAGCGCCGCCGTGAGCCGCGCCCGGTAGCTGGTGCGCAGCGCCGAGATCACCGGCGGCACCCGGGGCGTCCAGCCGTCGCCGAGCGCGAGCCCGGCGAGCCAGCACACGGCGCCAAGCGCGATGTCCAGCAGCACGACCAGCGCGCCCCGCACCAGGAGCGCCCACGGCCCGCGCAGGTCCACGCGGACGTGCACGTGACGCACGCCGTCCGGCAGCTCGACCCGGCGGTCCCCCCGCACGGCCCATCCCTCCCGGGTCCAGTCCACGCGGGCACTCCGCGCCGGGCCCTGCTCCGGCAGCGACAGCGAGATTGCGTACGGGGGCGAGACCCGCCCCTGGCCTTGGAGGAACTGGGCGACGCGATCGGCCGGAATGAGGCGCGTCGGCGGGCCCACACCCACCGTGAGGACGTCCCCCGACGGGAGCGGCGCGACCAGCACGTAGTGCGTTCCCGGGATGCGCTCCAGCCGCTCCACCCGGGCGCCGCGCGCGGTCGCCGGGGAGCGCACCAGCGCGGCGACGAGCGGCGGCGGCAGGTCGAGCGCCGCCAGCCGCAGCTCGGCGCGCGGCAGCCCGCCGGGCGTCCACACGGCGAGGGTCGCGGGATAGTCCTGTCCCGCGAGCGGCGCGGCGAGCCAGAGGGCGTACAGGTCGCTCGCGGCGCGCGGTGCCGGCGGCACCGCGAGCTGGGCCGCCAGACGCTCCAGCCCGGCGAGCGCGACGGGGTCGCCCTCCTGGCCGAGCGCCTGCGCGTCTCGCGCTGCGAGGGCGAGGCGTCCTTCGACCGCGGCGCCCCACGTCACCAGGGCGGCGGCCGTCCCGGCCACCACGGCGATGCCGGCGACGGCCCAGCGGCGGGGCGCGGGGACGATCGCGCCGAGCAGCGCGGGCAGCCACACGAACGTGTACCACTCGGGCCACGCACCATAGGGCTGCCACAGCCACAATCCAGCGACCGCCGCGAGCGCCGCCCAGCCGCACGCCGCGGGCAGCGTCCACCGCACGCGCTGCGGCTCCTCCCGTCCTCGGACCAGCGCGGCGGCCACGAGGACGAGCGCCATGCTCGCCAGGGCGAGCGCCGCCTCCCAGGAGAGCCACACCGGGAGACTCACCCCGCGCGCGGGTGGCGCGATCCCTCGCCCGAGGTAGCGCACCAGGTACGGCGCCTCCACCACGAGCAGCAGCGCCGGGCCCACCGTCCACCAGCGGCGTCCGATCCCCCGGCGCCACAGCAGCCCGGCGGCCAGCAGCAGCACGAGGCTGAGCACGGCCAGCGATCCCGCCGAGGCGCTGAATACCCCCAGCAGGGGGCGATAGAACGTGGCGGGCGAGAACAGGGTCGCGGGTCGCACGTACGGCCCGAGCGGGGCACGCGCCAGCGCCCACGCGGCGGCGACCACGACAACCCAGCGCCACCGCCCCGGCGGCGCCGCGATCACGAGGCAGAGCAGCACGGCTCCCAGCGCGAGGCCGGTGCGCTGGGCCGCGCGGCGCAACGCGGCCACCTTGGCGTCCCCCTGCAACGGCGGAACGGACCGGACGCTGAACAGCGTCGGGCCGTGGGGCGACGCGTAGTCGAACACGTTCGGATCCGCGGGCGCTGCGCTCGGCGCGTAGAAGCGCAGAGCGACGTCGTGCGCGCGGGCGAACGCCTCGCTCAGGGCGCCCCCGCCGCCCGCCGCAGCCGGCGCGGCGTGGAGCAGCACGGTCCCCACGGCCGTGCCGCCGTCGCGCGTCTGGCGCCGGGCCTCGAGAGACACGTAGAATGGAGTGATGACTGACCGCAGCTCGGCGGTGTCGCGCGCGGGGACGAAGCGATGGCGGCCGGCCCAGGCCTGCGGCTCCCCGTCCGCGCCGAGGACCATGACGCCCCGCTCGATGGCGGGCAGCCACCCCGCCGTGACCGCGCTCGCCAGCGGCGCGAACTGCGCCTCCGCCGGCAGCAACGCCGCCGTTCGCCCCCGCTCCGCCAGGCGCCGCGCCTCCGCCACCGCCTGCCCGAGCGCCGCCTTCAGGTCGGCCGAATCGGCCGCGATCCGGCGCCCCAACAGGTCCGTCCAGCAGCATTCGATCCGGCGCGCCTCGAAGAGACCGACGAGCTGCACGGCACCGAGGGCGAGGCACGCCAGCACGGCCAGGACGCGGGCCCAGCTGGCGAGCCGCCGCGCGCGCAGATCCCGCAGCCATCCGGCCGCCGCGCTCCGGGACGGACGCGGCGCCACGAGCGCGGCTGCCGCGAGGCCAGCCGCAGCCGAGGCCCAGGCCCAGGCCGGAGCGCCGCCGTGCAGCCATTCGGCGGCCGCCACGGCGGCGAGGCACCCCGCAACCACTAGATGCGCGATCCGCTGCACTTGAAGACCCTCGTTCCGGACGAGGTGCGGGCCGCGCTGGAGCGTGACCCCCGCCTCCTCGTACCCGTCGGCACCTGCGAGCAGCACGGACCCCATCTCCCGCTGGGGTGCGACACCATCCTCGTCGAGCGCCTCGCCGACGACCTCTCGGCCGAGTTCCGCATCCTGCGCGCGCCGACCGTGGAGTACGGCGTCAATACCGCGACCAAGCGCCCCTATCCCGGCAACGCGACCGTGCGGCGCAAGACGCTGCACCGTTGGATGAACGATCTGCTCGGCTCCTGGGAGCAGGCCGGCATCGAGTCGTTCATCATCCTCACGGCCCACGGCCACGACCCGCACCAGGAAGCGCTGTCCACGCTGCGGACCCGCCAGGCCCGGATCTTCACGGTCGATATCTTCGCGCTCGACTTCGCCGGCCACCTCGAAGACGCCGATGGCCCGATGCACGGCAGCGAGCTCGACACGTCGCTGCTGCTCTACCTGGCGCCCCACGCGGTGCGCATGGACCTGGCGCAGGACTTCGTGCTGCCCGCGCGGCAGCGCCAGCGCTACCGGCGCGGCGCCCGCGGCGCCCTGCCACCCGCGGGACCGGGGTCCGTCGGGCGCCCCTCCATCGCGTCCCGGGAGAAGGGCGAGCGGCTGTATAAGATGATTTACGAGCGCGTGGCGACGCGAGTGCTCGCCGGAGCCGCGGCGTGAGCGCCTGGCTCGTAGCCCTGCTGGCGCTGCAAGGCGCGGCCGACGAAGGCACGCTGGTGATCCGGGAGGACGCGGGCGAGGTGGCGCGCGAGGGGTTCCGCCTGAGCACGGTGCAGGTCGGTGAGCACGTACAGCACTGGAAGCTCGTCACCAACGTGCGTTACGGCAGGGGCCGCCCGGTGGTCGTGCTCGGCCCCGCGCTCGAGGTGGGGCCGGACTCACAGCCCGTGAGCCTGGAGTACGACGTGATCGAGCCGCAGGGCCCGGAGCGCATCCTCGGCCAGCAGGGCCGCGCGCGGTTCGTGGTCCGCACCCTCGGCCGCCGCACGGAGCGGGCGCGCGAGTTCGCGCTCAGCGGTCCGATGGTCGTGCTCGACGACTCCGTGTTCGCGCTGTATCGCTTCGTCGCGTGGTACGCCCGCCCGGTGCCCCGCGCGCTGGCGGCCATCTATCCCCGGAGCGGCAGGCGTGAGGCGCTCACCGTGCAGGACCTCGGGCTCGCGGCGACGACGCTGAACCGCGATCCCGCGACGCTGCGGCACGTCACGGTGACGGGCGGCGCGGCCGGCGACGTCCACCTCTGGCTCGCGCCCGACGGCCGCCTCGTGAAGATCGAGATCCCGGCCCGCCACCTGAGCGTGGAGCGTCTGCCCGCGGCTTGACCCTCGTTGTCGCAGGCCGTTACGTTACCACGACTTGGCCCCTCCGAAGGCGCACGCGCCCTGGCCGAAACCCCTGGTGGCCGTGGCGCGTATTCGGTGGCGACCTCACGACCCGCCCAAGGACTCGCATGAGACATGTGCTGTGCGCCGCCGGGCTCCTCGCCTGCCCGGCTGTCGCCGTTGCCCAGCAGCCGGTTCCGGCCGCCCTGTCGCTCGCCGACGCCATCGCGATCGCCCGCGAGCATAACCCCGCCTACCGCCAGGTGCTCAACAACCGCGGACCCGCCGCCTGGGGCACGCGCAGTGCCTACTCGAGCCTGCTCCTCCCCTCCGTCATGGTCTCCGGGGGCGTCGCCTACAGCGGTCCGGGCCAGCAGCGCTTCCTGACGTCGAACTTCTCGCAGAGCGTCGCCACCTTGTCGTCGAGCTACAATATCGGACTGAGCTACGAGTTGTCGGGCGCGGTGCTGTCGCAGCCCGGGCTCAGGGGAGCCCAGGAGAACGCGGCGGAGGCGGACGTCGGCGGGGCCGCGACGAGCCTCGCGAACGCGGTGACCCAGCAGTACCTCACGGTGCTGCAGACCCGGCAGAATGCGGACGTGGCGCGTCGCCAACTCGACCGGAACGAGGAGTTCCTGAAGCTCGCCCAGGCGCGTTACGCCGTGGGCCGGGCGACGTTGATCGACGTGCGCCAGGCGCAGGTCGCTCGCGGCCAGGCCGAAGTGGCCCTGCTGCGCGCCCAGACGCAGGTCAGCGTCGAGAAGCTGCGGCTATTCGAGCAGCTCGGCGTGACGGCACCGGTGGACGTGGAGACCGTGCAGCTGACGGATAGCTTCGCCGTGCTGACGCCGACGTGGGTGTTGAACGACCTCTTGACGATGGCGGAGGCGCAGAACCCGCCGCTCCAGGCGCTGCGCGCCCGCGAGCGGGCGGCCGGCTGGGGCGTGAAGGTCGCCGCCTCGAGTTACGGCCCGACGCTGTCCCTGTCGGCGGCCTGGTCGGGGTTCACGCAGAAGTACACGCAACTCGACCCCATCATCCGCGGGCAGCAGGGTGCTTATGGGCAGCAGTACAGCAGCTGCCTCGACAACAACCAGATCCGCCAGAGCGCGGGGCTCGCGCCGGCCGACTGCAGCCAGTACGTGTGGGGCAGCGCCAACGAGCAGGCGCTGCGCAGCCAGAACGCGGAATACCCGTTCTCGTTCACGCAGCAGCCGTTCCAGGCGCGGCTCACGATTTCCCTGCCCGTCTTCAGCAACTTCTCGCGTGAGACCCAGCTCTCCGAGGCGCGGGCGCAGCACGGCGATCTGGAGGAGCAGGTGCGGGCGCGCGGCCTGGCCGTGCAGACGGAGGTGAGCCAGGCGTTCCTGACCCTGCAGAGCGCCTACCGGGCCATCGCGATCCAGGACACCAATCACGCCGCGGCGCAGGAGCAGCTGCAGCTCGCCACGGAGCGTTATCGCGTCGGCTCGGGGACGTTCTTCGAGCTGCTCGACGCACAGGTCGCCGCGCTGCGGGCGGAGTCGGAGTACGTCACGGCCGTGTACGACTATCACAAGGCGCTGGCCGCGCTCGAAGCCGCGGTCGGACGGCCATTGCGCTAACGAGAGGGCCCCAGCGACATGTCCAAGCGAAACAAAGTGCTCGTGGGAAGCGGCGCCGTCGCGCTGATCGCGATCCTGGTCGTCGTGAGCGCCGGCGCGCGGCGCGACCGCGGCGTCGAGGTGCGATTCGAGAACGTCGCGAAGCGGGACCTCGTGGCGGCCGTCACGGCGAGCGGCAAGATCCAGCCCAAGAAGAAAGTGGACATCAGCGCCGACATCACGGGCCGGATCACGAAGCTCGCCGTGCGGGAGGGGGACCTCGTGACCAACGGCCAGTTCCTGCTGCAGATCGACCCCACGATCTACGAAGCCAACCTGCAGCGCGCCCAGGCATTGTTGTCGGCGGCCCAGGCGGGGGCCGTGCAGGCGCGGGCGAACCGCGACCAGGCGCAGCGCGCCCTGGGACGGACCAAGGAGCTGCACCAGCAGAACCCGAACCTCATTTCGACGGAGCAGCTCGAGCAGGCCGAGACGGCAAACGACATCGCCGAGGCGAACCTCAACGCCGCCGAGCACCAGGTCGATCAGTCGCGCGCCGCGGTGCAGGAGGCCCGGGACAATCTCCGCAAGACCCACATCACGGCCCCGATGTCGGGCCGGGTCACGCGACTCGCCGTGGAGGAAGGCGAGGTCGCCGTGCCCGGCACGTTCTCCAAGGACGTCGGGCTGCTGCTGACCGTCTCCGACCTCTCGGTCATCCAGGCGAAGGTGCGCGTGGACGAGACCGACGTCGTGCGCGTGCACCTGGGCGACTCCGTCGAAGTGTCGATCGACGCGTTCCCCGACACCACGTTCACCGGCCGCGTGACGAAGATCTCCAACTCGAGCATCCTCACGGCGACCAGCACGGCCACGGGCCAGAACGAGCGGGCCGTCGACTACGAGGTCGAGATCACCCTCAACCACCCGCCGGGCGACGTGCGGCCCGATCTCTCGGCCACGGCGCGCGTCGTCACGGACACGCGCAAGCAGGTGCTGTCGATCCCCATCATCGCCCTGACGGTGCGCGAGAACAAGGTGATCTCGACCGAGAATCGGCCCGTGGACACGAGCGCCTTCGCCCGCAAGAAGCGGGAAGCGGAAGGCGTCTTCGTGGTCGCGAACGGCGTGGCGGCCTTCCGGCCCGTGAAGGTGGGTATCGCGGGCGACGAGTACTTCGAAGTGGCGGACGGCTTGAAGGAGGGCGAGACGATCGTCGCCGGCCCGTACCAGTCGATCCGTGATCTGAAGGACAGCGCCCGCGTGCGCCCGATGAAGCAGGCGGCCGACACCACCAAGAAGAAGAAGTAGGCATGCCCGGCCTCCAGGAGTTCCGCACCGGCGACACGCCACAGCCGGACATCGTGATTCTCACGCACAAGCTCGCCCGCGACTACGACATGGGGGGCGAGGTCGTGCGCGCGCTGCGCGGCGTGAGCCTGCAGATCCGCAAGAACGAGTACGTGGCCGTGATGGGCCCCTCGGGATCGGGGAAGTCGACGCTCATGAACCTCGTCGGCTGCCTCGACACGCCCAGCGCGGGCGAGTACTGGCTCAACGGCCTGAAAGTGAGCGACCTGTCCGACGACGAGCTGGCGCGCATCCGCAACAAGGAGATCGGCTTCGTCTTCCAGACCTTCAACCTGCTGCCACGCGCCACCTCGCTGCACAACGTGGAGCTGCCGCTGATCTACGCGGGCGTGGCCGCGCCGGACCGGCGGCGGCGCGCGGCGCGGGCGCTCGAGCGTGTGGGGCTAAGCGACCGCATGGCGCACAAGCCGAACGAGCTGTCGGGGGGGCAGCGGCAGCGGGTGGCAATCGCCCGGGCGCTCGTGAACGAGCCGAGCATCCTGCTCGCCGACGAACCCACCGGGAACCTCGACTCGGCGACGAGCGCCGAGCTCATGGGCGTGTTCGCCGACCTGCACCGCCAGGGCCAGACGATCGTGATGGTCACCCACGAGCACGACATCGCCGCGCATGCCGCGCGGGTCGTGACCCTGCGCGACGGCCTCATCGCCACCGACCGGCGCCAGGCGGCCTGAGTGCACTTCGCCGAGGCCGTCCGGCTCGCCTTCCAGACTATCCGGGCCCAGAAGCTGAAGAGCGTGTTCTCGGCGGTCGGCGTCTTCATCGGCGTCGCGTTTCTGATCGGTGCCTGGTCGATCGTCAACGGGATGAACGTCTACATGACCGAGAAGTTCGCGGGGACGCTCATCGGCGTGAACACGTTCCACCTGCGCCGGCGGCCGAACTTCACCCCCAACGTCTCGGACTCGACCTGGCGGGCGTGGCGGCGCCGGCCGCGCATCAGCTTCGAGGACGCGGATGCGGTGTCGAACGGCATCACCATCCCGGTGATCACGGCGTGGTGGTCCGAGGACCGCGGGGACGTGGAGTACGGCAGCAAGAAGGCGAAGCAGGTCTCGCTGCAGGGGGCGACGGAGCGCTACTTCGACATCCGCAACATCCGCATCGAGCAGGGCCGCGCCTTCACCCCGCAGGAGGCGCGCGGCGGCGCTACCGTGCTCGTGATGGGCCACGATCTCGCGGACAAGCTGTTCGAAGGGCGGGACCCGCTCGGCAAGTCGGTCCGCATCCACGGCATCCCCTACCGCGTCATCGGCGTGGCCGAGCGGCGCGGCAACCTGCTCGGCATCTCGCTCGACAAGTTCGTGATCGCGCCCGCGGTCTCCCCCATCCAGCGGGAGGTGAACCCCCCGGGGGTCATCGACGCGCTGATGGTGAAGGCGAGCTCCGAGGTCGAGATGCGCGAGGCGATGGGGCAGGTGGAGGGCATCATGCGGAGCCGCCGGCACCTGCGCCCGCAGCAGGACGACAACTTCGTCCTCGAGACCTCGGAGGGCGTGCTCGACTTCTGGGGCAAGATCAACCGCATCCTGCTGGCCGTCGGTCCGGGGCTCGTGCTCATCGCCCTCGTGGTGGGCGGCATCGTCATCATGAACATCATGCTGATGGCGGTGGCGGAGCGCACCCGCGAGATCGGCATCCGCAAATCGCTCGGCGCCCGCCGGCGCGACATCCTGCGACAGTTCCTCGCCGAGTCGGCCACGCTCGCCGCGATCGGCGCCGTGCTCGGCGTGGCCACGGGGATCGGGCTCTCGGTCGCCCTCAACGCCGCGACCCCGCTCCCCGCCTCCGTGTCGCCGGTCTCGATCGTGCTCGGCGTGCTGCTGGGCGCCGGTGTCGGCATCGTCGCGGGCGTGTATCCCGCGAGCCGCGCCGCCCGGCTCGATCCCATCGTGGCGCTGCGCCATGAGTAGCGCGTGACCCCCCTGCTCGAAGGCGTCGGCATCGCGCTCGATTCGCTGCGCGCCAACAAGGTCCGCGCCGCGCTCACGATCCTGGGCGTCGCGATCGGCGTGATGGTCGTGATGGTGATCGGCGCGCTCATCAGCGGCTTCAACAAGGGCGTGAGCGACATGCTGGAGCAGTCGGGCCCGAAGACCTTCTGGGTGGGACGCCACTTCCAGGGCGGGGTCAGCATCTGCGACGACACGGACGAGAACTGCCCCTGGCGCCGCAATCCCTCGATGAAGGTCGAGGACGCCCGCCTCATTCGCCAGGTGGCGAGCGTGGCGTTCGTCGCCGTGGACGAGAACGCGGGCGCGGGCAGCAATGTCGCCTACGGCGCCCGCAAGACCTCGTCCGTGGACCTGAGCGGCCGCAGCGCCGACTGGGTGAAGGTCGCCGGGGGCGACGTCTATCCGGGCCGCTCCTTCACGGCGCTCGAGGACGCGGCGTCCTCCCAGGTCGTGGTGATCAACCAGAAGCTCGCCGACTGGCTCTTCGGGCACCTCGACCCGATCGGACGCGTCGTCAGGATCGCGGGCCTCCCCTACACCGTGATCGGCGTGTTCAACCCGCCGCCCAGCCTGTTCGGCGAGGAGAACAACTTCCAGGCCTTCCTGCCGCACGGCGCCTTCGTGAAGTACGTCCCCTACTGGAAGGGCTGGATGAGCTTCCTCGTGGGGCCCACCGATTCGGCGACCACGCTGCAGGCGATGGAGGACGTGACCGTCGCGCTGCGCGTGGCGCGCGGGCTGCGGCCCGGGCAGGAAAACAACTTCGCCGTCGTGTCCCAGGAGAAGTTCCTCGAGAGCGTGAACAGCACGACGCTCGTGCTTCGCGTGGTGATGATCGTGCTCTCGATGGTGGGGCTGGCAGTCGGCGGCGTCGGCGTCGTGGCCATCATGATGATCTCGGTGACCGAGCGGACGCGCGAGATCGGCGTGCGCAAGGCCCTGGGGGCGAGGCGGCGCGAGATCCTCTGGCAGTTCCTGGTGGAGGCGGCGACCCTCACCCTCGCGGGCGGCGTGTGCGGCATGATCGCGGGCGGCGTCGTGGCGCTCCTGATCGCCGCCGCCACCCCCGTCCGGGCGCACGTCCCCATGGGCTCGATCGTCGCGGCGCTCGCGGCGGCGGCGGTCACCGGAATCCTGTTCGGCATCTACCCCGCCATCCGCGCCGCACGGCTCGACCCGGTGGAGGCGCTGCGGTACGAATAAGACCTAGCGCGACGCCATGCCCTTCTTCGAAGCCATCCGCCTCGCCTTCCAGACCATCCGGGCGCAGAAGCTGAAGAGCGTCTTCTCCATCGTCGGCGTGTTCATCGGCGTGATGTTCCTCATCGCGGTCGTCTCGGTGGTCCAGGGGATGAACCGCTACATGACGGACAAGTTCGCGGGTACGATCCTCGGCGTGAACACGTTCCGGCTGCGGCGATTCCCCGACGTGCAGATCGGCAACGTGACGGACTCGATGCGGAAGTCGTGGCTGCGGCGCCCGCAGATCACCTACGACGACGCGCAGGCGGTCGTGCGCGGTGTCACAACGCCGGTGCTGACCGCCTGGGAATCGAGCACGCGCGCCACGCTGACGGCCGGGCGCAAGCAGGCGAAGGACGTCCAGATCACCGCCGCGACGGAGCCGTTCTTCGACATCCGCTCGCTGCGAATCGAGCAGGGCCGCGCCTTTACGCCGCGGGAGGTCCAGGCCGGCGTGGCGGTGGTCGTGCTGGGGCACGAGCTGGCGGAGAAGCTGTTCGAGGCCCGGGACCCGATCGGGCAGGAGGTGAAGCTCTACGACATGCCCTATCGGGTGATCGGCGTGGTGGAGAAGCAGGGGAACCTGTTCGGACTGTCGCTCGACAAGTTCGCGGTGGCGCCGGCGGCGGCGCCGGTCAAACGCTACGTCAATCCGCCGCGCGTGGTCGAAGCGCTGGCGGTGAAGGCCAACTCGCTCCCCGAGATGCGGGAGGCGATGCTGCAAGCCGAGGCCGTCATGCGCAGCCGCCGCCACCTGCGACCCCGTGAGCCGGACGACTTCGCCCTGGAAACCGCGGACGAGGTCCTCGACTTCTGGGGCAAGATCAGCCGGGTGCTGTTCGTCGCCCTGCCGGGGCTGGTGGCGATCTCGCTCGTGGTCGGCGGGATCGTGATCATGAACATCATGCTCATGGCGGTGGCCGAGCGCACCCGCGAGATCGGGATCCGCAAGTCGCTCGGCGCCCGGCGGCGGGACATCCTCCGGCAGTTCCTCGTCGAGGCGACGACGCTGGCCACGGTCGGGGCGACGGGCGGCGTCGCCACGGGCAGCGCGCTCGCCGCCGCGGTCGCCGCCACCACCCCCCTGCCCGCGGCCGTGGCTCCCTGGTCGATCCTCGTGGGGGTCATCCTGGGCGCGGGCGTGGGCATCGTGGCCGGCGTCTATCCAGCGAGCCGCGCGGCGCGCCTCGATCCGATCGCAGCGTTGCGACACGAGACATGACCTCGCTCTTCGAAGGAGTGGGCATCGCGCTCGCGTCGCTGCTCGCACACAAGGGGCGGGCGGCCCTGACCATCCTGGGCGTCGCCATCGGTGTGACGGTCGTGATGGTGATCGCCGCGATGATCAGCGGCATCAACCAGAGCGTCTCGAACCTCTTCCAGTCGCTCGCCCCCCAGAGCTTCCTCGTGTGGCGCTTCTTCCAGGCGGGCGTGAACGTCTCCGACGGCTCGGACGAGGCGAGCCCGTGGCGGCGGAACCCGACGATCCGCGAGATCGAGGCGGACCGGATCGCCGTGCTGCCGAGCGTGCGCTACGTCACCCGCCGCGACGAGAGCTCCGCAACCGTGGAGTTCGGCGGCCTGCGCCTGGAGTCGGTCAACGTGTCCGGGCTGTCGTCGCAGTGGGTGGAGGTGAACGGCGGCGACATCTACCCGGGGCGCACCTTCACGCGCCTCGAAGACCTGGCGAACAGCGCGGTGGCCGTGATCAGCCACAAGCTCGAGGATCAGCTGTTCCGCGGGCGCGACCCCATCGGCCAGACGATCAAGGTCGCGGGGGTGCCGTACAGCGTGATCGGGGTCTACACGCCCCCGGCGAGCCTGTTCAGCGGCGCCGCACAGCCGTTCGTCGGGATCCCGCACGGCGCGTTCGTGAAGTACGTCCCCTACGTCAAGGGATGGATGCGGCTCGCCGTCGGGCCGGCGCCCGGATACACCCAGCAGCAGTCGATGGACGAGGTGGTCGCGACGCTGCGCTCGCTGCGCGGGCTCAAGCCCGGCCAGGAGAACAACTTCTCCATCGTGACGCAGGACAAGCTGCTCGACTCCTGGAACAAGGTCACCGGGATGTTCTTCCTCGTGATGCTGGTGCTCTCATCGATCGCCCTGATGGTGGGCGGCGTGGGCGTCGTGGCGATCATGATGATCTCGGTGACGGAGCGGACCCGCGAGATCGGCGTGCGCAAGGCGCTGGGCGCGACGCGGCGCGCGATCCTGTGGCAGTTCCTGGTCGAGGCGGCGACGCTCACGCTGGTCGGGGGCGCGGCCGGGATGCTCGTCGGCGGCTTCGTCGCGTGGCTGGTGTCGCGCCTCACTCCCATCCCCGCCCACGTCCCCGTCTGGTCCATCGTGGCGGCGCTCACCGCCTCGGCCCTCACGGGCATCGGGTTCGGGCTGTATCCGGCGAGTCGCGCCTCGCGGCTCGATCCGGTCGAGGCGCTACGGTACGAATAGCCACCCAAGAGCGTGGGGAGTAGGGAGTGGTTCGCGACGGTGCGAGCCGTAGGTGCGTCACACACCGCGCCGTACCACTCCCCACCCCCCACGCCTTTCTGCAGTTAATTTTGTAGTCCGATGCAACTTTCCGAAGCCATCCTGCAGGCCCTCCACACCGCGTGGAGCCACAAGCTCCGCTCCTTCTTCACCCTGCTCGGCATCATCGTCTCGGTGGCCTTCCTCGTGGCCGTCGTGGCGGTCATCCAGGGAATGAACGCGTACGTGCGCGAGCGCATCGGCGGGGCGATCGTCGGTGTCAACGCCTTCCAGGTGCGGCGCACGCCCATCGCGATCGGGCTGATCGACGACGAAGACTGGCGCGCCATCCAGCGCCGCCCGATCATCGCTCCCGAGGATGTCCCTTACGTGCGGCGGGCGTTGCCCGAGGCGCGCGCGATCGCGCTGCAGTCCGGGTGGCCCACGCCGCAGGCCGACGTCGTGTGGCGCAACAAGACCGTCGGCGACGTGTTCGTGTTCGGGGTGACCGCGCCGTTCCAGCTGGTGCAGGATTACCAGTTCGCGGCGGGCGACCCGCTCACGGACATCGACGTGCGCGAGCGCCGCCCGGTCGTCGAGCTCGGTTACGACATCGCGGACAAGCTGTTCGAAGGCAACGTCGCCCTCGCCGTCGGCCAGCGCATCCGCATCCTGGGACAGCAATACCTCGTGAAGGGCGTGGTCGCGAAGAAGGGCACGGTGCTCGGCCAATCGTGGGACGGGTTCGTCATGCTCCCGCTGACGAGCTTCGAAGCGCTCTACGGGCGGCGCAAGACGACCGTGATCTCGGTGAAGATGCCGGAGGCGATGCTCGTGCAGCACGGCATGCAGCGCGCCGAGGAGGCGATGCGCATCGCGCACCGCCTGCGCCCGGGCCAGACGAACGACTTCACCGTCGATACCGCCGACGCGCTCGTGAGCTTCTGGAAGAACCTCACGCGCATTCTGTTCACGGTGATCCCGGCCGTGGTGGCCATCGGGATCGTCGTCGGCGGCATCGTGATCATGAACATCATGCTGATGAGCGTGAACGAGCGCACCCGGGAGATCGGTATCCGCAAGTCGCTCGGCGCGCGACGCCGCGACATCCGCAACCAGTTCCTCGCGGAAGCGGTCACCCTCGCCGTCCTGGGCGGCGTGCTCGGCCTGCTCGCCGGCACGGCGCTCGCCGAGCTCGTGAACGCCCTGTCGCCTCTGCCCGCGCGCGTCACGGCCTGGTCGGTCGTCGTCGCACTCGGCCTGGGCGCGAGCGTCGGCGTGATATTCGGCGTGTATCCAGCCATGCGGGCCGCGCGCCTGGATCCGGTGGCGGCGTTGAGGTACGAGTGAACAACGGCGTGGGGAGTGGGGAGTGGTTCGTGACGGTGCGCACCGTGCATCCGCGGAGCACCGTCGGGTACCACTCCCCACTCCCCACGGTTTGGGATTCGGTGCCGTGAAGCTCCATTCCGTATCCGAGGGCTGGCTCATCGCCCTCGACCAGCTGCGCGCCAACAAGCTCCGCTCGGCGCTCACGATCCTGGGCGTGGTGATCGGGGTCGCCACCGTGATGGCGATGGCCTCGATCGTCCAGGGAATCCGGGACCAGATCATCAATACCATCGAGGTCGCGGGGCCGACGACGTTCTACGTGGTACGCGTCTTCTCGCAGACGCCGCTCAACCCGGACGCCCTGCCCAAGGAAGTCCGCATCCGCCCCGTCGTGAAGGCGGAGGAGGCGGAAGCGATCGCGCAGCTCCCCGAGATCCGCTACTCGGGGATCTGGGTGCAGCTGTTCCAGAAGATGGAGTACCAGGGCATCCGCACCCAGATCATGACGCAGTTCGGCGCGGACGACCATTACATGGAGATCCAGGGTGGCCAGCTGCTGGGTGGGCGGTTCTTCTCATCGGCGGAGCTGAACGGCGGCGCGCCGGTCATCGTACTGGAGCACAAGGCGGCCGAGAAGCTGTTCGGGCGCGTGACCCCGCTCGGCCGCTATGTGCGGCTCGCCGGCAAGTCGCTGCGCGTCATCGGGATGTACCAGAATCCGGAGAACATCTTCCAGCCGCCGTCGCAGGAGATCGGCGCCATCCTTCCCTTCGAGACGGCGCGCCGCTCTTACCGTTATGATGAGACCAATGCGCTCTGGCTCGTGGTGAAGCCCAAGGACGGAGTGGCGGTGACCCAGGCGATGGACGCCGTCACCGTGCAGCTGCGGCGCATGCGGGGGCTCCGCCCGGGAGACCCCGACACCTTCGACCTGATCACGCAGGACCAGATCCTCGACGTGTTCAACAAGCTGACGGGGGCGTTCTTCCTCGTGATGCTCGTGCTCTCGAGCGTGGCCCTGCTGGTGGGCGGGATCGGCGTCATGGCGATCATGATGGTCTCGGTGACCGACCGCACGCGCGAGATCGGCGTCCGCAAGGCCATGGGGGCCACGCGGCGCGAAATCCTGTGGCAGTTCCTGGTCGAGGCGGCGACCCTCACGTTGCTGGGCGGCGTGCTCGGCATCCTGCTCGGGCTCTCAACGGGCGAGCTGCTGAAGGCGGCGCTCCAGTTCCAGGCTCGGGTGCCCGTGTGGAGCGCCGTGGTGGCGTGCGCCGTCTCGATCGCGATCGGGCTGATCTTCGGAGTGGTCCCGGCCGGGCGTGCCGCGAAGCTCGATCCCGTGGAGGCGTTGAGATACGAATGACGGGGAATAGGGAGGTCGACCTGCTGGCAATCGCCGCGCATCGGGATGATGCCGAGCTGACGTGCGGCGGCACGCTCGCCAAGGCCGTCCGGGCGGGCCACCGGGTCGGCATCCTGGACCTCACCCAGGGCGAGGCGGGCACGCGCGGCGACGCCGCCACGCGAGCCGCGGAGGCGGAACGCGCCGCCGCGGCGCTCGGCGTGCACCTGCGCCTCCACGCCGGTCTGCCGGACGCGCACCTCGCGAACGACGAGGCCTCGCGGGCAGCGCTCGTCGAGCTCGTCCGCGCCACGCGGCCGCGGGTCGTCATCCTCCCCTTCCCCGTGGGCCGGCATCCCGACCACCGGGTCGCGTCCGAATTGGGCCGCGACGCCTGCTACCTCGCCGGCCTCGCGAAGTACGGGCCGCCCGGCAAGCCCCACCGGCCATTCAAGATCCTGCACGCCCTCGCCTACCGCGAAGACCCGGTGAAGCCGTCCTTCGTCGTCGACATCTCCGAGACGTTCGACGCGAAGATGCGGGCGATCCGCTGCTACGCGTCGCAGTTCGACGGAGCGAAGGCGGCGGGCGAGATCCACCCCACGGGACAGGATCTGTACGAGCTGATCCGCGTGCAGTCGGCCCACTACGGCTCGCTCATCCGCCGGCCGTACGGCGAGCCGTACTTCTGTTACGAGACGCTGGAAGTGCAAGACGTGCTGCAGCTTGGCGTGCAATCTCTGTAGCCGCTAGATTCCCCCGCGATGCCCAAGCGACTGGTGTATCTCGACAACGCGGCGACGACCCCGGTGCGCCCCGAGGTGCTGGAAGCCATGCTCCCGTATCTGGGGAGGGAGGCGTTCGGAAACCCATCGTCCGCCCATCGCTTCGGCCGGACGGCGCGGGCGGGGCTCGAGGAGGCGAAGCGCACCATCGCCGAGTGCCTCGGCGTCGAGCCGGGCCAGGTGATCTTCACGTCCGGAGGCACGGAGGCGGACAATCTCGCCATCATCGGGTCGGCGCTCGCGGCGCGCGACCGCGGCGGTCCGTTCCGCGTCGCGGTGTCCGCCGTGGAGCACAAGGCGGTGCTCGCCGCGGCGCACGCCGTGCGGCACCTCGGCGGCGAGGAGATCCTCGTCGGGGTCAGCGCCTCGGGAATCGTGGAAGAGGAGGCGCTGGACGAGGTGCTGGCGCGCGGGGTCGCGCTCGTGAGCGTGATGTGGGTGAACAACGAAGTCGGCACCGTCCAGCCGATCGCGCGCCTGGCGGAGCGCTGCCGGGCGGCGGGCGTTTGCTTCCACTCCGACGCCGTGCAGGCCTTCGGCAAGGTGCCCCTGTCGCTCAGCGACGCCGGCTGCACGCTGCTCACCATCTCCGGGCACAAGATCGGTGCGGCCAAGGGGGTCGGCGCCCTCATCGTGCGGGACCGCGGGGCGGTCGAGGCGATCATCCACGGCGGCGGGCAGCAGTACGGCATCCGTCCGGGGACGGAGAACGTCCCGGGGATCGTGGGGCTGGGCAGGGCCGTCGAGCTCGCGGCGGCCGAGCAGGCCGAGTCGGCGGCGCGACTGGGCGCACTGCGCGACGAGCTGGAGCGGCGCGTGCTCGCCATCGTGCCCGACGCGGTGATCAACGCCTGGCAGGGCGAGCGGGCGCCGCATGTCTCGAACGTCTCCATCCCGGGCACGGACAGCGAGGCGCTGCTCATGCATCTCGACCTCGCCGGTATCGCCTGTTCCTCCGGGTCGGCCTGCAGCACCGGGGCGATCGAGCCCTCGCATGTGCTGACGGCGATGGGCGTGCCCCGCGAGCTCGGCATCGCGGCGCTGCGGTTCTCGTTCGGCAAGGACAACACCGCGGAGGACGTGGACGCGGTGATTGGAGCGCTCCCGAAGATCGTCGAAAAGGTTAGGGCCCTGTCCGCCGTGCTGCATCGATGAACGGGAGGAAGTGGGGGGGTGGGGTGCTGTGAGGGACCGCGTTCTCGTCGCGATGTCCGGGGGGGTGGACAGCTCCGTGGCGGCGGCGTTGCTCGTGGAGGCGGGGTACGACGTCATCGGCGCGACGATGAAGCTGTTCTGCTACGGCGACAGCGTCCCCGACCGGCCGTGCTGCTCGCTCGACTCCATCACCGACGCGAAGCTCGTCGCCCACCGGCTCGGCATCCCGCACTACGTCGTGAGCCTGGAGGACCGCTTCGGGCGCGACGTGATCGGTGACTTCGTCGCCGAGTACGCCCGCGGCCGGACGCCCATCCCCTGCGTGCGCTGTAACTCGTTCACCAAGTTCCGAGACTTTCTCCACCACGCGGACGCCCTGGACTGCCGCTACGTCGCCACCGGGCATTACGTGATCGCCCGGGACGGCGCCCTGTACCGCGGCCGCGACCCGCAGAAGGACCAGTCTTACTTCCTGTGGGGCATCGACCACTCCGTCGTGGCGCGCCTGCTGGCGCCGGTCGGCGGGCTGACGAAGCGCGACACGCGGGCGGTGGCGCGCGGACTGGGCCTCGTAACGGCCGAGAAGCGCGAGTCGGTCGAGATCTGCTTCGTCCCCGACGACGACTACGTCGCGGTGCTGCAGCGGCACCTGCCCGCGGATGCGGCCGCCCTCGTGCCCGGCCCGCTGGTCACGGCGGACGGCGCGGTGGTGGGCGAGCACGAAGGATTCGCTCGCTACACGATCGGCCAGCGGCGGGGGCTCCCCGGCGGCTTCCGGGCGCCGATGTACGTCGTGGCGATCCGCCCGGAGACCCGCGAAGTCGTAATCGGACCGGGCGACGAGCTGTTCGGCCACGAGGTCCGGCTCGAGGACGTGAACTGGCTCGCCGACCCCATCGCGGCGGGCGACGAGACGTTCGTTCAGTGCCGCTATCGCGCCAAGGCCGCCGCGGCCCGCGTGCGCGAGACGGGTCCCGGAACGCTCGTCCTCGACCTGGCGGAGCCCGTGCGTGCCATCACGCCCGGGCAGTCGGGCGCCCTGTACGACGCAGCCGGCCGCCTGCTCGGCGGCGGGGTCATCGCTTAGCCTCCCCTTCCCGCGCCGTTCGTGCGCCGGGTCACAGTCCCGTCGGCACGTCGCGCCCTAACGTTCAGTCCGGAACACCGTCCGCGAGCCCGGGTACCGGGCTCAGCGCCCTCCCGGGTAACCCTTCAGCAGGAGCCGTTATGCCGACGCAGCGTCGTACCTGGTTGGGCCTCGCCGCCGTCGCCCTCGTCGCGGCGTGCGGCGAGAGCACCAGCCCCCCGCTCCCCGATTCGCAAGGCCTCAACTCCGACCTGCAGACCGTCAGCGCCGTCTTCCAGACCGAGGTGTTCAAGAGCTTCGGCGCGATCGGCACCGCGCCGGGCTCGCCCGCCGCGACCACGACCCCGCCCGGCGCGCTGCTGCGCGCGACGAGCCCTCTCGCGCCGAGCTCCACGAAGCAGCCGTATGCTGCGACGCCCCAGCGTCTCCAGGCGCTGCGCGCTGCGGCCGCTGGGATGAGCGCGGCGGCGACCGCGGTCATTCCCCAGACCCTGTGGGGCAAGACCTACGTGTGGGACGCCGTGACGACCCACGGGTACGTCGAGGACCCGAACCAGTTCGACGGCACCCGCCAGGGCATCCGGATCATCCTCTACCAAGTGGACGCCAACGGGCAGGTCATCGAGAATCCGCTGACGATCGTCGGCCACGTCGATCTGCTGGACGAAAGCGACGCGAACACGAGCAAGCTGCACGTCATCGTGCAGGACGCGTCCGCGTCGCCGGTCACCTACGCCGACTACACGATCAGCGCCACGGTGGTCGGGAACCCGGTGTCCGAGTTCACCGGCACGGCGAGCGGCTACGTCAGCGACGGGGCGCGCACCGTGACCTTCAGCGCGTCCTTCCACGCGACGCAGCTCGACACCCCTGCTCCGGACCTGCAGTTCGACGTCACCTGGGACCTGGACAATCCGCCCGTGAGCGTCGCGCTGCACGTGACGGTCACCACGTCTGACGCCGACCACGCCACGCTCACGATCGATCTCAGCGTCACCCGGGGCGGTGCGACGGTTGCTCTCACCGGGACGATTACGATCGGGCCGGGCACCGTGACGGCGGATCTGACGATCACGGTTCCTGGAGGCACGTTCGCCCGGATCATCGGTACGAACGAAGGGATCACGATCCGACATCCGAACGGCAGCGAGCTGTCGCAAGGCGAGCTCGAGGCGATGCAGCATCTGTTCGAGCTGCCCGAGCACCTCCAGGAAGTGCTCGACGACCTGTTCCACCCGGCCGAGCATCTCATGGGCGGCTGATCGCGCGTCGCGCGCACGCAGCACATCCCCCGTCGGGCTGGCCCGGCGGGGGATTTTGCTGTATTAGGGGGACTGGTGAAGATGACCTATCGCGTGCTGGCCGACCTCGTCGTGCTCGCCCACACCCTTTTCGTCGTGTTCGTGGTGGTCGGCGGATTCATGGTGTGGCGGTGGCGCTGGGTGGCGTGGCTGCACGTGCCCTGCGCCGTGTGGGGCGTGATGATCGAGTACCAGGGCTGGACCTGCCCCCTGACGCCGCTCGAGAACGCACTCCGGACGCGGGCTGGGCTCCAGGGCTACGAGGGCGGGTTCGTCGAGCATTACGTGTTGCCGGTGCTCTATCCGGCCGGTCTGACGCGGCCGACGCAGGCCATCCTGGGGAGCCTGGTGCTGGCCGTGAACCTGATCGCCTACGCAGTGGTCGTCCGCCGCCTGCTCCGAGGAGGTTGACCCTATGCTGAACCGCCGACGGTTTCTCGAGACGATGCTCGCAGCAGGCGCGGGGATCCCCGCCCTCAAGGACGACGGGCTCGAGCGCCTGCTCGGCCTGGCGCGACGGGTGGACGGCCGCCTGCCCGCGGAGGTCGCTCGAGACGAGGACTTCTGGCTCGGGATCCAGCAGGCGTTCACGCTCGACCGCACGCTGATCAATCTCAACAACGGGGGCGTGAGCCCATCGCCGCGGGTCGTGCAGGAGGCGATGCGGCGCTACCTCGAGTACTCGAACACCGCGCCCGTGTACACGATGTGGCAGGTGCTCGAGCCCGAGATCGAGTCGGTACGCCGCCGGCTGGCCGCGAGCTTCGGGTGCGACCCGGAGGAGATGGCGATCACGCGTAACGCCAGCGAGGCGCTCGAGATCGTGCAGCTGGGGCTGCCGCTCGAGCGCGGCGACGAGGTCCTCACGACGACCCAGGACTACCCCCGGATGCTCACGACCTGGCACCAGCGCGAGCGGCGGGAAGGCATCGTGGTGAAGGAGATCAGCTTCCCCGTGCCGCCCCCCTCGCAGGACGATCTGGGCGACCGGATCGAGCGCGCCATCACGCCGAAGACGAGAGTCATCCACGTCTGCCACATCACGAACCTCACCGGGCAGATCTTCCCGGTGAAGCGAATCTGCCAGCTGGGCCGCGCCCGCGGCATCGAGGTGATCGTGGACGGGGCCCACGCCTACGCGCACTTCCCGTTCACACGCGACGAGCTCGACTGCGATTACTACGGGACGAGCCTCCACAAGTGGCTGCTCGCGCCCCACGGCACGGGGTTCCTCTACGTCCGCAAGGCGAAGATCGAGCGGGTGTGGCCCATGATGGCCGCGCCGCCCGAGATGAACGCCAACGTCCGCAAGTTCGAGGAGATCGGCACGCACCCCGCGGCGAACCACAACGCCATCGCCGAGGCGCTCACCTTTCACGAGGGGATCGGTCCCGAGCGCAAGGCCGCCCGGCTGCGCTACCTGTTCCAGCGCTGGGCGAAGCGGCTCGAGAAGCTGCCGAAGGTGAAGATCCTCACGCCCTACGATCCGGCACAGTCGTGCGGGCTCGCCAGCGTGGCGGTCGAGGGGGTGGACGTGAACAAGCTGGTCGCCTCCCTATGGGACAAGTACCGCATCATCGTGACCCCCATCGTGCACAAGGAGTTCTCGTGCCTGCGCGTGACGCCGAACGTGTACACGACTACGGCCGAGATCGACCGGTTCGGCGATGTGATGGAAGAGGTGATCAGGAAGGGGCTGCCCGCCTGACGTCGTGGCGCAACGCGGGCAGTCGCTTCATGGGTTCTCCGCGATCACGAGCAGCGAGCTCCCGAACGGCACCGGCAACGCGCCGAGGACGAGCTGCTCGCTCCGCGAGACGAGATACAGGGCGCGATTGATCCAGGGAGGGGGGACGCGCGGCGGCGCCGGCGGGCGCCGCCACAACGCTTCGAGCAGCCGCACGCCGAGCTTCGCCGGGAACAGCCACTGGAAGAAATACCGGCTGCGCACGATCCGCAGCCCGGCGGCGCGCGCCGCGCGCGCGAAGCTCGCCGTGGTGTAGCGCGCGTAGTGATGGTTCAGCACGTCGTGGTTGGTCCAGAGGAGCGGGAACGCGGGGACCGTCACGAGCAGGATCCCGCCGGGCTCGAGCAGCGCGAGCGCGTGCCGCAACGCCTCCACGGGCTCGGGGAGATGTTCCAGCACGTCGAGCATCAGGATGAGGCCGTAGCGCCGCCCCGGTCGGAAGCTCCGGTCGAACGGGACGACGTGGATGCGGTCGCGGTAGGGACCGTCCGAGGCGACCAGCGAGGCGTCGGGCTCCACGCCCTCTACCGGGCCGAACTCGGCGAGCCGTTCGAAGAACAGCCCGTCCCCGCACCCCACGTCGAGAATGGCCAACCAGCCCGCCCCGGGGCGGAGGCGCCGCAGCACATCGAGGATCAGCCGCTCGCGGGCCCGCCACCACCAGTGCCGCCGGTACAGGTCGCGGTATCGGACCGCGTACTCCGGCTCCACGAGGCGCCTACGCCACCGCCGACGGGGGCGGGGTCTGGGGAGGGGGGGGGCGGCGTCGAATCACCCTGCCCACAACGTATAGCGGCCGCGCTTTCACCTGCTCGTACACGCGTCCCAGGTACTCGCCGATGACGCCGAGAAAGAAGAGGTTCACGCCCGACAGGAACGTGATGACGAGGATCAATGCGGTGAATCCCTGCGGCGATCGGTGCAGCACGAGCTTCGCGTACAGGGCATAGGCCGCGAAGGCGGCCGAGGCGAGAATCGCGAGACCCCCCACCAGGGCCGCCGCCCGCAGCGGCACGGTCGAGAAGGCGAACAGGCCGTCGAGCGCCAGGCCGACCAGCTTCGTGAAGCCGTACTTGCTGCTCCCCTGATAGCGCTCCGAGCGGGCGACCGGGATGCCGATCTGCCGGAAGCCGGCCCAGGCCCGCAGGCCCCGCAGGTAGCGGTGCCGCTCGGGGGAGCGGCGCAGCTCCGCGACGACGCGCCGCGACATCAGCCCGAAATCCCCTGCGTCGAGCGGCAGGCGGACCTGCGCCATCCGCGCCAGCGCGCGATAGAACAGGAAGTAACAGAACCGCAACCACCACGGCTCGGTTCGCTTCGCCCGCACGGCGTACACGACGTCGTAGCCCTCGCGGTATCGCTCCAGGAACGCCGGGATCGCCTCAGGCGGATCCTGCAGGTCCCCGTCCATCAGCACGGCGACGTCGCCGCTGACGTGGTCCAGGGCCGCAGTGAGGGCGGCCTGGTGTCCGAAGTTCCGCGACAGCGAGACGACGACCACCCGCTCGTCTTCGCGCGCGGCCTCCTCGAGCAGCTCGAGGGTGCGATCCGCGCTGCCGTCGTTCGCGAACACCATCTCGTGCGGGCCCCCCGGCAGCCCGTCGAGCACGGCGCGGAGCCGCCGCAATAGCTCCGGCAGGCCGTGCTCCTCGTTGTAGAGAGGAACGGCGACCGAGACGCGCGGGGGGCTCATCGCGTTCGCGCGCGCCCTTTGAAATAGACCATGTGCCACAGCGTCATGCCGAGCGCGCCCAGCCGGTACGGCTCGAACACGACGGGCTCGAAATGGGTCGCGAGCAGCGCGCGCCACGCCCCAAGCGGCCGCGCGTGCGCGCCCCGGTCCAGCCGGGCGAGCAGCCGCGCCACCGAGCGGCCGACCGGCCGGACGAGCTCGAGCGCGTGCAGGTGCCCGTCCGTGGTGAGGAGCGGCGCCAGGTGGCGAAGAACGCGGTGGGCCTCCGCGTCGTCGACGTGGTGCAGGAAGCTGTTGACGAGCACGCAATCGAAGCGCGCACCGAGGTCGGGGCCGGCGGTGACGTCCGCCACCAGGAACTCCCGCCCGTAGCGCCGCCGCGCGTAGGCGATGTAGCGCGGGTTGATGTCCACGCCCACATAGTCGGCGTGACTGAAATGGCGGGTGTTCGTTCCCGGCCCGCAGCCCACGTCCAGCACACGCCGCACCGCCCGCAGGTCGTTGTGCGCGAACAGCGGCGCCAGCTTCTTGTCGGCGAAGGGCGCCTGCCACAGCCGGTAGGCCAGCGTGTGCTCCAGGGCGGCCGCGCCGAGCCTCATTCCCGCCACCTCACGTGCAGCCACCTCGCGTCCAGCGTACGGGGAAACCGCTCGACCAGCGCCTCCACGAGATCGCTCGGGGGGGCCCCGGAAAACGGCGGGCGCCGGTTGAACACGACGACGCGCACGTCGTGCCGCTCGATGGCATCGAGCACCCGGACCGTGCGGCCGGCGGGCTCGTCGAAGAAGTCGAACAGTGTGCGCGTCGGATTGCGCTTCGCCGCGAGGAAATACACCTCGGGGCAGTCGGGCCCGGCCCAGATGTAGTCGCCCTGGGCGTGCGCCCCCACGGCGGTGACCGCCTCTTCGTACATGGCCTTGTCGATCGCGCTCACCCGCACGCCGCCGCGCGCCAGCGCGAGCGGCTCCGTCTGGCGGTCGGGAAGATAGCTCAGCCCCATCGCGTAGATGAAGCCGGTGTTCACCCAGAGCAGCGCGAACAGGAGGTAGAACCCGAGCAGCGCGCCCCCGATGGGGTGCGGCGCCGGATCCCACGTCGCCACGACCGCGGTCGCGGCGAGGAGCCCGAGCGGCGCGACATAGCAGAAATAGATCGGGGCCGCGAACGGAAACTGCACCAGGCTGCAGAGCGCCGCGACGCCGAGCAGCAGCAGCAGCTCCTGGCGCCGCGGGGCGGGCGGCGCGCCGAGCGCCGTCCGGCCCGAGAGCAGGGCCACCCCCGCGAGCACCGCGAGCGGCACGAGCGGCCGGGCGGCGTACCAGACCCCGCGATACACCGGCAGGCGGTCGCCGTACACGAGCGCCGCGAGCAGGCCCAGGCCCAGCCCGAGCGCCGCCCGCTGGCGCCACGCCGCCGGCCAGCGTCGCGCGCGCCACACGAGCGCCGCCGGCGCGAGCGCCACGAGCGTCGTCCACAACGCCGGAAAATCCATGGTGGCGAAGCGGAAGCGCTTCGCCGGTACGATGAAGACGCCGGCCCAGAGCGCGCCGAGCGAGCCCGAAAGCGCGTATGGCGCGAGGAACACGAGGATCGGCCCTGCCGCGCCAAGCGCGAAGGGAAGCACGAGCCGCCCGAGGCGCGCGAACCGGTCGCGGCTCGACCCGGCTGGCTCGGACCAGAGCTGCCAGGTGAGCCACGCTGCCAGTGCCGCCACCGGCACCACGAAGTCGATCAGCTCGACCGCTCCGGCGCGCCGCCTGATCAGTCCCGCGACGAGCGCCACGAGCGCGACCAGGCCGGCGCCGACCGCGCGCACGTACCCGCGTCCCCCCGGCCGCGGCTGCTCGCGCGCCAGGCAATGCTCCCGATAGACGAGAAACAGCAGGACCGCCGCCAGATAGTAGAGGCCCACGATCTTCGCGAGGCACGACAGCCCGCCCGCGACGCCCGCGGCGACGAGCCAGCGCCGGCCCCCTGTCTCGAGATGACGCAACAGCGCGGCCACTCCCAACACCGCGAGGAACAGGTTGTACCAGGACGGCACGGCCTCCGAGTAGTTGGGCACGGTCCAGAGCGCGGCCGTGAGCGTGGCGAGGCCCGCCGCGAGCGGCGCCACGAAGCGCCCCGCCACGTAGTACACGGCCGGCAGCCACGCCAGGAACGCGGCGAACAGGACCAGGCGCAGCGACAAGAGGCTCGTCCCGAACAACCGGAACGCGAGCGCGTGGAGAAAGCTCAGCCCTCCGGTATAGATGTCGTCGAAGTCCCGGTGCGGCAGCTCGCCGGCGAGGACCCGCTCGGCGCTCTGGGCGAGGCTCCCCGCATCGTGGGGGACCCAGCCGCGCGTCAGGTAATGGCCGCCGACCGCGGCGCCCAGCACCCACACGACACCGAGGACGAGCCACCATGGGGGCCTCCACCGCGACCGGGTCTCGTACACGCCCCACAAGTTGCAAGCGAACGCGCGCGGCGCCAAGTTGCACGCCGTTCCCGAACGAAAGACGACCGTGAAACGCTATCTTCTCCTCGGACTGCTGCTCGCCCCCGCGATCGGGTGCGGCGGCGGCCAGACCCGGACCTCGGGCGCGGCGCGCGGCGACACGCTCAGCGAGCGGCAGCGCGACAGCATCCTGGCGCAGTCCCGCATCCCCGGCGCGACCGGCGTGGGCAAGGCGATGCGGGTGGCGGACTCGACGAGCGCGAGAGTCCGGGCGGCCGACAGCGTCGCGCCCTAATGCGACCCGCGCCCCTGGCGGCGATCGTCGTCGCGCTCGCGGCCTGCGGCCCCTCCGATCCGTGCCAGGCGCCGGCCATGCGCCTCGTGAGCCGCTACGCGCGGCACTACGCCGGCCATTGGGTCGTCGCGCGCGGCGACACGCTCACCCTCGTTCAGACGGGCGACCGGTTCAAGCTGCGCGACGTCGTCCTCGACACGGGCCGCGTCGCCGTGGGGCGGGCCTGCCGCCTCCGGGGCGCCGTGGTGTTCCAGTCCCCGCGCGCCGAGACGCTCGCCGTCACTTGGGTGGGCAGCCCGGAGCAGGCGCTGATCTACGGTTGGCCGACCGATCTGGGGCCGTTCGGCGGCATCGGCGCTGCAGTGTCCGGGGACTCGCTGCGCGGCGCGATCCTGTTCGAGCAGCGCGTGGGCATCCAGGTGACGCCCGGGACGACCGCGCGCTTCGTCGCCGGGCGTGCGCGCTAGCGGTTATCTTTCCGCCATGCAGTTCACGGCGGGGCAGCGCTGGGGCCTGCTGGGAGCGGTCGCCGGCGCGATTCTCGGCGGGCTCATCTGGGTCGTCGTCGCCGGAGTCGTGCTGGGCGACTGGCGCGTGTGGGCGACGGCCTGCGCCCTCGCGGTGGCGCTGTGGTGGGGCGCCGGGCGGCTGTTCGCGCGCCGCCCCGAGCGGTTTGCGACCATTCTGGGCTGCCTCATCCTGTGCGTCGTGGTCATCGATTGGCTCTATGTCGGCATCGTCGTGCCACGGCTCCCCGCGCTGCCTGCGAACCCGTTGTGGGACATTTCACAAACGTCGCTCCGTCCCGTGCGATCCATCCTGCTCACGGCGAGCGTCGCCGCGACGGCCCTGATCGTCTGGGACCTGGTGTGGCGACAAGCAAAGGAGTGACATGGCCCTGTCCGCTCAGGAACGCACGGCGCTGATCGATCGCTACGCCCGCGGGCCGGCGTCGCTGAAAGCCGCCCTTGCCAAGATCCCACCCGACGCCCTCAAGTGGCGCCCCGAGCCCAAGCGGTGGTCCGCGCACGAGATCATCGTCCACTGCGCGGACAGCGAGAGCAACGCCCACATGCGGCTCCGCTACCTCCTCGCCGAGGACAAGCCCGTGATCCAGGGCTACGACCAGGACCGGTGGGCCGCGCGGCTCGACTACCACGCCCTCCCCCTCGACGCCGCCCTCCTCACCGTGGAAGCGGTGCGTGCCAACACGGTGCCCGTCCTGCGTCGCATGACGGACCGGGACTGGCAACGGGTCGGCACGCACAGCGAGTCGGGGCGCTACGCCGCCGAAGATTGGCTGATGATCTACGCCGAGCACCTGGAGAAGCACTCGGGCCAGCTCGAGCGCAATCTCGCGGCCTGGAAGGCTCGGTGAGAGGGTTCGTCTTCCGGCTCATCATCACGGCCCTGGGCCTGTGGGCCGCCGCCACGATCGTGCCGGGGGTGCAGATCACGGGCGTCGGGAACCTCGTCGTGGCGGCGCTGCTGCTCGGCATCGTGAACGCCGTGATCCGGCCGATCCTGCTTGTGCTGACGCTCCCGCTCACCGTGGTCACGCTCGGGCTGTTCATCTTCGTCGTCAACGGCGTGTCGCTCGCGCTCGTGGCGTGGCTCATGCCCGGGTTCACGCTCAGCGGGTTCGGAGCGGCGATCCTCGGCTCGATCGTCGTCGGCCTCACGGGGTGGTTCGCCTCCATGTTCGTGGGCAGCGCGGGCCGCATCGAGCGCATCAGGCGGGTCGAAGTAAGCGGGCGGCGCCCGGAGTGACGCCGCGGGAACGGCGCGTCCTCCTAGCCGTAAGCGCCCTCTACGCCGCGGTCGTGATCCCGATCGGCGTGCACAAGGGCGGTGACTTCACTCAGGAGCTGGAGCAGAGCGAGCGGCTGCTCCGCGGCCTCCCCTTGTACGAAGCCAATCCGGAGAAGGGCATCTGGTGGCCTCCCTTCACCGCGCTGGGGCTCGTCCCCTTCGCGCTGGTTGCCCGCTCGAGCCTCACCGTCGCGAAGGCGTGCTGGGCCGCGCTCAACGTCTGCTGCCTCGGCTGGGCCCTCGTGCTCGCGCGGCGCTGGACCACGGGCTGGCGCCCCATCGTCCTGGCGGTCGCGGCCGTGGGCAAGCCGCTCCAGAGCAACTTTGAGCACCTGAACGTCACGCCCATTCTCCTGGGGCTGATCGTCGCCACCGCCGCGGAACTCGAGCAGCGGCGCGAGGCACGCGCGGGCGGCTGGTTGGGGCTCGCGACGGCGATCAAGGGGTTCCCCGCTCTCGTGTTCCTGTATTTCCTCGTGCGGCGGCGGTGGCGCGGGCTCGCCGCCGGGCTGGCCGTCGCCGCAGGCCTGACCGTCGCCGCGATGCTGCCGTACGGACCGGTGGGCGCGGTGGAGTCCCTCGCGCGATGGCTCCGGCTCAGTCAGCAAGGCACGACGCTCGGCCGGATGGGCACGCAGTCCCTCGCGGGCTTCGCGTTCTTCTTCAAGTGGCCGTCCGCCTGGATCGCCGTGGCGACCGGCTTGTGCGTGGGCGCGGTCTTGGTCGCACTGCGGCGGCCGGCGCGCGCGCAGGACTCCCTGTCCGACGTCGGCCTCGTGACGCTGCTCGCCGTGCTGGCCTCGCCGGTCGCGTGGCTGTACTACCACACCCTTGCCTTCCCGGCGTGGGTCGCCGTGCTGTCCCGCTCCACGCCCGACCCGGCGCGCCGGGAGATCTGGAGATGGGCGCTGCTCGGCGTGGCCGGGATCCTCACGTCGGGGGTTCTGACCTTCGGGCTCTATCCCAGCTGGTTATGGTTCATTGGCCAGGCCAACTACACCTGGGGCAGCCTGCTGCTCCTCGCCGCACTCGTGATCGAGCGCGTGCGCCGCCCGGTCCCTGTACCGTCACCCACATGATCAGTGAGTCCCCGCCGGTCCAAACGCCCGCTCTGCTGCTCCACCTGGATGTGGTGAAGCGCAACGTCGCCCGGATGGCAGAACGGGCGCGGCGCCTCGGCGTGCGGTTGCGCCCCCACGCGAAGACCCACAAGTGCGTGGAGCTCGCGTGCCTGCAGCTGGAGCACGGCGCGCACGGGCTCACGGTCGCGACGCTCGTCGAGGCCCGGGAGCTCGCGCGTGGCGGGCTGACCGACCTCACCTGGGCTTTTCCCCTCGACCCGACGCATCTCCCGCACGTGCGCCGCATCGTGGACGAGACGGGGGCCACGCTGCGGGTCGTGGTGGACGACCTCGCGACGGCCCGAGCCCTGGCAGGCTCCGGCCTGCGCGTCTGGCTGAAGGTGGACTGCGGCTACCACCGCGCGGGCGTGGATCCCGCGTCAACCTACGCGCTCGAGGTGGGCCGGGAGCTCGCCCGGGAGCGCGGCCTCGTGTTCGAAGGCATCCTGAGCCACTCGGGCCACGCCTACCGGACCGCCAACAAGGGCGAGGCGGCGCGGGTCGCGGAGGAGGAGCGCCGCGTGATGGTCGGGTTCGCCGAGCGGCTCCGCGGGGAGGGCATTGCCGTGCGCGAGATCAGCGTCGGCTCGACGCCGTCCATGGCCGCCGTGGAGGACCTCACCGGGGTCACCGAAGCGCGGCCGGGGAATTACGTGTTCTACGACCGCACGATGGTGCTGATCGGGTGCTGCGCGCCGGAAGACGTAGGGGTCACCGTGCTCGCGTCCGTGGTCTCGCATCAACCGGGCGCCTCCCATTTCATCGTGGACGCCGGCGCGCTCGCTCTCTCCAAGGATGCCGGGCCGGGTCACGTGGGGCCGCCGGCGATGGGCGCGGTGAAGGGTCATCCCGAGCTCAGCGTGGCCACGCTGTCACAGGAGCACGGCCTCATCCGCGCCGAGTCGCGCGCGACGATCGAAGGGCGGTTCCAGGTGGGCGAGCGGATCGAGATCATCCCCAATCATTCGTGCCTTACGGTGGCGCACTTCGACGAGTACTGCGTGGTGGAGGACGGGCGGGTGGCGGACCGGTGGAGGATCGCGCGAGGGCGGTGATGGCGCCGCCGCAGGCCGTCGCGGGGCTCGTCTGGGCGATGGTCGGACCGCCGCTCATCGCGTACGCCGCGACGCGGGTGCGCCGCGGGCGGCTACGCCTCCACGCCGCGTTGATGATTGCGTGGGTCGTGGTCGAGCTCGGAGTCTTCGTCTCATTCGCGTTCCTGATGCAACCGAGCTCGCGGCGTCCCGCGCTCGCGGCGCTGCCGATCTTCAAGATCCATCTCGCCTTCGCGATCGCGACGCTCGCCGGCATCGCCTGGCAGCTCACGAGCCGCGCGGTCCCCACCCTCCGCCCACTGCACCACCTGACCGGCCCCTACGTCGCGCTGGTGTGGTGCGTCGCGCTGCTCACGGGAATCTTCAACTATGTCTTCCTCTACGTGATGAGGGCGCCATGAGAAGAGTCATGCTACGCCATCTACTCCTCGCCGCGCTGCCCCTCGTACTCGGGGTCGCGGCAGGCCAGGGGTTCTGGCTGACCCAGAAGCAGTCCTGCAGCCGGCTCGTCGGCCCGCTGTTCGCCGCGAAGTGCCACGGGCGGCAGCTCGAGTACCAAGGCCTGTTCCAGACGGTCGGGACGGCTACGGGCAGCCTGCTGGCGACGCTCGTGGGCGGCTGGCTGGAACTCCGGCGCCGGCGGGTCGTACAACAGCCGGACCCGACAGGAGAGTCCTCATGAAGCCCATCAGCATCGCGGCGCTGGCCCTGCTCTTGGCGCAAGGTCTCGCCGCGCAAGACACGACGCACGCCGCCGCACCCGCCGCCGCGCCGGCCGCGCCGGCCGCGAGCGTCAGCGTCGTCGAGGCGGTCGTCGCACGGTCCGTGGTCGACCGGGTGCCGCAAGACACGGGGACCGCGTTTCCGGTGGACGTGGGCCAGGTGGTGCTCTGGACAAAGGTCAGCGGCGCGACCGCCGCGACCGCGATCCACCACGTCTGGTTCCACGGCGATACCCAAGTGGGCGACGTCGAGCTGGCCGTAGGTGGCTCGCCCTGGCGCACCTGGAGCAAGAAGACCGTACCCGCCGATTGGACCGGCGCCTGGCACGTGGAGGTGCGCGACGCGGCGGGGACGGTGCTGAAGCGGATCGACTTCACGGTGGGACAATAAGACGGCGTGGTGCGTGGGGAGTGGTACTTGACGGTGCCGAGCGTTCAGACGTTGGCGCACCGCAGGGTACCACTCCCTACTCCCCACGATCAGGCTTTTCGCACTGCCAGCTTCCCGAGCTGGCCGGGCCCGTGGTATTCTTGTCCCGCATGGACCTCGTCCAGCAAGTCATCGGCAATCTCGAAATCACCGAAGACAAGGCCGAGAAGGGCATCGGCGCCCTGCTGATGGCGCTGCGGGCGAGCCTCGACCGCGTCGCGTTCGACGGCGTGAAGGCAGCTCTGCCGCACAGCGAGCGGCTGATGGGCCGCGCGCTGATGAGCGGCGCGCGCACCGGGGAGATGGCCGCGGTCGCGGGGCCCGCGGGGTTATATGCGGCGCTCGCCGCCGCCGGCTTTCAGAAGGACGACATCCCGCGGCTGGGGCGGATCGTGCTCGAGTACCTGCGACCCGCGATCGGCAGCGACAACGTCGAGAAGTTCCTCGCCAGCGCGCCAGCGTTGCGGGGGTGACTCGCGCCCCTCACTGCACCACGCGTACTGGGGTCAACCGGTCGGTCGTAGTCCCGTCGCCGAGCTGGCCCTCTACGTTGCGGCCCCAGCAATAGGCGGTGCCCGCGGCCGTGACCCCGCAGGTGTGGACAGCGCCAGCCGTCACCGCAGCGAAGCTCACACCGGCCGGCGCCTGCACGAGCACCGGGGTCAACCGGTTCGTCGTGTTGGTCCCGTCGCCGAGCTGGCCGCTGCCATTGGCGCCCCAGCAATAGGCGGCGCCTGTGGCGGTGACCCCGCAGGTGTGGAAGTCGCCGGCGCCGACGGCGGCGAGGCTCACACCGGCCGGAGCCTGCACGAGCACCGGGGTCAACCGGTTCGTCGTGGTCCCGTCGCCGAGCTGGCCCTCTAGGTTGCGGCCCCAGCAATAGGCGATGCCCGCGGCCGTGACCCCGCAGGTGTCGGCAACGCCACCCGTCACCGCGGCGAAGCTCACACCGGGCGGAGCCTGCACGAGCACCGGGCTCGACTGGCTCGTCGTGGTCCCATCGCCGAGCTGGCCGAAGCCATTGTCGCCCCAGCAATAGGCGGTGCCCGCGGCGGTGACCCCACAGGTGTGGGCAGCGCCAGCCGTCACCGCCGCGAAGCTCACACCGGCCGGCGCCTGCACGAGCACCGGGCTCGACCGGCTCGTCATGGTCCCGTCGCCGAGCTGGCCGCTGCCATTGCCGCCCCAGCAATAGGCGGCGGCGCTCAGCCCGGTCGTGAGCCCGCAGGTGTGTGCGGCGCCGCCCGTCACCGCGGCGAAGCTCACACCGGCCGGGGCCTGCACGAGCACCGGGCTCGACCGGCTCGTCATGGTCCCGTCGCCGAGCTGGCCGCTGCCATTGCCGCCCCAGCAATAGGCGGCGGCGCTCAGCCCGGTCGCCAGCCCGCAGGTGTGCAAGTCGCCGCCCGTCACCGCAGCGAAGCTCACACCGGCCGGAGCCTGCACGAGCACCGGGCTCGACCGGTTCGTCATCGTCCCGTCGCCGAGCTGGCCGCTGCCATTGGCGCCCCAGCAATAGGCGGCGCCCGTGACGATCGTGAGCCCGCAGGTGTGTAGGCCGCTGGCGGTCACGGCGGCGAAGGTCAGCGTGACGGCAAATGGGGTGCTGGTCGCCCCGCTCAGCCCCGCCGCGCTCGCGCCGAGCGTATAGCCGCTGCCGGGCCGATCGATCCGCAGGTCTGCGAAGGTGGCGATGCCCTGGACCGCGCTCACCGTCATCGTGCCCCCCAGGGTCCCCCCGCTCGGATTCGACCCGAGCGTCACCGTCACCGCGTCCGTCGCCCCTGGCACGCTATTCCCGACGGCGTCCTGGACCGCGACCTGGACCGCCGGGGTGATCGGTTGGGCCGCCGCCACGTTGGTGGGCTGCCCCGTGAAGGCGAGCTTCGTTGCGGCCCCGGAGGGTTGGGTCGGACGCACCTGTTCACAGCCGAGGATGCCGGCCGCGAGGGCGGCGGGCAGCGTCCAGAGGAGGTGACGGCACCGCATGGCACGCATAGGGTCCTCCCGGGCAACAGCGGCACGTTCCAGGCGCCCATGCTCCGACGCGCCAGTGCTGCAGCGGTGACGCCCGCGTTGAGAGGTTGAGGCGGTGTACGCTAGCGCGGCCGTCCGGTCGCGCGCACCACGGCGCCGCGGGATCCCACGGCACGCCACGTGGCCCCTGGCAGCGCCATGCCATGCAGCTGCGCTGGGGGCAGCTGCGTCGCGGGCAGCTGCGTCGCGGGCAGCTGCGCCGCGGGCAGCTGCGCCGTGGCTCCGGCGCCACCCACCACGCTCGACCGCGCCAGCGGCTGGACCCCGAATGGCGCCGCCATGCGCACCGGGACTCCCGACGGAGTCATCACCGCGGCGCCGGGGCGCACGAGCGCGGGAGCAACGGACCCCTGCGGCAGGGCGATCAACTGCACACTGCCGCGCGCCACGCCTGCCGGCTCCTCTCTCACCGGAGTCGGTGTCAACGTGAGTCGCGCCTCGCGACCGGGCATTGGTGCCGTGTAGCTGGGCGCGGCCCGTCTGCGCGGAGCAACCGCCCCCTCGCTCCCCGGACCGAGCGGGATCGCGCGCATCGCGACCGGGGCGCGGGCGCGAGGCTCGATCGGACGGCTCGGCCCGGCTCCAGCCGGGGGCTTGAACACGAGCCGTGGGCTCCGCGGCACAACTCGGGCGGTCGCGGCGGTCCGCGCCGGCCCGAGCGCCAGCGCGATGACGTTCATCGGCAGGTCGACGCTGCGGATTCCGGAGTCGGTGAAGCGGTCCCGATGCGCGAAGCGTCGGACGCCGACGCAGGGGGCGAAGAACGCGTCGCAGCCGAACAGGGGCTCAGCGATGATCACTTGGACCCCGACGAAGGAGCAGCCTACACAGGACGGGTAGAACGGGGACTGCGGCGCCGTGTCCTGCATCGTGTAGAAGCGCGGTGCGACGGTGTAGGTCACGAAGTCGTAATTGAAGTATCCGTCGCCGAGCATGCGCTGCACGATGTCAGCCAGCGTGCCCTCCGCGTCCGCGCCGGACCACGACGGCGCCAAGGCGTTCGGGTCCCAGGACGTCGCGCGCACGAACTCGTCGAAGCGGTACGACGCGGGCGACAGCGCCGCGAGCACGAGCCCCGTTCCGTCCGGCTCCTCCACGACGAACGACTCGCGGTCTCCGGCTCGCTTGATCTCGTAGGTGCCGGGGCGCACCAGAGGGTCGTCGGCGGGATTGGCGGGGAACAGCACCTCGATGTGGCCGTCGGTGCGGCGGTGCAGCACGACGACGTATCCGTCTTCCGTGGTCTGCACGTAGACGCGGACGCGATCGCCCCGCAGCAGGGAGCCGCTCGACCCGAGCCACACGCGCACGGGTTTCGCGTCCCGCTGCGCCGGCCCGGCCGTGGCCGAGGGTGTCGACGCGGGGGCGGCCTGCAGCAGTAGGGTGAACAATGAAACAATCACGCGCACCGCCTTCCGACTGCCGAAACTAAGCCGGGCGTCGTTGCGCGCGTCAAGGCTCGGGCGACTTCAGGCCTCCTGGGGGTGACTGCGACCTTGACGGAGCGTGCCTTCTCCGCTTCCACGTTCAATTCGTGAGCTGACGAGCCCGCGTCATTGCACCACGAGCACCGGGCTCAACCGGTTGGTCGTGGTCCCGTCGCCGAGCTCGCCATCGCCGTTGTAGCCCCAACAGTACGCCGCGCCCCCGGCCGTGAGGGCGCAGGTGTGAAGGTCCCCGGCGCTCACCGCGGCGAAGCTCAGTCCGCCCGCCACCGCGACCGGGCTCAACCGGTCGGTCGTGGTCCCGTCGCCGAGCTGGCCGTTAACGTTGGCGCCCCAGCAGTACGCCGCGCCCCCGGGCGTGACGCCGCACGCGTGAGAGCCCCCGGCGCTCACCCGGGCGAAGGTGCGCGCCGCCGGCTGGGTGGGACTCGTCTCCCCACCGCAGGCGGCAACCACGAGTGCCACGGCTCCCGCTGCCCACCCCCTCCACTCCTGCGACATCGACGTCAGGCACATGGGGCCCCCTTGGCGACAGCAGTCACCGAT
>QHUL01000018.1 GCA_003222115.1 Gemmatimonadota bacterium | reverse complement strand
CCGTCGGCAAGGGGATGTCCTGTTCGGTCCGTGCGTCGTACAGGCTGTGCTTCCCCTCCTCGTACCGCAGGTAATACCTTCCGTCCGGCGAAAAGGAGAGATCTTTACCACGGTGTCGCCTCGCCTCAAGAGGACCGTTCGGCAAGTGATAGCGCCGGACGTGCCAGCCAGTCGAATCCCCGTATCCGAAATAGACTGAAGAGTCGAAAGGCGCCCACGTCAAGCGGTGCGGATACGGACGCGCAGGAATGGAATGCGGGGTTCCGGTCGATAGATCGAGAACGAACGCACCAGTCGGAGCATAATTGAGATCGCCCTCATTGAATGAGCCGCGAATGAACGCCAAGCACATGCTACCGCACCACACGTAGTTGACCACGTCTTTGGCAACCCGCCGTACCACGGCACCGGCGGTATCAAGTAGAACGAGCTCGGCTCTTGGGGGAACTCGATAGTTGACACCCTCGATTACTCCGGCCTGAACCTCAAGGAGCCCCAAGTACGCCCCCGTTGGGGACACCGTCAGGCCTGTCGTCGACCAGCTGGACGCCTGATAGATCCGCCGGCCCGCGCCGGAGACGGGGTCGATCAACTCGAGCACGTTTGGCGTGACGAGCCGCGCGAAAACTCTCGGGGGCGGGCGCTGGGCTGCCAACCTGGTCCACGGGACAACAGCCCCCACGATCAGGCCGGTCCAAAGCACCCGGCGGCAGAGGTGCGGCACAAGGTTGACGCGACGGTTTACCCCATCACAACGAAGGTGAAGGGTCACGGGGAACGCCACCAGGGCGATTTTGCGGCATCGAGGGGCGAAAATGCGGCACGAATGGTCGCGTGGACGCAAGGGCGGAGAGTGCGCGGTGCGAGGTCTGCTGCCCCTACCCCCGCACCCGCTCGTTGAGCAGCCGCACCACCCGCGTCACCATCGAGCGCGGCGAGAACCGCGCCGTCACCGGCGTCAACTTGTTCATCAAGCCGGGAATCACCATCCGCTTCCCCTTGAGCAGGCCGTCGTAACCCGCCCGCGCCACGCTCGCCCCGTCCATCACGAACGGCAGCTTGAAGATCCGCACGTTGTCCATGTGCGCCGCCGCCTGGAAGCCCGTGTGCGTGGGCCCCGGGCAGAGGCACGTGACCGTCACGCCCGTCCCCCGCAGCTCCTCGGCCAGCGCGTCGGAGAACGAGATCACGTACGCCTTGGTCGCGTAGTAGACCGCCATGAACGGGCCCGGCTGGAACCCGGCCGTGGAGGCGACATTGAGGACGCGGCCCGCGCCCCGCCCCAGCATCGCGGGGAGAAACAGCTTGGTGAGGTGGGTGAGCGCGGTGACGTTGACCTGGATCATCCGCAGCTCCGTCGCGGCGTCCGTCGCCAGGAACGGACCGGTCACCCCGAACCCCGCATTGTTGACCAGCACGTCCAGCTCGACGTCCGCGGCCCGCAGCGTGCGGAAGATCTCCTCCGGCGCCGCCGGATCGGCGAGATCGGCCGCGATGACCGTGGCGCGGATGTTGTGCGCCGTGCCGAGCTCGGCCGCCAGCTGCTTCAACTTGTCGGCGCTGCGCGCGACGAGCACCACGTCGTGCCCGTCTCGCGCGAACAACTTCGCCAGCTCCAGCCCAATGCCGCTCGACGCCCCCGTGATCAGCGCGTTCATTGGTGAGCCCCTCCCCCGCCGCCCGGCATGCTCTTCGCCTTGTGCATCAGGAGGAGCAGCGGCAGCGACAGTACGAAACACGCCCCGAACAACAGGAACAGCTGCTCGAACGAGAGCATCAGCGCCTGCCGCGTCACTTGGCCGTTCAGCACCATCAGCGCCTTCGAGTCCGCGAGCGGTGCGGGCGTGCCCGTCGCGATGAGCCGCGCCGTGATGCCGGCGAGCCGCTCGCGTGTGACCTCGCTGAAAGCCGTCACGTTGGCGATCAAATCGGCGCGGTGGATCGCCGTGAAGCGCTGCACCAGCGTCGCCGACACGGCGATGCCCACGCTCCCGCCCAGCTGCCGCATCAGGTTGAACAGCCCGGTCCCGTTCGGGATCTTGCTCATCGGCAGGTCGGCGAGCGCCAGGTTCGTGAGTGGTACGAAGATGAGGCCGAGCCCCACGCCCCGGAAGATCAGCGGCCAGAAGAAGTCCGCCATCCCGCTGTCGGTCGTGAAGTGGGCGTGCTTCCACATCGACAAGGCGAAAATCGCCACCCCAGCGAGAATCGACAGCCGCCCGTCGAACTTGCCGGTGGTGCGCCCCATAGTGGCCATCGTGAACGCGCTCGCGAGCGCGCCCGGCAGGATCACGAACCCCGTCTGCTCGGCGGTGAAGTTCTGGAGGTTCTGGAGGTACACCGGGAGCACGAACACGGTGGCGTACAGGCACACGCCCAGCACCAGGCCGAACACCACGCCGACGGCGAGCTGCCGGCTCCTGAGGATCCGGAGATCGACCACGGGGTGGTCCGTCGTCAGCTCATACCAGACGAACGCGACGAGCGAGACCGCACTGATCACCGCGTAGGTGACGACCTCACGCGACGTGAACCAGTCGAGCCGCTCCCCGCGCTCAAGCATCGTCTGCAGCGTGCCGATCCCGGCGGCGAGGAGCACCAGCCCGACGTAGTCGATCTTGTCCGCCTTCACCTGGAACCGCGAGTTCTGGATGAAGCTGAGCGACAGCGCCAGCGCCAGCATGCCGATCGGAATGTTGATGTAGAAGATCCACGGCCACCCGAAGGCATCGGTGATGTAGCCGCCCAGCGTCGGGCCCAGCGTCGGGCCGACCATCACGCCCACGCCGAAGATCGCCATGGCGGTGCCGTACTCCTCGCGCGGGAACTCCTCGTACAGGATCGCCTGTGACGTGGACAGCAGCGCGCCGCCACCCAGGCCCTGGATGATGCGCCAGAACACCAGCGCGGCGAGCGAGTGCGCGTTGCCGCAGAAGAACGACGAGACGACGAAGATCGCGATCGAGCCCGCGAAGTAGCGACGCCGCCCGAAGAAGGCGGAGAGCCACCCTGTGATCGGCAGGATGATCACGTTGGCGACGATGTAGCCCGTCGACACCCAGGCGATCTGGTCGAGCGTCGCCCCCAGGTTCCCCATCATGTGGGGGATGGCGACGTTCACGATGCTGGTGTCGAGCAGCTCGAGCACCGACGCGAGCGACACCGTCACCGCGATGATGTAGCGGTTCTTGTAGCGGTCGACGCCCGCGAGCGCCGGCAGCGGGAGCGTAGCGGTGGCCATGCGCCCGCTACTTCGTGGTGATCGTCACCACCACGCTCATCCCCGGCCGGAGCGGGTGGGCGGGGTCGCGCTGCTCGGGCCGGATGCGCACCGGCAGCCGCTGCACCACCTTGGTGAAGTTGCCCGTCGCGTTGTCGGGTGGCAGCAGTGAGAACCGCGCTCCGGTCGCGGGCGACAGGCTCTCCACGCGGCCCGTGAACCGGGCGCCGGGGTAGGCGTCCACCGTGAAGTCCACGTGGTCGCCCGGCTTCACGTCCTGGACTTCGGTTTCCTTGAGGTTCGCCGTGATCCAGACGTCCTCGAGCGGGACGACGCTCATGAGCGGCTGGCCCGGCTGCACCAGCTGACCGACCTCGACGCTCTTCTTGCTGACGACGCCCGCGCTGGGCGCGGTGATTCGGGTGTAGGACAGGTTCAGCGCCCCCTGGTCCCGCACCGCGCGCGCGGCCGCGACGCGGGCATCCGCTCCCGCGAGCGCCGCCTGCGCCGCTGCGAGGGCGGCGTCCGCCGCCGCCGCGGCCGCCTGGGCCGCGTCGAGCTGCTGCTTCGACACGATGTCCTGCTGCGCCAGCGGCAGCAGCCGGTCGAGGTCCGCGTGCGCCTTCTTGGCGTTCGCCTCGGCCTGGGCCACCTGCGCCTCCGCCTGGCCGACGCGGGCCTTATTGGAGACGCCCGCGAGCGCCACCGCCAGATCGGCCTCCGCTTGGGCCAGCCGCGCGCGGTAGTCCCGGTCGTCCAGCACGACCAGTGTGTCGCCCGCCTGGACCCTCCGGTTCTCGTCCGTCCGCACCAGGGTGACGAACCCGCCGACTTTCGGCAGGATGGGGATGATGTGCCCGTCCACCTGGGCGTTGTCGGTCGAGACGTGGCTCAGGTTGAACCACCAGCGCCGCGCCCCGAGGCCGACCAGCCCGAGGAGCACGACGCCCATGATGAGGAACACGGTGCGACGCCTGCCGCCGGGGCTCGCGGCCGGGGCGGCCCCCCCCCCAGCCGGCGTGGGCCGAGCGGCGCCGGCCTGTTCTTGAGTCTCGGGTTCCATGATGGTCGCCATAGGTCTTCTATCCGTTCGGATGCTGGGTTAGTGAAGTGTGCTGGCCACGCCGACCGCCCGCGCCAGGGCCACGCGGGCGCTGGCGGCGGCGAAGCGCGCGTCGATGTCCGTGTCGCGCGCACGGATCAGGTTGGACTGCGCGTCGATCACCTCGATGTTGCCCGCCACGCCCGCCTTGAAGCGCTCGCGCGCCTGCGCCAGCTCGTCCGTGGCGAGGCGCAGCCGCTCGGCCGCGACAATTTGTTGCGCTTCGGCCGAGCGCAGGTCCAGCAGCGCCCCGTCCACGTCGGCGGCGATCTGTTGCCGCAGGTCGCGCTCCCGCACGCGCGACTCGCTCACCGTCGCGTTCTGCTCGGCGATCCGCGCCTCGCGGTGGAAGCCGTCGAGAATCGGCACCGTCACCTGCAACGCGACCTGCCGCGTGGAGATGGCGCCCGGCATCGTGAGGCCGTTCACCCCGTAGTCCGCCTCCAGGTCGAGCCGCGGGAGCCGCTCCGCCCGGATCGCGCTGCCCGTCTGCCGCGCCGCCGCGCCGCGCGCGACTTCGGCTTGCAGGTCGGGACGCCCTGCGAGCGCGGCCGCCACGGCCGCCTGGCGGTCGCCGGGGACCTCCGCGTTGGCGAGGCCCGCAGCCAATGTGTCGGCGAGCTCGAGCGGAGTCGCCGGATCGATGGCGAGGGCGCGGGCGAGGGCGATCCGGGCCCGGTCGAGCTCGTTCCGAGTGATGATCGTGAGACCCTGCGCCGTCACGAGCTGGGTGCGCGCGCGGGTCACATCGATCGCGGCGCTCACGCCGGCCCGCTTCTGCGCTTCGGCGAGCGTCACGAGCTCCGCCGCGATGCTGGAATCGGCCCGCCGCGCCGCCACCACGGCAGCGGCCCGGGCGGCGCGCAGGTAGGCGGTCGCGGCCGTCTGCGCCGCGCTTTCGACCGTGGCGCCGCGCTCCGCGCGGCTCCCGTCCGCCTGAGCGCCCGCGGCGCGCACGCGTTTGACGCTGGACCAATCAAACAGGGCTTGCGTCGCGCGCACGCGCCCGTCGTAGTTGTCGAACGGCCCGATCAGGTCGGGCAGCCCCGGCTGTCCCGGCGGGGTGGGAAACGAGATTCCCAGCGACTTCGAGTTGAAGGTGCGGTTCACCCACGCCCCCGAAATCGCGAGCGACGGCAGCAGCGCCGACCGGGCCTGACGCACCCGGGCGTCCGCCTCGGTCGTGCGCAGCGTGGCGAGCTCCACCGGAGTGGCCTGGCCCGACGCCACCCGCACCGCGTCGGCGAAGGAGAGGCGCAGCGGCGTCGGGGTGGCAGGCTGCTGCGCCCCGAGGAAAGAGGGCGCGGCCACGAGCCATGCGAGAACGGCGCCGAGCCGACGACTACTGCGTCGTGATGCCATGGAGATACAAATCGATGTGGGTGTCGAGGTATTGCTGCACGTTGAAGGTCTCCGGCATGCACGACGCGAAGGCGCGGCGCGCCACGGTGGCGTGGATCAGCGGCGACATCGCGAGCTTCGCGGCGACCATCACGTCCACCGGGCGAAATTCGCCGTTCTTGATGCCGCGCTCGATCACGCCGGCCATCAAGCGGTGCCCGCGGGTCACGACTTCGTCGTAGTAGAAGCGCGTCAGCTCCGGGAAGGTGGCGGCTTCGGCCATCATCAGCTTCGGGATGCCGGCGAGCGCCGTTTCCCCCACCAACCGCCAGTATTCCCGCACCAGCCGTTCGACCAGCTCGCGGGCGCTGCCGGTGAACGCGCGCGCCAGGGCCTCGCCCTGAGCGATGACGGGCACGATGGTTTCTCTGACCACGGCCTTGAACAGCGCTTCCTTGCTGTCGAAGTAGAGGTAGACCGTGCCCTTGGTCACGCCGGCGCGGCGCGCCACGTCCGCGAGCTTGGTCGCGGCGAAGCCCTTCTCGACGAACACCTCGAGCGCCGCCGCGAGCAGCTCGGCGGGCCGCTCGTCCTTGCGGCGCTGCCAGCGAGGCTTCGCACGTCGCTTGCGTTGGGTGACGGCCTGGGCCACAAAAACCTCCAGAATTAATTACTGAACGGTCAGTAATTAATCGCTGTTCCCGCACCCGTCAAGGCTGGTGGAACGCATTGCCAAATCAGAAGTTAGCTATCTAGCGCCCGGCGTCGCGCTCGCGGCAGAACAGGATCAGCCCCGTGCTGGGCGGCTTCACGCCGAGCTGGCGCATGAGCGTGACGACCTGGCCGCGGTGATACGAGGAATGATCCACGGCGTGACGGAACATGTCCCCGAAGGTGTGGCGGTACTCCCCGCCCGTCGTCGGCTTGATGGCGATCGAGTCCGCGAGCTTCGCCTCGGTGAGATCCCGCAGGAATCGCCCCCGCTCCGCCTCCACTTCGTCCCACCGCGCGCGCACGTCCGCGAGCGAGGCCAGGTCCTTGCCTTGCGGGACCGCGGGAGCCGGCTTGCCGAGCCAGCGCTGCAGCCACAGCTGCTCGGCCCACACGATGTGACACAGCGTGCCGTGGATCCCGCCGTGGCTGCTCTTCAGATCGCGCAGGTAGTCGACCGGCGCGAGCTGCCCCACGCCATCGAAGATCCGCCGGCTCGCCCAGGCGTTGAACGCGAACAGCTCCCGCACTTCAGCGGGTGTCATGCCCCCTCATGCCGCGCAACACGTCTTGGCGGTGTTACCCTTCCCCCTTCCCTCTTCCCCCGTCACGGCCTTCACCACGAACACCTCCCAGCGGTACCCGTTGGGATCGGTGACCCAGATCTTGTCCTGCAACGCGTAGCAGCAGTCCGTGTTGCGCTCCTCCCAGGTCGCGAGCCCCGCGGCCTCGACACGCCGCTTCGCCTCCTCTACGGCCTCCGTGGACGCGACCTGGATGCCGAGGTGATTGAGCGCGCCCAGGCACGAGGTGGTCGAGGCGTTGAGCGTGAGGTTGAGCGGCGGCTCGGCGACGTCGAATTTCGCGTACCCGGGCTTCAGCTTCACCGGCTCGAGGCCGAGGAAGGCGCGATAAAACCGCACCGACTCCTCGAAGTGCGGCGTGTTCAGGGCGACGTGGGCCTTCAGTACCTGGCTCATCGGTCATGCTCCTATGGTCGCGGATGTGCGCTTGAGGGCGGAGAGCGAAACGAGCCCGCTGCGCGTGCAGCATTCGGCGTACAGGAACCCCAGCAGGTCGCGCAGCCCGTCGGCCGCCGCGCTGTAGCGCAAGAACCTGCCTTCGCGCCGCTGCGCGATCAGGCCGGCCGTCTCGAGGGCGTCGAGGTGGTGCGACAGCGTCGAGGCGGGGATGCCGAGCTCCTGCTGGATCTCCCCGGCAACGAGCCCGTCGGGATGGGCCGCGAGCACGAGCCGCACGATGCGCACCCGGGCCTCGTGCCCCAGGGCGGCGAACATGGCGGCGTAGCGGGTGGCGTGTTCCATAGTTCTAGAATACTCGAACTATTGACGCCTGTCAACCCCCGCAACAAAGAGGGCGGCGTGAGCGCCGCCCTCCGCTGACTCCCGAGCCGAGCCCGGCGCCTAGCGCAACCGGCTCGAGTTCCCGGCCGCCACGCCCGATGGGAGATGGAACGGCACGCCTCGCCGCACGCTCCCCGGCCCCGTGATGATGTTGGGGTCCCCCACTCCGTCCCCGTTGCAATCAAAACTGCCACCGTCGTCGATTACCACGTTCTGGTTGCCGACCAGAACGTTCGCCCCCGTAGTCTCGTCGAAGATCGCGCCCACGTTGCCGGCGTTCCCCTGCAGGTTGTTCCCGACGAACTGGTTCGTGCACGCGAGCTGGGCCAATATCCCGGCGCTGCCGGCTGCGGTGATGCGGTTGTTGCGAAACACATTGTTCGTCATTAGAGCCGGCACAGCCGTGCCGTAGGTGGACAGATGAATACCATAGCCCACGGCGCCCCGGAGCTGATTCCGCTCGAAACGGCTCTCGGTCAGCTCGGTGGCGGCCACGGAATTGCTCCAGGGCCCGAGTACCGTGTCGTCCGCGACGAGCACGTTGCTGCCGCTCCGCAGCCGGATCGCGCCGAACACCGGACCGCCCGATGGCGCCGTGGCCACGATCATGTTGCGCTCGATCTGATCGCCACTCGTGCCGTTCTGCAGATGCACGCCGGTGGCAGACCCGGCCGCTTCGAAGTGATTGTCGGCGATATGTGCGCGGGGCGACCCATCAGCCAAGAGGCAGGCACTGCCCCCGCATCCCACCGTGTTGTGCAGAAACTGAACGTCTTCGCTTCCGAACAGGTCCACGGCGTCGTCCAAAGCACCCTCGAGGCGGTTGCGCTCGACCCGGGCCGCAAACGCGCCGTCGAAGCTGAGCGCGGCCTCGGTCCACGGCCCCGTCACCACGTTATCGGTCACCACGAGATTCGCACCGCCCGTGGCGGCGATCCCGCTTGCGTGAATCCCCTCCGCAGCCGCCGCGGTCGATACGACAGTGTTCCGCTCCACCCGCGCGCCGTCCATGTTCATCAGCTGCACCCCTGCATTGGAGCCCGCGGACTCAAACCGATTATCCACGATCGTCGTTCGCGTGTCACCACCCGCGCCCTGAAGGAGGGCGCAGGACTCGGCTCCGCAGGACACGGTGTTGTTGGCAATCTGGACGTCCTGCACCGCGACCATGCGGACCGCGTTCCCCAGTGCGCCGCCGACGTCGTTGCGCTCCAAGGCGCCGGCGAGGTTCGCCGTGGCGATCGAGTTCCTCCACGGTCCCCGCACGACGTTGTCCGCGACGACCACGTTGCTGCCGTCGCGCACTCGGATGCCGGCGCCCAAGAATTGATCAGGGGGCGGCGCAGTCGTCACGATCGTGTTGCGCTCAACGCGCGTGCCGTCGATCCCGCTCTGCATGTGAACGCCGGTGGCGGAGCCTGCCGATTCAAAACGGTTGTCGGCCACCACCGCGTGCTTGGTGCCCACGAAGAACGCGCACTCGCCGCTTGGGCTCCCGCACGTCACACGGTTTTTTGTGAGCTGCGCGCCATCGGCGACAAACAAGCCGTCACCCGCGTCCGCCCCCGCGACATAGGGGCCCTCAACAGCGCCGCCGTCTAGGACGAGGCGATCAACCGTGACCCCGGTTGCGTGCACTTGCAGCAGCCACGCACCACTGAAGCCCGGCTGCGGGAATATCCCCGACCCGGGTGTAGCGCACGTAAGCGTCACGTCTGGAGTCCCGATGATGACATCCGCCGTTACGCTGAAGAACCCGTCCAGCCCGATGACCTCGCCCGGGGTGGCGGCACTCAAAGCCGCGAGCAGGTCTGCCTCGTTCGTGACGGTAACGTTCGAGGGAGTCGGACAGGTGGCGGCCGCACCAGCGGAGAACAGCGGTCGGGCGGGCTCAGCGGTTGGCTCGTGACAGGCAGCGAATAAACCCATGGCGGCGAGGGCCGCTGGGAGAGAGATGATACGCATGGCACACCTCCGTTACAGGGAGCAACGTTTCAAAAGGAAGCATGCCACAGTGGGCGTCAAGAGAAGGTCAAGCGGGGCTACTGCGTGGGCGCCACCTCCCCCGCAGCCAGCACGCTGCGCTCCAGCGTCTTCCCTTCTATCACCTGATCGTCCCCCACGAGCGAGTCCCGTACCGTGCCGCGCACCACCCGCACGTTCCGCCCCAGGATGCTGTTCGCAATCGTGCTCTCGGTGACGTAGCTCCCCGCCTCGATCGCGACGTTCGGCCCGATCGTCACGTCGTGCAGCGTGACGCCCTCCTCCACGTAGACCGGGGGCACGATGGTGCAGCGGGGACAGGGGCCCCCGGGCAAACGCGCCCGGCCCTGCTCGAGGAGGTGGCGGTTCGTCTCGAGCAGCGTGTCCACCTTGCCGCAGTCGTACCACCCCGTGGCCTCCCCCACGCGCAGCCGCCTGCCGCGGTCCACCATGTATTGAAACGCGTCCGTCAGGTAGAACTCGCCGCCCTTGCCGGGTGGTTGCTTCAGCACGTGCGCGATGCCCTCGAACAGCGTCTTCCAATCCTTGATGTACTGCAGCCCGATGTTCGCCAGCCGGGACACGGGGGTGTCCGGCTTCTCGACGATCCGCGTCATGTAGCCCCGGCCGTCCGTCACGATGACCCCGAAGCGCCGGTAGTCCTCGACCTCCTTGGTCCAGATGATCCCATCCGCGTCGGCGGTCTTGATGAGCGAGAGGTCGGCGTCGAACAGGGTGTCCACGAAGATGATCAGGACCGGACCCTTCACGTAGGGCCGCGCGAGATTGATCGCTCCCGCCGTGCCGTCCAACATCTTCTGTTCGACGAATCGCGCCTTGACGTCGTAATGCTCGACGATGTAGCGCTCGACGACGTCCTTCAGGTGTCCGGTGATGACGATCAGCTCTTCCAGATCCAGGCCCGCGATCGCGTCCATCACGTAGTCCATCACGGGCCGGCCCGCCACGCGGATGAGCGGCTTGGGCACGCGCTTCGTGAGCGGCAGCAGGCGGGTCCCCTTGCCGGCCAGCGGCACGATGACCTTCACCTACACCCTCCCGTAGCGGTCCTTGAGCCGCACCACGTCGTCGATCTCCGGGGTCGAGGCCTCGAGCAGATCGCTCGGCAGCACGGCCTCGAATTGGTGGATGACCTTGGGTTGGATGTGGAACGATTCTCCTTCACGCAGCGGGCGCTCGATCAGCGTGTCGCCCTGTTGGATGCGCAGCACGATCTCGCCCTTCAGCACGTAGATCGACTCGTCCTTCTTGTTGTGGTACTGCAGGCTGAGGACGTGGCCGGGCTCGATATGGAGGATCTTGCCGACGTATCGGTCGGTCTTCGCCCAGATGAGCTCGTAGCCCCAGGGCTTTTCGACGCGGTAGGGAAGGTCGCTCACGGGAACCTCGGATTGCGGAGTGCGGAGTGCGGAGTGCGGAGTTTGAACGGGAAATCGCCTGCCCCTGGATTCCGCCCTTGAAACTCCGCACTCCGCATTCCGCATTCCGCACTCTCTATCATTGGAGTCTCAATGTGAGCGACGACGGGCTCGTGACGCACGCCGTCACACACACGCCGCAGCCGACGCATCCTTCGACCCGGATCACGGGATGCCCGCCCGCGTCCATCGTGAGGGCCCGCTCCCCCACCGGGCAAGCCCGCGCGCACACGCCGCAGGGCACGCCTTGGAACGTGATGCAGCGCTGCGCATCCAGCTCAAGCACGCCCATGTGCACCGACGCCCAGCCGTCCGGCGGCACCTCGAGCGCGCCCGTCTCGCAGGCGTGCGCGCACGGCATGTCGGCGCACACGACGCACGCCTGGAGCGTGGGATCGATCATCGGCGTGCCAGCGGCGAGTCCCGCGCTCGCCGGCGCCGGGGCGATGGCGTGCACCGGGCAGACGTCGATGCAGTCGCCGCAGCGGGTGCAGGACGCGAGGAACGCGATCTCCGGCGCGGCGCCCGGTGGCCGGAACCAGCGGCGCGGCGCCACGCGCTCCTCCGTCAGCGCGGCCGCCTCGCGCAGCAGCCTGCCCATGGTCTCCCGCAGGAACCCGCGGCGATCCGCGACGCTCAAAAGCTCGGCTCCAGGCTGAACTGCCACCGCGGCGCCAGCTTCCCCTCCCCCGGCCGGAAATCCGCCGCCCGGTCCCAACGGTTCACGACGAGCGGCACCTCCAGACGCATGGTCCAGCCGAGGTCGCGCACCCGCGGCCGCACCACGAGACCTACCCCGCCGTCGTACAGGGTCGTATACCACCTCCCGGGCGCCGACGCCGGGACCGCCAGGGGGTCCACCACGCCCCCGTCCGCAAAAACCTCCACCGCCACCTCCCGCAAGATACCCGCTTCGCGGCGGAACACCGAGCGCGTCAGCTCGACGTTGAGGGCCGCGGCCCAGCGTCCGGCGAGGTCGCTCCGGAAGCCGCGCAGGTTGGCGTTCCCCGGGGCGTGGTACTGGACGTCGGGGCGGACGAACAGGGCGCCACGGCTGCGCAGCAAGGGGTTCGTGAAGGTCTCGTAGGGATCCGCGCCGGCGATGGGGATGCGCCGTTGGCGCACGGGAATCGAGCGTCCGGCGTAGCCGCCGCTGAACAGCCGCACGCCGAGCGTCGTGCCGAGCCAGAAGGGGGCCCGCACGCTCGCCTCGCCCGTGAAGCGGCCGAACCCCTCCACGTCGTAGCGGGTGGACGTGACCACGCCGATCCCCGGGTTCGAGTACACCAGCGCCCCGCGCGCCCCCAGCCGCAACCGCAGCACCGCGGCGCCGCGCGCGAGGGCCGTCGCCACCCAGGGACCCGCTTCAAGCGTCCCGGCATCGTCCCACAGGCGGCGGTCGAGGTACGTGAGGTTGGTCGTCGCCATCCACAGCGCGTCGAACCCGACGTGGGGGTCGGCCCTGGAGGCGAGATGGCGCCGCAGCGAGCGATCGATCGAGAGCGCCGCGCCCGCCCGTCCCTCGATCGCCCAGGCCGCGACGCTGGTTTGGGTGCGCGGCGTGAGGTGGCCGATCGGGTCCGCGAAGCGCAGGTAGCCGCCGAACCGCGCGGTCGCGGCCGGGCGCGTGGCGACCGTGCCGAAGAGCAGCCCGCGGTTGTAGGCGCCGAGGTAGTTGGAGCGCTCGCGCAGCCCGAGCGTCACCCCCCCGGCGTCGTTGTACCACGCGACGGGCATCCACGCACGGACCAGCCGGTCCCGCCGGGCGGTCTCGCGCGTGGGATCATCGATGCGGAATTCCCACGCCCCACGGCCCACGCCCCAACGCTCTTCCCGGTTGTTCAGCATGTCGTAGTCGTGGGCGCGCCCCCGCGGGTCGAGCATCAGGCGCGCCGGCTCCCGCGCGCTCGTGAACTCGACCCGCTCGACCTCGGGCTGGCCCGTGGCGCGGGCGTAGATGGTGTCGCGGTCGCCGATCTCGACCGGCATCCAGCCGTCGCCCCGGCGCTCGATCGTGACCGCCGTCAGCCATTGGCCATCGGCCAACCGCCGCCGTTCGACCCGCCTGAGGCGATAATCGATCAGCGGCGTGCCGTGCAGCCACTGGCCGAACAACCACGCCAGGTCCTGCTTGGACACCTCCTCGCACACCGCGCGGAACGCGCTCTCGTCCACGTGCTTGAGCTTCCAGCGCGCGTAGTAGGTCCGCAGGATGCGGCGCATCGCCGCGTCACCCACCACGTAGCGCAGCTGCTCATAGAAAAGCTGCGCCTTGGCGTAGACCATCTGCCCGTAGGTCTCAAAGTCGCGGTAGCGCTCGCTCACCATCGAGACCGGCTCGCTCCAGCGCTCGAGGTCGAGGAACAGCACCCGCGCCTCGAGCTCCGGATACGGGGACCCCCGGCCGTGCGCCTCGGCGAACCAGCCGGTCTGGAAATCCGTGAAGCCCTCGTCCAGGAAGGCTTCGCGCCACTCGTTGTTCGCGAGCATCCCCATCGTGTAGTTGTGCCCTACCTCGTGCAGGATCAGGCCCTGCCCCGCGCTCGCGTCCATGACCATCATGGGGAATTCCGTGCTCCCCCGGTCGATGCGGTGCAGGTTCATCAGCTGCGGCCAGGCAAACGTGCCGTACAGCGAGTCGAGCCACGCCAGCGCGGTGATCGTCCGGCCCAGGGCGAGCCCGCGGCCCCAGGTGGCGCTGTCTCCCGGCAGGTACAGCACCCGCACGACCACGTCGCCGTAGCGGCCTTGCTCGTACACGTACCGCGGGTTGAGCGAGAACGCGAAGTGATGCACCTGCTCGGCGTCGAAGCGGACGCACTTGCGCCCCGCCGCCACCTGTACCGCCCCGCACCCCACGCCCAACGCCCCACGCCCCGGGGCGTCGGACGTGGGGCGTGGGGCGTAGTACCCCCGCTGATAATCCACGCGCAGGCTGGTGTCGGCTCTGACCCGCTCCCACCCCGGATCCCCTTCCACCGGCACCCCGGTCGCACCGATCACCTGGTCCGCCGGCAGATCGAGCGTGACGTCGTAGCTCGCGAACTCGCCGTAGAACTCGCCCGCGGGATAGAGCGGGTGGTCCTCCCACCCGTGCCGGTCGTACACCACGACCTTGGGATACCACTGCGCGAAGTCGAAGCGGCGCCCCGCGCGTCCCTGGCGGCGCGGCACAGTGGAGAGCCGCGCCCGCCACTCGATCTCGACAGTCATGCTGTCGCCGGGGGCGAGCGGCCGGGGCAGCGTCCAGTGCGCGACGGTCGAGTCCGGGGTGTAGGGGTAGTCGGGTGCGATCGCCTGTCCCATCACGGTCGCCCGCGTGATGCGCTCGAACGCGTAGTCGGGGTCCGCGAGATGCTGGAACCGGACCCGCCCCTCCGCCGAGTCGGCCGCCGCCCAGCGCGAGCCGGGGCGGAACGCGTTGAGGTACTGGTGCACGAAGAAGTCGTGCAGCGTGTCGGGTGAGCGATTGACGTAGGCGATCCGCACGTGCCCCGTCAGCACCGCCGACGGCTCGTCCAGCGCCGCGGAGATGACGTAGGCGACCTGCTGCTGCCAGTAGCCGGCGACCGCCAGGGAGTCCTTTAGGGCGACCGCCAGGGAGTCCTTTAGGGCGACGGTGTCGCCTCCGGTCGCGAGCGCGAGCAGGACCGCGAGCATGGGGTGGTGAAGCTACAACCGCCCGGCTCCCGCGGGGAGGCGCGGCGTTCGGATGGTGGCCGCGTGAATCGGGCGACGAATCACGGCAGGAGGTGCTTCAGGTTGACCGGCCGGCGCAAGCAGGGCATCGCGCCGGCGCACCAACCAGGAGGCACCATGTACCGCAAAGCCCTTTACCTGGTGACGCTCGCGTCACTGGGAGCAGTGATAGCCTGTGGCGACCATCCCTCCGTCACCGCGCCCGAGCGGACGGCCGCGCCGGCCGCGCCGCCAGCGGCGCCGAGCGCCAGCGAGGCCGCGCCCGAGAAACTCGCGCGCGCCGTGGCCCTGGCGCTCGCGGATCCAGACTTTCGCGCCTATGTGAAGTCGCAGCTCGACGCCTCGCCCTTCCGGGAGCACAAGCTCCCGTTCCAGCGCTTCCTTGCGGCGAACGGCGGCCGCGCCGCGGCGGCGCTCGCTCGGGGCGCGGCGGCGACGCCGGCCGCGCTGCTGCGCGCGGCGGACGCCGCGATCCCGCTCGAGATCTACTTCCCGGTCCCGGCGCACCGCGCTGCGTGGGCAGGGGACGGGAACCTGCTCGTGGCCACGGCACTCCGCGACCACGACGCGCCGGTGGCGTTCGATCCGCGGGGCGAGCGCCGGGTCCTGAGCCCGGACGAGCCCCCGGCGACCCCCGTGCTCGCCCTCGTGCCGGTGGAGACCGACTTCCGCGCCCCTTTGTCCCGCGTGTGGTGCTTCGGCTGCGGCAGCGACGGCGGGGGCGGGCTGACGACCACACCGCCCCCGGGGCTCTACCTCACGCAGGCCCATTTCACGAAGACTTTTGAGGGTTGGTTGAAGGGCGCTCCCGAGTTTGAGGTGCACGTCCTCGGGCAGAGCGGGCAGACGGACTCGCTCCAGGACTACCAGTGCGCCGGCGAGCGCCAGTCGTGGCCGTACTACTTCGATCAGAACAACCTCGACTGGACGGGTAGTGTGCTGCTGTTCAGCAGGACGCAGCTCGACAATTACCACGCCGCGCACCCCGGCCAGGACTTGCGCGTCTTCGCCGTGGAAGACGACGACACCGCGTGCCAGATCAAGACGGACAACGACGTGTTCAAACGGCTCGAGGAGGCGGTCGACGGCGCCAACCGGGCGCTCACCGCAGGGAAAGACACGACCTCCTCCACGGCCGGCAAGATCTGGAAGTTTGCCCAGGCGCTGCAGAAGCTGTTCACGGCCATTGCGTCGCTGATCAACACCAACGACGAGCTCGTGGGCAACGCCGTGCAGGACAGCATCGTCGGGGAGTATCACCCGGGGTTCAACTGGATCGTGAAGGGAGAGCAGAACGCCACCACCGGGTGGATCACCCTGGAGATGAAGTGACCGCGCGCCATCCCGGCCTGCTGCTGATCGGCCTCGTGCTCGCCTCCCAGCCGCGGCTCGCCGGGCAGTGGAGCCTCGCGGTCGAGGCCACGGCGTCCTACTACGACGGCGTCTCGGGCGATAGCGGGGCCGATCCCACCGCCTTCCGTCCGCACCACCCGACGAGCGTCGGGCTCAGGGTGGACCGGCGGTTCGGGCGACTGGGCTTCGGGTTCGGCGCGTCCCTGGCGACCGCCGATCTGATCGCCGAGAACAGCAGCATCGGCGCCATTCTCAAGGACGCACTCGATTTGTTCGAGGTCGCGCCCGAGGTCGCGCTGCGGCTGGGACACACGGGCCCCGGCGCCGCCGCGCGCGTCCACGCCGGCCCGCTGATCGACGTCTGGTCACGGGCAGGCGACGACACGCGCACCCGCGCGGGCGGCCAGGTGGGCGTCTCGCTCGAGTCGCCGGTGAGCCGGCGGTTCGCCGGCTCACTGCGCGTAGCCGCGGCGCTCACGAGCTCTCTGTTCAGGGAGGGCGAGCTGCCGCCCGGGTTCGAGCGGCGCGCCATGTGGCGCCGCTCGGTCTCGCTAGGACTGCGGTACCGGCTGTGAAACGCGAACGGCCCGGGGAGCGCGGCTGAAGCCGCGGCTCGGCACGGCCGCTGAAGCGGCGCCATCCAAGCCCGTTTACGGGCTGATGCCGAGCCGCGAGTTCACTCGCGCTCTTTCGACCGGCGCGCTCTCGCCTTCGACGACGTCCTAGTCGATCAGCACCGTCAGTCGCCCGTCAGCATCCTGCGCCGCAGCACGGTGAGCTTGCGCCTGAGCGACCCGTCGAAGACGCGGTCGCCCACGCGCACGATCACCCCGCCCAAGATCCCCGGATCGGCGCGGAAGTGGGCTCGGACCTCCTTGCCCAGCACCGACGCCAGCCGCTCGGCGATCTGGCGCTCGAGCCCGTCGTCCGGCTCCGCCGCGAGGACGACGCCCGCGTGCACGCGGTTCAGCTCCAGGTCGAGGAGCGCCTGATACTCCTGGGCGATCTCCCCGATCAGCCCCTGCCGGCCGCGCCGCACCACCGCCTGGAGGAAGCGGATGAACGGCGCCGGGGCGGCGCCGCGCAGCGCCTGCTCGAGCAGGCGCCCCTTGGCGGCCTTCGCGACGCGCGGCGACTCCAAGACGACGGCGATGCGCTCGTCCGCCTGGATCGCGCCGGCCACGGCGTCGAGCAGCCGGCCGTAGGCCTCCACCTGGGCCTCCCCTTCCGCCTGGGCGGCGAGGAGCAGCGCCTGCGCGTAGTTGCGCGCGATCGTGACGCTCTTCACGGCCGCTGCTCCAAGCTTGCCAGGTATTCCAGCGCCAGGCGCCTGTTGGCCTCGGAATCGAGGTTCTGCGCGATCAGCCGCGACGCAGCCGCGATCGAGAGGTCCACCGCCTCGCGCCGCAGCGCGAGGATCGCCTTCGCCTTCTCTTCCTCGATGTCCTTCTTGGCCCGGGCGAGCAGCAGCTCGTACTCCTCGCGCGCCCTGGCGAGCAGCGCGGCCCGCTCCTTCTCCGCCACGACCTTCGCCTTGGTGACGATCTCCTGCGCCTCGGCCCGGGCTCGCTCCAGTGCCTGTTTCTGCTGCTCCAGCAGGCGCGCCGCCTCCTCCCGCGCCTGGGCGGCCTCGGCGAGCTGGCGCTCCAGCCGCTGCTCCCGCTCCCGCACCGCCTGCAGCAGCACCGGCCACGCGCTGCGCTTCAGGATGAAGAGCAGCAGCCCGAAGACGACCAGCGTCCAGATGACGAGGCCGCCCTCGACCGTGAGGAGGCCGCCGCCGCCCGCCTCTTCCACCATACCCACCTCGGCTTAGAAGGTCACCTTTCCCTGCATCACGAACGCGACCACCGCCGCGAACAGGGCCACCCCTTCCACCAGCGCCGCGGCGATGATCATCGCCGTCTGGATGCGCGCGCTGTTTTCCGGCTGGCGCGCCATCCCCTCCACCGCCTGACCACCGACGCGGCCGATCCCGATGCCGGCGCCGAGCACGGCGAGGCCCGCCGCGAGACCCGCGCCGATGAGCGCGTAGCCCTTGCCGGTGGCGCTGGCGGATTCCTGCAGCACAGCGAGCAAGTTGAGCAGCATGTCACACTCCCAGCGTGTGCGGGAGATGGTCTGTCGGTGGCGCCGATTCTCCCCCGATCGGCGCCGCCCTGGAAACGACCCTAGTGCTCGGCGCGCATCAGGCCGATGAACACGCTCGTGAGCAGCGTGAACACGAACGCCTGCAGAAACGCGACGAACAGCTCGAGCAGCATGATCCCCGTGGCCATGAGCGAGGCGGCCACGCCCACCAGATAGCTCTGGAAGAAGAACGTCAGCCCGATCAGGGCCAGCACCACGACGTGCCCCGCCGTCATGTTGGCGAATAGCCGGACCGCGAGCGCGAACGGCTTGGCGAGCTTCCCGATGATCTCGATCGGCGTCATGATCACGAGCATCGCCGGCTTGAGCGCCGCCGGCAGCCCGGGCGGCAGGTAGAAGATCGTGCCGAGATACCCCTTCACTCCGAGCGCGCGCATCCCCGAGATCTCGATCACGGCGAGCGACACGAACGCCATCGCACCCGTGACCGCGATGTTCGCGGTGGGCGTCGCGCTCCAGGGCAGGAGCCCGAGCAGATTGCACGTGAGGATGAAGAAGAAGACGGTGAGCAGGTAGTTGACGTACCCCTCGCCATGCGGCCCCACGTTGGGCAGGATCACCTCCTGCCGGATGTAGAGCGCCATCGCCTCCATCGCCGCCGGGAAACCGCGCGGCGGCCGGCCCTGGGCGTGCGCCCGCGCCACGGCGCGCGACGTATAGAGGAAGACGAGCCCGACCAGCACGGCCGCGAGCACGAGGAACACCACGTGCCGGGTGGGCGAGAGATCGATCACGAGGCGTCCCACCCGGAAGGGCGTGAACTGCGGCAGCTCGACCTCTTTGTAATACGGCGGGCGGAAGGATGGGATCTCGAGCGTGTGCGAGTTGGCGAGGTGATGCACGATGTCGATTTCGTTCCTGCCCGGCGCCGCCGGCTGCTGCGCGGCGACGAGCGCCACCATCCCGAGCATCGGAACGAGTCGAGTCATCGCACCTCAGGTCCAGATCGTCCGGGTAGCACCGCCACCGCTTCGACGCCGAGCAGCGCCACGAGCAGGCCCACGAGCGAGAACAGCGTCGCCTCGGCCGGGAGGCCCAGCGCCCGCACCAGCACCAGGGCGGTCAGTCCCACGAGTCCCACCCGCGCGGCGATACCGACCGCCCATCTCCGCAGGAAGCGCTCGGTCCCGATCGCCCACAGCAGCCACCATCCGAGCGGTCCCTGCACCACGAGCGCGAGGCCGAGCGCGGCCCACAGGCCGCGGCGGTCCGCCGGCGGCAGGACGAAGCTAAGGGCCGCGGCGGCCGCGGCAACCGCTGCCAGCCCCGCGACGTAGCGCCCCCGCGCCGTCACTGCTCGTTCTCGTCCTTGTCCTTGGAAAGCGTGCGAATCAGGGAGTACAGGGTGCCGCCGAACCCGACGAACGCTCCGACGATGGTGAACACGCCGTCGGTCCCGGCCTTCTTGTCCAGCCACTGCCCGACGAGCACGAAGACGACGAGCGTGGCCGCGAGCTGGAGGCCGAGCCCTGCGTAGCGCAGCGGTCGCGGGTCCGGCACGGCGCAAAGCTACGCGCTTGTGAAAAATTTCGCAAGCAAACCGGCCAGGACGCAACCATATGTGGCGCTTGGGAGTATGATGTGGTAACCTTGGCAACCGACATGACGCCGAACCCTGCTCCCTCCCCTTCCCCCTCTCCCTCACCGTCTCCGCTGCCACGTCCCGCGGCTGCGCCGAAGGGGGACATCGAGCTGTTGGAGCGGCTCGCCCGGGCGCGCGCCGATCTGCTCGCCCAGGTGGGGCGGCGCATCGTGGGGCAGCGCGAGGTGTTGGACGGGATCCTCACGGCGGTCTTCTCGGGCGGCCACGCGCTCTTGCTGGGGGTGCCGGGGCTCGCGAAGACCCTGATGGTGCAGACGGTGGCCGAGGCGCTCGACCTCCGCTTCTCGCGCATCCAGTTCACGCCCGACCTGATGCCGTCCGACATCACCGGGACGGAGATCATCGAGCAGGAGGTGACGACCGGGAAGCGCGGGTTCCGGTTCGTGCCCGGGCCCGTGTTCGCGAACATCGTGCTGGCGGACGAGGTGAACCGCACGCCGCCCAAGACGCAGGCGGCGCTGCTGCAGGCGATGCAGGAGCATCAGGTCACGGCGGCGGGGCAGACGCATCCGTTGCCCGCGCCCTTTTTCGTGCTCGCGACGCAGAACCCGATCGAGCAGGAGGGGACGTATCCCTTGCCCGAGGCGCAGCTCGACCGCTTCATGTTCGAGCTCAGGGTGCCGTATCCGTCGAAGGAGGAGGAGGCGGCGATCGTCGAGGCGACGACGGGGGACGTGGCGGCGACGGTGTCGGTGGTGCTGACGGCGGAGGACGTCTTGGCGTTGCAGCATCTGGTGCGGCGGATTCCGGTGAGCCGGGTGCTGGTGCAGGCGGCGGTGACGCTGGTGCGGATGACGCGGCCGGCGGACGCCGAGGCGCCGGCGTTCATCAGGGAGTACATCTCCTGGGGGGCGGGGCCGCGGGCGTCGCAGTATGTGGTGCTGGGGGCGAAGGCGCGGGCGGCGCTGGACGGGCGGCCGATGCCCGATTACGAGGATCTCGAGGCGGTGGCGCCGACGGTGCTGACGCACCGCCTCGTGATCAACTTCGCGGCGGAGGCGGCGGGGCGCGCGGCGCCCGACATCGTGCAAGAGCTGCTGGCGAAGGGGAGATGGCGGGCGAAGTAGCAGCAGAGGGTGAGCCGAGGAGGTCGCGTCATATGAGAGTCGGGATAGCGCTGACTTTGGCGCTGGGCGCGCTCGTCGCGTGCAAGGGATCGGCGCCTGAGCCGTTCCAACCGGCCCTCGCGGGCACCAGACCTGCCGGCGGGGTGATCACGGGCACGTGGGGCGGTGACAACGCCGGCCTCATGGCCGACGACACGAGCGCCCACGTGCACCTTGGCTGCACCTTCGGCGACGTGCACCAGGCGATCGTGCTCGACGCCGCGGGGCGATTCGACGTGCCGGGGCAATACGTGCTGCGCGCGTACCCGGTGTACGTCGGCCCCTCCCTTCCCTCACGATTCCACGGTTCGGTGGCGGGCAAGGTGATGACGCTCAGCGTGACGGTGAGCGACACCACCGCCGACACGACCGCCCACCTCGGTCCGGTGCAGTTGATCCTGGGTCAGGAGCCCCAGATGCGGGCCTGCCCGATCTGCCGGCGAAAGAGCCTGTTGACGCCCGCCCGAACTGACCCGTCAAACGGGACGTAATCACCCTCCGAGCAACGTGTTGACACCGCGTTGAACAGGCTGCCTAATAGTATCATCCCGCAACGTTTCAGGTGGCCGTTTTGACGCCGCACCACCTTCATCTCCTCACTCTGGGGACGCCCCTGTTACTCGCCGAGGGGGGCGAGCCGGTGCGCTTCCGCACGCGCAAGCACTTCGCCCTGCTGATCCGCCTCGCGGTGGAGGCGGGGAGGAAGTTCACGCGGGATTACCTGGTGGACCTGCTGTGGTCCGACGCTCCGCCGCAGCGCGCGAGCCACTCCCTCGCGCAAGCGATCTCAGTGCTGAAGGCGAAAGTGGGCCGCGAGCACGTGCTCGTGCAGAAGGCCACGGTGGCGCTCGCCGACGGCGTGGTGGATGCGGACGTGCGGCGGCTGGACGGCCGCAACGTGGAGATCCGGGGCCCGTTCCTGGACGGCTTCGAGGTTCCGGGCGCCGCCTCGTTCGAGCAATGGAAGGACGAGCGGCGGGCGCGGCTGATGGCGCAGCTGCGGGACTGCCTCGTGACGCAGATGGACGCGGGCCGCCGCGTCGGCGACTTCGGGACGGTGGAGCGGCACGCGCTGGTGCTTCACGATCTCGACCCGCTCTCCGAGGATGCCGTGCGCGGGCTGATGGAGGCCCGCGCCTGGGTCGGGGATCGGAGCAACGCCCTCAAGGTGTTCGGCCGCTTCGAGGCGCGGCTCGCCGAGGAGCTGGGCGCGAAGCCGAGCCCCGACCTGGTGCGCATCGCCGACCTGTTACGTGAGGGGCGGGGTGCGGCGCCGCGGCGCCATGGCGAGGAGGCGGCCCCCGAGCCTCGGGAACGGCGCTTCGAGGCCGAGACCCTGATCGGCCGCGAGCGCGAATTCAGCGCGCTGTACGACGCCTGGCTCGAGGCGCGGCGCCGCACGCCGCGGATCATCGTGCTCACAGGCGATCCGGGGGTCGGCAAGACGACCCTTACGAATGCGTTTCTCTCGACCTGTCAGATGGAAGGGGCGGTCGTGGCTCGCGCGCAGGCGTACGACGCCGAGCGGGAGCTGCCGTTCGCGGTCCTGGCCGAGCTAGTAAAGCAGCTCGCGCTGCAGCGGGCGATCGGGGGCGCGGACCCCGAGGCATTGGCCGAGCTGACGCGCGTGTCGCCCGAGATCCCCCGCGCGTTCCCGGGTGTCCCAAAGCCTCCCGACTGGTCGGCGGACGTAATGCCGCTGCGCTTTGCGGACGCGTTTCTCAAGATGGTCGAAGCCGCGGCCGAGGAGAGTCCGCTCGTCGTCGTGGTCGACGACATCCACGCGTCGGACAACGCCAGCGCGGCGATCCTCCACATGGTGGCGCGCAAGCTGCCGCGCACGCGGCTGCTGCTGATCCTGACAGGCCGGCCCAGCGAGCTCCGCATGGCCGCGGCGCCGGCGGCGCTCGTGACCGACTCGACGGTTGAGGCGCTGCGGCCGCTGGAGCTCGAGCCGCTCGGGCCGGAGG